>JBMHDN010000022.1:0-46239 GCA_049889355.1 Puniceispirillaceae bacterium (SeqCode)
GGTGTGAACCATGCCTATATGCCTATCGTTGTGAAGGCAGTGAGCAAGGAAGAATACGCAAATTGGCTGCTCGAAGCCAAAGAAGAATTCGCATCTAACCAGATGCCGGTAAATCAGCTGCCAGCGACAATCAAGCTGGCATCTGCCCAGTAAGCTCTCAAAGGGAGATTGAGACATGAGTGCGGACGCAACAACAGCCCATCACGATCACGGCGCCCCAACCGGCTTCGTGCGTCGTTGGCTTTATTCAACAAACCACAAAGATATCGGGACGATGTATATCATCTTCGCGATTATCGCTGCTTTTATTGGCGGTGGCTTTTCTGTCTTCATGCGTATGGAGCTGATGGAGCCCGGTGTTCAATATATGGCAGATGGTCATATGTGGAACGTCTTTACCACAGCCCATGGTCTGATCATGGTGTTCTTTGTGGTGATGCCGGGCCTGATTGGCGGGTTTGGTAACTGGTTTGTGCCGATTATGGTTGGTGCACCAGACATGGCCTTTCCGCGGATGAATAATATCTCATTCTGGCTGTTGCCACCTTCTTTCATCTTGCTGCTGCTTTCTGCTGTGGTTGATGGCGGTGCAGGTGTCGGCTGGACGATTTATCCGCCGCTCTCTTCGTCTGAAGGGACACCTGGCATGTCTATGGATTTGGCGATTTTCTCTCTGCACCTGGCTGGTGTGTCGTCCATCCTGGGTGCTGCAAACTTCATCACCACTATTTTCAACATGCGCACACCAGGCATGACTTTGCACAAGATGCCTTTATTTGCATGGGCGATGCTGATCACCGCCTTCTTGCTGTTGCTCGCTGTGCCAGTGCTTGCTGGTGCGATCACCATGTTGCTGACAGACCGTAATTTCGGGACCACCTTCTTCATCCCAGAAGGCGGCGGCGATCCGATTTTGTTCCTGCATTTGTTCTGGTTCTTCGGTCACCCAGAAGTTTACATCATGATTCTGCCAGCCTTTGGCATTGTCAGCCACATCATCTCAACCTTCTCTAACAAGCCTGTATTTGGCTATCTGGGTATGGCTTATGCGATGGTTGCGATTGGCTTTGTTGGCTTTATCGTCTGGGCGCACCACATGTATACAGTGGGTATGGATGTGGATACACGTGCATACTTTACCGCCGCGACCATGGTGATTGCGGTGCCAACTGGGGTGAAGATTTTCAGCTGGATTGCGACCATGTGGGGCGGTTCAATCCGCTTTACCGTGCCAATGCTCTGGGCAATCGGTTTCATCTTCTTGTTCACCGTTGGCGGTGTAACAGGGGTGGTACTGGCCAATGCGGGTATGGATGTGGTGCTGCATAACACCTATTATGTGATTGCGCACTTCCACTATGTGCTATCACTTGGTGCGCTTTATGGCCTGTTTGCCGGTTTCTATTACTGGTTCTCAAAAATGTCAGGCTATGAGTACAACACCATGCTGGCCAAGCTGCATTTCTGGGTGATGTTCATTGGGGTGAACTTAACCTTCTTCCCGATGCACTTCTTGGGTCTGGCAGGGATGCCACGTCGTTATATTGACTATCCAGATGCCTTTGCTGGTTGGAACTATGTTGCCTCTATCGGCTCATTCATTTCAGCCGCAGGTGCTGTGCTGTTCCTCATCGTGATTGCTGAGGCCTTCATTCGCCGCCGCAAGGCTGCAGACAACCCATGGGGTGAGGGCGCAACAACATTGGAATGGCAGGTGTCATCACCGCCGCCTTACCACACCTTTGATGCGCTTCCAAAAGTGAAGTAAATCCAAACGTGACGTCGCCTTAAGCCCGTCAGATAAGGACCAACCAGATGGACACCACAAAGTCCACAAGATTAGAAGCAGATACCGGTCGCCCCTTGGCATCGGTATCTGATTTCTTTTCGCTGTTAAAACCACGGGTGATGAGCCTTGTGGTTTTTACAGGCCTTGTGGGTATGGTGCTCTCAGATGGCGGTCTGCATCCGGTGCTGGCGGCGATATCTATTTTTGCGATCGCACTGGGGGCGGGTGCATCTGGTGCGATCAATCAATGGTATGACCGCGATATGGATGCGGTGATGGAGCGGACTAAGAAACGCCCGATACCTGCTGGCCGTATGGATCCAGATGAAGCTGTTGGCTTTGGTGTGATTGTCGGCCTTTTTTCTGTTTTGATGCTCAGCCTGGCCAGTAATTTCATGGCAGGCGGGCTGCTGGCCTTTACCATCTTTTTCTATGTGGTGATTTACACCATCTGGCTGAAACGCCGCACGCCGCAAAATATCGTCATTGGCGGGGCAGCTGGTGCTTTGCCGCCTATGGTGGGCTGGGCAGCGATGACCGGCGAAATCACCCTGCAATCCTTAACCTTATTTGCAATTATCTTTTTCTGGACACCGCCTCATTTCTGGGCACTGGCTTTGGTGCGCAATGAAGATTACCGGCGCGCCAATGTGCCAATGCTGCCTGTTCAGGCTGGGGCACCGGAAACCCGCAAACAGATTTTGATTTATGCGGTGATTATGGCGGCTATTGGCTTGCTACCTGTGGTGATTGGCATGTCAGGGGCTATCTATGGCCTTTTGGCCTTGCTGCTCGGCCTGCGTTTTGTTCAGCTTTCTTGGCGTTTGTTTAAATCAGCTTCTGATGACCATGCGATGGGGCTGTTTAAATTCTCCATTCTCTATCTGTTTTTGCTGTTCGCCGCGCTGCCTGTTGATAAATGGCTGGCCATTGCGCTGCCTTTTGGCTTGTTGTGAGAGACGCTATGACTGAGAAATCACCTATTGATAATCAAAAAACTGAGCCCAAAGAGCCGCAAACAGCAACCGAGCTGTTGGTCGCCCGTCGCCGTCGCAACCATGCGATTTTGGGCGTGATTTTCGGTCTGGCTGCTTTGTTTTATATCATCACCATTGTGCGTATGAGCCTGAGCGATTAAAGCCATGAGCGATCTGATGATGCAACCACAAGAGACTTTAGAGGCCCGCAATAAGCGGTTCCTTTCTGGTGTCTTTATTGTGGTGGCACTGATGGTCGGCCTTGCTTATGCCTCTGTGCCTTTATATGACCTATTTTGCCGGGTGACCGGTTTTGGTGGCACCACCCAAGTGGCGACCAGCGCGCCGGCGAGCGTGTCTGCTGCCATCGCGCCTGTTCAGGTGCGCTTTGATGCCAACACCAATCCAAAACTGCCTTGGGCCTTCAAAGCGGTGGATAAGCCGGTGACCTTGGTCCCGGGTGAGCAGACGGTAATCACCTATCGGGCCACCAATTTAAGCGATGTGCCAACCACAGGCACCGCGACCTTTAATGTCACGCCGCAAAAGGCAGGGCCTTATTTCATGAAGATTGAATGCTTCTGTTTCATCGAGCAAACTTTGCAGCCAGGCGAGAGCATGGATATGCCAGTGAGCTTTTTCATTGACCCGGAAATTGTACAAGATCCCAATACAGCAGATATTGACGAGATTGTGCTTTCCTATACATTTTTCCCAGCTATGGGGGATAGCTAAACCGGCCTTATTTTGGGACAGGGCCGGTCTGCCTAAGGGATTAGGCAGGATTTTTTCAAGGAGACTAAAATGAGTGGTGATCAACAACATCCCTATCATCTGGTAGAACCAAGCCCATGGCCGGCTGTTGGTTCAGCAGCTGGTTTTGTCGCGGCGCTGGGTGCGGCGATGTATATGCATGATTACACCTATGGTGTGCATGTGCTGGGCGCTGGTCTTGGTCTGGTGTTGCTGACCATGTTTATGTGGTGGCGCGATGTTATCCGTGAAGCAGAATATCAAGGGCACCATACGCCGATTGTTCAGATTGGCATGCGCTATGGCATGATGCTGTTTATCGCCTCTGAGGTGATGTTCTTTGTCGCGTTTTTCTGGGCCTTTTTCGACCGCGCGCTATTCCCGAATGACGGGGTTTGGCCGCCAGAAGGCATTGAAACCTTCAACCCGTTTGACCTGCCTTTGATCAATACGCTGATCCTGCTCTTGTCAGGCTGTACTGTGACCTGGGCACACCATGCGCTGTTGCATGATAACCGCCGTGATTTCATCAATGGTCTGGCGATTACAGTTGGCCTTGGCGTGCTGTTCACCGCCCTTCAGGCCTATGAATATGACCATGCGAAATTCGCCTTTACAGATGGCATCTACCCATCAGTTTTCTATATGGCAACTGGTTTCCACGGCTTCCATGTGATTGTGGGTACGGTGTTCCTAGCGGTGTGTTTGTGGCGCGGGATGATCGGTCATTTCACCAAGGATGAACATTTCGGTTTCGAAGCGGCCGCTTGGTACTGGCATTTTGTGGATGTGGTATGGCTGTTCTTGTTTGTCGCGATTTATTGGTGGGGTGGTTGATCCGAGCCTCCTAAAAGACGATATTGTCTTTTAAAGCATGATCGGTTTTATCGGCCTGCTGATTTATTCGGTGGGCCGATTGAATTTTGAGAAAATGCCCAACTAATCTAATGCAGGCTAATATAATGCAGGCCAATCTAATGCAGGCTAATCTAATGCAGGCCAATCTAAAGCTGTTCAACAAAGACCGGCTTTGAGTCAAAAATTAATGAGATGTTCATCATGCAGTTTCGCCCTCTTCTTTTGCCTACCCTTGTTTCTATACCAGCTTTGATTATTCTGCTCATGCTGGGCACATGGCAGGTTCAGCGGCTAAACTGGAAGACCGCGCTTATTGAACAATATACCGCCCGCTCTCAGTCTGACTCCCTGCCAATCACAGCCCTCAAACAACCCATTGAAGGCTCAGAGTTCCAGCGTGTCGGGCTGACAGGTCGGTTTGCCCATGATCAGGAAATTTACCTCACCGGCCGCACTTATGAAGGCAATGCTGGCTTTCATGTGGTCACCCCTTTTGTGGATCAGACAGGGCGCACATTCTTGGTGAATAGAGGCTGGGTCTCAGAAGCCTACCGCGCACCAGAGCAGCGTGCCTTTTCGGTGATAGATGAAGAGATCTCCTTTGATGGCATTGTGCGTCTGCCGCAACGCAAAGGCTATTTTGTACCTGAAAACGAGCCTGATAATGGTTTCTGGTTTACCTTAAAGCCAGATGAAATTGCCGCCCATCTGGGGCGTGATACGCTGGAAACAGCATTTTATATCGATGCGGTGCGCGGGGATGAGGTGATTACCTTGCCGATTGCAGCTGAGCTGAAAATTGATGTCTCAAACCCGCATTTAAATTATGCCATGACCTGGTATGGGCTGGCGCTCGCATTGCTGGGTGTCTATTTTGCTTATCATCATGGGCAGGGCCGCCTGCGTTTTGGCGCGCAACAGGATATATAAAAGGGACCGACTATGGATTATATCAGCACCAGAGGCCAGGATGGCCCGTTATCCTATCAAGAGGCTCTCTTAAACGGGCTGGCACGTGATGGGGGCTTATATTTGCCTACCAGCTGGCCGCGTTTCTCTCCTGATGACATCCGCGCGATGCGCGGCTTATCCTATCCTGAGCTGGCGGCGCGTATTATGGCGCCTTTCACCACAGGCGAGCTCAGCCAGGATGAACTCTTGGTGATGGCAAAAGAAGCCTATCAGACCTTCACACATGATGATGTGGTCCCGCTGGTCTCACTTGGCGACAGGCTGGGCGGTAATCTGCATCTGCTTGAATTATTCCATGGCCCGACCATCGCTTTTAAAGATGTGGCGATGCAGTTCTTGTCACGGGCATTTGATGATGCGCTTAAACGCACTGGCCGCAAGGCCAGCATTTTAGGGGCCACCTCTGGCGATACGGGCTCAGCAGCCTTAGAAGCCTTTAAAGGGCGCGAAGCGGTTGATATCTTCATTTTATTCCCAGAAGGGCGGGTCTCGCCTGTTCAGCAAAAACAGATGACGTCGGTCAAAGCCCCAGGGGCATTTGCACTGGCGGTTGGCGGTGATTTTGATGATTGCCAGCTTCTGGTCAAAAGCTGCTTTAATGACCAGCCTTTTCGTGATGCGGTGAATCTCTCTGCGGTGAATTCCATCAATTGGGCACGTCTGATGCCGCAGATTGTCTATTATTTCAGCTCTGCCTTGGCGCTTGGCGCACCTGATCAAAAAGTCGCCTTTTCAGTGCCAACAGGTAATTTTGGCAATGTTTTTGCAGGCTGGGCGGCTGCCCAGATGGGCTTGCCAGTCGAAAAATTCATCATTGCCTCAAACCGCAATGATATTCTCACACGCTTTTTTGAAACCCATGCGATGACCAGAGAGACAGTGGCACCCTCTCTCAGCCCGTCAATGGATATTCAGGTTTCCTCAAATTTTGAGCGCCTGTTATTTGAATTACTAGACAGAGATGGGGCGGCATGTGCTGAACTGATGGCAGATTTTGCTAAAAATGGCCAATTCAGCCTGCCAGAATCGGTGATGGAAAAGGCCCATGAAACCTTCTTGGCCTATCGTTTAGATGATGCAGAAACAAAAGCAGAAATTGCCATCTGTCATCAAGAAACAGGTGAGGTCATTGACCCGCATAGTGCCGTTGGGCTCGGGGCAGCACGCAAAGCACGGGCAGCTGGCCTGATAGGTGATGAAGTGCCTATCATTGCTCTTGCCTGTGCACATCCTGCAAAATTCCCTGCCGCGGTCGAAGCGGCCAGCGGTATCACACCGCCATTGCCTGCTCATCTGGCTGATTTGATGGACCGCGAAGAAGCCTCTTTATCTGTGCCGGCAGATATGCAGACCATTCAGCAGGTGATGCATGAAAACAGGCGCTCTGCATGACCGATTTTACCGCGGCTAAGCTCAGCAGATTACCAAACGGATTGCGTGTCGTCTCTTACGAGATGGCAAGCGCGCAATCTGCATCGCTCGGGATTTATATCGGGGCAGGGGCGCGTGATGAAACCCCGGCGCAGCATGGCATTGCCCATATGCTCGAACATATGGCTTTCAAAGGAACCACCAGCCGGAGCGCAGCTGATATTGCTGCTGAGGTTGAATCAGTGGGCGGCTATATGAATGCCCATACCAGCCGCGAAGAAACCGCCTATTATATCCGCGCATTGCCTGAACATCTGGGGCTCGCCATGGATATTCTGAGCGATATCTTGCTCAATACGAGCCTGCCGGCACATGAGCTAGAGCGTGAGCGCGGTGTGATTTTACAAGAAATCGGCCAATCTCTGGATACACCTGATGATCTGGTTTTTGATCGATTTACCGCCAGCTGCTATCCAGGCCAATCTATCGGCCAGCCTATTTTAGGCACCGCAGATAGCGTCTCCGGTTTTTCTGCAGCGGATCTCAAGGGCTTTATGTCCAGCTATTATGGTGCTGAACAGATGCTGGTGGTGGCAACAGGCAAAATCACCCATGATGATATTGTCGCCTTGGCCTTAGACAGGCTTGGCGGGCTGGCCAAAGCCGGTCATCCAAACCGCCAGACACCAGCCTTTAACGCAGGGCGTGATATTATGGTGCGCGATCTGGAACAGAGCCATGTGATTTTTGGCCTTGCCTCGCCGCCAGCAGGTGATCCTGACCGCTACGCCCTTGGCTTGCTCTCTAATCTCTATGGCGGGTCTATGTCCTCTCGCCTGTTCCAGCAAGTGCGCGAAGAACGCGGCCTGTGCTATTCGATTTTCTCTTTTCCCCAGACCAACAGCGATTCAGGTGTCTTTGGCATTTATGCCGGCACCTCACCTGAACAGGTGGATGAATTGCTGGCTGTATCTGCTGGCGCGCTGGCCGATATTGCTGGAAAAACAGAAGAGACAGAGCTGGCCCGTGCCAAGGCTCAATTACGCGCTGGCATGCTGATGGCCCAAGAATCAGTCACTGGCATGATGGAATCGCTGGCCCGTCAGATGATGATTTTTGGCCAACCCGTTGATCGCCAAAAGGTGCTTGATGATATCGAGGCGGTGAGCTGCCGTGATATTGAAAAGGTTGCAACACGGCTGATAGAGACCAGCAAGCCGGCCCTTGCTGTCCTTGGTCCCTCTGGTCCGGTGATGGATAATGAGAGGCTTTGCCAGCATCTGGCCGGCTGATCGCACCAGCTGCCTATTGCTTGGCGCTAAGCCCGACCAGCGAGCGGCGAGAGATTGCCAGCATTAAAGCCGCGCAGCGCCAGTGTTTCCTGCCAGAGATCACGGGTATGCGCATCAAAAACCATATTTGGTTCAGCTGGCAGATGCAGCCACATATTTTCCACCATCTCTTCTTCCAGCTGGCCTGGCCCCCAGCCCGTATGGCCCAGCATGATTTTATGTTGTTGCGGGCCAATGCCAGCTCCGATTTCAACCACCATTTCAACCTGCATGCTCAGCGCAATATCTTCTGTAATGGTGATCGAATCAGGCATCAGATGATCAGAACTATGCAAAATATAGCCTCTTTTTGGTTCCACTGGCCCGCCGGTAAAGACTGTCTCTTCACCGCCAAAACGGGCAGGGTCCTGATTGAGCTTATTTAACAGATCATCTAGTTTCATCTCGACGGTCGGCTGGTTGATGATAAGGCCCATCGCCCCTTCATGATCATGCGAGCACATATAAATCACCGCCTGATGAAAACGCTCATCAGACATTTGCGGGGTCGCGATTAAAAAATGGCCGACCAGCTCGGTGAGGATTTCGGTATGAGTTATCATCTGCCTTTACCTTGGATATATATGCTGAGTTTAGGCTGGTTAACCTTCGCTTGCAAATAGGGCCAGCAGTTGCGCGCATATGTGCCTGTGTGAATGCGGCCCTAGCTTTTAATATAGGCTGGTCACAGGGCCAGCAAAGGCTTATGTAATGGCTATGACCAAAATTCTGCGCGCACTCCATTTTTGTGTTTTGCTTGTTGTAACCAGCTTTATGCACAGCCAGCCGGCCTATGCACAAAACACGCTTTCTTCAGTGCTACAAACTGACTTTGCTGAATTGCGTCTGGTGAGCGCCCTAAACGCCCAAAATACCCCGAACAGCCAAGATATCATTGACCCAGTCCCAATGGGGCTAGAGGTGTTGTTGCGGCCTGGCTGGAAGATTTATTGGCGCAGCCCTGGTGATGCCGGATTACCGCCACGCCTGTTTAACGCGGTGGATGAAACCGAAATAGCTTTATCTTTTCCGGCCCCCAAACGCTTCAGCCTGTTTGGTCTGGATACATTTGGCTATAGCGATAAAATTATTTTCCCCTTTGATTTGCCAGCTGATGCCTTTGATGGGGCAGGCCAGTTTTATGGCCGGTTGGAGGCACTGATTTGCTCAGATATTTGTGTACCGGTCTCTGGCGAAATGCTGTTTCAATTGCCAGCTGGTGAGGCGCGGCCCAGCTTTGAGGCCCAGCAAATCGCCTATGCCAGATCGCAAATTCCCACAGGGGCAACAGGCCCGGATATCGGCTTTTCGCATATCAGCTATCTGGCAAATAGCCAGCAGCTGGACATCGCCCTTAGCTTGGGCGGGTTAACGCTGGATGATGTGCTGATTGAAACCGATTTACAAGGCTATAGCTTTGCCAAGCCTGTAGCTTCTGCTGAAACAGGGCGCTATCTCATCGATATAAATGGATCACACCCGGAAAAGCTAGTCGGCACAAAAGCAACCCTTACCATCCTGGCCGCGCCTCAAATGAAAGAATTGGCGGCGGTTATCGCACCTGCCCCGCCAGTGGCGACCTCCTCACAAATCGCCTCCGCACAAATCGCCTCATCACCAGTTGCAGGCGGCCTCACGGCTTCCATCTCACTTGGGCTGATGGGGATCGCCTTTTTAGGCGGGCTGATTTTAAACCTCATGCCGTGTGTATTGCCTGTCCTGTCTTTAAAGATCACGTCTCTGCTCTCGGTTTCTGCCTTACCTCTATCTGTGGCTAGACGCCGCTTACTCAGCTCTGCAGCCGGCATCCTCACCAGCTTTGCTTTATTGGCGCTCGCCCTTATTATGGTCCGGTCAGCTGGCTATGCGCTTGGCTGGGGCATTCAATTTCAACAGCCTGTCTTTTTAGGCGTGATGGCCTTGGTGCTCGGCCTGTTTACGCTGAGCCTTTTTGACAAGCTTGTCTTGCCAGTCCCGCAATTTGCCGCCCGCCTCAGCCGCTCTGCAAACGGCCCCTATATCAATGATTTCCTCTCAGGCATGCTCGCAACCTTGCTAGCCACGCCTTGTTCAGCGCCTTTTGTGGGTACCGCCGTCAGCTTTGCCTTTAGCGCTCCTGATGAGGTAATGGTCGGCACATTGATGGTGATGGGGCTGGGGCTTGCCAGCCCTTGGCTGATGCTCGCTCTTCTGCCACAGCTGGTCTGGCTCCTGCCAAAGCCGGGGGCATGGATGAACAGGGTAAAACAGCTGATGGGGCTGTTTTTGCTGGGCACGCTGATTTGGGTGCTCTGGCTGTTTGTCGGGGCCATAGAAGGGCGCAGTAAGGCTGGTGAGGCGGTGCCAGCTTCCGGCTGGTCTGTCTATAGTCCGGCAGCCTTTGAAGCGGCACAAGCAGACGGGCGGGTGATTTTACTGGATGTGACAGCCGATTGGTGCATCACCTGTCAGGCGAATAAAAAACTGGTGTTGGAAACAGCCGATATTGAAGCGCTGCTTGCCGCAGAAAATGTACTGAAAATGCAAGCTGACTGGACATTGCCAGATGATGATATTGCTGACTTACTCAGCCAATATAACCGGTTTGGCATTCCGTTTAATCTTATTTCTGCCCCGACCCTTGAAACACCTATCCTGCTGCCCGAGTTATTAACAAAGGATGTGGTGCGCGGCGCGCTGGCACAGACCTCAACACGCTAGAAAATCCGGCCATCCGGCCAAAAATAGGCTCCAAAAGAGATATTTTCCAAATAAAGACGCAAAGGACATAACATGTCAGTGGAAACCGGTTTTAAAATCCCATCCATAACTGTTCATTCATCTGATCTCGGTCAGGTAAGCCAGGTGGATATGGCCAGCTATTGCAGCGGGCGCAAGGTGATTATTTTTGCCCTGCCAGGTGCTTTTACCGCGACCTGTTCAGCCAAGCATCTGCCAGGTTTTGTCGCGCATTATGACGATTTTAAAGAGCTGGGTGTTGATGCGATTGCCTGTCTGTCGGTGAATGATCCCTTTGTGATGTCAGCCTGGGGCGAAATTCACGGGGCAGATGGCAAGGTGGATATGCTAGGCGATTCGCAGGCTGAGATGACAAAGGCGCTGGGCATGGATGTGGATATGGGCCCGCTTCTTGGCGTGCGCTGTGGGCGTTGTGCCTTTATCGTCGAAGATGGCGTTGTCACTGCCTCTTTCATCGAAGAGCCGCGTGCCTATGAGGTGTCATCTGCAGAAAATCTGCTGGCCCATTTAAAGTCAGCCTAAGCTAACACATTAGCCTAGTCTATCTAGCTTAGTCTATCTAGCTTGGCCTATCTAGCTTGGCCTATCTAACTGTTTAAGGCAGCCTGATAGGCTTCAGCTTCTTCTCGGGCCAGCATGTCGGCTTTTTCGTTCATCTCATGGCCGGCATGGCCTTTGACCCATTGCCAGCTGACCTGATGGCGGGCAAGGGCCTCATCTAGCATCAGCCATAAATCTTGATTGGCAACTGGCTTTTTGCTGGCTGTTTTCCAGCCATTGCGCTTCCAGCCTGCCATCCATTGCTGGACACCTTTCATCACATATTGACTGTCTGTCACCACCAGCACAGATACTGGCCGCTTCATCGCGTTCAGCCCCTCTATCACAGCCTGCAATTCCATCCGGTTATTGGTGGTGGCCGCTGCCCCACCTGAAAAAGGCTTTTCGCTCTCGCGCCAGCGGGCAATCGCCGCCCAGCCACCAGGCCCCGGATTGCCAAGGCAGGCACCATCTGTATAGAGCGTGACATCTGTCATATCGACCCTCTGTCCCTATAGGCCGATGCCATAGGATGAGGCGCTGGGGGCAGCCAGATGGAAACGTAATTTAGACCAATATTCCATCGGGTCATGGGGTTTGACCAGCGCATCTGCCGGCGTGTTGATTAAATCATATAAACGGGTGAGGAAAAACCGCAACGCAGAGCCAGCACATAAAATCGGCAAGGCATCTATCTCAGCCTCATTGAGCGGGCGCATCTCCTGATAGCCGCTGACCAATGCTTTTGATTTTGTGATGTTAAAGCTGTTGTCTTTTTCAAAACACCAGCTATTCAGGCAAACCGCCAAATCATAGGCAAAAATATCGCGGCAGGCGAAATAGAAATCAATAACACCGGTCAGCTTATCCCCAACAAACAACGCATTATTAGGAAATAAATCAGCATGGATAATGCCAGCTGGCAAATCTCTCGGCCATTTTTGGATGATCTGATGCAGGGTCTTTTCGGTCTCACGCAAAAGATTAGCAGGCAAATGTGCTGGCAGCTGATCTGCAATCTGTGTGATATCGCTGAACAGCTGCTGCCATCCAGACGGGCCTAGCGCATTGGCACGCTGCCCCTCAAAACCAGCTGATTTCAGATGCAGATTGGCAAGCGCGGTACCGGCCTCAGCACATTTGGCGACATTGGGAAACCAGGCGGTGGTGCCATCTAAAAAGGTTACCATAGCTGCTGGACGTCCCGCCAGTTGGCTCAGCATCTCGCCTGATTTATTGGGCACAGGCAGCGGGCAGGGAATACCCTGATCAGCCAGATGCTGCATCAAGCCAATAAAAAACGGCAAATCAGCCGCTTCAACCCGCTTTTCATATAAGGTCAGGATGAAATGCGCTTGATCTGTACGCAGCAGATAATTGGAATTCTCTACCCCTTCAGCGATTCCCTGAAAGCTTAGCGGCTGGCCAACATTATAATCTGACAAAAAGCCATAGAGCATTTCATCATCAATCTGCGTATATACCGCCATCTCTAGCCTCTCATATCAGGCTTATTCAAAATTGGCGGCAATTTGAAATGCATATCTTCCATCACCGCATTATGATGACTGATGGTCAAATCGAATGCACCCTGCAAGGCGGCGATGACTTCATCGACCAACACCTCTGGTGCCGAAGCCCCCGCGCTCAAACCGATTGTCTGTGCATCTTTCAGCACATCAAAATCCAAGGCGGTTGAATCAGCGATCAGATAGGCCGCCTCAACACCAGCATTTTTTGCCACTTCGACCAGCCGCTTGGAATTGGATGAATTTTGCGCCCCAATCACCAGCATGACATCTACATCAGGGGCCAGTTTTTTAATCGCCACCTGACGGTTGGTGGTGGCATAGCAAATATCCTCGCCGCGCGGCCCGGTGATCTCTGGAAAGCGTGCCTGCAGAACCGAGATAATCTCGGCTGTTTCATCTACCGATAAGGTTGTTTGTGTGGCAAAGGCCAGATCAACCCCGTCAGGCGGGGTGAAGCTTGCAGCATCTGCGGTGGTTTCAATCAGGCTCATCCCGCCATCTGGGACCTGACCCATCGTGCCAATCACCTCAGGATGGCCGGCATGGCCAATCAGCAAGATATGCTTGCCCTTGGTGAAATGGCGGCTCGCTTCATTATGGACTTTGGTGACCAGAGGGCAGGTGGCATCAATCGCAATCATGCCTTCATCATCTGCGCGCTTATGGACAGATTTGGCGACCCCATGGGCTGAAAAAATCACCGGTGCACCAGATGGCACTTCATCTAGCTCTTTGACAAAAACAGCCCCGGCGGCAGCAAGATCAGAGACAACCCGTTTATTATGCACAATTTCATGGCGGACATAGACAGGGGGACCATATTTTTCCAGCGCAACCTCAACAATGCGCACGGCGCGATCAACACCGGCACAAAAACCACGAGGGGCAGCTAGAATTAAACGTTTTTTAGTGCTGTTCATACCGCCTTATTTGCGCGATAAAAGGGAAAAGGTCAATCAACTCGTCATTAAAATGATATAGGGTTGATGGTGGAAAAGAAAAGGCATGGATAAAATGATGAAATCATCCGGGTTTTTATCTGTTGGTTTATTATTCTTAGCAGGCTGTTCAAGCTTTGGTCCTGACCCTGTTGCCTGCAGCGATAAAATCACAGCACCTATTGAAGGGGCGCGGGTGTCTTTGCGCACAATCGAAGATACCAGCCAGCAGGTTGAAGTGCGTTTAAATGGCGTCTCTGGCCTGTGTTATAATAATGAAAATTCTGTGGATATGGATATATCCATCGGCCTCAAAGCGAGCCGTATTACCGATGCGCCCTCTGAGCCGCTGATTTTTGAAGTGCCTGTGCTGACCGCGATTTTGGATTCAAATGATAGGGTTATTGAAACCAGAACATCCAGCTATCAAATGGCCTTTATGGCCAATAAAACCGTCTTTTATCCGGTTGGCGAGATGGCCGTGACACTGCCATCAGATGGCCGGGTGGTCTTATCTCTGGCCCCAGATTTGGTCCAGCCTTAAGCATCTGTTCAAAGAGTGCACCCATAAAAAAACGCTGCCTTAAATCAAAAGGCAGCGTTTTGTGTTTCTATTGGATAGCTTATCGGCTTATTTGCCGGCGCTTTCCATCTGCTTTGCTGAAGCTTCTACGAGTGCAAGTGATGCCTCAGTATCCAGCTTGTCCACAATCAGGTTCTTCGCCGCGCCCAAGGCAAGACTTGCCGCACGGTCACGCAATTCGGCAGTCAGGGCTGCTTCAGCAGCAGCGATTTTAGCAGCTGCCTGTGTCTCACGGCGCTTAATGGTATCTGCCGCCCGCTTTTCAGCATCTTCTTGGATGCGTGCAGCAGCAGCTTCGGCATTCTCTAAGATGGTTTTGGCTTCTTTTGCGGCATCACGCTGGAGCTTTTGATAACGCTTTAATTCTTCAGCGGCATCTTCACGCAACTGGCGTGCTTCATCCAACTGAGCGCGGATTTTTGCTGACCGCTCATCAAGCATACCGGTAATCGCAGATGAGGCCTGACGCCATACCAAAGCGATAAAGATAATAAAGCCAAGGGCTACCCATGCTGATTCATCAAAATACATCATTCGCCTCCCTTAAGCCTATGCGCCATTGAGCTGTGCTGAGGCAGACTTAATCTGCTTCGACACCGCTGCTTTGGTTGCTTTCATGCCGGTGAGCTGTTCAACAGTCTGCATCGCGGCTTCAGCTGCCACATCATCCAGATTAGCCAGCGCTTCTTCACGCAGCTTTTCCAGCTTGGTTTCAGCAGTTTTTACCTTGCGGGCCAGCTTCTTATCCAGCTCAGCTTCCTGCTTTGCTGCTTCAGAATTGGCCGCATCAAGTGCTGCCTTCGCTTGCGCTGCGCCTGTGCTGCGTGCTTCTGCCAGTTCAGCCTCATAGGCTTCTCTGGTGGCACGTGCTTGCTCGTCAGCTTCTTTGGCTTTGTCCAGATCACCAGAAATACGACCAGCGCGTTCTTCAAAAACAGCACCGATTTTCGGGGTGACCAGACGAGAAATAAGGATGTAGGCAAGTGTGAAGGTCACAACAAGCCAGAAGAGCTGTGTAGGCCAGGTGGTGAGATCAAGCTGAGGCAGACCACCTGATGACTCGCCGCCACCAGCTGCTTGTGCCATACCTGAGCTCAGGCTGAGAATACCAGCTGAGAATAGGATTGCTTTGTTAAAAGCGGTTGCCATCTCTATGAACCTTTACGTCAAGAGGAACCATGTAATAGTGGCGGGCGACACCCTTTTTTAAAAGGAATGTTCGCCCTGCCATTAAATGTCAGTGCTGGTTCGATTAAAATACGAACAACAGCAGCAGAGCAACAACCAGCGCGAACAGCGCGATCGCTTCGGTCAGGGCGAAGCCCAGAATACCGATACCGAATACCTCACCACGTGCAGATGGATTGCGCGCGATAGAGTTAATCAGTGAAGAGAAGATGTTACCGATACCAAGACCAACACCCAGCAGTGGGAGAACGGCAATACCAGCACCAATCAGTTTTGCAGCTTCAGCTTCCATTTTCTTCAATTCCCTAGTTAAATGAACAGTTGAAAATTATGCCCGCAAAGGGACCCGGTTATATGAATTACACGCCTTATATCCAGCGGCTAAAATCCTAGTGGAGATGTAGCGCGTCATTCAAATACATACAAGTCAAAATCGTGAAGACGTAGGCTTGCAACGCGGCAACCAGCATCTCAAGACCGGTTAGACCTACAATCGCAATCAACGGCAGAACAGAACCGGCAACGGCAATGCCGCCCGCCCCTGTCAGCATCACAGCAAGACCTGCAAAAACTTTCAGCATCGTGTGGCCTGCCAGCATATTGGCAAACAGTCGGACAGACAGGCTGACCGGACGCACGAAATACGAAATCACTTCAATGACCACCAAGAACGGGATCAGCGGCTTTGGTGCGCCAGCTGGCACAAAAAAGCTGAAGAAATGCAGCCCATGCTTGACCAGACCAACGAGAGTGACCCCGATAAAGATGGTAAAGGCCATCGCAAAGGTGACCACAATCTGGCTGGTGGTGGTGTAAGAATAAGGGATAAGACCCAGCATATTAGAGAAGAGGATGAAGATGAAGATGGTGAAAATAAATGGGAAGTAAGGGCGCCCTTCATTCCCGACATTCGAGCGCACCATCTCAGCGACAAACTCATACATCATCTCAGCGGCGCCTTGCAGGCGGCCTGGGACCATAGCGGCTGGGCGCATCGCCGCAACCAAAAATACAGTACTGACCAATACAGCCAGCACCATGAACAGGCTGGAATTGGTGAAGGAAATGTCATAGCCGAGAAAATTAAGCGTAAACAGAACCTTGATGGTGAATTGTTCGACGGGTGAATGCACCTAACCGCTCCTGTCATCATCGGCAGCTCTTTTATCAGCTGCCTTCTCCGTAAAATACCCAGCGGCCATATCTCGTCCGGTCATCAACCGCCAGACATTCATCATGCCGGCAATCGCGCCCAGAAAAAACAGGCCTAACATAAAGCCCGGCATCGTGCCGAGCCACGTATCCAGCAACCAGCCAATAAAACCGCCGACCGCGACCCCTGCCACCAATTCAGTGGCAACACGCCCTGCCAGCGCCAGCCCATTTACGGACATATGACCCTTATTTTGGGTCTGCTCTGGCTCGGCAAGTTCTGATTCCAGCTTTGCAATCCGCTCACTAAGTGCGCTTTTGCTGTGCATATCATCTTTCTTGCCCATGGCGATGGATCCCTTGGCGTTGCCTTGGTGATGCCAAACTGACTTTGTTGGATTGGAAGCTTGGTTTTTCCCAATAGGACCGACCCAATCAAAATCGCGCACAACCTATGAGCCCTGTTTGATTTTGTCAAGTTGTTTAGCCGGTCTGAGGCACCGAAAAGCCCCTGATAAACTGCGGCAAATCGCGCAGTCTGAATTTCACTTAGATTTTCAGCAGATTCTGGTCATGCTACCCGTTTGAATCTGTGCGCGTTTTGCTGATCAAATCAGCGTTTCATCGCGCATCGATTCAGCAGTTTGCAGGTCAACAGAGACAAGCCGGCTGATTCCCCGCTGTTCCATCGTCACCCCAAACAGCCTGTCCATCCGTGCCATCGTCATCCGGTGGTGGGTCACCACCAAAAAGCGGGTTTGTGTCCGCGAGACAATATTTTCCAGCAAATCACAGAATCGCGCCACATTCGTATCATCCAGCGGGGCATCCACCTCATCAAGCACACAAATCGGTGCCGGATTGGTGAGGAAAGCTGCAAAAATCAGCGCCAGCGCGGTCAAGGCTTGCTCACCGCCAGATAATAGCGTGAGCAGCTGTAATTTCTTGCCAGGCGGGCTGGCTAAAATCTCAAGACCAGCTTGCAGCGGATCTTCAGACTGGGTCAGCCGCAATTCAGCATGCCCGCCGCCAAAGAGAGTCACAAATAACTCAGAGAAATATTTATTCACCTCATTAAAGCTAGCCAGCAGGCGGCTCCGGCCTTCTTTATTGAGGGTGGCAATCGCCCCACGCAATTTTTCAATCGCCGCCAGCAAATCGTCTTTTTCTGATTCCATGCTGGCTTTGCGTTCTTCAAGCTCGCGCATTTCAATATCAGCGCGCAAATTCACCGGCCCGATTTGATCGCGCTCTCTCACCAGTCTGGCGAGCCTATCTTCGAGCTGCTGCAGCGGTTCGCTGATCTCGCCCATCGGCTGGCCTGATAGCTCAGGCAGTTGTAGCGGCGTGATTTCTAACTTCTCTAAAATCCGGCTTGTTAGATTCTGTCTGTCAGATTGCAAACGCTCCATCTGCGCTTCGCTGCGAATCAGGGATTCGCGCTGGCTGGCAAAGGCGGCTTCAGCTTGCCGCAATGCGGTTTCTGCTTCTGCCAGTGCGCGCTCACCTTCTCGCAATTGATCAGATTGGGCTTCGCGTGCTTGTGTGGCGGTTTCCAGCTGACCTGCCAGCTTTTCTTGTTCTTCTGCCAGAATGGCTGGCCGTTCAGAGAGTCGTGCCTGTTCAGCCAAGGCGGCCTGGCGTCTGCCGCCCAGCTCATCTTGCCGGCGCAGCGTATTGGCCGCGCGGTTTTCCCAATTGCGAATCTGATCTTCAATTTCTTTTAAACGCCGGCCTGAGGCTTCAACGGCCTGTTTCAACGCAGCCTCAGCAGATTGGGCATCAATCAGGCGGGCGCGTGCTGCTTCGGCGCGCGCCTTTGTCTCGCTTACCGCGCGGCGCAACTCATCTTCTGTTTCAGGTGCATCTGGCTGTGCTTGCCAATTCCCCAACTCATCACGCAATTCTGCCTGCTGCTCTGCCAACAAGCTGCTGCGCTCTGATGCTTTTTGATAGGTCAGCTGGGCTTGCACCAGCTGTTGCTGTGTTTGGCTCTGGGCTTGTGTAGCTGCATTTACATCTTGCTGTTTGGCCGTTACGGCTTGCTGACAACTGGCCGCGCTTTCTTCTGCCCTTGTCTGATTGTCTTGTTTCTGATCAAAATCAGGCTGGTATGCTGCCAGCTGGCTTTGCAGGGTTTCAAGGCGTTGGCGTTGTTTTAAGCGTTCTGCCTGGGCTGGCTGGCCGATGCGCACCAACCCATCCCAGCGCCACAGCCCCCCTTGGGCTGTGACCAGCGCTTGCCCTGGCCGCAAACTGGCCTGTGCTGCAAAGGCATCTTCTGACGAAGCGGCGACTGATACCCCGCGAATGGCTTGCAAAATGATATCTGGCCCTTTGACAAATTGGCTGAGGGCAGAGCCGATATCTGGCGCATCAAGCGGTTGTGATGATTTGAAACCCTCAATCCAATAGCCGCCATCTCGCGCCTGTGCGGTTTCCTGCCCTTCTTCATCTGCCAGTATGGCCTGGCCATTTTGACCGACAGGCAGGCTCAAATCATCACTCAGCGCAGCCGCTAATGCCAGTTCCATATGATCTGTAATGGTCAGCAGATCTGAAACCGGGCTTTCTTCATCCTTTTCTGCGCTCAACAGATAGGCCAGCGCGTCTATCTCAGCCACGCATCTGGTCAGTGCCATCTCAGCTGATTTACGCGCTTCATAGGCGGCATCGCGTGCTTGTGTGGCGGCGCGCTCTTCGCTCTGTGCTGCCTCTAAGGCTGCTCTGGCCTGTTTGTCTGTTTTCTCGGCTTCGCGCTGGGCTTTTTCAGCTTCTTCAACAGAGTGTTTCAGCGCAGCTAGATCTAACGCGCCTTGTTCTGCGTCCACAGCCTGCAGGCGTTGCTGCATTTTCTCCAGCCTGGCCTGATTAGATTGTTTCTGGCTGAGGTGGCTGCTTAGATGGGCGTTAGCCTGGGCGGCATCTGCTTCTGCAACAGCGCTTTGGTCGCGTGCACGTGTCAATTCCTGCAAGGCCACTTCCAGCTTCGGACCTTCGGTTTCTCTGACCAGTTTGATGCTGGTTTGCTCATCTTTCAGATTCACCAAGGCCTCGCCTGCATCTTCAGCCAGTGCTTTTTCACGCGCTTCATCGCGATCAATTTCCAATAGCTGATTTTGCAATCTGGCCAATTCATCACGCAGGCGTTTTGCCTCATTTTCGCGCTCGCGCAAATTCAGCTGAATCTGCTGACAGATAGCCGCCTGTTCTGCTTCACGCTCACGCAATAAAGGCAGGTCTGCTGCCAGTTCTGTGCGGTGGGTGGTGGCTTTGGCCACGGCTTGTGTTTTATCGGCCAGCGCGGCTTCAATTTCTGATTTCTGCTGCGCTGCTTGGGTCTGCTGGCTTTGTAAATCCTGCCACTTGGCCTGCAATAAGCTCGCTTCTGCTTTGCGCAGGCGATCTGCCACCGAGCGATAACGGGCCGCTTGACGTGCCTGGCGTTGCAGCTGCTGGGCCTGTTCTGCCAGCTGCAGCATAATATCATCAAGCCGCTCTAAATTAGTTTCAGCCTGTTTCAGCTTGAGCTCAGCCTCATGGCGGCGTTGATGCAAACCTTTGATATTGGCTGCTTCTTCAAGCAGGCTACGTCTGTCCTCAGGCTTTGCGCCGACAATCGCCCCAATGCGCCCTTGTGAGACCATGCCAGCTGAGCGAGAACCAGTGGCTGTATCAGCAAAGAGCAGCTGGACATCCTTGGCCCGTGCTGCCTTGCCATTCACCAGATAGGATGTCCCCTTACCACGCTCGACCTTGCGGGTAATCTCAATATCCTCTTCATGATTAAAGGTCAGCGGGGCAGAGCGGTCATGATTATCAAGGCTGAGCGTAATCTCAGCCAGATTGCGGGCCGGACGCTGATCTGTACCAGAGAAGATTACATCATCCATTTCAGTGCCGCGCATCTGGCGGGCATTACTCTCGCCCATTACCCAGCGCAAAGCTTCAACCACATTGGATTTGCCGCAACCATTCGGCCCGACAATCCCTGTCAGGCCCTTTTCGATTTCAACCTCTGCGCTTTCTGCAAAGGATTTGAAACCGGTAATTTTCAGGTTACGAAACTGCATGATAGATGCGTGGCAGGGCCTATGGCTGCATTAAATCCCGAAAGGATTTAACTGGTTCAGCATTTCTTCATAGGACATGTTGCCACTCAGCAGCTTGTCATCATTGATCACAAAGCTTGGTGTGGATTGCACGCCATATTTTCGTGCACCGCTCTGACGGAAACTCACCACCGCTTCCAGCAATGCGCGGTTGCGCAACATCTCATCAAACTCAGCAGAAGATACGCCGGCCTGTTTGGCATAGACACCAAGAGAAGCAATCGGATCAGATGCTTTCTTCCAGTCCTGAGGCTTTTTCAAAAGCTGGCTTATCATTGGATAATAGAGATTAACCGGCAGGATACGGGCCAGCGCATGCGCACGCAAAGCAATCGCATCAAGCGGGAAAGGGCGCATCTCAAACCGCACTTTGCCTGTATCAATTAAATTGCTTTTGACCTTGTCAAAGGTGTTTTGGTGAAAGGCAGCGCAATGCCCGCAGGTCATGGAAAAATATTCAGCCACCTGAACCGGCGCATTTTCATCGCCCAGATAACGTGGGGCCAGAATATGATCGATATCCTGATTCGCTTTCGCCTGCGCAAATGAGGGCAAGATACTCGCCGCAACCATACCAGAACCTGCCAAGAGCATATCACGGCGGCTGAAGGCGGATTGGTCTGTCATCTGGTTTTGTTTGTCATCACATCTTTGGTCCATGCCTAATTTCCTTGTAAGCCCTTTTGATTTTTAAAATGATGGCCCCGATTTTTATAAAACTGTTTCAATGATAAACAGAGTTTAACTTTATCTCTGCAAACCGTCCCTGTCTATTTTAAGATGATGTCTATTTTAAGAATCATCAGATGAAGGCGAGATTTTACAAATAAGCGGGCCGGGTCTAAAAAATATCAGCTCATCTGCCTTGTTTAGATTGGCGCAACACCATCTTGGTTACTGCCTCATAGCCAAACACCGCATTGATTTTTTGCCGCAACTCTTGCTGTTGCATGGATATCACGGTTGAAAAGGCAGGTCTCACCTCCAGAATCACCGTTAAATGCTCACGTCTGTCTTGCGGCTCAACACCCACAGGCTGTTTCAGCTCAATCGGCTGGCAATGTTCTTTTAGATCACCAGCAATGTCAGCCCAATGGCTGAGCAGCGTGATCATCATTTGGCTGTGCTGGCGCAGATTGGGCGCGATGAGCGGCTCGGTGATGCTGGCCAGCGGCTTGATACCGCCCCTTCTTTTGGGTGCTTGTCTTTCGGGTGATTGTCTTTTGGGTGATTTCATCATGCGCCCATCCTAACCAGATTATCTTCTCTCAGCCAGCTTGTTTCACCGCCCTTGCTTTGTGATATCCTTACCTCTTTAAATTTGCCCCTAACCAGACTAGCTTGACGAGCATGACGCACACTGACAATGCACCAGATATGACCGCGACCACCTCAGATGCTGAGGCCATCTCAAACCTGCTATTTTGGTATGACAAGGCAGGCCGGCATTTGCCCTGGCGTCATCGCTGGCCTGATTTGGCCCCTGCCTATCATGTGTTTTTATCTGAATTGATGCTCCAGCAAACAACGGTCCCGACTGTTATTCCCTATTTTCTGCGTTTTACCGAAAGATGGCCGACTATTCTGGATATGGCGCAAAGCCCGACTGAGGAGATCACTGCTGCCTGGGCAGGGCTTGGCTATTATGCACGGGCGCGCAATATGCACAAAGCAGCCCAGGTGATTGCCTTTGATCTCAATGGCGTGTTTCCAGATACTGAAGAGGGGCTGTTGGCCCTGCCTGGCATTGGCCCTTATAGCGCGGGTGCGATTCGGGCCTTTGCCTTTGATCAGCCTTCTATCGTGCTTGATGGCAATATTGAGCGGGTACTGGCACGCTATTTCGGCCTCAAAACCCCACTACCAAAACTGAAAACTGAGCTAAAAGCGCGCTATCCAGCCCTGATTCCGCCGACAAGGCGCAGTGATTTTCCGCAGGCATTGATGGATTTGGGTGGCCAGATTTGCACCCCGAAAAAAACAGCCTGTGATTTATGCCCGCTCTCGCTCTCTTGTGTCTCTGCTTGGTCAGATGAAGCGCTGCGCCTGCCTGTCAAAGCCCCGAAAAAAGCAAAACCGAAAAGACAAGGAAGCGCTTTTGTTGCTTCTTGGCAAGCCCCAGATGGGGGGCACTATATCGCGCTTATGCGCCGGCCAGATAAGGGGCTTCTTGGCGGTATGCAGGCATTTCCCAGCACAGGCTGGGATAAGAGCCTTGAATTGGCACCAGCATATCAGGCTTTTTTCGATGAATGGGCGCCCGTGCCAGCTGGCACTATCCAGCATGTCTTCACCCATTTTGAAGCGCGTTTATCAGTCCGAACCGCGCATATCATCTCTGAGGCAAAGCCAGAATTGCCGATGGGATTAAGCTGGGTTGCTATTTCTGATGCCGCCTTGCCGACCTTGATGGCCAAGGTGCTGAAACAAGCTGTATCTGCAGAAAAAGACCCGCAAAATACGCTTTTGTAACAACGGCTAAGCGAGATCAAACTCAGTGATTGAAATGGCGCATGCCTGTCATCACCATGACCAGCCCGGCCTCATTTGCCGCTTTGATCACATCCTCATCACGCATGGCCCCGCCTGGCTGAATAACCGCTTTGGCACCCGCTTCTGCGGCGGCCAGCATACCATCTGCAAAGGGGAAAAAGGCATCTGATGCGACCACCGCGCCCTCTGTGCGCGGTGTCTCCCAGCCATGTTCAAGGGCCATATCCTTGGCTTTCTGGGCTGCGATACGGCTTGAATCCAGCCGGCTCATCTGGCCTGCACCTATCGCTGCTGTGATACCATCTTTGACATAGACAATGGCATTGGATTTGACATGTTTGGCGATTTTCCAGGCCATCAACATATCACGCATCTGTGCTGGGCTTGCTTGCTTTTCGGTAACACAGGTTAACTCATCTTCGCCAATATGGCCGGTATCGCGATCTTGGACCAACAGACCTCCTTGGATGGTGCGTATCTGCAAAGATGGAGCGTGAATATCTGGCATTGACCCTGTTAAGAGCAGGCGCAAATTGGGCTTTTTGGCAAATACAGCCTTGGCCGCCTCATCTGCATCAGGGGCGATCACCACTTCGGTGAAAATGCCAGTAATCGATGTGGCGGTTGCTTCGTCCAGCGGCCTGTTCAGTGCGATTATCCCGCCAAAGGCCGAGACGCTATCACAGGTGAAAGCCGCCTGATAGAGATCGCTCAAGCTTTGGTCAGGCTTGCTCTGGACAGCCACACCGCAAGGGTTGGCATGTTTAATAATCGCCACTGCTGGCCTATCAAATTCAGCCACCAGCCGCAGGGCGGCATCACTGTCATTGATATTATTAAAAGAGAGCGGCTTGCCTTGCACAAGCTCAGCATTGACCAGGCTGGCTGTATCATCTGCCCCACGGGTTTTATAGAGCGCGGCCGATTGGTGCGGGTTCTCGCCATAACGCAAATCCGATATTTTCTCAGCCTGCACCAGTAATCTATCACCCAGTAATCTATCACCTAAGCTGGCTTGTTCTTCAAACGCGCTGTTCATCCAGCTTGAAATCATGCTGTCATAATGGGCAGTATGGGTAAAGGCACCTGCGGCTAGCTTTTGACGCAGCCCAAGGCTGGTCCCGCCAGATTGTCCTAAGGCTTCAATCACCAGCGGGTAATCTAACGGGTTGGTGACAACACAGCAAAAGGCGTGATTTTTCGCCCCTGCACGGATCATCGCCGGCCCACCAATATCGATATTCTCGATAATCGTCTGATGGTCTGCCCCTCTGGCAAGTGTTTCAGCAAAAGGATAGAGATTGACGATCAGCATATCGATCATCTCAATCCCATGGGTTGAGGCGGCCTGCTGATGGCTGTCATCATTGCGCTTGGCCAGCAACCCGCCATGGACTTTTGGGTGCAGGGTTTTGACCCGCCCATCCATAATCTCTGGAAAGCCTGTCACCGCGCTGATATCCATCACCTCAAGCCCCGCCTCGCGCAGGCTCTTTGCTGTCCCGCCTGTCGAGACCAGCTCAATACCGCTGGCTACCAATTGTCTGGCCAGCTCAATCAGCCCTGTTTTATCAGAAACCGAGAGCAGTGCGCGTTTGGGTGTAATGAAATCAGTCATGAGAACAAATCCGTCTTTAGATGAATGCCAGTTTGCGCAAGCCAGGCTAGGAGAACCGCATAGCAGCATTGCGCTTTATATGACAAAAGCGGGCCTCTCTGGCAAGTCAGAGCCAACGCGGCCGCTTGCCGCAGATAAGGGCATATCTGGTGCCATCAGGCCGATAGGCTGGCTATTGCTTTTTTTGTGTCTCTGCGCGTGCAAAGGCCCAGCGTGCTGAAATTTCACCCAAACTGCGAATATCGCCCAGCCCCACACTCAGGATGATTTGCTGGCAAGATACACGCCGGCCCTGATCAATATAAATAGAATTATCTAGCCGCGCGCTCCCGCCTCTGCATTTGAAATGCCAGCCTGCTTTCTGGCCTCTGATTTTCATCAGGATAGTGCCTTGTTGCAGGCGGGCTGCTGACACACGCGGATGCAGATGAAAGCGGATTTGCGCTTCTTGGGCGATCACACCTGGCGCGCCTGTGTAAATCAGCTTGTCCATACCACGCAGATTGCCGCCACCTGTTTTCAAGTAAAGCTGGCGCATATGATGAATGCCATGCGATTTATCAAACCCATCATGGCTGGCTTCGATTAACAGACCATCTGGTGCGGGCCCGACTTCAACGCCATAGAGCTGGGCTTGGCGCCCATCATCTGGGGCGCTTATATCCATCCCATCTAAGGTGAGGGTCGAATGTGCCACAGACTGGCGCAGCAAGCGGGTCAGCTGCGCATCACTGCTATATTGTCCGCTATTGACAATAAATGGGCTGGTGCCAACTGAAAATTCAAAAGCAAGGGTTGAATGGGCGGCGTGCGGCGATACAGCAGAAGAAGCAGTGTCTGGCTGGGCAGGGCCAGCATCCATAATCAGCGTATTGCGCCCTGAGGCCAGCCTGATAAAGCCTGTATGCGGGGCCTGCTGGACAATGCGCCCGCGTGGCCCGCATCTGGCCACCACCTCTTCTATCTGGCTGCTGGTTGAACGGCCTGCCCCTTGGAAATGGGCAAAGCTACCATCGCCATGACGCCACATTTTGGCTACCGCCCCCATTTTAGAGATGATATCGCTCAGCGCATCTTGTTCTGGCTGACCGGCAAGGGCTGCGGCCAGCCGGCATTCGAAAATATCGCGCAATAAATCAAGATGACGTTCAGGCTGGCGCGAAATATGGCCGAAATCAGGGTTAATCTGGCTGTTGATCAGCGGCAGGATAAGCGCCAGAATCTGCGCTGCTTCTTCTGAATCAGCCCCAAAACTGACCTGTCCGATTAACAAACCTTTCAGGGCTGAAATCTGTGCTTGCGGTTCTGATAATTTTTGCCAATCCAGTGCCAAACCCTGCATCTGTCGCGCCAGAAACTGGATAATCTCCGCCTGAAAAGCCTCATCTGCTGAACTGCCAAACCAGCTATAGGTGAAAAGCAGGTTAGAAATGCGCTTGCCTGTGTGATCAGGCTGCCAGAATTCTTCATCCCATCTTTTCATCTTTGCCATCAGACGCTGCAAATGCTCGCGGGCCAGCTGGCGTGCGCGGTTACCACCGAAATCACGCAAATCACGCAACCAAACAAGCGTATGATAATAAGGGTCAGTTATTTTATAAGGCTGTTCAGCATTAAAAAAGGCCTGGCCTTTTTCAGCCTGTCCGCGCCATGGATCTTGCGGCAAGAGCAGATGATTTGGCAAATCTTGTGTTTGAATAGACCAGTCAAAAAAGCGAGACTGGCGATACAGCCGCTCAAGAGACGAGATGCGCCAGCCTGATTTTCCTGAAATCTTGTCAGAAGAAGTCATCTCACCCATTCAGCACATCATATCTCATTGCTTCAGACCATCTGGTGTTGGTTTGATTATGCCGTTTTAGGCTGGAGCCATGCAATGAAAAATCCGTCATTGCCGCGCTGGCCGCCTGCCATATCCTCTGTCGATGTCTCAAGCACCAGACTGTCAGGCAACAGCCGCACCCATCCCTTATCTGAGGCCGCACCGCTAAATGGCCCTAACATCTCAGCTGTAATGGGCTGCAATTTTGCCTTTGGCTGAGGCCCTGAGATCAGCGGCTCAATTTGCGCTTCACCTTCTTCAGGCTGGAGCGAGCAGGTCACATAAATCAAATGCCCATCTGGCTTGAGCCAGGACAGCGCCTTTTCGATCAGCTTTTTTTGCAGCTCAGGTAAATGCGCCAGATAGCTGTCATTCTTGCGCACCAACACATCAGGGCGATGGCGGAAAGTGCCTGTCGCTGAACAAGGCGCATCTAGCAAAATCGCATCAAACAGCCCCTCCGGCTCGTAATCCAGCGCATCACCGCAGACCAGATCAGCTGATAAATCGAGCCGTTTCATATTATCGGTTAAGCGCTCAAAGCGTTTTTTGTCCTTTTCCAAGGCCGTGACCGCTGCACCCAAACTGGCCAGCTGGGCTGTCTTACCGCCAGGTGCGGCACATAAATCCAGAATTTTCTTATCCTTCAGGCCAGCTGTGATCTGCTCTAGCAGCTGGGCTGGCAGGGCTGCACCTGCATCTTGGACCCACCAGTCTCCTGATTTAAAGCCAGGCATCTGGCGGATATCACCGCTAAACTGGCAACGCCAGCTCTGGCCCAATATCACCCTGCCTTCAAATGGTGGCTGTGCAATCTCAGCCTGGCTCTCCGCTTTATCTGATTTAAAGCTGATATCCAGAAACGGGCTGGTCTCTGCCATTTTCAGCCAATGGCGCACGCGCTCTTCGCCATAGAGCGCGGTCCAGCTGGCTTTCAGAAAGTCAGATAAATTATTGAGCGGGTCTGCCGCGCGCACTGGCCCATTGGCAGCCAGCCTTGTTTCAGGCGGTGTTTCCATCACCCGGCGCATCACCGCATTGGTGAGGCCTGCAAGGCTCTCAAATCCAGCGCGTTTCATCACTTCAACAGTGCTGTTCACCACCGCATGATCAGCTACCCGCATATAATGTAATTGAGCGACCCCACTCATCAGAATAATCTCAGCATAGGGTTTTGGCGTGCGCTGGAGATGCGGGCGCAGCATATGCCGGCAATCTGCCGAATGCAGCAGGACAACCCGCACCAATTGGCGCACAAAGCCGCGATCTACAACCGGCAGACTGGCGAGGCGCCCCATTTTATCCAAGGCCTGATCCAGCGTCTCACCATCCAAAAACACAGCCTTTAACAGCTGGGCTGCCACAAGGCGGGCTTCTAATCCGGCTGGCATGGCTGCTTTTGGCTCTGGCCTCGGACGCCTACTATCAGGGCGCCCACCTTTTTTGGGCACTCTGTTTGGTGGCCATTTTTGCGCGCCTTTTTTCAGACCCAGCTTTTGTTTGCCTGTTGCAGGCAATGATAATGTTTTTCGACTCTCATCCATGGGCGCTAATAGACCAGTCTTGTGGCGTCTTGTCTATCTTTGAAAAATCGCCATATTAGGGTCATGATGACAGATACCGACCAAAAGGCTGAGACATCAGCCGAAAATACACAGACAAGCGAGGCTGAAACCAAGGCCAAAGCAACGTCTCAAAAGACTGAAACAGGTGGCCCGACAGGGGCTGAGCCCACCCGCTATGGCGATTGGGAGCGCAATGGACGCTGCAGCGATTTCTAGGCTTACATCTCAGATGCTGGTCTCAGCGGCACTGCGTCAGGCAGATATCGACCAGATACCGGCGGTGGTGATGCAGCGCGGTGATGGGGATGCAGGGGCTATTTTCCTTGAAATTGATTGTGGCCGGGATGCAGATGGCTATGATGATGTGCGTCTTTATGGCCGCATCACCGATTTGGATGGTGCTTATATCTGGTCTCAGCTGGCCGGTACCGGCACACCTTCTTCGGTGATGGATTATCTGGAAAGAGAACGCCGCATTGACCCTGATTTTTGGGTCATCTCGGTTCAGGATAAAAAAGGCCGCAATATTTTCGAGCTTGTCTCTTAAAAGGCCAAGTCACTCTAAAGCTGCGCAGCACACGGCTCAAAAATTGCCTTCAAGGCTGAGATGAATTAAGATTGCACCGATTTTTTAAAATGATGCCAGATGGACATAACCGCGATGATTAAGTTGCATATTCTTGGCCAATATAGCCAGCAAGAGCGCGCCCAATTGCTGCGCCGCACAGAAGATGATCTCAGCTTTTTCCTTGAAAAAGTACCACCTATTATCGAAGCTGTGCGCCTAGAAGGTGATATGGCCCTGGCCCGTTTTGCTGCTGAATTTGACAAGGCAACTGGGGTGAGCGACCAGACCATTTTAGCCACCAAAAAAGAAATCGATGCGGCCTTTGATCAGATACCGCGTGAGATGGTGGATGCGCTGGAATATGCAGCTGATAATATCCGGCGTTATCATGAACATCAAAAGCCAGAAGCAAAATGGCAGACCGAAATTCGCCCTGGTATTTTTGTCGGCGAAATGGCCTATCCGCTTCAGACAGTCGGCCTCTATTCGCCGCGTGGCAAAGGCTCTTTTCCGTCTGTGACCTTGATGACCGCGATACCGGCGGTGGTGGCTGGGGTCGCCAGCCCTGTCATTCTGACCCCGCCAGGGCCAGATGGCGCGGTGGATCCGGCAACCTTAGTGGCGGCACGTCTGGCAGGTGTTGAAATGGTCGCCAAGGCAGGCGGTGCACAGGCCGTGGCGGCCGCTGCTTTTGGCACGGCCTCTATCCCAAAATGCCAGAAAATTGAAGGCCCGGGCAGCCCTTGGTTTGTGGCGGCAAAACAGATATTGGCTGGCCAGATTGATTCGCGCCTGCCAGCTGGTCCGTCTGAAGTGATTGTGCTGGCTGATAACTCAGCCAATCCGAAATTAGCAGCCTTGGATATTCTGATCGAGGCAGAGCACGGGCCAGATAGCTCAGCCTTTTTGGTCACTGATTCACCAGAATTGGCCAAAGCCGCACAGCAGCTGATCCCCAGCTTTTTTGAGCATATGTCGCAGACGCGCATTGATTATGTATCCGAGGTGCTCTCTGGCGATAGCGGCGGCATTGTGTTGGTAGATGATATCACACAAGCCTATGATTTCATTAATGATTATGCGCCAGAACATCTGCAAATCCTCAGCAAAGAGCCTGAAGTGCATTTGCCTTTCATCCATGGCGCATCCGAAATTTTGCTTGGCGAATATAGCCCTGGCTCGCTGGCCAATTACATGATGGGGCCGAATTGCGTGTTGCCGACATCTGGGGCGGCCAGCCGGCATTCACCGCTTGGTGTGATGGATTTCATGCGCACCGCCTCTCTTGGCCGTGTTGATGAAACCGGCTTTGCTGAAATGGCCCCGAAAACTGAAATATTTGCCCGCTATGAAGGCTTTGATGCGCATGCCAATGCGGTCTCTGATTTGCGCCGCCAGATCATGGCTGAAGAGAAAGGCAAATAGGGCTTTTTTCTCAGAAGTCAGTCAGTACCCCAACCCTAGAAACGCGGCGCTTCAGGTGCAAAAAACTGCATCTCATTATTTGGTAATTGCCAATGCGGGGTGCGGTTTACGCGGCGTTCCAAGGCCACCAGCTGATCATCATAATGCCCCAATGGCACCGCATAGGGCGGGTCCATGAAATCACCTTTTTCATTGATATGGCGCGCAGAATGATAGCTGGTTTTCAGATGCTGCTTATCGCCAGAGCTGCTCTCCTGAAAGGCCAGCTCACCATAGCAACAGCAAATATAATTGAGCGGGCTATCTGTACTGACATCAACAAAACAGCCTGTCCCGCGAATAGAGGCGCTTGCATTGGGCAATTGCAATTTGGTCTCGCGCCCGGCAATCGGCTCAAACACTGAAAGCAGCTGGCCGGCGACAATATTGAGCGCTTTTACTGAACCATTCTCGGCAATTTCAACCTCAGCTTCAAATCCGGCATCTGTTAAAAACGCATCTCTGCCAATCACAAAGGCGGTTTGATCTGCATCTGCCCCGAGGCGTAATTGACGCGCCGCACCTGTGGTCTGACGCACCGCCTCGATATCCAGCTTGCCAGCTATCACGCGCGGAGATCTCTCACTCGCCGCAGCTTGGAAAACCAGCCCCAGATTCAAAGCAGGCGCTGCACCAGCAAAAATCAGGCTTGCCAAGCCAGCCTTTGCCACCTCTCGGCGTGAGCGCTGTTTTTGGGTGAATGACACATCACAAATATCACACATGACCTAACCCTTTATGCTTCTTTTTTATCCTGATTAACCCGTTTTGAGAGTTCTGCTGCGCTTTCCACCCGTTCTGAATAGCGGTTCACCAGATAGTCTTTATTCTGGCGGGTGAGGATCGTGAATTTCATCAATTCTTCCATCACATCGACCAGCCTGTTGTAATAGCTTGATGGGCGCATCCGGCCGTTCTCATCAAACTCATTAAAGGCTTTGGCAATTGACGACTGATTTGGGATCGTCAATAGCCGCATCCAGCGCCCTAAAATGCGCAGCTGGTTCACTGAATTAAAGCTTTGAGAGCCGCCTGAGACCTGCATCACCGCCAAGGTTTTGCCTTGTGTCGGGCGCACCGAGCCAAGCGAGAGCGGTATCCAGTCAATCTGGGCTTTCATAATCCCTGTCATCGCGCCATGGCGTTCAGGCGAGGACCAGACCATCCCTTCACACCAGCTCACCAAATCTCGCAATTCAGCGACTTTCGGGTGGCTTGCATCCACCCCATCATCTGGCAGGGGCAGGCCGGACGGATTGAAAAACCGCGTTTCAGCCCCCAGCCTTTGCAAAATGCGTGCGCCTTCTTCAGCCGCCAGGCGTGAAAAACTGCGCTCTCGCAATGAGCCATAGAGCAGCAGGATTTTAACCGGATTTTCCTTGATTGTCTTCAGGTCCAGCATCGGGGCGAGTGCCTGTAAATCAATCGCTGGCAGGCTGTCCTGATCCAATTGGGGTGTATCTGATGTCATCAAACAGGCTCATCTGTGCATGCGCGTTACGGGTTATTCAAAAAAGCATATCTCCAAAAAAGCATATCTCCTGGCATCTGCCAAGATAGCGGCAGAGCACAATCTCGATTTCGCTGGCTTTTGGCTGTGCATGCAGGGTTGGATTGAAGTGGAATAGAGGATTTGCTAGCGTCCAGATGAGATAGAGGAATTTCTTTAAGGGTTTTGGACATGTTTAAATATGCAGCGTTTCTTGTGAGTGCTTTTCTTTTGGCAGGGTGCGGAGCGACAACACACAGCAGCTCTTCAAAACCAGTTACAGCTGCACCAAAGCAAGTGGCAGATGCCGCCTGTATCAAGGGCAATTTTTCACAAGATGCCAGCGATAGCCTGACCGCCATGTCCTTTAATATCCGCTATGACAACCCGAGTGATGGCAAAAATAACTGGCAATATCGCGCGCCCAAAGTCGCCAGCCTCTTTGATAAACATCAGGTGGATTTAGGCGGTCTTCAAGAAGTGCTGCATAACCAGTTTGAATGGCTTCAGGCCAATCTGCCAGATTATGAATTTGTCGGTGTCGGGCGTGATGACGGCAAAACAGCAGGCGAATATGCCCCGATTTTCTTCCGGAAATCTGCTTTTGAGCTGATCAAAACTGATACTGTTTGGCTCAGCCCGACCCCGGATGTGGCAGGCTCTAAAGGCTGGGATGCAGCCTTGCCGCGTATCACCACTTTTGCCATTTTGCGCCATAAACAAAGCGGCAGTTCAGTTTTGATAGGCAGTGCGCATTATGACCATCGTGGTGGCTATTCGCGCCGTGCTGCAGGTGCAATCATCCATGATTATATCAGCCAGCAAATGGCAGAAACAGATCTGCCTTTGGTGATCCTGGCAGGCGATTTTAATGATCGGCCACACACCTCTGCGATTAAGGCGATTGAAAAACACAATTGTATGACAGATGCCCGCAAGCTGGCCGCTGAGCGCAAAGGCCCGAACTCAACCTGGAATGGTTTTCGCAGTATCGCGCCAAATGAGCGGATTGATTATGTCTTTGTCAATGCCGGCGTGCCTGTCTTTAACCATGTGATTGATTCGACCAAGATAGATAAACGCTACCCTTCAGATCACCTGCCGGTGATCGCCTCAATCGGTGCCCCGCAATAAACAGCATTTCCGCGTAAAGATAGCAAACCGGCCTTAAATCTGATACAGATGAGGCCAGTTTCCTTTGATAGGCTGAGCAGATAAGACAGATGCTGAATTTCGCAGAAAATAACGGCCGCTATGATAACGGCATAGACCGCCGTCTGTCTGTCGCACCGATGATGGATTGGACAGACAGGCATTGCCGCTATTTTCACCGGCTTTTGGCCCCGCGCGCACTGCTCTTTACCGAGATGGTCACTGCTGAGGCGATTTTACATGCTGGGCCTGAGCGTTTTTGTGCCTTCCATGGCGATGAACACCCGCTTGCCCTGCAATTGGGCGGCTCTGATCCGCGCCGTCTGGCAGAGGCGGTCTCTGCGGTTGCGCCTTTTCAGTTTGATGAAATTAATCTGAATGTCGGCTGCCCGTCTGACCGCGTGCAATCAGGCCGGTTTGGGGCTTGTCTGATGGCAGAACCTGAGCTGGTCGCAGATTGTCTGGATGCCATGCAAGGTGCATGTGATCTGCCGATCTCGGTGAAATGCCGGATTGGCATTGATGATATGGATGAAGAAGAGGGGCTTAATCGCTTTATCTCAGCCATCGAAAAACGCGGGATTAAACTTATCTATCTGCATGCCAGAAAGGCGTGGCTCAACGGGCTTAGCCCCAAGGAAAACCGCGATATTCCGCCTTTGAATTATGACAGGGCTGCGCGCTTGCGCCGTGATTTTCCGAGCCTTCAGGTGTTTTTAAATGGCGGGCTGACCACCACCGCGCAGATCACAGATGAAGCGCCGCATTTTGACGGGGTGATGATCGGCCGCGCGGCTTATAAAACGCCCTATTTTCTGGCTGAACTGTCCCAGCAAATCTGGTCAGATGCGCTGCCAGACAGGCTGGATATCGCCGCACGCATGACCAGCTATGCCGCAGGTGAAATGGAAAAAGGTGTGCGCCTTCATAGCATCACCCGCCATATGCTGGGCTTGATGGCAGGCCAGAAAGGGGCGAAAATTTGGCGCCGTACATTGGGTGAGGATGCCCGCATTGACGGCCAGTCGCCGGCCTTGATCCAAGAGGTGATGAAAGCCTGCCTGGAGATGGCAGATTCCGAAAAAGCGGCCTGAAAAAACAACCTGAAAAAACAACCTGAACCGAAATTTTTTGACAAGACTGAACACGGATAAACAGAAAGATTAACCATGCAAGATGACACACAAAAGCCTCATAAATACCGTGCCTTATTTGAATATGGCCCTTTATTGTTGTTTTTTGTGACCAATTTCGGAGCGCCGCGTTTTGGTGTTGAAAAGCCGCTGATTATCGCCACTTCTGTGTTGGTTATCGCCACCGCATTGGCGGTGCTGGCATCTTGGATTCTGGAAAAGCGGGTGCCAATGCTGACATTGCTGGGCGGCGTTGCCGTCGCCTTTTTCGGCGGGCTCACCATCTTTTTTGATGATCCGATTTTCATCAAGGTAAAGCCTACCATCATCAGCGGTCTGTTTGCGCTGTTTTTGGGTCTGGGCCAGCTGATAGGCAAAATGCCGCTGAAAATGATTCTCTCCAGCCAGCTTCAGCTCACTGACAAGGGCTGGGTTCAGATTGGCTGGATTTGGACAGCGATGTTTGCCAGTACCGCACTGGCTAATGAAATCGCCTGGCGTCTGCTCTCAACCGATGGCTGGGTAACCTTCAAAGTCTTTGGTCTGACAGGCATTTCAATTATCTTTGCGGTGCTGAGTGTGCCGGTCATGACACGCCATCAAATTCAGAAGTGAACGTTTGCTGACAAGTGAATCTGAGCCTCTATGTCGCTGGCGTGTTAGAATCAGTCGTCAGATGTGATCTTGTGCCGCGCTAAGCATAATATTTCTGTAAGCATGGGATCCGGGGAGGATGACACGCTCAAATCCGAGCGTTTCAGAACAATTTTTTTCAAGAGTTGGAGATAGCCATGGCTGACGAAGACGATATCATTCTGGCAGAACTGGACGATGATGAGCTGGTCCAGCAGATGCATGATGACCTCTATGACGGTATGCAAGAAGAAGTCATGGAAGGGGTTAACATCCTGCTTGAGCGTGGCTGGGCACCCTATGATGTGCTGACCAAGGCGTTGGTTGAAGGCATGACGATTGTGGGTGTGGATTTCCGCGATGGTATCTTGTTCGTACCAGAAGTGCTGATGGCCGCGAATGCGATGAAGTCAGGCATGGGTATTTTACGCCCGCTGCTGGCTGAAACAGGCGCACCACGTGTCGGTAAGATCGTCATTGGCACGGTAAAAGGCGACATCCATGATATTGGCAAGAACCTTGTCTCTATGATGTGGGAAGGCGCAGGTTTCGAAGTGATCGATTTGGGTATCAACAACCCGGTTGAAAACTACCTCGAAGCGTTGGAAGAGCATCAGCCTGACATTCTGGGCATGTCTGCGTTGCTGACCACCACCATGCCTTACATGAAGGTCGTGATCGATGCGATGGTCGAAAAAGGCATTCGTGATGATTATATCGTACTGGTTGGTGGTGCACCGCTGAACGAAGCTTTCTCTACTTCAGTTGGTGCAGATGCATACTGCCGTGATGCGGCGGTGGCAGTGGAAACAGCCAAAGAAATGATTGCTGCGCGCCAATCTGGCGCAGCTGCGGGCTAAACGGCCCAAAACCTATGACAGCGCCTTCAGGGTTGCATCTTATCGCCTGCGGGGCTTTGGCCCGAGAATTGGTGATGATGCAAGAAAACCTCCCTGAGGGCGCTTTTTCTTTCACCTGCCTGCCAGCCTCCTGGCACAATACCCCTGAAAAAATCGTCCCGGGTCTGCGCCGTAAAATCAAAGCTGCGCGCAAGCTCAATAAGACCATCATGATTGCCTATGGCGATTGTGGGACAGGCGGGGATATTGACCGGCTGATAAAACAAGAGCAGGTCGAACGTATAGATGGCCCGCATTGCTATCAGTTTTACATGGGGGCTGATGCTTTTGATGCAGCGATGGATGATGCGCTTGGCACATTTTTTGTAACCGATTATATGGTACGCCATTTTGAGCGGCTGATCATGCAAGGCATGGGGCTGCGCAAACACCCGCAATTACGCGATATCTATTTCGCGCATTACACAAAATTCCTCTATATCGCCCAGATTGACGATCCGCGTCTTTATAAAAAAGCCCAAGATGGCGCGGCTGAACTGGGTCTGGAATTTGCCTATGTCAACACAGGGCTTGGCGGATTGGGCCAGTTTGTTCAGGACGCCGTAAAAGAGCACACAGATACTTAAACCCTCAAAAACCAGCTAAACAGGATAAGATGATGGCAAGCATTATGACACTTTACTGGCGCGATATTCCGGCCCAGGTCATTGCAGAACGTGGCCGCGGGCGCAACCGCGAACAGGCAAAAATTGAATTGCACCGCCGTTTTGCACTGGCCATTGACGAGGCCGCGATGCGTGATGGGGCCGATTCAACTGATGATTATCTGGCAGATTGGCGCCGCGGCGAGCCAGAGGCTTGCGGCGATGATTTAGACGCCGAAGCACAGGCACGTGCCGCCCAGCTAGAGGCTGATTATCCAGCTGAACGGGTGCGCGATTTGATGGCCAATGGCGGCAGAGAACAGGCCAGCTAAAAAGGCCAGCTAAAAAGGCCTCTATAGGGTGCATGTTGTATGGTTATGCGCTCTGCACAGCTCAGAAGAAATGCATATGTCGGTATCGGACAGATGATGTGCGCATTGCGGCGATAGGTCAGGCATCCCAGATCCTATATCTGATCTCCTGATTGGCATAGGGCCCTATGGCAGATGCCAGCGCGATAAAGTGGCCAGTCTGGCAAGAGAAAGTAAGACAATGACAGTGAATATTGATGATCTGAAAAAAGCAGGTTCTGGCTGGTCTATTGAGGTCACACCTACCGGTGCGGCCAAGATTGAGAGCTTTAAGGATGTGCTGCCTGCTGGCACACATGTGAATGTGACCTTCCTGCCAGGCACAGACCCGATGGATACAATCGCTGTGGCCAAGCGTTTGCGCGATGACGGGCTTCAGCCTGTGCCGCATATTGCAGCACGCTCGCTGTCTGATAAAGACCAGCTGGATATGCTGGTGGCCAAAATGACATCTGAAGCGGCGGTAGATGAAGTGCTGGTAATTGGCGGCGGTGTGGATAATCCGGTTGGCGATTTTGACAGCTCTATGCAGGTGCTCGAAACCGGCATTTTGCAAAAACATGGCATCAAGGCGATTGGCGTATCCGGCCATCCAGAAGGCAGCCCTGATATTTCTGATCAGGCGATTGCTGATGCGCTGGGTTGGAAAAACGCGTTCGCCGAAAAAGAAGGGCTCAAGCTCTATATCGAAACACAATTTTGTTTTGAAGCAGATGCGGTACTTAACTGGGAGCGCAAAATCCGCGCAGATGGCAATAAACTGCCTATCAAAGTGGGTATCCCAGGGCCGGCTACCATCAAAACATTATTCCGTTTTGCGACGATTTCTGGCATTGGCCCATCCATGCGCTTCATTGCCAAACAGGCCAAAAATGTGGCCAAGCTGATGACGGTTCAATCACCACATTTGCTGCTCTCTGGGCTGGCAGCTGGCAAGGCAGCAGATGAAAACTGCCTGATTGAGAGCTGGCATTATTATCCATTTGGGGGGTTCGCACGCACTGCAAAATATGCCTCGGCGATTGAGCAAGGGGCGGTAAGCCCATTGGCCAAAGGCGGCTTTGATGTAAATGAGGATGCGTAAAGCACAAAGCCACAGCGCAGTGTAACACACACGATATATCAGACTGACAAAGGAACCGGTATCATGACCAGAACCGTATTATCTTCACCAAATAAAGAAATCACCATTGGCTTTGATGCACCTTTTTGTGTCATTGGCGAGCGTATCAACCCGACAGGCCGCAAATTGCTGGCAGCTGAAATGGCAGAAGGCGATTACAGCCGCGTGGTCTCTGATGCCATGGCACAGGTCGAAGCTGGGGCAACCATGCTGGATGTGAATGCCGGTATCCCTCTGGCAGACGAGCCAAAGATTCTGGCAGAATGTATCAAGCTGGTTCAGTCTATCACCGATGTGCCGCTGGCGATTGACAGCTCGATTGTTGAAGCACTCGAAGCTGGCCTTGAAGCCTATGAAGGCAAGCCACTTGTCAATTCTGTGACCGGTGAAGAAGAACGTCTAGAAGTGGTCCTGCCGCTGGTCAAGAAATATGGCGCAGCTGTGGTCGCTATTTCAAATGACGAAACCGGTATCTCAGAAGATCCGAATGTGCGCTATGAAGTGGCCAAGAAAATTGTTGAGCGGGCTGAAGATTACGGCATCCCGCGTGAAGATGTGGTGGTGGACCCGCTGATCATGCCAGTGGGTGCGATCAATCTGGCTGGCCGTTCAGCTCTTGATTTGATCATCCGCCTGCGCACCGAGCTGAAAGTAAATACCACTTGTGGTGCCTCTAACATTTCTTTTGGCCTGCCAAACCGCCATGGCATGAATGCAGCCTTCTTATCGATGGCTGCCGGGGCTGGCATGACCTCTGCTATCATGAATCCGCTGCATTCTGAAGAAATGACAGGTATCATGGGGGCAAATGTGATGAATGGTGTGGACCCGGAATGCCGCAATTGGATCAGCAAGTTCCGCGAGCCAGTGGCTGAAGGTGAGGGCGGGCGCGAGCGCCGCACAAACCGCCGCCGCCGCGCCAGCTAAGGCAGCGGCTAGCCTGCGCTAAAAAACGGGACCGGCTTACTCTAAATATTTCTATCTGAACAGAACATCTTTTACGATCTATATGGGGGATCACCTGATGGCAGAGAACAGCACGGAACCAAAAATCATTTTCACCCCTTCTGGCCGCCAAGGGCATGTGCCAGCTGGTACCAATTTGCTGACCGCAGCGCGCCAGCTGGGGGTGGATATTGATTCGGTCTGTGGTGGCCGGGCGATGTGCGGGCGCTGCCAGATTGATGTGGGCCAGGGCGCCTTTGCCAAACATGGCGTGGAATCAGGCTTAGACCATCTCTCTGAAGCCTCACCTGCCGAAGCACGCTATGCTGAAAAGCGGGGCCTCTCAGAAGGCCGCCGTCTGGCCTGCCAATGCACCATTGAAGGTGATTTGGTGATCGATGTACCCGCGACTAGCCAGGTGCATAACCAGCTGATCCGCAAAGCCGCAGATAACCGGACCATCGATTTAAAACCACCTGTGCGTTTGTGCTATATCGAAGTGCGTGAGCCTGATATGCACGAGCCGTCAGGCGATTTGCGCCGGATTATCGAAGCTTTAGAAGAACAATGGCCTGATCGCGTCCAAGGGCCGATCACCTGTCTCTTGCCAGTGATGCAACAGCTCCAACCTGTCTTGCGCAAAGGCAAATGGACAGCCACAATCGCCTTGCGCCATGGCCAGCAGATTGTGGCCATCTGGCCTGGCCTCAAAGAACAGATTGTTGGCGCGGCTATCGATGTGGGCTCGACCACCATGTCAGCCCATTTATGTGATATGAATACAGGCGAGGTGCTGGCTTCAACCGGTATGATGAACCCGCAAATCCGCTTTGGTGAAGATCTCATGAGCCGAGTCTCTTATGGCCTGATGAATGAAGGCGGGGCTGAGGAAATGACTGTCGCGGTCCAGGACGGGCTGCAACAGCTGATCAGCGGTGCGGCAGAGCAGGCTGGTTTAACCACCAATGATGTGATGGAAGTCGTGCTGGTTGGCAATCCGGTGATGCACCATCTCTTGCTAGGGATTGATCCTATTGAATTGGGCGGTGCGCCTTTTGCGCTGGCGATTGACACGTCAACTGAATGCCTGGCTTCTGAGTTAAACCTCAGCCTCAATAAAGGCAGCCATGTTTATGTCCTGCCTTGTATCGCAGGCCATGTGGGTGCAGATGCCGCTGGTGTGGTGCTGGCTGAAGGACCGCAAAAATCTGATGAAATCAGCCTGTTGATTGATGTGGGCACCAATGCCGAGATTGTCCTTGGCAACAGCCAGCGTATGCTGGCCGCCTCATCACCGACAGGTCCTGCTTTTGAAGGGGCGCAAATCTCATCAGGTCAGCGTGCTGCCCCTGGTGCGATTGAGCGGATTCGCATTGATAGCGAGACCCTAGAGCCGCGCTTTGGTGTGATCGGTGTTGAGCCTTGGTCTGATGAAGATGGGTTTGATGAGAAAATCTCAGATACTGGCATTACCGGCATTTGCGGTTCAGGCATTATTGAAGCACTTGGCGAGATGTATCTGGCACGCATCATCACCGAAGATGGGATGATCGATGGCAATCTGATGGGTAAATCAGATCGGATTATCGAAGATGGCCGGACTTTTTCTTATCGGATCAGCGAGCATGTAACCATCACTCAAAATGATGTGCGTGCTATCCAGCTGGCCAAAGCCGCACTTCATGCTGGCTTCAGGCTGCTGATGGATAAGATGGATATTGAAAAGGTTGATAAGGTGGTATTGGCAGGTGCTTTTGGCACCCATATTGACCCGAAATATGCGATGGTGCTTGGCATGGTCCCTGATGTGAAGCTGGATAGGGTGATACCAGCTGGCAATTCAGCAGGGGCCGGTGCGCGGATGGCACTGCTCAATATCGACGCGCGTAGTGAAATTGAAAATACAGTGCGTGATATCGAGAAAATCGAAACCGCGATTGAGCCCTCATTCCAGGATCATTTTGTGCGCGCTATGGCGATTCCGCATAAAATAGATCCCTATCCTGAGCTCAGCGCGGCAGTAGAGCTGCCCCCACGCGAGCTGACAGACAATGTGGCGAGCGCAGATAATAATCCGCAACGCCGCCGCCGCCGTCGCTCATCTTAAAACCTATCTGATATCGGCAAACATAAAAGGCAGCACCAATGGTGGTGCCTTTTTTGGGCTCTTTTTATTTCTTTGCCTTAGCTTGTGCGGCAATCGCAGCGTCAATGCGCGCCTGCACCTGGCGTCTATGGCGTCTGGCATGCAGATACAGCCCCACCACAAAACCAAAGCTCAGCACATAGCAGGGCCAGATATAGCTGCCATAACCACCTAAATCCAAAAACGCAGAAAACCCGCTCATGATCAGCGCCCTCTCTGAGATTGCAGCAGCAGATTTGCCAGCTTTTTTTCTGCCAGCAAGCCGTCAATGCGCATCAGCACAATCAGAATGAAGAACAGCTGAAAGCCGGCAAACATGGTAAAAAGCGGCCAGAGCATCGCCGGATCAATTGCCACCCCGCCTGATCTCAGGATGCTGGCTGGCTGATGCAGGGTGTTCCACCAATCCACTGAAAATTTTACAATCGGCAGATTAACAACGCCCACCAAGGCCAGAATGGCGGCAGGGCGTGCGCCGCGCTCAGGGCGTTCAAACCCATTTGCCAGCGCGATATAACCAATAAAGAAAAAGAACAAAACCAGCATCGAAGTCAGCCGGCCATCCCAGACCCACCATGTGCCCCACATCGGCTTGCCCCAAAACGCGCCTGTCGCCAGCGTGATAAAGGCAAAACCGGCTCCAACTGGTGCCATTGCCTTTGCCGCAATATCGGCCAGCGGATGCCGCCAGACCAGATAAAACAGCGCCGCCAGCCCCAGCCCTAGATAGCTGGAAAGCGCAATCCAGGCTGCCGGCACATGCACATACATGATACGCACACTCTCCCCTTGCTGATAATCAGCTGGCGAAGCAAAAAAAGCGAGATAGAGACCAGCTGCGAACAGCAATACACAAAGCGGCTTCAGCCACGGGATGAGGCGTGCTGAAAAACGCTGAAAACGAGATGGATTTGCCAGATAATCAAACATGTTCAGAACAACACTCAAACGCGCATTAATCATTTTCCAGATTGCTGCGCAGCCCAAAGGCAGCCACAGCGGGTGCACAAGCCAACAAAAATAAAACCATCCCACCCAGCAGCATAAGATGCGGTCTGACGGGCATATTGGTGGCTTGCGCTTCGATGGCTAATATCCCGAATATGAGGATTGGCAAGGCCAATGGCAAGACCAGAATGGCACTCAGCACAGACGCACGCCGCGCCCCTAAGGTCAGCGCCGCCATCACACTGCCAAGCAAGGTCAGCCCTGTCAGCCCGAGCGCTAGCGACAATCCCATCACCAGATAGAGATCGCCATCTAGCCCCATCAGCCCGCCAATCACCGGTGACAGCAGCCAGAGTGGCAGCCCATGCACCAAAAGATATACTGCTGATTTCGCCAATACATAAACCGAAAGCGGCTGGCCAGAGGCAGCCAGCTGTTCAATATGGCCGGTATGCATATCATCGCTGAACAGCCTGTCAAAAGCAGGCGCAACTGCCAGCAAGGCTGCTATCCAGAGAATAGAGCTGGCCAAGGCAGAGAGTTTTTCAGGGGCAGGCCCCACCGCAATCGGAAATAAGCTGGCAATGATCAGGAAAAAACCGAGCTGGGCCAGCCCATCTCCATAATGGCTGAGATGAAGGCGCAGCTCACGCCGGGCTGATGCGTTAAAAAAGCCCAGCATCAGCCCCTCCCTTCAGCAGATAAATCAAGCTTGCGCACCGCCTGCTGCCCATCAAACCCGTCAAGCGGTAGATGGCTGGCAATCACAATCCGCCCGCCAGCGGCCAGATGCGCCCGCATCACCGCGTTCAGCGCCGCCCGGCTATGCCCGTCTAGCCCGCTATTGGGCTCATCCAGCAACCATAGGGGCACTGGCCCGTCTTGGCGGATCAGCAATCTGGACAAGGCAAGACGCTGAGACTGACCAAAAGACAATACCCGTATCGGTAAATCGATGAAGCTGTGAATATCAAATGCGTCTGATGCCGGATCCTCAAAATCAGGCAAATCCCCGCCAAACAGCCGCGCTGTATCCTGTAAAGCCTCTCTGCCGGTCAGAGACGGGGCGAGGCCGCGGCGGTGCCCATGCCAAATCAGCGGCAAATCGTCTCGGTTGCGCTGCCAAGCCTGATCACCCCCGGCCTGATCTCGTCTGGCCTGATCACCAAAAATGATATCACCTGAAAAAGGCGGCAAAAACCCAGCCAGACAGCGCAGCAGACTTGTCTTGCCACTGCCATTATCACCAGCCAGCCAAATCATCTCGCCAGGCGCAAGCGAAAAGCTGAGACCATCGATAAGCAGGCTATCACCGCGCATCACGCTCAAATCTTGAATATGAAGACTCTCACTCATGCCGATTTTGTACGCGCCTCTGACCTGCTGGACAAGGTTTATCATGGGATTGCCGGCCTCTGTTCTGGCCTGAGCTAGGGCCAGATGCACTGATTTTTCCTCAAAGACTGGAAAAAACCGCTAAAATGATCTATGAAAAGCGTGACCGGTAGCAGGCGCACCTCTCCCGGCCAGCCTATATCTGAATGACCATCGTGAACGCCATGACGCATAGCCGGCTTTTCATCGCCGCGCTTGCTCTGCCAAAGGCGTGACACCTCGTGATTACGCCATGCGGGCTGCCTTTGTCTTGGTCCGATGGCTGACTGCTCTAAGGGGGATATTATGAGCCTATATGCTGCCTATCTTGAAGAAATTGAAAAACGCAAGACCGAAAATCTGCAACCAAAGCCGATTGATGATGCCGCGCTTCTGGCAGAAGTGATTGCGCAAATCAAGGATACAGCTCATCCACATCGTGCAGATTCGCTGCATTTTTTCATCTATAATACCCTGCCTGGCACCACCAGCGCGGCTGGCGAAAAAGCAGCTTTCTTAAAAGAGATTATCCTTGGCGAGGTTGAAATTGCTGAGATTTCCGTTCCCTTTGCTTTTGAGCTGCTCTCACATATGAAAGGCGGCCCGTCTATTAAGGTGCTGCTGGATATCGCACTCTCAGATCATGCCTCAAACACCGCCGCAGCTGAGGTGCTGAAAACCCAGGTTTTCTTATATGATGCAGATACATCGCGCTTAAAAGAGGCGCTGGATGCAGGCAATGCGCTTGCCCGCGATATTCTGGAAAGCTATGCCGAGGCTGAGTTCTTTACCAAATTGGCAGATGTGCCTGAAACCGTGCAGGTGGTGAGCTATATCGCGGCAGAAGGGGATATCTCTACCGATTTGCTCTCACCTGGTAATCAGGCCCATTCACGCTCTGATCGTGAATTGCATGGCAAATGTATGATCTCAGAACAGGCACAGGCTGAAATTCAGGCCCTCAAGCTCCAGCATCCTGACAAGCAGGTGATGCTGGTCGCTGAAAAAGGCACCATGGGTGTGGGCTCATCACGTATGTCAGGTGTCAATAATGTGGCGTTATGGACAGGCAAGCAGGCCAGCCCCTATGTGCCTTTTGTGAATATTGCCCCGATTGTGGCTGGCACCAACGGCATTTCACCTATCTTCCAGACCACAGTTGGCGTGACAGGCGGTATCGGTGTTGATCTGAAAAACTGGGTGAAAAAGCTAGATGATAATGGCAAGCCGATCTTAAATAATGACGGCAACCCAGTGCTGGATCAGAAATATTCTGTTGAAACAGGCACTGTCCTGACCATCAACACCAAAACCAAAAAGCTCTATAATGCAGATCAGAGCGAAGAGCTGGTTGATATGTCTGGCTCCTTCACCCCGCAAAAGCTGGAATTCATCAAGGCTGGCGGCTCTTATGCCATCGTCTTTGGTAAAAAGCTCCAGAGCTTTGCTTGCGCGGCACTTGGCGTGCCGTTCAAATCAGCCTTTGCCCCGTCAAAGGAAATTTCAAATGATGGTCAGGGCCTGACCGCGGTTGAGAAAATTTTCAATAAAAACGGCGTTGGCGTGTCTAGTGACAAGCCGCTTCATGCTGGCTCAGATATGCGGGTCAAGGTGAATATTGTGGGCTCTCAGGATACCACAGGCCTGATGACCGCTCAGGAACTCGAAGCCATGGCAGCAACCGTTATTTCACCGGTGCTGGATGGGGCCTATCAGTCCGGCTGTCATACCGCCTCAGTCTGGGATTTCAAAGCCCAGGAAAACACCCCGCGCTTGATGGAATTTATGAATCGCTTTGGTCTGGTGACCGCACGTGATCCTAAAGACGTCTATCATTCCATGACAGATGTGATTCACAAGGTACTCAATGATATCACCGTGGATGATTGGTCCATCATCATTGGTGGTGATTCGCATACCCGCATGTCAAAAGGTATCGCCTTTGGGGCTGATTCAGGCACAGTTGCGCTGGCTCTTGCCACAGGTGAGGCCACCATGCCTATTCCAGAATCAGTGAAGGTCACTTTTAAAGGCAAGATGGGCGATCATATGGATTTCCGCGATGTCGTCCATGCGACCCAGGCCCAGATGCTGGCTCAATTTGGCGATAACATCTTCCAAGGGCGGGTTATCGAAGTGCATATCGGCACTTTGCTGGCTGATCAGGCCTTTACCTTTACCGACTGGACAGCCGAGATGAAGGCCAAGGCTTCTATCTGTATCTCAGAAGATGCCACCTTGATTGAATCGCTGGAAATCGCCAAGAGCCGTATCCAGATCATGATCGATAAGGGCATGGAAAACCATAATCACATGCTCCAGGGTCTGATCGATATCGCGAATCAGCGCATTGACGAGATCAAATCAGGTAGCCGTCCGGCATTGGCCCCAGATTCAGATGCCAAATATGCCGCTGAAGTGGTGGTTGATTTGGATGCGATTGACGAGCCGATGATCGCTGACCCGGATGTGAATAACGCCGATATCTCCAAGCGTTATACCCATGATACCATCCGCCCTATCTCCTTCTATATGGCCGAGAAAAAGGTGGATTTGGGCTTTGTTGGCTCATGTATGGTTCATAAGGGTGATGTGAAAATCGTTGCCCAGATGCTCCGTAATCTTGAGAAAAATGCCGGAAAGGTTGAATTTAAGGCCCCGCTGGTGGTAGCCGCCCCAACCTATAACATCATTGACGAGCTGAAAGCAGAAGGCGACTGGTCTGTGCTGCAGAAATATTCAGGCTTTGAATTTGATGACAGCGCGCCCAAGACACAGAGCCGCACAGAATATGAAAATATTCTCTATCTGGAACGCCCAGGCTGCAATTTATGTATGGGCAACCAGGAAAAAGCCGCCAAGGGCGATACGGTGATGGCAACCTCAACGCGCCTGTTTAAAGGCCGTGTGGTGGAAGATTCAGACAGCAAAAAGGGCGAATCCCTGCTGGCCTCAACACCGGTGGTGGTGCTCTCAGCCATTCTGGGCCGCACCCCGACTATCGAGGAATATAAGCAGGCGGTCGAGGGCATTGACCTCACCAAATTCGCCCCGCC
>JBMHDN010000023.1:0-5325 GCA_049889355.1 Puniceispirillaceae bacterium (SeqCode)
GCCTCATACATATCGCTGGAAATAGACTGCATCCGCGCCAGGATAAACAAAAAGGATAAGGGAAAATACCGCCAGGCCTCAAAGGCAATGACGGTGGTCAGGGCCATTGGAAATTTCCAAGTGAATCCAAAAATCTGAAATTCAATATATTTCGCACCTAGAAAATTGATCGGTCCATTTGTGAGGCCCATTTGCGAGAGCATGGCGTTAAAGGTGCCGCCCGGCCCTGCATCCAACAACAACACCCAAGCAAAGGCCACCGCGATGACAGGGGCTACATAGGGGAACAAAAACAGGCCTCTTAAAACAGGTCGGCCAAAAAAAGAGGTATTTAGAATTTGCGCTGCAAACAGGCCAAGCACCAACGCCCCGAGCGTACCGAAAATAGTGTAATAAAAAGAAACCTTTAAAACCGTCCAAAATTCATCTGCTGAGAAAATTTTCCTAAAATTATCAAACGTAAAAGACAGTCTGGTCAGCACATTGACTGTCTCATAACTGGCAACAGGTTTTGATGAACGTGCCCGAATACCATTATCGATATAGGCTTGTTCTGCAATCGCCGGAATTTTGATATCCAGCCGCTTACCGCCTTCTATTCTTCCGATATCACAAGACAGGTTAAGACCAAATTGTGTGCAATTCTCTGGCAGGCTGGTGAGCTGTAAACCCGCTGGTAATATATCGGTGAAGACCACCTCGCTCAAAGCTTCTTTTTTCGATGAATTACGGACGCGATACCGTATCATCACCTCTTCATCTGCTGTTTTCGGACGCGGTTTCACCTGTTCATTGATCATCGGTTGCGCAGCGCGCAAATCACCCAGCTCAACAGCTTTGAAGCTGATCCAGAAATTGGCCAATAGCGGCATCAGCACAATGCTCAATACGATTAAAAAGGTGGGAAGCAGCATGCGATACGCCAGAAAGCGTTCACGCCTTGCCAAGGGTCCGACCTTTTTTGGTGCGCCAGCATGTGTTGAGTTATGGTGTGCCAAGAGCCTATTCCCAAAATGGAAAAGAATGAAAAAAAGAGAGGGCGGCAACAGGTGCCACCCTCTTTAATTGGTTTTTTAGAGTGCCTTATGCTTTGACACGATTTCCGCAGCCGCATCATCAAGTGAAATCTCACCATCGATATATTTGCGGATAACCTGTGACATCACACGTGCATTCACGATCTTAGATGCAGTGGCCAGTTGACCATCTGCAACGCCCCAACGGTCACCGACTGACAGGCCAGCTACAATGTCATTAATGACAGATTGTGGGTAGATGTTGGCCAGTGGCTCTTTACGATCCACACCCACATCTAAGCTTGACCACAGCTTTTCATATGTTTTGTCGCCAGCGCTGTCACCCATACGTACTGGGAACTTGCCTTCAGGTGCCATGCCGAGCCAGTCGCCATACCCTTTAGAGACCACAAATTTGATGAATTCTGCCGCAACATCTGTATTGGCATCTGCAGTGATACCCAGATAGCGCACATCAGCATAAGCCGCGCCAGCCGCATTACCCGGACCTGAGAAGACAGTCACAAAGCCTGTATCTTTAGCCAGTTCCTTAGATGTTGGATCATCATTGATGGTCACAGGTGCAGAATCACGCAAGCCACCCAATTCATCCAACAGAGAAGGTGACCAGATGATCATCGCTGCCTTACCATCGAGATACATCTCACGGCTCTGCTTCCAGAACAGATCACCATCTGGTGATGCATCAGCGATTGTCTTATAGAATGACAAGACAGTCTTCAGCTTGCTTGTGTCTTCATTGATAGAACCATCTGCATTCACCGGAGAATAACCAGCTGCCAACGAGATATGTTCAATCAGCTGCATCATGTAGGTTTCATCAATCTTGGTCGCCGCAACAAAACCATACATGGATGGCGGGTTGTGCAACGCCTTAATCGCGGCTTCAATATCTGCAAATGATTTTGGTGCTGCCAGACCTTTTTCAGCAAAGATATCTGAGCGATATACAACCAGCTGTGTCCAGCCATCAGTTGGTACAGATACAATTTCACCATCTGATTTGGCCATATTCAGCGGACCAGACGCAAAGGTGCTCATGCCCAGATCTTCAACCACTTCTGTTGCTGCTCCTGAATCCAGAATACCTGCGTCGGCAAATGGCAGAAGGTGCTGAACCGTGTGGTTCAATACATCTGGTAATTTACCTGCGGCAAAGGCAGCGGTAGCACGTGTTGCAATGTCTTTTTCTGTAACAGCAACTACATTGACGCTATGACCGGTAGCCGCTTGAAAGTCAGCTGCAATTTGCTGCTGGCGGGCCATTCTGTCTGGCTGGTCTTCCATTGTCCACATGGTGATTTCATCAGCGATGGCTGATGATAACATCGTGGCAGAGAGCATTAAGCTTGCCCCGATCATGGATAACTTCTTCATTGTTTCCTCCTTCGAGAAGTTTCGTTATTTCACTTTGTCCCGATAGGGACCATCGCTCATGCGGCGCACTAATTTCGCGCTTCTGAGTTCTTGGTAATCGACAGGATTCCCCCCATCGATAATCGCCAGCAACATATCGCCGATTTGCCGCCCTGAATGGGTGAGCGGCTGGGCCATGGTTGTCAGTGGCGGGTTCGTATGTTTGCCAAAGGCCAGACCATCATAGCCAATCACGCTTACATCAAGGCCAGGCGTTAGACCTTGTGAGCGTATCGCGGCCAAAGCGCCAATGGCTTGTGTATCTGTGGCACAGACAAAGGCTGTTGGCGGATTTTGTGCACGCAGCATGGTCACGGCGGCGCGTTCGCCTGCATCATCGCTTAATTCTGCGATTTCAATCAGCTCTTCATCCACATTAAGGCCGTTTGAAATGAGGCCTTCGCGATAACCATCAAGGCGCATTTGCGCAAAATGATAATAGGTTGGCGCCCCGACAAAACCGATTCGCCGATGACCTAACAAGACCAGATGATCAACCGAATCCATAAAGGCGGTTTTACTATCTACATCATACCAGGCATAATCACCGTGATTGATCGATCGCCCATGCACAATGAAAGGCACCTTGAATTTTTGTAAAAGTTCAATGCGCGAATCCTGTTTATAAGGGCGTGATATCACCACGCCGCTGACCTTGCCTGAACTGGATAATTTGGCAATGGTCTGCTCTTCCTCTTCAATGGTGCTGGCATGCACCACCAGCAAATCCCAGTTTCGGCGCGCCAGAGACTGGCTAAGACCTTCGAGCAACAAGGAAACAAAAGGCTCAGACAATGCGTTGGTGTTGGCCGGCATCAAATAGGCTACCGCTTCGGCCACACCTGTGGCCAAGCGTCTGGCTGTCTGATTGGCTTTGTAATTATGCTGTTCAGCCAGGGCAATGACACGTGCTCTGGTCGCTTCACTGATATCACTATAGCCATTGAGCGCGCGCGAGACTGTACCTTCAGCGAGGCCGAGTTCATTTGCCAAAAATTTCAAGCTGACTTTTTGCATAAAACCCCCATCCCTAAACGCTATTCCGAAAGCGCTTTCGGAATCAAGTGACAAATTTGAAAAACTTTTGCTTTATATGGAATTTGTCACAAAAGCTGGAGAGGTGATGGGCTTGTCATACACAAAGCCTGGCATCTTCTCAGCACGCAGCCTTACAAAAATATTGGCAAAGGAACATGATTTTGCCAGCATCAATGCATGGACACAGACACGAAACTCGATGCGGCCTATGCATTAAAGACGCCAGAAGATAACAAGCGGCTCTATGCGGCATGGGCAGATGATTATGAGAGCGATTTTGTGGCAGAGGCGCATTATGATTTGCCCGCCCATGTTGTGGATGGCTATGTGAGTGGCGTGAAAGGCCCTGCTGAAAAACAGGCACTGATATTGGATGTGGGCGCTGGTACTGGCCTTGTCGGGGCATTGCTGGCTGAGGCTGGCTTTGAGCTGATGGATGGGCTGGACATCTCTGCTGAAATGCTGGATATCGCACGACAAAAAGGCTGTTACCGCCATTTATATGAAGCAGATATGACAGAGAAATTATCACAGATTCCAGATGGCTGTTATGCCGGGATTGTCAGTGCTGGCACCTTTACCAATGGGCATGTTGGGCCAGATGCGCTCGATGAATTACTGCGGGTGTCGCAGCCAGGCGCGTTTTTTGCCCTCTCTATCAATGCTGAACATTGGCACAGTAAAGCATTCCAGGTGAAGTTTGAGCGCCTCGCCACGCACATCAGCGCATTCAGATTAGAAGAGGTGCGAGTCTATGGAGAGGCTGCGTCAGGCGCACACCGCGATGATATCTGTTATTTGGCCCTATTTGAGAAAAGGTGAGCAGCTATTTGGATAGGGGCTGAGAACAGGTCACATGTTGTTTTGATTTGTTTTAATAGCTTCAAACCAAAAAAGCCGCCTCGGTTTGAGACGGCCTACATATAATTGGAAGAGAATGGTTGCGGGGGCAGGATTTGAACCTGCGACCTTCAGGTTATGAGCCTGACGAGCTACCGGGCTGCTCCACCCCGCGTCAAGAGGGCTGATATAGAAGCGCTTTTATTGTAGCGCTTAAGTAAAAGCCCCTATCTATCTTCACGGTGCATTTGGCCTGATGATGTGTATCTGGCGATTGGCATTTATGTGTTGATAGAGAGGTTTTGTTGTTTGTTTTATATCGATATTGAGAAGAGGGTGTGTCCGGAAGACCAGGCGGCGACTTACTCTCCCGTGCCTTAAGACAAAGTACCATCAGCGCTGCAGAGTTTCACGGCCGAGTTCGGAATGGGGTCGGGTGGTTCATCTGCGCCATGACCACCTGGTCATCCGGGCACGCCCTTTTTTCAAAGTGATATATTCAACTTGTAAGAATAAGACATCCATATATGCGTTATACAAAGAGAGTGTAGCTTGTATCTGGTGTTATCCAGATGATGGGCATTACGCCTGTTTCAAATCAAGCCGATCGAGGGATTAGTATCCGTTAGCTTCACACATTACTGCGCTTCCACACCGGACCTATCAACGTGGTGGTCTCCCACGCCTCTGATAGCGATTCCTGGTTTTGAGGGGGGCTTCCCGCTTAGATGCTTTCAGCGGTTATCCCGTCCACACTTAGCTACCCGGCGGTGCCGCTGGCGCGACAACCGGTACACCAGAGGTGTGTCCATCCCGGTCCTCTCGTACTAGGGACAGCTCCTCTCAAGATTCTAACACCCACGGCAGATAGGGACCGAACTGTCTCACGACGTTCTAAACCCAGCTCACGTACCACTTTAATCGGCGAACAGCCGAACCCTTGGGACCTGCTCCAGCCCCAGGATGTGATGAGCCGACATCGAGGTGCCAAACA
>JBMHDN010000024.1:0-54445 GCA_049889355.1 Puniceispirillaceae bacterium (SeqCode)
GCACTGAAAATCCTACCCTTTTTGATGTTGCTGTTCAGCTTTCAGGCCACAGCCGGTGATAATATCATTTTGATGCGCCATGCCCTGGCCCCTGGTATAGGCGACCCGCCAAATTTCCAAATTGATGATTGCAGCACACAACGAAACCTGAGCGAAGAAGGCATTGCACAAGCTCAAGAAATTGGCCGCAGGCTCGCCGCCAAGGGGTTGGTGCCAACACGTATTTTAACCAGCCCCTGGTGTCGTTGTATTGATACGGCCAAAGCACTCAATCTGGGTGATTATGACATTCATGCCGGACTTGCTTCCTTTTTTGAAGGACATGTTGATAGAGAGCAGACGCTCGGCTTGCTGCGCAAAGAGCTGGCGCATATCGGTGAGGATGAGCTGGTCCTGTTTGTCACCCATCAGGTGGTTATCCAGGCCCTCACTGGGGTCTATGTCAAAAGTGGTGCATATCTTTTAGAAGACAGCAGCCGCTTTAAGAGACCAAGCCTGCAGGCGGAATAAAGCGCCTTTCAAGCAACTAAGCGGATAAGAAGGTTAACCAGATTGCGGGCTTGGCAGATGGCGCGGCAATGTTGATATGGCGGCCAAGAGACAAAAAGCACAGCCTGCCAGAATATAAAACAGCATATCAAACCCATAATGGATATGGACAAAAGAAATCAATGGGACAACCACAGCCCAGACGCCAAAGCTGATCACATAGCGCACCCCATAGATAGAGGCGCGCAATTCAGACTTGGCCATCTTGCCGACCATGTAATCATTGATAGGGATCTGGCCAAAAGCCCCCAGCATGAAGAATAATGCGATAAACAAGGCCAACCAGTCATATTGACCTATAAAAAGCGTAAAGAAAACAAGCTGAATAGCGGCCACAGATAAGAATACCCGCTTCGGACCGAAGCTGTCCAGCATCCTGCCCACCACGATCTGGGCAAATGACGCGACAGCAAACACAAATAAAGCCAATGAGCCGATCAGCGAGGCTGAACTTGCTATGCCGGTTAGCCGCTCTTCGAAAATCTTGGGCAGAGCAAAGGTGGTGCCTTGAAAAATAACACTAGAGATAGCGGTGGTGAAAAAGATAACCATGGAGACACGCATTATCAGCTGTCTCAAAACAAGCGCATCAGCTGAGGCTTCTGGCTGTTTGGTCCTGGCTTTGTGCGGATTCAATGCCTTAAATGGCATCAATATGTTTTGTTTTTGATGAGCAAAATACATCACGCCCACCCCAACAGATAAGAGCCCAGGCAACCAAAAGGCAGAGCGCCATCCTGTTTGATCGATCATCAAGCCGGTCAGAAATGCGGCAAAACCTACCCCCATATTGCCCCAAACACCATTCACCGCGATATCCCGGCCCATCTTTGCACCGCCCTTGGCAATCAGGGCCAGACCTACCGGATGATAGATAGAGGCAAACAGACCAAGCAAAAACAGCCAAAGGCCCATTTCAAACGGTGATTGCGCGGTAGATGTGCCAATGGCAGATAGGCCAATCCCGACAAAAAAGACAAACATCATGCCTTGCCTGCTCCATCTGTCAGCTAGCCAGCCTGAGGGCAATGAAAATAAGCCGAATGCGACAAAGCCGGCTGTTGAATAGGGAATTAACGCGCCGTAAGACAGCTGCCATTCCTGGGCAAGTGATAAAGCAGCTGCGGTTGCAAAGATAAGCAGGAAAAAATGATCGATAAAATGGCCGATATTCAAAAACAGGAAATGCCGTCTGTCATCCATCATGAAACACACCCAATCTGTCTATCTGAGCAAAAGCTATCATTGTTTGCAGCACTTCCTTTGGGCTTACCACGCTCTCATCACCCATAAAAGAGTAATCAACCAAGCACCGCCCAGCAGAAACAGGCTGATAAAGGCAGCTTCAGATCGCGGCTTTTTCATCTGTTCAGGAAAGCGCTTATAGAGCGAATAGAAAATGAAACAGCAAATGCCAAAAGCTGTGATCAGGATTCCTAATTTCATTGGCTATTCTTCTCTTTATTAAAACGGCCTCCCAAGCTGAGATTAGGGTTAGATTAAATAGCTGTCAAAAAGGGCATGTTTTAGTCATCCAACACCAGCTGTAAACGTACTAACATATGGACCGGTTCTTCTTTTTAACGGAGCTTTAGTGATGAGCGAAGCAAACACATGTGGATGTGGGCGCAGCCCAACAGGTAAATGTTGTGGCTGGCATAATTTGTCTGACGAACAATATGCTGAGAAAAAGGCACAATGGGAAGCCAAGCAGGACGCCAAAAAAGCAGCCAGCTAACATCCATTTCAAAAAGGGGTGGCCCTATCTTGACCACCCCTTTTTATGCCACATCAGCCCCTGCCCTTTTCAAAATTCGAAATATAGGCCATGCTCGATACCTTAAGGAGAGTTGGTCATGTTTCGTTATCTGCGTGTTTTCATCTGTTTTGTCATGCTGCCACATCTGGCGCAGGCCGCTTTGCAATATACCCAACATGAAGAGGCGCTCTGTAATAATGGAGCGCAGGCTACCTATTCTCATTTTAAGGCTGAGGGTTCAAACTGGCTGGTCTATGTCCAAGGCGGTGGTGTTGCGATCAATGCAGACAGCCTGAAAAAGAGGCTGCCTAGACAAGTGACGCCCCCAAGCCATGATGATTTTGGCTATCATTATCCAATGGTGAGAGATTTTCATAAACGCGGCTATAATGTCATCGTCATCCCTTATTGTTCAAGTGATTTGCATCAGGGCAATCACACCCACCAGATTGACGGGGTTGAGGTGCCCTTTAAAGGCCGCGTCATTTTTGAAGATATTATCGCCCAACATAAAGACCAGCTCGCCTCGGCAGACAGCCTTATTTTTGCAGGCTATAGCGCAGGCGCGATAGGGCTCGGGTTCAATGCAGACCTGATAGCCGGATTTGACGCGGTGCGTGTCATTCTGGATAGCTTCTGGCTGGATGACGAGAGCCTGCGTGTCAGACAAGGCCTTCAAGGTGGCAGGTGGGATGAAATTAATGCCTTTGTTTATCCCAATATGCCAGATCATTGCAAAGCCCAGCATTGGGCCAATTGTTTTCCAACAAAGGCCAATTTTGACAAGCACGGCCTCACAAATATCTTCCCAATCTGGAATATCGGCGATCGCTATGCCAGAGGTGATAGAGGCGCCGTGCGTGCATCTACTTTTTCACATATCCGGCATTATCAAGCTGGCTTTTCCATGGATGCGGAGAAACGTGACGTCAAAGGTTTTGAAGAATGGGGTCATGTGATGACCGGCAATGACCTTTATAGCGTAACATATGAGGGTGTCTCTGTTCAGGATGTTATCTGGAACTGGATTGAAGGCAAATCACCATCTTTTGTGATTTTAGATGAAGATGGCAGCCCGCTTCTGACCAGTAGTACGAAATTAAGCCTGAAAGCACCTGAACATTCAGGCTTTAAAAGCCATAATTTTTATAATCTGCCCAAAAAGGAACATTCATTTACCTATCTGTTTGATGCGTCTGAAGCGCGTGCTGGCGAGGCTTATCAGCGCTTTGAATTACGCAGCGGTGATTGCTTTCCAGAACCAGATGGCAAATGGAATGATTGCGAGACAGACAGAGAGCGTTTTGAATTTTCAAGCCAGCCTGAACAGCCGCCTCAAGGCCGGGAATGCTATGGATATAGTCTGAAGCTGGCGGATGATTTCATCCCTGTTGATCCGACCAATACCGATTTGGGTCAGGTTCACCAGATAGGCGGCCCAAAAGGCACAGCCGGCGGATTAAAGTCATTTCCGCCACTGATCCAGATAGGCGCCTCCAAAAAGCATCTGAATTTTGGCTGGCATGAATTAACCGGTGATGCCAATAATGTCCGTGATAAAAAACGCACCTACAAGCTGGCCAAGCTAAAAGATATCCGAGGCAAATGGACAGATATTTCATTTTGTCTGGATTATGAAAATAAAAGAATGGATGCCTGGGTCAACGGCAAGAAAAAGGTGGAAATTAAAAAATCACCTATCAATTTCGTGCCTAAGGTAACCTATTTTAAATATGGCATTTATCGCAGCTTCATCAGCCGCTACATCTCCAAAAAGGGCGAGATGCCGACACAAATTGTGTTTTATGATGAGGTGCGCCGCGGCCATTCAGTTGAAGAGGTAGATCGTCATTTCAATCCAGACCTGCAGCCTGTCGATTAAGCTGTGATCTCATCCTAATCTGATCAACATAACGCCCATTACGATGAGCAGCACAGCGCTGGCTTTGCCGAAGGTCATTTTTTCTTTTAAGAGAAAGACCCCGAGCAGGACGGCTATCAGGGTTGAGGTCTCGCGCAAGGATGAGACCACCGCAATGGGCGCATATAAACACGCCCAGAGCACGATCACATAGGCCAGATAGGAGGCGCCTCCACCTATCCAGAAAATCTGTTGCCCTTTGGTTGGCAAGGCCCAAAGAGACGCACGGTGCCAGATGAGAAAATAGCCTGTCAGGAACAGACTATTTAAGAGAGAAAGCACGCCATAAAAGGCAATTGCGCTCTGCGCCTCGCGGGTGCCCAGACCATCGACAAGAGAATAAGAGGCAATGAAAAAACCAGTCGCCACTGCCAGCAATACACCTTTCAATCCCTTTTTCGAGAGCTGATATTGCGAAAAACCAAAGATCAGCAAGGAGAGGCCAATCAGACATACCGCCATTATCTGATACGGGCTCAGCATATCCTGGCCCAATATGAAACCAGCTATCATCAAGAGCAGAGGCGAGAGTCCGCGGGCTATCGGATAGACAGCTGAGAGCTCGCCAAACCGGTAAGCATGTATCAAAAACACCTGGTAGCCTGTGTGTAATACCGCAGAAATCAGCACATAAGATAATGAAGAGAGCGGCGGCAGACCGCTGAAAAAAAGAGCCGCCACGGAAAAGGGTAAATGCCCAAGGCACACCGCGATCACCGCCAGGGCTTTATCTTCATTCTTCTTGACCAGAAAGTTCCAGAAGGCATGAAAAAAAGCAGCAGATAAGACAGCAACTAAAATCAGACTATTCATAGCGCTTCAGCTTAACCCGAAAACCCCATCAGGCTAGCCCATAAACACATCGAAAATCATCTTAATCGATAGAAGCGCAATCACCGCTTTGAATGCGCGGTTGAAAAACTGGTTCGATGAGCGCAGCAACAGGCTCTTGCCGATAAAACCGCCTGCAATGGTGGCGATTGAGGCTGGGATGATCAGCGGCAGATAGGCCAGAAATGCAAAGCCAACAAAGGTAAAGCCGGCAATTTTAAAGACATTCCCCATCAGACCAAAAAAGCCCAATGTGGCCACTGTCTGTTCTTTGCTCAACACCTCAAGGCGCAAGATAGCCGCTAGGAGCGGGGCCAGCGTGCCAACAATCATATTGCCAAAACCAATGACCAGCCCGATAGGGATATAGGCTGATTTGGGTAATCTGGCCTGTTTCATTGATTGCGGTGCACGGGCAAAGAGCGAGATGAGAATTCCCGCTGCAATAATCAGCTGAATGCCAGTTGGCTCAAGCCGGTTATAGAGCTGAAGCCCGAGATAAACACCTATCGGCATGAGGCTGATGAAACGCAGGATAATCGGCCAGTTCATATAGCGCCACATCAGCGATACACGCGTGATGTTCGCCACCAATTGGATACAGCCATGGACAGGGACCACCGCAGCCGGAGGCAGCACATAGAGCATGACCAGCACCAGGGCTGTGCCACCACCTGCCCCCACCATCGAGGTGATGGTCGAGGTGATGAGCGCGCTTGCGGCAACCACTATGATTTGCAGGAGAGAGACTGTTTCAAACACATCAGCACCTTCGAAAAAAAGCCTATATAGAAAGGTGTAAAAATTTGTCACCATCAGATAGACTAAAACTCTAACGCGATAGCGGCGATACAGATAGATGGAAAATATTCTTCTTCAAATCGTGATTTATTTGGCCGCTGCCTTGGTGGCTGTAACACTCGCCTCTCGCCTCGGGCTCGGCTCTGTGCTGGGCTATATTCTGGCTGGCATTCTGATCGGTCCGATTTTTGGTCTGGTGGGCGGTGAAACCATTCAGCTTCAGCATTTTGCTGAATTTGGCGTGGTAATGATGCTGTTTGTGATCGGGCTGGAGCTGGAGCCCAAACATCTCTGGCAAATCCGACATAAACTACTCGGGCTTGGCGGGCTTCAAATCAGCTTGAGCATCGCAGCCTTTGCGCTGATCATCTTCAGCTTTGGATTGCCCTGGCAAAGCGCGATTGCGATTGGCATGATCTTGTCTCTGTCCTCAACAGCTATCGTCTTGCAAACACTCACCGAAAAAGGTCTGATGCAATCCAATGGCGGGCGCTCTTCTTTTTCAGTCTTGCTGATGCAGGATGTGGCGGTTATCCCTATGCTGGCGCTTTTGCCGCTCTTGATGATACCAGAGCTCGCTTCAGATATCGCCTCTTCTGATCTGTCAAACGCGCCATTAAATAACCATCATTCAAGTGATCATAGCGGGGCCGGTAATCATAGCGCGTCAGGTGATCATAGCGCGTCAGGTGATCATAGCGGGGCCAGCCTTTTGGACGGGCAGTCTGGTTTTGTTTCAGCGGCTGTTATCTTGAGCGTGATCGCGGCGATTATTCTTGGCGGGATGTTTCTGATCAAACCGCTTTTTGAGATGGTGCATGCTGCGCGGGTGCGCGAAATGTTTACCGCTATCACCCTGCTGATCATTGCCGGTATTAGCTATGTGATGCTGGTGGTGGGTTTATCGCCTGCATTAGGCGCCTTTCTGGCTGGGGTTGTGCTGGCCAATTCTGAATTTAAACACCAGCTGGAAAGCGATATTGAACCTTTTAAAGGCTTGTTGCTGGGGCTGTTTTTCATCACGGTGGGTGCCGGCATTAATTTTGCCATTCTGTTTGAGAACCCGCTCTTTATCTTTGCGATAACAGCTGGGGTGGTGCTGGTCAAAGGCGCGGTGCTCTATCTCATTGCCCTGATATTCAGGCTGAAAGGCACCAGCCGCTGGCTCTTCACCCTCTCGCTGGCACAGGCAGGTGAATTTGGCTTTGTCCTGCTTGCTTTTACTATCCAGCAACAAATCCTGCCTGCCGATCTGAGTGCCCAGCTCTTGCTGGTCATTGCTTTATCGATGCTGATCACCCCGTTACTATTTATGCTCTACGGGTATCTGGCCAGACGTGCCGCTGAGAGCCGCGATGAGGTAGAAGCAGAAGAGGTTGATGAAATCGGGCCTGTTATTATTGTGGGCATTGGCCGGTTTGGCCAGATCGTCAACCGGCTGGTGCGATCAACAGGCATCAAGACTGTGGTGTTAGATAATAATCTGAAAATCATCAAATTAATGCAGGCATTTGGTTATCGCGCTTATTTGGGTGATCCCACACGCCCGGATGTTTTAAATGCGGCGGGGCTCAAAACCGCCTCTGTTTTGATGGTGGCCCTTGATAAGCCAGAGGATGCATTAAGGCTGGTGCATTATGCCCGCCAGCAACGCCCTGATTTACATATTGTCGCGCGGGCACAAGACAGGGTGAATGTTTACCGGCTCTATCATGCCGGGGCCAATGATATTGTCCGTGAGATGTTTGACAGCTCGCTGAGGGCAGGCCGCTATGTGCTGGAAAATGCTGGACTGACACCTTTTGAAGCATCAGAAGCCGCACAAGCTTTTAAAGAGCATGATCGCCGCGCCAACCTTGAACTGGCTTTGAAATGGGATCCAGACCGCCCGGTTTCAGACAATAAGGCCTATATTGACCATGCCAAAGAGCTGGAACAAGAATTAGAAGCCTCTATTCTCTCAGCCATCCATGGCCAGCATAAAGACAAGGATTAGCCCGCTCTCATCTTGTCTGCAGGGCCAGCTTGCGCTCTCTTATCCAGCTGTAAAGCCCAGCTCCGACCACAATCAGCGAGCCAAGCAAGGTGGGCCCGTCTATGGTCTCGCCCAAAAACAGCACGCCTGCGGCACCACCAAACACCACCCGGGAAAACCGAAACGGGCTGACAAGGGCCATATCGGCCAGCCTGACAGAGCTGGTAACCAGCAAGGTACCAATCGCAGCGGTCACGATAAGAGCCGTGGCAAAAATACTGCCCTGCATTGTGGGCATTTGCCAATCCTGGCTGAGTGCTATCATCCCAAAGCCGGTGATAAGGATAGCAACAGACCCGTAAAAAGAGACTGCCACAGTGGAGATACTCTGTGGCAAAATACGGGTGCCAAAATCACGAATCGCCATACCCAAAACGCCGATCAAGGTGAAGCTGGCAAACACATCAAAGCTGGCCATACCTGGCCGGATAATAATCAGCACCCCTATCAGCCCAGCTATCAGGGCAGAGGCGCGGCGCAGGCCTACTTTTTCACCCAGAAACACAGCCCCCATAATGGTCAGGACCAGTGGCAGAGACTGAATAAGGGCCGTGACAGATGATAGGGGGGCATAGGCGAGTGCAACAACCATGCCTGAGACGCCTATCACCTCGCCGACACAACGCATCAAAAGCGCATGATGCAGATAAGACGCATGATAAAGCGGGATCTGGTGACGGCGCATCATGATCCAGAACAGCAAGGCCATGCCAAACCCTAAAAAGAGGGTGACCATCCCAAGCGGCATATGCTGAGTCGCAAGCTTTAAAAACATATCACCAAGGGTGAAGAAAAACATGCCAGCAACCATCAGGCTGATCGCAACCAACGCATCTGTCATATTCTCATCACCTTACTTGCACCGCAAAAGGGCAGCTATGTTGCTATTTTGCACGTTTTTAGCTGTTGGTACGTGTGCGGGCCAGCATCTTTTTGCGGCCTTCTGGCGTGCCATCATGGAACGAGCCAAACAAGACATCCCAGGGCATATCCACCGAGCCGTAATTACATTCAAAATACCGGTGATGTAGCTGATGATGAAAATGTCCGATAGCAAGGCGTCTTTTATTGCGCACCAACAGCGCATCAAAACCGGTATGGCCGAAAACAGCTGAAAGCGCCAGCATATAGAGATGCAGCAAAATATGGACCGGATGGGTCGGCAGGACAAAATGAATCAGAACAGATGAGAAATAGAGCAAATGCTCAACCGGATGCATGGAAATGCCAGAAAAAGGACCAACATTCACATTGCGGTGATGCAAGGCATGAAACCGCTCATAAAACGGTTTGAGATGCAAAATGCGGTGCACCACATAAAAATGAAACGAAATCCAGAGCGAAATCACCGGCAGAGCCAGCATGGTCCAAATAGGCCATTCAGCAAAGCTGATGGTCTGGACCAGCCCCTGGCCCATCGCCCAAAACATCACAATTTCATAGCCAGACCAGATCGCCACCCCAGACACCAGCGTGTAAAACATATTGTCATAAAGCTGGTTATTAAACAGGAACCGGCTGCCTTTGGAGAGGAATTGCGGCACATATTTTAAGTCTGTGCCTTGGGCCTGATAGCGGTAGAAATATATATGCAAACCACCTGCCACAAGCAGCATGGTTGCAAAATTGCGCAGATAAATCGCGAGCGCCCAATCCAGGCTGAATATCGCGGTTGTGGTAAGAGACGGGCTGAGCCACATATAGGCGATCACCGCCATCGCAATGAACAAGGTGGTTTCAGATAGGGTGAGCCAGCCATCACGATAATAAATCAGCGCCTCACGCCAGCGCACAGGCCATGAAAAAAGCGGGTTATTATCAATCGGAAAATCAGGGTGATAATGCCATTCAGTACGCTTATTTTCAGCGCCAGATGTGCTTGCCACTGTCTTTTCAGCTTGAGAAATGCTCATCTTGCTCACCTGCTTGAATATGTGGATGCCAGCCCGGTTTGTTTACAAAATCAAAACACGCCTTTTTACCGAAAAACAAGCTTAATTTTGAGGGTCTTTTGGCGACAACCACATCAGCGCGGCAAGGGCTGACAGCAAGCCCTAAAGCCACTTTTCAAACCCAGCCCTGAAAAATGATTCCCTTCTTCAGCCCAACTCGTTTTATAACAAGCTCAATCATCTTTTTAGAGTGCCCCATTATTTCATGTTGCCAGATATTCTTATCCTGATTTTTGTCCTGCTTGGGGCTGGCTTTGGCTATTGGCTTGGCTTTGCCAAATCAGGGATTATTCTGGCTGGGGCTTATCTGCCAGGCCTTATTTTTATTTTCTATTTTGATAATATCTCAGGCTTTGTGCAAATCGTTGTTGAAAATTCAGCAGACCCCAGCACAGCTATCTTAGGCGGGCTTGGTATTTTCAGCGGACTGTTGGCAATGATTGGCGTATTTGGCGGGGCCTTTGCAGCGACCGCTCTGCTCTTATCCATGCTCACTTTTCACAAACCAGATACACCAGAGCAGGTGATTGGCGCACTCATAGCTGGCATTGTCCAGAATATGCTGGCAACATTTGCTTTTTTCCTGCTTTACACAGCCATTCCGGCTGAAACCTCTAAGGCAATGGCGAACTCTTATTGGGCAAAAGGGCTCTATCCCATTCACCGCGAACTCTATCCTTATTACCGCCGCAACTTTGATGAACGCACGGCAACACTCAGTGCCTCTATTGCCAATGTAGGCCTGGCGCAGACACTCATTGGCGGGGTCAGCCTCACAGATTTGATTGGCACTGATAAAATTGCAGCAGAAGGTGCCCAGCTTGAAGAGGTCATTGGCGAAGTCCAAGAACTCGCCCAATCTCTTGATATTCAAGGCCTGCTCTCTGTCCTTGAAAATGACAATGGCAGCATCATGAACGCTGAAGATATCGACAGGCTGATTGCAAGTGAAAATGCAAAAAGACAAAGTGCTTTAGATCTTGAGTAAGCCAGGCAATACGCCTTATCTCAGGCCTGGTTTTTCCAGCACGCCAGCCAGTCAAGAGACGCGTTTGTATCCCCGTCATCTGGATGATATTCCGCGCCCAGCGGGCGATCATAGCCTATCTGATCTAGCATCTGAAACAGGCTGGCATAATCAAGGCTGCTGATATCTGGATGGCCTCTGTCTGGCACGCCGGCAAATTGAATATGACCAATAATGTCCAGATTTTCCTGCAGGTTTTTGGCCACTTCACCTTCCAGCAACGCAATATGATAACAATCAAACATCAGCTTTAAATTGGGCATGTCGATAGCCTCTATCACGCGCCGTGCCAAGACCAGAGAATTTAAAAAATAATCTGGCGCATCTTTGGGGTTGAGCGGCTCTATCAGCAAGGTCTGATGACGGCGCGCTGCTTTGGCACAGCCATAGCGCAGATTATCGATAAATTGATCAAAACAGGCCTGTTCGGTGATATCCAGATGGCGCGTGCGCCCCGCCATCACATGTACAGATGGACAGCGGATTGAGGCGGCATAATCAAGGGCCTCATCTATCGCCGCGCGGGCTTCATTTTCGCGTTTCGGCACAGCCGCTAAGCCATTATCACCAGCTGCCACATCGCCGCGTCTTGTATTGAGCCCTAGCATCTCAAGCCCTGTCTCTTTCAATGCGGCATGCAGCTCAGCCACAGGCACATCAAAAGGCCAATGGCATTCCACCGCATCAAACCCGGCCTCTGCTGCAGCTTTTATTGCCTCATTTAAAGGCCTGTCACGCCAAAGTAGGCCCAGATTAGCCGAAAAACGCGGCATAAGCGCTCCCTCTAGCTTGAAAATGCTGTGATGAAGCCGACCGCAAAAAGCGGTAATTGCAGGCCGAAATTAGTCAATATCGCACGATCTCGTGCCAGATATCCTGCCAATGTCCAACCTACCGCGCCAGCGCCATGGATCAGAATATTCACTGGATAAATATTGATATTGGTCAGCAAAATACCCGTGAGGACCAACCCTGTACTGAGCCATTTAAGTGTTTTGACCTTATCCATGACACATCCTTTTTTTTAAGATTTTTCAAGATAGCGACAGAAGAGCAAAGCCAGCAGGGCGCCGATTACCTCAGCGGCCATAAAGGCAGGCACATCTTGAGGTGCAATACCTGCAAAACTATTCGAAAACATCCGCCCGAACGCCGCAGCCGGATTGGCAAAAGAGGTGCTGGCGGTAAACCAATACGCCGCCCCGATATAGGCCGCCACCATCGCAGAAACCTTGCCTGCAGGACCGCGTAAAATCACCACTAACAAGCCAAAGGTTGCGGTGATTTCAGCGATAAATTGAGACAGCCCCGTGCGCGGCTTTGTTGAAAATTGGAGAATCTCCAAGTCAAACATCAGATGGGCCAGCCAAGCGCCCAGCACCGCACCAATAAGCTGGGCCGGCATATAGAAGACCAATTCTTTGCCTGAAATGTCTTTTTTCAGCCACATCACCAGAGAGACAGCCGGATTGAAATGAGCCCCACTTAACGGGCCAAAGCTCTCAATCAGGATATATAAGGCAAAGACTGTGGCCAGTGTATTGGCCAGCAAGGCCAGTGCCATATTTCCGCCAGAGAGGTTTTCAGCCATGATGCCAGAGCCTATGACCGCGACCAGCAATCCGGCTGTACCCACTAATTCTGAAACCAGTTTTACCTGCATGTCTTTTAACCCTAATATCGATAAAATTACCGCTTTTAAATCACCTTATTTGATAGCTGAAAGACGAGTCAGCGTCTCTTTTAATCGTTCTGGAGCCAGCGCATCAGCTGGTTCTGCTATCAGTGCTTGCAACCGCCGGCTAATCGCTCGGCGCGTCTCCTCAAAGGCAGCCTTTCTTGCTGTCTCATCGCCTACCACATTGCTTGGGTCATCATAACCCCAATGGGCGCTTGACGGGTGGCCTGGCCAAATCGGGCAGACCTCGCCTGCGGCGCTGGCACATACCGTGATAATCGCATCCATTTTGGGTGCATCAGGCACGCCAAATGCATCCCAGCTTTTTGAGGTCAGCGCATCTATAGCAACACCCGCCTCTTTTAAAACGGTGATGGCAAAGGGATTGGGCATTTGATTTTCACGCGGGCTGCTACCTGCTGAATGGGCGATAAACCGCCCGCCACCCATGTGATTGAGCATGGCTTCGGCGAGAATAGAACGCGCTGAATTATGGGTGCATAAAAACAGAATATGAAGCGGTTTAGACATGATATGCATCCTTTTGAATCCCATAGCGTTCCAGAGCTATCAATCTTATATTACAATTTTGTTTCACAATTAAGTTTGGATGATAGCTGTGTCGGCTCAAATCTAGGATAAGAGCCTGTGATATGTTAGGCTCTGAGCGCGTTTACCCATCTCTGCTTTTGGGCCAAAGGAGAATGCCTGATGTTGCTGGATACACCGATTTGTGATTTTGGCTGGAAAGCCCCTGATTTCAGCTTACCTGACCTGGATGGCAAGCTGTATAATCTGGCAGACAGCATGGGCGAAAACGGCCTTGTGATTGCCTTCATCTGTAATCACTGCCCTTATGTGAAAGCGATCATTGAGCGTTTGGTCGAAGATGCGGCCTCTTTATCAGAACAGGGCGTCAATATGCTGGCCATCATGCCCAATGATTATCAGCGCTATCCAGATGATGGCCCAGATAAAATGCGCGATTTCGCCCGCCAGCACCACATGAATTTCCCCTATCTGATTGATGAGACACAAGAGGTGGCAAAGGCCTATGGCGCGGTCTGCACACCTGATTTCTTTGGCCTGAATAGCAAAGGTGAATTGCAGTATCGCGGACGCCTTGATGATGCAAAGATGGGCACAGCCGAAAACCGCATGCCTGAATTACGCGATGCGATGACACAAATTGCCAATACTGGCATAGGTCCGGCGATGCAGACACCCTCTATGGGCTGTTCTATCAAATGGCGTTAGCCCAAAAAATCCTTAGTTAAAAAAAGTGATATTCAGCATGAACACGCAACGTGACACACTGCCCCTTGAAGAGGTCAGAGACCGCATTCTGGCGTTATGCGATGGCGAGCGCGATGAAATTGCCTTAATGGCCAGTATCGCTTGTGAGCTTTATCAGCATATAGACGGGTATGACTGGGTCGGTTTTTACCGCGTCACCGCACCAGACATGCTGAAAATTGGCCCTTATCAAGGTGGTCATGGCTGTTTGCAAATCCCTTTTGATAAGGGGGTGTGCGGGGCCTGCGCACGGACCAATGAAACCCAGCTGGTAGATGATGTGGAGGCCTTCCCAGGGCATATTGCTTGTTCTAGTTCCACCCGATCTGAATTGGTGGTCCCTGTGCATAATCGCGATGGTAACCTTATCGCGGTGTTGGATATTGATAGCGATATGCCGGCGCGTTTCACCCATTTGGATCGGGAGTTTGCTGAAAATTTGATGGCAGAGATATTCGCGAGCCAGAAATGACTATAGGCAAAATAGACGCTGAAGGGAAAAAAGCCTGCTGTACACCTGCACGCGATGCATCACCAGCCGCCATGCAGCCTTCTTTTGGTGCTGACCAGCTCAACATATTGGAAAAGCTTGCTGCATCTGCAGTCCATGATATCTGTTCTATTCCATCTGGCATAGCGCATCTCGGGACAGACACGCCCTTTATAGAAGCAGATGAAGAAGGCCCCCTGCGCAGCACAAAAATCAGGGCATTCCAGATGGATAAGGGAGCAGTGACCAATGCCCGTTTTGCCCAATTTGTGCTGGAAACAGGCTATCAGACAGAGGCAGAGAGGCTCGGCAATAGTTTCGTATTTCAACATTTCCTGCCAGCAGGTTCTTATCAGGATAAGGCGGTTGCGGGTGCGCCTTGGTGGCGGATGGTGGACGGCGCTTGCTGGTACCGGCCATTCGGGCCCGAAGCCGCTGGCATTGATGAGAAACTCTTTGATCACCCGGTCGTTCATATCTCTCATCACGATGCGACTGCCTTTGCAAAATGGGCAGGCGGGCGTCTGCCAAATGAGGCTGAGTGGGAACATGCCGCACGTGGCGGGCTGGGCGATGTGCGCTATCCTTGGGGCAATGATGAGCCAGATGACACAGCACATACACCTTGCAATATCTGGCAGGGACAATTTCCCGACAATGATAAAGCCTTAGATGGCTATGCCGGAACAGCCCCTGTCTTTGCGTTTCAGGCTAATGGATATGGCCTGCATCAAATGGTTGGCAATGTCTGGGAATGGACAGCCCAACATTTCAAATTACGCTCTCGCAAAAAACAGCTGAAACAGATCCATCACGGCAAAGCTGGTTATCGCATCGTCAAGGGTGGGTCTTATCTGTGCCATATCAGCTATTGCTATCGCTATCGGATTGCTGCCCGTACTGCCAATTCGCCTGATAGCAGCACAGGCCATACTGGCTTTCGCCTCATCTATGATTTGGTTCTCTGATTTGCCGCTTTAAAAATCGCTTCAAATGAGTGAGGGTAGGGTTAAGGGAGATAAGAGATATGCCAGATAAGATGAGAGCAGTTGATAAGATGATTGCGCTGGACAAACATCCCATCACAGACACCACATGGCTGGCCGCACAAAAAAGCAGGCTGGATAAAGAGGGCGCGCTGGTTTTAAGCGGCTTTTTAAATGCGGATGCGCTGATGGTATTGCAAGAAGAAGCAGAGCAAGGGCTGGCCGGTGCCTATTTCAACCCGCAAACCCATAATGTGTATCTGCGACCTTCAGATCCTGATTTTGCAGATGACCATATCCGCAATCGGCCTCTGCTCTCTTCCAAAGGCTGTATTTGTGATGATGAGATTGCTGAGGACTCTGTCTTAAAACAGCTGTATCACCATGCTGATTTCAGGGCTGGTCTATGTGCTATCCTCGGTGAAGAGGCCCTCCATCCTTATGCAGACCCGCTCTCGTCGGTGAATATCCATTACGCCCGGCAGGGTGAAGAGCTGAACTGGCATTATGATAATTCATCTTTTGCAGTGACCTTGATGATCAGCCCAGCACGGGCTGGCGGGGTGTTTGAATATGCCCGCAATATCCGAAATGCTGATCAAAATGAGATGGGATTTGAGGATACAGACGCGTTGGTCTCTGGCCGCACAAAGCCGCAGATACTCGATTTGCAAGCAGGCGATTTATGTCTGTTCAGAGGGCGCAATTCGCTGCACCGGGTAACCCCTGTTGAAGATGAGAGCGTGCGCCAGCTCGCCGTCTTGGCCTATAATAACAGCCCTGGTTTGGCGCTCAGTGAAACCGCCAGACAGACCTTTTATGGCCGCTTAAATTAACCTGTTAACTGATAGGGCGGAATAGCAAAAAAGGCAGCCTTTTGGACTGCCTTTTTCTTTGAATTTCAGTTCGGTGATTAGACCTGGTTAGCCGCGCATTTTGCTACCATCCGGGTCATAGACAGGGGCGCCCTGCACCACCGCCTCTTTCATCTCACCTAAGATTTCAACCTGCAGTTTGGTGCCGGCCTCGGCATGAGCTGAAGCGACATAGGCCATCGCCATTGATTTGCCGACATGATGGGCATAACCACCTGACGTGATATAGCCGACAGCCGCGCCATCGACCATGACCGCCTCATCTAGGGTCACATCAATCTCGGTATCAATGATGAGGGTCACCAGCTTGCGGGCCACCCCTTCTTCTTTAAAGGCAAGTGTCGCTTCTTTGCCGACAAAATCACGCTTCCAATTGATAAAAGCATCCATGCCTGATTCAACCGCATTAAAGTCAGGGCGGAATTCAAGACCCCAGGCCCCCCAGCCTTTTTCAAGACGCATGCTCATCAATGCGCGTGCGCCATACCAGCGATAGCCTAAATCTGCCCCTGCCTCTTCAATCTCTTCTGAGAGCTTAATCAGATATTGCGGGCGGCAATAAATCTCATAGCCTGTTTCGCCAGAGAAGCTGATCCGGTTTAACACCACCGGTACGCCGCCGACAAAAGTCTGGCGGGTATCGCGGAATTTCAACGCATCATTAGAGACATCTTCGCGGGTGATGCGATCCAGCAAGGTGCGCGCATTCGGCCCTGAAATGGCAATACCATGCCAGTCTGCTGTCTGATTTTCATAGATCACATCCGCTGGCAGGCTACGCGCAAACCATCTGGCATGTGCATCTTGCATCGCCCCTGAGCCAAACAGCATGAAATGCTCATCTGACAGACAAGCCACGGTCAAATCACCATAGAGACGGCCTTTTTCAGTGAGCATCGGAGTCAGGGTGATCCGGCCAGGCTTTGGAATGAAACCTGCCATGGTTTTTTCAAGCCATGCCCGTGCACCTGGCCCTTTAACGACATGTTTGGCAAAATTGGCCAGCTCAATACCGCCAACTGCCTCGCGCACCGCTGTTACCTCGCGGGCGACATAGTCATGGCTGCGATTGCGCTCAAAGGTTGGATCTTCCCACGCATCATCTGGCCCGTCTGCGAACCAGAGCGCATTTTCAAGCCCGAAGGATTGCCCCATACGCGCGCCTTTGGCCACCAGCCTGTCATATAAGGCGGTGGTCTGCTGCTTGCGCCCTTTTGGCAGGGTTTCATTCGGGAAGGTCATCACGAAACGGCGTTCGTAATTTTCGGTTGATTTGACGGTGCCCCAATCAGGCGAAGCCCAATTCCCGAACCGTGCCACATCCATCGCCCAAACATCAATCGACGGCTCGCCATCGATCATCCATTCTGCCATGGTCAGACCAACACCGCCGCCCTGGCAGAAACCGGCCATCACGCCCACCGCGCACCAGTAATTATGCATGCCCGGCACAGGGCCGATCATCGGGTTGCCATCTGGGCCAAAGGTGAAGGGCCCGTTAATGGCCTGACGAATGCCGGCATTGGCCAGCGCTGGGATACGCTCAAAGCCAAGCTCCAGCCTGTCTGCAATATGTTCCAGATTCGGGTTTAGCAGCTCATGGCCAAAATCCCATGGGGTGCCATCCACTTTCCAAGGCACACCCACTGGCTCGTAAGTGCCAAGCAGCATGCCATCACGTTCCTGGCGGAAATAGATATTGGCTTCATAATCAATGCCGCATGGCAGGCGAGAGCCAAAATTGGCGATCTCATCAATTTTTTCGGTGAGCAGATAATGGTGTTCCATTGGCTGAACCGGCACATTCAGACCGGCCATATGGCCTACTTCACGGGCCCAGAGACCGCCGCAATTCACCACATATTCTGCATTCACCACCCCTTTTGAAGTGGTTACATCCCAGGTCCCGTCGCTGCGCTGGGTGGTCGCGGTTACCGGCGTATGGGTGAAATATTGTGCGCCATAATGGCGGGCTGCCTTGGCAAAAGCATAGGTCGTACCAGACGGATCCAAATCGCCATCCTGATCATCCCAGAGTGCCGCCAGATAGTTTTTCGGATCGATCAGAGGGTGGCGTTCCGCCACTTCCTGAGGCGAGATAAATTCCTGCTCCAGCCCCATATAGCGGGCTTTTGAGCGTTCGCGTTTCAGATAATCATACCAGGTCTTGTTAGAGGCAAGATAGAAACCACCTGTCATATGCAAGCCAACAGACTGGCCTGATAATTCTTCAATTTCTTTATAGAGGCTGATTGTATAGCTCTGGAGGCGTGAAATATTCGGGTCAGAGCTGATGGTATGGATTTGCCCGGCCGCATGCCAGCTTGACCCAGAGGTTAGCTCGTCGCGTTCCAGCAAAATCACATCTTTCCAGCCAAATTTTGCCAAATGAAACAGAATTGAACAGCCAACAACCCCGCCACCAATAATGGCGACTTTGGTATGGCTTGGTAATTTCTTCTCTGTGGAAACACCTTCTTTTTGAACCTCAGGCATTGAACTTCCCCCTTCTGATCTGACTTACAAATAAATATGAGTATGACTTAAAAATGCGCAAGCTTAATACCAGGCTTAATATTAGGCTTAATACCAGGCATCCGGAATTTCTGATTTACGGCGCGCCACATAGTCATTGAGTGCTTCTTCGGTTGCCGGATCGATAGGCGGTTTTTCATAATTATCCAGCATGTCGTTCCAGCGTTCATAAGCCATGCGACGCATATCTTTACTCCCTGCCTCTTCCCAGCTCTCGACATTCTCGCTGTTCGAGAGTTTTGGCTCATAAAAGGCTGTCTGATAATGACGCATAGTGTGCGCAGAGCCGAGGAAATGCCCACCTGGTGCAACCTCTTCAAACGCATCGCGGGCAAATTGATCTGGTGACGTATCCAGCCCGTTCATCAGTTTCTGATAGCTGCCGAGGCGATCTGCATCCATCACTAGCTTTTCAAATCCAGTGGCCAGCCCACCTTCCAGCCAGCCTGCTGCATGAAGAGTGAAGTTTGATCCGGCCAGCACGGTTGAATGCATAGAATCAGCTGATTCATAGGCCGCTTGTGCATCTTCAATTTTAGAAGCGGTGAGCGATCCCCCGCAACGCAGCGGCAAACCAAGGCGGCGCGACATCTGGCCAATCGCATAATTAGACATCACCGGTTCTGGCATACCAAAGGTCGGCGCACCTGATTTCAAGCTCATAGAAGAGAGGAAATTACCCATCACAAAAGGCGCACCAGGGCGGACCATCTGCGCAAAGGCACAGGTGATCATCACCTCTGCCATCGCCTGTGCCACTGATGCAGCGGTTGAAACAGGTCCCATTGCCCCTGTCAGAATAAATGGAGTGACCACCATCGCCTGACCTCGTGCGGAATAAACCTGAATAGCTTCTGTTACCACCTTGTCGATCAGCAAGGGTGAATTGGTGTTTACATTGGCCATGATGACGACATTTTCATCCATCACCTCTTTGCCATGCAGAATTTCAGCCATATCCACTGAATCTTGTGCCCGTGATTTTTCAGTGATGGCCCCTAAATGCGGCTTATCACCCAGGACCATATGCGCATGGACCATATCCAAATGGCGCTTGGAAACAGGAATATCAGTCGGTTCTGCGATGACCAGCCCTGAATGATGCAGGTTGGGGTGCATCGCCACCAGCTTCACCAGCTTTTCAAAATCATCATAGGTGGCATAGCGGCGGCCACCTTCGAGATCACGTACAAAAGGCGCACCATAAATCGGGGCGAAAACCTGATTGCGGCCCCCAATCGTCACCGAACGTGCCGGATTGCGGGCCAGCTGGGTAAATTCAGATGGCGCTTTGGCAACTTGTGCGCGCACCCAGTCTGCCGGCGCAAAAACCTTGTCGCCATCTAGCTTGACTCCTGCGCCTTTTGCCTCATCTGACTGCCAGATACGCAACGCTTGCGGGTCATCTTTAAAAGCAAAACCAATATTTTCAAGCATCCAGTCAACCTGATCTTCGATCAGGTCAATTTGCGCCTCATCTAGCGGATCAAAAAAAGCCAATTTACGCTTAATATAAGGTGAGCCCATGCTCGATGTCTGAACCGCTCCTCTGGCGGCACGTGCACGTCTTGCCATATTGATATCCCACTCTTACCCAATGCCATGCCTGCCGGTTTTTTACATCTTTCCAACAAGCGGCGGCTTGCAAATCCGTTAACATGTCATAGGATTAAGAGAAACTGAATGTTGAGTGCGCATGTAAACGTCATCTCATGTCGGTGATTTGACAGTGATCTGAACAGCTATGCCACCAATGAACACAGAAAGCCTGATCGCATGCTCCGGAAAACAGCCGCAGAAATGGTCGCAGAAGCCCGCGCAAAAATCATTGAAATAGACGCCATGTCACTGCTGGAAGAGGGCAGCTTGGACAATAGAGTGCTGGTGGATATCCGCGATATTAGAGAGCGCCAGCGCAGTGGTTTTATCCCAGGCTCGGTTCATGCCCCGCGCGGCATGCTAGAATTTTGGATTGATCCGGACAGCCCCTATCACAAGCCTGTTTTTGCGCAAGAAGATAAAGAATATGTCTTTTACTGTGCATCTGGATGGCGCTCAGCACTTGCCACCGCCAGCTTGCAGGAAATGGGCTTTAAAGCAGCACATATCACAGGCGGTTTTTCCAGCTGGGTTGAGGCAGGCGGGCCTGTTGACGAAATGGGCCAAAAATGACCAAGCCTGTCCTAGATCACATCGCAATCGGTGCAGAGCGCCTAGAACCCGCCTTGCAAGCCCTCGCGCAGTCTTTGGGTGTGCGTATTCCGCTTGGTGGCAAGCATCCCATAATGTCCACTCATAATGCCGTGATGCAGAGCCAGTTTCACGGCGATCCACACGCCCCATGTTATATTGAGGTGATCTCAAGCGACCCAGATGCGCCGCCCCCAGCGCGGCCACGTTGGTTTTCGCTGGATGAAGAGGCAACCAAAACGCGCCTTGCAAAGGGCCCTGCCCCACTATGCTGGGTCGTGCGCTGTGAGGATATTGACGCAATGCTTGCTGGCTTGCCAGATGATCTGCGCTCAGAGATTGGGCCTGTCATCACTATGTCGCGCGGTGATTTAAACTGGCGGCTGACCGTACCGGAAACAGGACGGCTCGGCTATGGCGGCTTATTGCCTGTTCTCATTGAATGGCCACCAGGCCCGCATATCAGCCTGAACCAAACCAATTTAGGCATCTCAATTCGGCAGATTGAACTCACTACCCCTGATGCAGCCGGCCTTGAACATCTGCTAACGCGCTTGGATGTGCTGCATCTTGTGCAGGTAGAAAAAGGGCAAGAGAATATCCGCTTTCACCTTGACATAAGCGGTGGTGAGACAAAAATACTACATAGGGGTTAATGGTTAGTAAATTTGAGCTTTGATAGAGGTGTTCATGCAAAATATTTCAGTCAACCTGTCTCAAAAGCCGGTAATCGTACCTTTTTTTGATGCAGATACAAACACCATCAGCTATCTGGTGCGCTGTCCAGAAACCAACCATTGCGCGATTATTGATGCGGTAATGGAATTTGATGCCGCCGCTGGTCGCCTGACCTATGATCAGGCAGATCAGATGATTGCAACAATCACCGATAACAAGCTACATCTAGACTGGATTATTGAAACCCATGTCCATGCTGATCATTTGTCAGCTGCGCCTTATATCCAAGAAAAGTTGGGCGGCAAAATAGCCATCGGTGAGCATATCCAAACTGTTCAAAATGTCTTTGGAAAAGTCTTTAATGAAGGCACTGAATTTGCCAGAGACGGGTCTCAATTTGACAGATTATTCACAGATGGCGCGCAATATCAGATTGGCAATCTGACCTGCACAGCCCTTCATACACCCGGCCATACACCTGCCTGCATGGTTCATATCATCGGTGATAGCGTCTTTGCAGGCGACACTTTATTCATGCCAGATGGCGGGTCTGCCCGTGCTGATTTTCCCGGCGGTGATGCCGCCATGCTCTATGATTCCATCCACCGGATTTTAAGCCTGCCAGATGAAATGCGGCTGTTTGTGTGTCATGATTATGGGCCAAATGGGCGCGAGATTGCCTGGGAGACCACCATTGGTGAACAACGGGCACGAAATATCCATGTCGGCGCTGGTGTCAGCAAGGATGAGTTTGTGGAGATGCGCGAGACACGCGATCATCAGCTGGCTGTACCAAAACTGATCCTGCCTTCCTTGCAGGTGAATATGCGTGCAGGCGAAGTACCGCTGGATGAAGATGGCCAGATGGCGCTTAAAATTCCGCTTAACAAATTATAATAAAGCCTTGGTTGGAACTCTCTAAACCGGCCATTTTATGCTTTATCTCAAAGCTTAACCCTCGCTAGACTAAGCGCGGCCAGCGATGAGATAAAGGAGCATAAAATGCTGAATGAAACAGCCTTGAAACAGATTTTCCTAGATGCCCGTTCTGCCAAAATCTTTAGCGACAAGCCTATCGAAGACGGGGTGCTGGAGAGGCTCTATAATCTGGCAAAATGGGCACCGTCAGCCTCTAATAGCTGTCCTCTGCGCATTGGGTTTGCTGTCTCACCAGAGGCCAAGGCCAAATTGATTGAGGCCGCAGCAGCTGGCAATAAAGAAAAGGTAGAATCCGCACCTGCGACAGCTATTATGGCCTATGATACCCGCTTTTACACCCATATGGCCAAGCTGGCCCCGCATATGGGCCAGCCTTCCTCTTTTGAGCGCATGCCAGAGGCAGCCATTGCGAAAATGGCCGCTGAAAATGCGATGCTTCAGGCTGGTGCCTTTATCATTGCAGCGCGTTCACTTGGTCTGGATTGCGGACCGATGGCTGGTTTTGACAAAGAGATGGTCGATGCAGATTTTCATGCCAATAGCAGCTGGCGTGCGCTGTTTTTGCTCAATCTGGGCTATAGCGATGGCGAGGGTGTACATCCACGTGCCGCGCGGCTTGATTTTGACGAGGCCTGTAAAATCTACTAAGCGTGATTGAAAGAGCTCAATCGGCGTGATCTTGCCTTTCCAGCAAATCCAAAAACAGCGCGGCATGATCCAAATCCCCGCCCTGAAGCTCTTCTATCAAATGGTGATAGCGGCTGTGTATATCTGAGGTCATGGGCAGTGTCAGACCCAGATTTTTGGCTTCTAGCAGGGCATTCTCCATATCTTTGAGCTGGGTGGTCGCACGTGCCCCGGGGGTGAAATCATCTGCGGTCATCCGCCAGCCATGTAATTGCAAAATGGTCGAATCAGCAAAGCCGCCTTTTAAGGCTGCCCGCATCGCAGCCGGTGAAGCACCGCCCTTTTGCACCAGCAACATTGCCTCTGATACCGCGCCAATGGTAATGCCAACGATCATCTGATTGGCAAGTTTACAGAGCTGGCCAGTACCTGGTGGGCCGACATGCACGGCCCTGCCCAGCACCTCAAAAACAGGCTTTGCCCGCTGAAAAGCCGCTTCTGTGCCGCCTGCCATGATAGCAAGCCCAGCCTCTTCAGCACCTTTTGTCCCACCTGAGACAGGCGCATCCAGCACATCGATACCATATGCGTCAAGCAACTCTGCATGGCGGCGTGCTTCTTCCGGACGAATAGAGGACATATCAATAAACAGCGCGCCTTGTTTCATCGCCGCGGCAACCCCTTGGCGTTCCAGCAAATCCGCCACAGCCCTGCCATCAGAGACCATCGCGATCACCATATCTGCATCACGCACGGCTTCGGCTGGATCATGGAACAAATGCGCTGTTGTATTTTCAAAGGGCGCCAATTTTTCTGGATTGCGATTATATAGGCAAACCAGATAGCCCGCATCGATCAGATGGCGTGCCATAGGCCTTCCCATCAGACCCAGACCCAGAAAGGCAAGTTTTAACTGTGTCATTTACTCATCTTCTCCGATAGGTGACTTCTGCATGCCAAGCCCTGATATAGACAGCTGCATCTCATCTCCTTTTTTCAAGAAACGCTGAGGCGACAGGCCCATGCCCACCCCTGGCGGTGTGCCTGTAGAGATGACATCACCTGGATGCAAGGTCATGAATTGAGAGAGATGGGCGATTATCTCAGCACAGCTGAAAATCATCGTGCTGGTATTGCCCTTTTGCATGGTCTCGCCATTCACCTTGAGCTCTAAATCCAGATTTTGCGGGTCGGTGATTTCATCTGCGGTGACCAGATAAGGACCGATCGGGCCAAAAGTATCGCAGCTTTTGCCTTTGGTCCATTGACCAGATAATTCAATCTGAAACTGGCGCTCTGAGATATCATTGGCAATCAGATAGCCAGCAACATAATCCAGTGCGTCTTTGGCCTCGACATATTTACACGGCTTTGAGATAACCAGCCCCAACTCAATTTCCCAATCACTTTTGATTGAACCGCGCGGCAGCCGCACCTCATCATAAGCCCCAATGATAGCTGAGGTCGCTTTATGAAATAAAATCGGATGGGCAGGGACTTTTAATCCGGCTTCAGCTGCGTGATCTGAATAATTCAGACCGATACATAAAAACTTGCCAACCCGGCCAACAGGCGGACCAAGACGCGGCGCATTTTCAATGATAGGCAGGCTTGTCTGATCAAGCCTGCGCAGCTGTTCTAACATTTCATCAGACAGCGTTTCAGAACTGATATCAGATATGACACCAGAAAGGTCTCTGAGCTGGCCCTTATCATCTATCAATCCTGGCCTTTCAGCACCCATCGCCCCATAGCGTACTAATTTCATTTTCTCACTCCCATCTCCAGCGGTTTAGATCTGTCTCACTTCAAAGCCCGTCCAAGCTGAGCCGCACGGCTACCTCTGCGCCAACGCTTAAATCTTCAGCCTCGCGCACCTGTTTTTTAACTGGCAGCAAAAAAGACTGTGAGGCCTTATCTGGAAAAATCGATGTTGACCAGGCAATTTCGCCAATTTGCACCTGAACCTTGATCGCACCAAAACCGCGTCTTTGTTGTTGTTCAGCCACTGTCTGATGGAAAAACCGCACCCCATCTGCCACATCCGGCGGTAGTGTGATGAAATGCCAGGTCGTCTTATCTGACTGCCAGCGTGTCAGAGAGGCGGTAAAGTGAAAATCCATGACAGATCCATAATAAAGAAATTAACTTCAGAAAGACTAGACGCCGCATAGGCTGAGAGGCAAGACTGGATATATCTTCACCTTGTGTGCATGCCCAAAAAAGAAAGACGAAAACATGACCCATATCCGGCCTTTAACCGCAGATGATTATGACGCATGGGTCGCACTCTACCGCCATTATGGCGATCATTATAACATGACCCTCAGTACAGAAGGGCTGGCCACAAGCTGGCAATGGCTGATGACGGCCGATCACCCGGTTCAAGGTCTTGTCGCAGAAGAAGCTGGCCAGCTCATCGCCCTAGCCCATTTCAGAGCAATGCCAAGCCCCTTGCGAGGGCAGGAAATTGGCTATCTAGATGATTTGATTGTGCACCCTGATGCACGCGGCCAAAAATTAGGGAAAAAAATGATAGAGGCTGTTCAGGCTGAGGCTGCCCGCCAAGGCTGGCCTCTTTTGCGCTGGATTACACGAGACCATAATTACCGTGCACGCACGCTCTATGATCGCATTGCAGAACGGACAAATTGGGTGACCTATGAGATGCCCGTTGAAAAATAACATCATGGCAAGGCCGAGGTGAGCAGACGGTGAGAAAGCCTCTATTTTAGGGTTTTTTGCATATAAACCACATCTAGCCAGCGATTAAATTTAAAGCCAATCTCTCTGGCGGTGCCCAGATGGGTGAAACCATGGGCTGCATGCAACCCAATTGACGATGCATTATTTGAATCGCCGATAACCGCCATCATCTGGCGAAAACCGCCCTCGCGGCAGGCGTCTATCAACGCGCCCAGCAAGTGATGACCAATGCCGCGCCGCAAATGCGTTTCAGCAACATAAATCGAATCTTCTACCGTGAAACGATAGGCTGAGCGTGTCTTATATGGGCCAGCATAGGCATAACCACACAACAGATCAGCTTCATCTTCTGCAATCAGAATAGGGTAATTTTCTGATCTCAGCGCCTCAAAACGCCGCTCTATCTCAGCTTCATCTGGTGGCACTTCTTCAAAAGACGCTGTGCCTTTTAGAACATGTGTGCGGTAAATCGCGGTGACAGCCCCCAGATCTTCTGGTGCGTAGCTGCGGATTTTGATCATGCCTCTGCCTTGGCTTGAGATGTCCCACCTGCACCATAATAGAGCGTCACAAGATGAACAGCTTCTGCAAAGAACAACCAGCGTTCCACAAATAATCCGACCAGCATACTGGCGGTGGCGATGCCAAGTGAAAAGACCAGCATGCCCCCATTTGCAATGATCCCTAAGAGAAGGGCTATGATGACCAAAGCCGGTATAACCCCCATCAGAATAAGGCTGATATTACGCAGTTTTTGTGCATGTTTACGGCCAATCTGATAGCCCATTTCACGCATCACAAAATTGGGAGAATTATGAGCAGGCTCCATTTCGCGGACCTGCTTATTCTTACCTAATCCTAAGGCTTCACCGCGGGTGAACCCATGATCTGAGCCATCTAATGCCCGCCACCATATCATTTTAACACTTGCCGTAAGGACAACCAAAATCAAACCGAGACCCAAAGCCTGTCCAGCCCAGCCTGAGCTCAGTTCAGCCCCGCCAATTAGAGCCGCGCTCACCATCAGCATAAAGCCAGAGGCTAGCCCCAATATCACATAATTGGGCATGGTCATCGGGTGATACCAAGCCGCAATTGTGCGCAAGCTGGCATAAATCATCCCCGTACAGGCCAGTGTTACCAAACCAAGCACAATACTCAGCAAAGCAGATATCTGCATAAGCTGGCTATGGGTCTCAGCCTGCCAACACCCATAGGTAAATAGCAAGGCAGGTCCGTAAAACAGCAGGGCAAACAGCCCTTCACGGCTGAGCCAGGAGCTGCGCCATTGTGAGATAGCACGCCAGGCACGTTCTGGATGACCCAAATGGGTGAGCGAGGAGAAAAGGCCCAGCGTCACAAGCCCAAGCGAGACTATCGACAGGCTCACCATCAAGATAGGCGACAGCACGCCGCCGGTGATAAGAGCTGGCGCAAAAAGACCAATGATCGCCAGCCAGATAAACAGCCCATAGCCAGCCCCGCTGGCCACAGTAAAGAGAATAACAGAATAGGCCGGATGCATCTTTAGCTGCCTTTCTTTTCAGATGGGCTGGTGGATAAGGTTTGATCGACCCAGCTAAAGAATTGTTCAGCCAATGACCCATCGCTCTTGGCGACAGTTTCTTTTGGTTTGGCTGATACATCTTTGCCTGCTGTCTCGGCCTTGCGGCTGCGTGGCGGCAGATATTGGTTGACTGGCTGATAGCCAAAATCTTCAAGCAAGCTGACACCGCCGCGCTCTGCGACTAATTGTGAGACCGCGCTATCTGGATCTGCAAAATCACCAAAATGGCGGGCCCCTGTTGGGCAAGAGCGCACACAAGCAGGCTGTCTGTCTTCAGGTTCAAGATGCTCATTATAGATACGATCTACACATAAGGTGCATTTTTTCATCACCCCTTCTTGTACATCATATTCACGCGCACCATATGGGCAGGCCCAGGAACAGAGCTTACAGCCGATGCATAAATCAGGGTCTACCAGCACAATGCCATCTGCCTCACGCTTATAGCTGGCCCCTGTCGGGCAAACGGTAACGCAATCTGGCTTTTCACAATGTAAGCATGAACGCGGGAAATGCAGCGCATAGCTCTGGCCAGTTTCTTCGGTCACTTCAAACCCATGGACACGGTTCAGCCATGCACCATCAGGTTCCGCGCCATAGGGCTCAAGATCAGAAAGCGGCGCAGAATAGCCGCCTGTGTTCCATTCCTTACAGCTGGTCACACAGCCCTGACAGCCAACACATGTATCAAGGTCAATAACAAGACCGAGCTTCTTTTCAGTCGTTTGAGGCAGGCTGGTCATGCGCCCTCTCCTTTCGCTGACATAAATTGTTTGCCATAGGACAGCACGGTGCGGCGGCGTTTCTTCAAGGGACTTTTCATCGGCTCAAAGAAAGGCTGGGTGCCTTCTGGCTCGTCTGTCTCTGCCTTTTCGATGCGCACCCGCAAATCATACCAGGCCGCCTGGCCTGTGACAGGGTCTGCATTGGCATAATGATGGCCGCCATCTTGTTCTGGCAGTAATTCAGAGATCAGATGATTAAGCAAAAAGCCTTTGGTAAATTCTGGTGCATCTTCTTCAAGACCCCATGCCCCGCGCCGCTTGCCAATCGCATTCCAGGTCCAGAGCGTGTCCGGATTACAGCCATCCATCAGTTTGACCTGACATTTGACACGTCCGATATGGCTGGTCAGCCAGACCCAATCATCATCTTTGAGGCCATGGCGCTTGCCTTCATCTTTGTTCATATAAAGACGGTTGGCATTGGTGATTTGCCGAAGCCATGCATTTTGTGAGCCCCAGCTGTGATACATATGCATCGGGCGCTGGGTAATCGCATGATACGGGTAATCCTCTGTGTCCTGTTCAGCCAAAATGGCCTCTTCAAAAGGGGCATACCAGAAAGGCAGCGGATCAAAATATTGGCTAAGCCTTGGGCGATGTTCAGCCGGTGCCTTTATCTCGCCATGACCCTGACCCGCCAGCTTAAACTTTTGCAGCACTTCAGAATAAAGCTCAAAGATCATCGGCTTGTTATTGCCGTTAAAGCCTACTGAATGAGACCAGTCTAAATAAGCCTGATTGGCCATTTTGAAATAGGCCATATCAGTGGTGAGATGATGCCGGCTGAAACAGCCATTTTCGATATAGGCGTTCAGCTGATCTGGATTGACATCTCCCTTACCCCAGCTGCTGCCATCTGCATTGCGCCAGCCAGCCAGCGAGCCAACCCCTGGCGTGCGCTCGTGATTGATCAGATAATCAGCATAACCACCTGGATAGCGAGCCTCTCCTTTTTCATTGACCATAGCTGGCAAGCCGAGACGCGCGCCCAGTTCTAACAAGACGGTCTGGAAAGGACGCACATCGCGATCAGGCTCAACCACAGGCTGGCGAATGGCATCACAGGCCGCATCAGGCTCTGAAATCGGCCTGTCCAGCATGGAAATACAATCCCAGCGTTCCAGATAAGTCGTGTCTGGCAGGATCAAATCTGCATAAGGTACGGTCTCTGAATAAAACGCATCAGAATAAATAATACGTGGGATTTTATATGCGCCTGTTGCCTCATCCTTTGCGGTGAGGCTTTCTAATGTCCCCCCGATATTCATCGATGAATTCCAGCCCATATTGGCCATATACATAAACAGCAAATCCACATTATAAGGATCGCCCTGGCCTGCATTATGAATAACTGAATGCATCAGCCCATGCGCCGCAAGCGGTGCTTCCCAGCTATAGGCTTTATCGATACGCAATGGCGTACCATCTTTGCTCACCAGCAAATCATCAGGGCTGGTCACAAAACCCAGCGGCGGGCCTGACATAGGCGTGTTTGGTGCAACTTCGCCTTCTTTGCCAGCTGGCTTGAGGCCTGGCGGTATCGCCTTTGGATAAGGCGGCTTGTAGCGGAACCCGCCTGGGCAATCGATAGAACCCAGCAAAATCTGCAGAATATGAATGGTCCGGCACGTCTGGAATCCATTTGAATGAGCCGAAATACCGCGCATCGCATGCATCGATACAGGACGGCCTATCATCTTGTCATGTTTTTCGCCACGCCAATCTGTCCAGGCCACATCCAGCGTAATCTCTTCTTCAAAGGCTGCTTGTGCCAGCTCAGCTGCGACTCGGCGGATGGTCTCTGCGCCAAGGCCAATTTGTGGGGCAACCTTGTCTGGATCATAGTCCGCACTCAAGAAACGAGTGGCCAGCAATTCAAAGGCAGGGCGCGCTTGACGTCCATCTGGCAGTGCAAAACTACCATGAAAGGCGGGGCTCAGATTCTGGGCATCAAAAGGCTGAAGGCTCTGGCTGGCTGTATCAAAGACCAGCGGTTGGCCTGCATCATCGCGCGCAAATAAGCCATCCTCATCTGTATCTGGTGCGTTAATCACCAGATAATTAGCGTTGGTATAACGTTTCAGATAATCCAAATCGACATGGCCAGCTTTTAGCAATTCATGAATAATGGCCGAGACAAACAACCCGTCTGTACCAGGGCGTATGCCAAGCCATTCATCAGCAATCGCGCCATAACCTGTGCGCACGGGATTGATAACGGTGACCTTTACCCCGCGTGATTTGAGCTTGCCTAATGCTTTTTTCATCGGGTTTGAGGCATGATCTTCTGCCACACCCCAGAGCATGAAATAGCGGGTGTGATCCCAGTCTGGCTCGCCAAATTCCCAGAATGAGCCGCCAAATGTATAAAGGCCAGCCGCCGCCATATTCACCGAACAAAAACCGCCATGCGCCGCATAATTGGGCGTCCCAAACTGACTGGCCCACCAGCCGGTCAAGGCTTGCGACTGATCGCGGCCGGTAAAGAAAGCTAGCTTGCGCGGGTCTTTTGAGCGCACTTCAGACAGCCAGCTGGTGGCATAGGTCATCGCCTCATCCCAGCTGATTTCCTGAAATTCACCAGAACCACGCGGCCCAACCCGCAAAAGGGGCGCGGTGAGCCTTGCTGGTGAGAGATGTTGCATAATCCCAGCAGCGCCTTTGCCACACAACACCCCTTTATTCACCGGGTGATCACGGTTGCCTTCAATATAGCGCACATCGCCATTTTTCAGATAAACCTTGATCCCGCAGCGGCAGGCACACATATAGCAGGTGGTGGTTTTCACCTCATCAGCAGGATTTTTACTGGTTTCAACAGGCCGGTCTGCCCCTTGCATATTGTCTGCTGTTTGTCCGTCCATCATAATTCAAATCTCACCCCGACCGCTTTATCAAACACCTGCTGGCAGGCATGGATTGACGGCATTATCATCATCTTAATCGCTCTCCATGCTAATCAATTAATCCGATCAGGAGCAATAAAAAACACGACGCTAAAGTGCTTATTTTGGCATATGACATGCCTAAAAAGAACAAAGGTGGCCAGATCATAATTTAAGATGAAATTTTTTGTCGGCTGCCGGAGGGCACATAGGCCAAATTATGACGAACATTGCAGAAATTTAACAAAAAACCATTTCTGTAAATTGCCAAATCAGCTTAAACTCAAGCTGAGGACGAAACATAAAAAAACAGAGGAAAAAATGTCCGAACATGATTTTTCATCACTGATGTCTGAGCGCAACGCATTAATGGGTGCGATCCAGCAGATGGGTGAGCAGGTAAACAACCAGCTGGGTCGTGCTGTTGATAGTCTGTTAAACAGCGATAAGGCCCTCGCCAATGCGTGCATTGAGGCTGATCAGCAAATCAATGATATGCAAGTTCAGATTCAGGAAATGGCACAAAATATTCTGGCCTTACGCGCACCGATGGCTGAGAATCTGCGTGCTGTCATCACCGCGTTTCAAGTTGCAACCAATCTGGAACGTGCAGGTGATATGGCCAAAAATATCGCTAGAACAGCCAGGAAAAATGTCCCTGAAATAGATGCTGAAACCGCAGCTCAGCTGCGTGAGATGACACAATTAGCATCTGCAAACCTGTCCTTAGCCTTGAAAGCTTATGAGAAATTTGATGTCGATTTGGCAAGCGAAAGCCATCAATCTGACAAGCAAATCGATCTCTTACATAAAAAACTGAGCAAATCACTCATGGCTGCTATTATTAGCCATGAAGATGATGCAGAGGCAAAAACCCGCCTGCTGAATATCGGTCATGCCATTGAACGTGTTGGCGATCATGCAAAGAATATCGCAGAGGCTGCGATTTATGGTGCGACCGGTGAAATGAACAAGTCAGACATGTTTGACGATCAGGATGATTAACGGTCTTGGGCTCATCGGCTCGCCGTTAGGGATAATCTGTTCATGACAAAGACCGAAATACCTGCTGAGATGCGGGCTGTTGTTACCCGCGGCGAAGGCGGTTATGACCAGCTGGATTACTGCACTGTTCCAGTCCCTGACCTGAAGTCAGGTGAGGTGTTGGTGAAAGTCGGGGCAGCAGGTGTCAATAACACCGAGATCAACACCCGCATGGGCTGGTATGCACGCTCTGTTACAACTGGCACCATTGAAGGTGAATCCCTGAACAACGCGGCAGATGGGTCAGGTGGCTGGAGCGAGACCACCCCTTTTCCCCTGATACAAGGTACTGATTGCTGCGGCATTGTCGTTGCAAGCCGCGATGAAACAGATGCTGGCTTCATTGGAGAGCGCGTGCTGATCCGCGCTTGTATGCGACCAGATGGTTTTGACTCATTCGAAAATACCTGGATGGCCTCCAATTTTGACGGGGCCTTTGCAGAATATGTAGCTGTGCCGGCCAGCGAGGTCTTTCCGGTTCATTGCAATTGGAGCGATGCTGAACTGGCGACTATTCCATGTGCCTATGCCACAGCAGAAACCATGCTGGAGCGCACAAGATGCGCAGCTGGCATGCGAGTCCTGGTGAGCGGTGCATCTGGCGGGGTGGGTTCAGCCACGATACAGCTGGCCAAACGGCGTGGTGCTGAGATAATCGCCATCACCAGCCCTGCCAAAAAAGAAGCATTGCGGGCGCTCGGCTGTACAGAGATTTATGATCGCGATGATGATATCACAGCCTTGCTGGCTGATAATCTGGTTGATATTGCGATTGATAATGTGGCAGGTCCTGGTTTTGGTCAGATCCTCAATTGTCTCAAACGCGGTGGGCGTTATGCCAGTTCAGGGGCAATTGCAGGACCGGTTGTCGCGCTGGATATGCGCGATCTTTATTTAAAGGATATCAGCATTTTCGGATCAACCGCTTGGGATGAGGCTGTTTTCCCAAATCTCATCCGCTATATCGAAGCAGGTGAGATCAAACCGCTGGTCGATAAAATCTTCCCGTTATCTGATATCGTTGACGCACAAAAATATTTCAGCACCAAACAGCATATCGGCAATGTGGTGCTGATACCTTAAACCGGCTTATCATATAGCGTGCATCATTGCGTGCCGGCAATTTCGCGATGGCGTTCATGCAAAGCCTTCCGACGGGCGAGCGCGTCAGGGTCTAAATCAGATGCCGCCGGCAGATCATATTCATAATGCTTATATTTATCCTCACCGCGCACCAGAATAGCGGTATCTGCATCATGTTTGGTCTGGCGTACATGGGCTGCCACATATTGGACATTTAGGCCAATACGCCGGTCATCACTGCGGTTTGGCATCGAATTATGCAAGGTCCAGCCATGATGGAATGAGGCTTCGCCCGGGCGAAGCGGGGCCAGTACCGCTTGGGCTTCATCCACATCATTCACTGTCTGGCCTTGCAACAGCACATTGCTGTCATCATCTGTCGCGTGATGTTGAAAGACACCTTTGGTATGGCTGCCTGGGATCATTTGCATACAGCCACTGGTTTCATCTGCCACAGATAAAGCCAACCACATAGAGACCTGATCATCATGGCTCAGCCCCCAATAGGTCAGGTCCTGATGCCAGCTGACATGGCTGGTTGAATGCGGCTCTTTGATAATATAGGTGACATTATAGAGTAGGATATCTGGCCCGATCAGCGCCTGCACAATATCGAGTACTGACGGCAAAGTGGCCAGCTGCCATGGTGAGGTATGGATAGTATGGACCTTTGAGACATAATGCAGTGGCCCGATTTGCGCTTCGGCTTCTTCGAGTGCTTTGCGATGAGACAAAGCCTCATCAGTGCTCAAAAGCGGCACGCCAGAAATATAACCATCCTTGTCATAACGTGCTGCAAGCGCTTTGATATCCATCTTTAATCTCCGCAGATAATAAGATGCAAGCTGCATCTCTTGGATCTCTTTTACCACCTCCATTTCATCGAAAATTTCAGCCCTGTCAATCGAAGTTTTGAAGGGATTTGGCAGGGTGATTTGTACGTTTGGAAAGTGTCCTGGCACTGGCCTTATAACGCTTAAGCAGGCGGATACTAGGCTTCTAGATGCTGGCGCAAGGCAGATATCCCCTCTTTAAAGACGCCATCCCGGCCAAAGCCAATGCGAAAATGGCCGGCGGGGCTGTCTGCCACTTCAGAATGATAGATAGAAGAAGGCAATAAAATAATGCCACTTTCCTCGACTAGCTTGCGGGTAAAGGCCTCTACCCCATCGCCGCCTTTATAGGCTGGATAAGCTACACAGCCGCCCTTTGGGCGATGCCATTCAAAGAGGTGAGGATAATCATTAAACAAATCTTCAAGAAGCAGCAGATTATCAGCCATGATCTGGCGATTGCGGCTGAGAATTTTTTGCCGTGCCCGCAAAGCGATGACAGAGAGTTGTTCACTTGGCCCGCTATTACAGATAGACAGATAATGCTTATAACGTTCTGCCTTTTCGAGCAGTTTTCTATCCTGAGAGGCAATCCAGCCAATACGAAGACCTGGCAAACCATAGGCTTTTGACATGACATTGAGTGACACACCCTTTTCATAGATATCAGCAATTTGCGGCATCTGGTTATCAAGATTCAGCTCTATCCCGCGATACACCTCGTCGCTGAATAAGGTCAGCCCATGATGACGGCATAAAGAAATCAGCGCATCAAGCGTATCACTATCCAGTAAATGGCCTGTCGGGTTATGTGGAAAATTAACTGAAACTGCCTTTGTGTTTGGCCTTAAGGCCGCTTTGATGGCGTCAATATCCAGCGACCAGCCAGACTGGCTATCATAATCCATTGCAACGCCAGTCACCGCACAAATAGATAAGGGAATGGTTTCTGCACTTTGATAATTTGGAACTGGTACAATCATATGATCATCTGGCCCCAGCAAGGTTTTCATCACCGCGTAAATCCCCTCGCCAGCCCCAGCAAAACACAAGATATTATCTTGCTTCATCTGCTGATAGGTTTGGGCGATTTCATCGCGCAAGATCGGATCGCCCCATGTTTGGGTATAGCCAAGCCAGAGGCTGTCAAAAGCTTCTTTATCTGCGGGACTTGCCATATCCAGCAATTGGCTAAGTGACAGCGATTCCACATCTGAGGCTGTCATATGATGACGGGCTTTGAATTCCCATGTTGAAAAAAACACTTCGAGACCAAAATCACGCATTTGAATTGCCTTTCGCATCTGATGCAATGATATCACCTGCCTTAGCGGCTATCATCATCGTTGGTGCATTGGTATTGCCTGCCACAATTTCTGGCATAACTGACGCATCCACCACGCGGATATTCTCTGTTTTTCGGAGTTTGAGATCTGCACCAACCACCGTGTTATCATCCTCTGCTGCGCCCATTTTGCAGGTACCGACCGGATGGTAGGCCGTGCCCATCATCTGCGCAATATAATCTCTTAGCGCGTCATCACTCTGCACCCCAGGGCCTGGGGCCAATTCAGGATTGCGTACATTATCAAAGGCCGGTGCCGCCATAATTCGGCGTAATAATTTCAACCCTTTTAACAGCCTGTCATCATCATCTGGATCTGCCAATAGATTGGGGTCGATATTCAGCTTGCCAGACAGATCGGCCAGTGTGAGCTGGCCACGTGATTTTGGTTTCAACAGACAGACATCACAATAATAACCCCGCCCCCAGACGATCATTTTACCCTGATGGCCGAGGCGCGCCGGTATAAAATGAAATTGCACATCAGGTGCGCTAAGATTTTGCTCGGTCTTAGCAAAGCCTCCTGCCTCAACCGTATTGGATGCCAGAAGGCCAGTGCGCATCGCCAAATAGCGCAATGGAGACAAGGCCAGCATCGGCATTTGAGACCATGAAAGGCCATAGCCCGATCGCGCGCCGCCATGAAAGACCGCAACCGCCGGATGATCCTGGAGATTCTGGCCGACACCAGCCAAATCAAGAACAGGATTCACCCCAATTTTTTGCAAATCATCCGCCCGCCCAATGCCTGATTTCATCAAAATTGCAGGCGTTCCAATGGCACCGGCACTCAAAATCAGCTCGCCGCGCACCCCGATATCTTGACTGACAGCTGCACCGGCATCTGGCTTTATCAGGCGCACAGCAGATGCCCGATGCCCTTCAAGATGAATTTTTTCAACCTGCCATCCAGTATAGACCGCTAAATTGGGCCTCTTTTGTGCAGGCCGTAAAAACGCATCTGCTGCGCTCCATCTACGCCCATTTTTCATGGTCGTCTGATAGACACCAAGCCCCTCTTGATCCAGACCATTAAAATCTGTGCTGCGCGGGATTTGCAGGCTCTCGCCAGCCTGCTGCCAAATCTCTGTCAGGCGATGTGGTGAGGGCAAATCCTGTACATGAAGCGGGCCATCTGAGCCATGCAGCTCATCCCCATGCAGACGCGCATTATTTTCCATTTCTTTGAAATAAGGCAAGACATCTGACCAGCCCCACCCGGCAGCGCCCAATTCAGCCCATTTATCATAATCGTCGGGGCGCCCGCGAATATAGACCATAGAATTGATAGAGCCTGAACCGCCAAGCGTCTTGCCGCGTGGTACAGATACCGGCTTGCCCTTTTTGGCAGGCTGGCCTGTTGATTTCAATTTCCAGTCAAAGGCTGGATTGCCCATCAGATTAATCAGACCAAAAGGTACCTTAATGCGTACGTCATTATCTTTTCGACCTGCTTCTATTAAGCATACTGACAAATTGGGATCGCGTGAGAGACGCTCAGCCAGAACACAGCCTGCCGACCCACCGCCAACAATCACATAGTCAAATTCAACCTCATTTATATTCGGCATCATCGGCCTCTTTTCCTATCATCCACCGCCAGCATTAAACATGACGCGACGCGGCGCAACCGGCTTTGCGCATTTGATTAGTCTCTATCTGCTGGCTTTTCTGCTGGCTTTCCTGCTCATATGTCATTTTTGATGCGGTCACCACTTCCCCTTTACAAGCGAAATCACATATAATGAGGTGAAATATAAAACTGTTAGTATTGCCTAGCGTCCGTAGCAAGGAGAAACCAGCTATGCCATCACAGATTAAGGGATTGCATCATACCGCCTTTAGATGCCGTGATTCAGAAGCCACACGCGCATTTTATGAAGATTTTTTAGGGTTGCCGCTCGCTGAAACATTGGAAATTGGGATCACCAAAACAGGTGAACACTCGCAATATCTGCATACATTTTATCAGATGGATGATGGCAGCTTTATCGCATTTTTCGAAGCACCAACCATGCCGTTCAGCTTTAAAGAACAGCATGATTTTGACATGCATATTGCCCTTGAAGTCCCACATGATCACATGATGGCGATGAAGAAAAAAGCAGATGATGCCGGCATGGAATGCCGCGGTGTGTCTGACCATGGCTTCATCCACTCGATTTATCTGCGTGACCCGAATGGCTATGTCATTGAACTGACCAGCAAGACAGACAGCCATGATGATGCCACCAACCCTGAGATTAATGACGCACGCGCGAAGCTGAATAACTGGACCAAAGCCAAACGCGACGCAGGTCTTGGCCCGGATGCTGAGCCCGGATTTGGGATGGTTGATACAGGCACTGAGGTTGTCGGCACTGCAGGTGAGCGTCTCTAAGCTGAGGCTACAATGCTGAAATGAAAAGGCAGGCTGTATAGTCTGCCTTTTTTCATCTGTGCTCATTTCAGCCTTCACAGATTGGCAATACGTTTTTCATCCCTACAATGATCGCAGATAGATGCAATGCGTTTATCGCGGGTGGCTTGCGTCTTAGCCCCTTTTAACCAGCGCAGGATATTGCGTTGATAAGAAGGTGGGCAAGCCTCAAAATAACGGGCCGCAATCGGGGTCATCTTCAAGGCTGATTGCAAATCATCTGGGACAATCAGATTATCCACATCAGACCAATAATCCCATAGACCTGCTTTTTTAGACTCTTCAATGGTCTGGAGCCCTGCTGTGTGCATCCGGCCTTGTTCGATCAAGCGGGCAGCTCGGTCTTTATAGGATTGTGCCCAGGCTTGGGTGCGCCTTTTTGAAATCAGCTGCATGGTCCGCACTTCGTCATATTTACGCCGAACCCCATCTATCCAACCAAAGGCGATGAGCAAATCCAGTACCTCTTCACGCGAGATATAAAAATCAGGCTGGCTTGCTTTATAAGAGACCAGCCAGACACTGTTATCTTGTGAATGATGGCGCTCAAGCCATGTTTCTAATGCTTCAGTAGATTTAACTTCCAGCTGTTCAAAGGCCTCTGTCTCAATGCCAGCCATGGCGTCTTCCTGTCCTAAAAAGTCTCTTTTGAAAAATACATATTTTGTACGTTCACAAACTCTGCTTGTATGAAAGAAAAACATAAATTCAGTTGACTATGAATGGATGGAACCATGCGTGCCCTGACCTATTCTGCCTTTGGACCTGCCCATGATGTGCTCACATTAAGCGATTGGCCGAGTCCGTGCCCACAGTCTGGCGAAGTGTTGGTGCGGTTGCATTATTCAGCGGTTAATCCATCTGATATCCGGGCCCGTGCAGGCGGCCGTCCGGGCGTAACCAAACCCCCTTTTGAGACCATCATCCCCCATAGTGATGGGTCTGGTATTATCGAAGCGGTAGGCCCCGGCGTGGATAAAGCGCGTATTGGAGAGCGTGTCTGGATTTGGAATGGCCAGTGGCAACGCCCTTTTGGTACAGCCGCTGAGATGATGACCCTGCCCGCTCAGCAGGCAGTCGCCCTGCCAGAACAAACAAGCCTTGAAGCCGGCGCGGTGTTGGGGATACCTGGCTTGACCGCCTGTCATGCTGTGTTCAGCAATGGTCCGGTGGCTGGTAAAAAGCTGCTGATCAGTGGCGGGGCAGGTTCGGTTGGCTATCTGGCAGTTCAAATGGCCGCTAAAGCCGGGGCAGAGGTGATCGCCACAGCCAGCCTGAGCGATCATGACAAGGTACGGGCCGCTGGCGCGTCCACCGTGCTGGATTACCGTGATGAGCATCTAGCAGAAGCGGTTTTAGAGGCAGCAGGCGGGCCAGTGATTGATAGGGTTCTGGAGGTTGAGTTTGGCCAGAATATCGAGATGATCAGCAAGGTGATTACCACCGGCGGTAGGATTGCCACATTTGGGTCAGCCAAAGAAATGACACCGACCTTGCCCTTCTATCCTTTGATGTTCAAAGCTGTGTCTGTGGAGATGATGCTGATTTACCTGCTCAGCCCGGAAGTGCGGCAAAAACGAATAGCTGAATTGCACGGCTTTCTGGAAGAAAAGATGCTGGATATTCCGGTGTCAGAAATACTGCCGCTAGCACAAGGCGCAGATGCGCATGATCTGATTGCCTCAGGCCAGCGCAAAGGCGCTGTTTTGCTGAAAATTTGAGGCTGAATCATCCTGCCTGCGCTGGTGTGTGTTTCCCCATGACTGACAGCACATCCCAGCATGCCCCCATGGTGTGATAATCCACTTTGCCAGCTGGTGATTTATAAGGTTCCAGCCAGCTGCCATCGCGATCAACAATCCGGTACCATCCGCCATGGGTGTGATCGATCAGATGCTGCCATGACCAGGCCCAGAGCCGATGATAATCAGCGCGATAATCAGCCTTGCCTGTGCGCGCCCAGAGACGCCAGCTGGCGGCGATTGCCTCAGCCTGAACCCAGAAATATTTCTTGGCATCTGCGAATTTGCCATCAGGGCCATAGCCATAGACCAGCCCGCCATATTCCCCATCCCAGCCTTTTTTCATAGCTGTCGAAAAGAGTTTTTCTGCAGTGGGCAGATACCAATCTTGGGTGCTTAACCCATCAAGTTGCAACAATAGCTTAGCCCATTCAATTTGATGGCCTGGCTGAAAGCCCCAGGGTTTGAACAAATCATCTGGCTTGTCGATATTATAGTGCCAATCATGCTGCCAGTTTTGATCATAATGCTCCCAAATTTGACCATCTGCCTGAGCGGCCAAGACAACACAGAATTGATAGGCAACTGTTTCTGCACGTTCTAAAAATGCGCTATCACCTGTGGCCTCATAAGCGGCTATCAAGGCTTCAACACTGTGCATATTGGCATTCTGACCGCGATAATCTGAAAGATGGGCCAGCGTCTCATCGCGTTCATCTGCATAAGCATGATGCGCCTCTTCATAGAAATGCCGGTTCATAAATTCATGTACCGCATAGAGGGTTTTTTCAGCCCCTTCTATACCGGCGCGCATGGCCCAAGATGCCGCCAGCATCACAAAAGCATGTCCATAGGCCATCGCCCGCCCATCTTCTGTTTTGCCAGCACTGAGTTGCCAGATATAATGGCCTTTATCGCTGAGATGCGCAGCCTCTAGATAGGCAAAACCATGTTTGGCCCATGCCAGATGCTGGTGCGCGTCATCCTGAAAATAGGCGTTCACATAATTATAGACAAAGCGGGTTGAGGAGACGAGGTGGCGTGTCTTGGCATCATAAATGCTGCCATCATCCATGAAATGCTGGAAAAAACCGCCCTCAGGATCAAATACATGGGGCGCATAGAAAGACAGAATATCTTGAATATGGTTTTTTAAAAACTCGGCTGATTCAAAATCAGGCATATCTGGCGTTGATTTTTGATTCATTTTGTCCACTCTCTCCGCATTTTAAAGCGTCTCAACTCTAGCATTCAATAACACCATTTCAAAATAATCAGCATCATTTTATGTCCCAGACAGGCCTATGTCCCAAACAGGCAAAAATCTGCCTTTGTTATCATTGTCAACGCGCCTGTCCTATGTCAGCGTCAGAAGATATTTAAGACCAGCTGAAATAAGACCAAAGGCCAGGGTGAAATGAGATGACAGATACCGCCTTTAGATTGCGCGCTTTAAATCCGCATTTTGGTGTTGAGGTGCTGGATGTTGATTTGCGCCGCATCACTGATGAAGCCAGCTTTGCGCCTATCCGCGCGCTTTTTGATGAGCATTCTGCCTTATTATTCCGCAATCAGCAGTTTGATGATGAGACGCATATCCGGCTGGCAGCATTGTTTGGTCCCATTGAAGATCGCACCAAAGATGAGCGCGAAAAAGGAGAGGCTTTTCGTGTGCCTGAAGTCTCAAATATCCGCAGCGATGGCAGCATCAGCAGTGAGATGGATTTACATACGCTCAATCTGCAAGCCAATTTTCTCTGGCATGCAGACAGCACCTTCATGCCTGTGCCAGCTCTGGTGAATATCATCACCGCCCGTATCCTGCCCTCATCAGGCGGCGCAACAGAGTTGGCCACCACCAGAGCCAGCTGGAACCATATGCCAGCGGCCCTTAAAGAGAAGATCAAAGGGCGCGGCATCTGGCATCATTACAGCCATTCGCGCCGGCAAATTTCTGACGCATTATCCAAATTACCGATGTTTCATAAATGGCCGTCACAGCATTGGAAATCCATCTGGACTAATCCGGCCAATGGCAGGGAAGCACTTTATCTGGCCAGCCATGCCTATAAAATTGACGGCTATGATGAGGCCCAGAGTCAAGCCATATTGGCAGAGCTCATCTCATTTTGCACCCAGCCCGCCTTTGTCTATGCCCACCATTGGGAGCTTGGCGATGTGTTATTATGGGACCAACGTGCGGTGATGCATCGTGGTACGCCCTGGCCTTATGACGAGCCACGCAAACTGACCAGCACTTGCTCATCTGCTCAAGCATCAGATGGTCTGGATCAGCTGCGCCCTGATTAAGTGGGCTACCGGTTCTGAAGCGCGGCTTGCCACTGGTAATAGCTGGATTTAGGCGTGCGTATTTGCGTCTCATAATCCACATGGACAAGGCCAAAGCGTTTATCATAGCCAAAGGCCCATTCATAATTATCAAGCAGGGACCAGGCAAAATAGCCTTTTATCGGTACAGCGTTTGAAATCAAATCTGCTATCTGTTCTAAATGGCTGGTGAAATAATCGGTGCGCTGCGGGTCATCCACCGCGCCATCTATTAGCCTGTCTGCCCCTGCCATCCCATTTTCAGTGATATAAATCGGTATATTTGGCACATAGTCCTTTGCCAGACGGGACAAGAAAAACGCCAGACCTTCTGGGGCAATTTCCCAGCCCATATCGGTTTTTGGCAAATCCCCGCGGATACACTCAAAACCTAAATATGGTTCATCTGGCTTAGGTGCAATAACCGAGCGGGTATAATAATTCACCCCCACCCAATCGAGCGGCTGGGCTATCAGCGGCAAATCATCTTCAAATCCAGCTGGCATATAGGGGCCTAAAATTTCCAGCACATCTGCGGGATAGCATCCTTTAAAGGTCGATTCCTCAAACCACCGATTATAAATGCCATCAAATAGATGGGTGAGACGTGCGGTTTCTTCGCGTTCATCTGCTGGCACACCATATTCTTTATTAAGGACGCAACCGAGCGACTGATGGCCATGATCGCGCATCACCTGCACAGACAGCCCATGGGCCAGCTGAATATAATGCATGGCCTTTGCTGTTGCTGTGATATCACGCAGACCAGGTGCATGATGTCCCCAATAATGGCTCAGAAAAGACGCACACCAGGGCTCGTTAATTGGGGCGATGGTGGTCAGCCTGTCGCCAAAATGGCGCATCACCAAATCAGTATAATCGGCGAAATAATGCGCTGTATCGCGGTTGGTCCAGCCACCTGCATGCCCATGACGCGAAGGCAATTCCCAATGATAGAGGGTGGCAAAAGGTTTCAACCCGCGTGCCAGCATCCCGTCAATCAACCTGTCGTAAAAATCCAAGCCCTCTGGATTAACAGACTTTGGCGTATCGGGAAGTAAGCGCGGCCAGGCAATCGAAAAACGATAAGCATCAAAGCCTGCATCACGCACCAAATCCAGATCACCTTCCCAGAGATGATAGTGATCGCAAGCAATCGCCCCATTCTGATTTTGAAAGACAGCCCCCGGCTTGGCAGCAAAATCGTCCCAATGAGAGCGCCCGCACCCGCCAAATTGCGCCCCTTCAATCTGATAAGAAGAGGTTGCTGCCCCAAAGGTGAAATCAGCGGGAAAGCGATTTATCTGATCTGACAGAGAGGTGGCCGATACAGACATGACAGATTAAAACAGATGCGCCTTGTCAGTATCAAAGGCAAAGCGCACCTCATCCCCATCGGCCAGTTCCGGCACATCTGGTGAGGCGAAACGGAACAAGGTGTTATCATCTGAGACCAGTTCGACAATGGTTTCTGTGCCCAGCCGTTCCACCAGCGTCACCTGGCCTTTTAGAGGGCCCTTTTTATCGATACGCATATGTTGCGGGCGCACACCAAGGCGGGCTTTGTCACCTTGTTTTTTATCACCAGAGACCAACCGGATACCGCTGGTATCAAAATCTGCACCGGCAAAGCTGGCTTTGGATTTATCAGCATCCACCTTGGTTAAGGACCCGTCAAAGAAATTCATTTTCGGCGAGCCTAAGAAGCCAGCGACAAATTCATTGGCTGGCATATTAAACAGCTCCATCGGTGCGCCAACCTGCATCACCTCGCCATCTTTCAGCACGACAATTTTATCAGCCAGTGTCATCGCTTCGACCTGATCATGGGTCACATAGATGGTGGTGGCACCTAACTGATTATGTAATTTTGAAATCTCAACACGTGTATCATGTCGCAATGCTGCATCTAGATTTGAGAGTGGCTCGTCAAATAAAAACACATCTGGATTTCGGACAATCGCACGGCCAATCGCGACACGTTGGCGCTGACCACCAGAAAGAGCAGCCGGGCGCCTGTCAAGCAAATGTTCCATCTGCAAAATCTTAGCTGCAGCCCCAACACGCTCCTCAATTTCAGCTTTAGCCACCCCTTCAAGCTGGAGCGAAAAGGCCATATTATGAAACACGGTCATATGCGGGTAGAGCGCATAAGACTGAAACACCATCGCAATGCCCCGCTTAGAGGGCGGCAAATCCATCACCGGCCTGTCCGCAATAATGATCTCGCCGCTGGTCAGATTCTCCAAGCCAGCAATCAGACGCAATAAGGTGGATTTACCGCAGCCAGAAGGCCCTACAAAGACCACAAATTCACCTTTGTTGATCTCTAAATCCACCGCGTGGATAACATCCACCTTACCAAAGGATTTATTTACATTTTTCAGCTCAAGCTGGGCCATTTACATCTCCTCAAACGAAGCAGTAAGCGTCTCAAAATCAAAGCAGCAGCGCAGGGTCTGCGCATCAGACACGCGATCAAAAATAATTTGTTGCGGCCCGCCAGACAGGGCCGTCATCTGGTTGGCTTGCATCAAGGCAGGCTGGGTCTTGCGCCATGCCAGAAAGTCAGAAAACCCCTGATAGACTGAATCAGGACGTGCCACTTCATCCAGTGCCGCTCTTGTCACATGGCTTTTTGAGATCGGCAACCATGTTTGATTAGCATCTGAAAAGCCAGCCTGAGGCGCATTACCCCGCCATGGCATGGGCGTGCGGCAGGTATCGCGCCCTAGAAAAGCAGGAGCAAATTCAATACCCCATGGGTCTTGCATCTGATCAACTGGGATATCGCGCACATCATCAAGACCTAATTCTTCGCCCTGATAGATACAGGTTGATCCAATCAAACAAGTTTCTAATTTGAGCAGCAGGAGCTGCAGCGCATCTTGTCTGTCATCGCCTATCCCCAGCGCGTCCATTTGGCGGCTGACCGAGCGTGGTACATCATGATTAGAAAAGGCAAAAGTCAGACGCCCTGTCCCATTAAAAGCATCTATCGCTTTTGTAATGGCCTCTTTGAGCCCATCAACATCCAGCCCGCCCCAGGCCAGAAGATTGAAATTATAGGTAGCATGCAAACGCCCTGGCGCGGTGAAAGTCTTGCTGGCCAATACGGGATCATCACCATGTAATTCACCCATCAAGAACCGATCGCCTTCATAGCTTTCAGCCACATGACGAAACGCCTCGCTGAATTTCTGGATAGCCGGCTGATTAAGCTGGGCTGTATCGTGCAACTGCCTGAAAAAAGGTTGTTGGTCTTGTGGCATCGGCCCTGGTTTGAAATCCAAATTAGGCTGATTATCCTGATAAGGCGGGCTATCGCCATTAATGGTATGGACCGCATCAAGGCGGAACCCATCAACCCCGCGATCAAACCAGAAACGCGCCACATCACATAACGCATCTCTGACCGCTGGATTGGCATGATTCAGATTTGGCTGGCTGGGCAGGAAATTATGCAGATAATATTGCTGGCGGCGCGGCTCCCATGACCAGGCACGCCCGCCAAAAAAGGATAGCCAATTGGTTGGCGCAGACCCATCTGGCAGCGGGTCAACCCAATGGAACCAATCTGCTTTTTCATTATCGCGCGATTGCCGGCTTTCCTCAAACCACGGATGCTGCTCAGAACAATGGGCAGGCACAATATCGATCATCAGCTTCAGGCCCACATCATGGGCCTTTGTGATCAGCTGATCAAAATCATCCAGCGTCCCATATTCCGGGTTGATATCGCAATAATCAGAGACATCATAACCAAAATCTTTTTGTGGTGATTTGAAAAACGGGCTGATCCAAACCGCATCCACACCAAGACCGGCAATGTAATCTAGCCGAGAGGTGATACCTGGCAAATCGCCAATCCCATCTCCGTTGGAATCCTGATAAGAACGCGGATAAATCTGATAGATGATAGCGGTTTCCCACCATTTTAAATCTGCCATCTGATCAGCCCCCTTTAACAGAGCCGGCCAGCAAGCCGCGGATGAAATAACGCTGCATCGCCAAAAAGACAATGACCGGCACAATCATGGAAATCACCGCAGAGGCATTCAGCAAATGAAGCTGATCTTTGAATGTGCCCAGCTGTTGCTGCAAGCGGATTGGGAAGACCACATCATCTGCCGTATTCGGCCCGATATATAAGGCCACAATCAAATCATTCCAGACCCACAAGAACTGGAAAATGCTAAAAGAGGCCAAGGCCGGCACAGAGAGCGGAACAATCAGGCGGGTGAAAATCTGTAGATGTGTGGCCCCATCAATACGCGCACTTTCCAGCAATTCACGTGGCAGGCCCACAATGTAATTACGCAAGAGATAAATCGCCAAAGGCAGGCCAAAGGCGGTATGGGTTATCCAGAGGCTGGCAAAACTTTTTGAGGCGACCTGACAGCTTTTCGTGGCTTCACAATCGGTAAGCCAGGCATTGGCCGCCGTGGCCCAAGAGGCAATCCCGCTAAAGCCCTGCAAAATCGGCAGAAAGGCCAGCTGAGTCGGGACCACCATCAGCGAGACCACGATCACAAACAGCCAGTCGCGGCCCGGAAACCGCATCCATGCAAACGCGTAAGCCGCAAAAGCTGCAATGGTAATCGGAATGATGGTTGCCGGCACTGTCACGATAAAAGAGGAGATCAGCGCATTGGGGACATGTTTATTTTCAAACAGCACTTCTTCGTAGGCTTCCGCGCCAAAAACTGGATTCTGATCAATGAAAACATCCAGCTTTTTTGGCTTTGGATTGGTGGGCGCATCAAACTGCCAGACAAAATCGCCATTAGCCTGAAAAGTGAAATCACCGCCGCGCACATCCATCACCTCACCCACTGGGACCAGCTTGCGGATAAGGATGGTTTCATCTGCGTTATTCGGGTCAGGTACGCGCCCTTTAAACAAGACAGAGCGCACCTCGCCTGAGATCAGAAATTCGGTTTCATCCTGATTTAAACGCTCAAAAATATTGCCGGTAAGCTCAGTCACCTCATCCGTGCTGCCCTTATCATGGGTGCTGAAACGATGGCCCAGCTCAGTTGGCGTAAAGGCGGTCCAAAAACCAGAGGTTTTAGAGGCCAGCTCAGAGCGCAAAGATGTCGTCACAAGCGCCACAAAGGGCACGACCCAGATAAAGACAATCAGGGCCAGCACAACATGTTTTAAGGTACGGCTAATCATCGGCTTATACCTTCTTTAATGCAGGTCTTTTTGTTCACGCCTGATCCGCCAGGCATTGAAAATCATATTCGGCACAACGGTGAGCATCAGCATCACCGCAATCGCCGCAAAGAGGTTATCGACATTATCCCCGCCGATAGACCAGTTATTGCGGGCATTTTCCATCATCACCGCCAATAGCAGCTTGTCATCATCATTGGCTGAGAGCGCGTAAGGGATATCAAAGACTTTGAGCACGAGAATAACCAGCGTGGTCCAAACCACCATCACGGTTGAATAAATCTGAGGCAGCTTGACCCGAAAGAACATCTGAAACGGGTTGGCCCCATCAATGGTCGCGGCTTCAATCGTATCTTGCGGTACCCCGCGCAAGGCAGCTGAGAAAATCACCATCGCAAAACCAGTCTGCACCCAGACCAGAATCCACATCAAAAAGAAATTACCCCAGAATTTTAGGTTATAGAGCGGCTCATTATAGGCCGCTGTATGCCCAAGCAGTGCTTTTAATAATCCCACCTGATAAGAGGGCGTCGCCCCATTAATGGTTTGCAAGGCTTCAACCCCGCCACCAGCAAAAATATTGCGCCAAATGACCGCCGCACCCACAAAAGAGATCGCCAGCGGCACAAAAATCAGGGTTTTTGCAATCACACCCCAGCGCACTGAATCTGCCAATACCGCAATCAAAAGGCCAAGCGATATACAAGCGGTCGGCACCAAAATCAGCCACATCAGCGAATTACGCATCGCAAATCTGAACTGCACATAGCCCAGCGCAGCCGGATCCCACAAAAAGGCATAATTGCGTGTAGAGAAAACCCCGCTTGCTTCTTGAAAGGATTGTTTGAGTGTTAAAAAGCCCGGCACCAGCAAGAACAGCATCAATAGCATCAAGGCTGGCCCAATGAAAATCCAAGGCTGAATCGCTTCAACGATCTTGGACTGGCGCCCGATATGATCTCTGGCGGTACGGCGGGCAAGCCCCATAGCAAGCCAGTTCGACAAGCCGAAATACAAAAACGAAATACCAACCGCGATAATCACTATCCGGATAGCAAAGCCGATTTTGGCAAAGCGCATCTCAGTATCAAATTCAGTGGCTGTCCAGTCAAACGCGCCATGCGCCCACAGACCGATACTGGCCATTAAATCATCAAAAGGGGCGGTGGCGGTAACAGCAAAAATAGCCGTGATCGGCAGCAGACATACCACCGTCAGAAAAACCGCCAGACCATTGCCCGCGATAAGAGAATTTACCGAACGCATGATATTATCCGCACTTCAGAAAAGTTATCAAAAATAGCTATTAAATAAAGAGAGAAGAGCAGGTATGTAAACCGCACTCTTCTCTACAAAAAGTTAGACCATCAGATACTTACTTAATCGCATCCCATGCAGCTTGGATATTATCAGCTGTGGTCTTTGCATCCTGACCATTGGCAAAAGCAGTCATCTCGCTCCAGAATGCGCCCGCACCAATCGCACCTGGCATCAAGTCAGAGGCATCAAAGCGGAAGGTGGTGGCATTCACCAGAATTTCACCCTGCTTACGCTGGGCATCTGATGCATAGGCTGAGAGATCAGCGCTCTTATGCGCTGTCAGGAACGCACCTTGTGACATCCAGACTTCATGTGCACGTGCTTCTGTCAGATATTGGAAGAATGCGCGTGTGGCCGGTGAATCCTTGGTGATGGTGTAGAGTGTACCTGCACCCAGTACCGGATTACCCAGATCCTTGCTGGCAAATGGCGGGAAGTAGAAGAAATCTGCTTCACCTGCTGTTACCTCTTCACCCTTTTTCGGGAAGAAGGCAGGAATGAATGAGGCCTGACGGTGCATCATACATTGTGCTGGTGAGGTAAACAGGCCCTTTGGTGCATCACCAAAGAAGGTTGTGGCCACAGAAGCAGCACCACCTGCCACATAATCATCATTGCGTGAGAACTGACCATAGATTTCCATCGCATTCAGCACTTCAGGGCTGTTGAATGGCAACTCGTTTGATACCCACTGGTCATATTTTTCTGGTGATGCGGTACGCAGCATCAGATCTTCCATCCAGTCGGTCGCTGTCCAACCAGTGGCATTACCTGATTCCACGCCAATACACCATGGGGTGTTGCCGTCTTTGACCATCTGGTCTGACAGGGCAATCAGCTCTTCCATTGTGGTTGGGATTTCATAGCCATTATCTTCGAACTGCTCAGGTGAATACCAAACCAGTGATTTCAGATCCTGCTTGAATGCAAAGCCATAAAAGGCATCTTTACCGTCCTGGCCTGTATAGGTGCCCAGATCAACCCATGACTGACCTGCACCATAATTACTGGCCATCCAGCTTGCCAGTTCATCACCAAGTGGTGAGAGATGGCCTTCAGCTGCCATATCACCAGCCAAACCTGGCTGTGGGAAAATCGCAATATTCGGCGCGTTATTTGACTGCAGATCAGCCACAATCAATGCCGCAAAATCACGTGAACCAGAATATTTCACAACCGCTCCAGTGGCCTGTTCAAAACAGCTCACAGTCGCGAGTAAGTTTTCTTCATCCTTGCCCTGCATAGAGCCCATGATGGTGATGACTTCACCATTAAAGCTACCCATGGCACCCATTGATGATGGGGTGTCACACACGCCTGTCTGGGCCACAGTTGCGGCTGGTACCTCAACGATTTTTTCAACTTCGACGATCTTTTCGACCTCAACGATCTTTTCGACCTCAACAATCTCTTTTTGGCCTGAGCCAACGAAATAACCGACTACCGCACCGACGACCAACGCGCCAACTGCAGCAACCATCTGATTATTTTTCATAGTTTCCTCCCTATTTTCATTAGGCTGAAATCCGCCTTACTTTGTGATGCCTATATGTTTATCCGGCATTTTTGTGCTGCTTCTGCCCGTTCACTTAAGTCCCGATCAAAAACATCTATATACCCAACATGTTCATAAATAAGCGCGGCTGACGCTTGATCATCCTCATTTCTTTAATCTGCCCTTCTGCATATCGGCATCAGGGCAAGCATGACAGCTCTCATACCTCACAATCCGCTAAACCCTATCACCAAGCTGATTGAATCCACAAGCCGCTTTTCACTTGCCAGCCTATCACCATATTGAAGGTCTTTTCAAAAGGCGGAAAACACCTGTTGAAAAGGAACGCATAATAGGAGGCAAAGCTGGCCATGCCTCAAGAAATCTCACCCGGGAAATCTCACCCGGGAAATCTCACCCGGGAAATCTCATTCAGGAGATCCCACTCAGGAAATCTCATTCAGGAGATCTCACTCAGGAAATCTCATTCAGGCTAACAGTAAAAAATGCCTGATTCACGCACAGGATTTGTCTGCCTCATCAAAGAAATGAAGGCGTTTCCTGTCAAATGACAGGCCAATTTTCTGGCCTGTTTCATAAGCCACCTCATCGCCAACCCGCACGGTGAGCACGCCCAAACCTGCACAATCCACATAAATGAAACAATCTGCGCCCAGATATTCATAGAGCACGACCTCGCCTGTCACATCAGCTGATTTATCCACCACCGAGATGTGTTCCGGACGAATCCCGCATTTCACCGCTGCTGTCTTACCCTTTGGCTGATAGGGCAAGGTACCATGACCAGACAATACAAAGCCTTTATCTGTTTGTTTGCCATCTAGAATATTCATTTTCGGGCTGCCAATAAATTGCGCCACAAATAAGCTGGCCGGCGTTTCATAGAGCGCACGCGGTGTCCCCACCTGCTCAATCAGCCCATCACGCAACACGACAATCTTATCTGCCAGTGTCATCGCTTCGACCTGATCATGGGTGACATAAATCATGGTGGCTTTGAGACGCTCATGCAATTTGGCGATCTCAAAACGCATCTGCACCCGCAAAGCCGCATCCAGATTTGAAAGCGGCTCATCAAATAAAAATCCTTTTGGCTCGCGCACGATCGCCCGGCCAATGGCCACGCGCTGACGCTGGCCACCTGACAATTCTTTTGGACGGCGATTTAGATAAGCATCCAGTTCTAAGATAGATGAAGCTTCATCTACCTTTGCTTTCACCTCATCTGCTGGCACCCCTGCTGTTTTCAGGCCAAAGCCAACATTTTCTTCGACATTCATATGTGGGTAGAGCGCATAGGACTGAAACACCATTGAGAGCGCGCGCTCAGAGGGCACCTTATCGGTGACGCGCTCGCCATCGAGATATATATCGCCATAGCTGGTCTCTTCCAGCCCAGCAATCATCCGAAGCAAAGTGGATTTACCGCAACCAGACGGGCCAACAAAAACCACCATCTCGCCATCTTGGATATCGAGATCAATCCCTTTGATGACCTGCAGATTACCAAACCATTTTTCGATTTTTTCTAATTTTATAGCCCCCATAATGTTGCTCCTTATGCGGGTGGTGTATGGGTTTGTGAGGGGCTGGCCCAAGCCAGCCAAAGCGCCGCTGTCCAAGAAAAATCGCGGCCAATACAACCCGCACCAGATAGCGGATCAAAACATTCATAAAAACCAGAAAGCTCAATGACATTTTTCAGATCATAGCGCATTTTCTCAGCCAAGGCGGCTTCACCTTGTTCTGCCAATCCACGGGCGATCATGTAATTCATCTGGCACCATAAAGGCCCACACCAATAACGCTGGCTCTCAAAGAGCGGTGCTTCTGGATCCCAGCTTGACTGACCAAATTGAGTCTGCGCAGAAATGCGATTAATATGGCCGATGGTTTTGGCGCGCTGTTCCTTGGTGCCGACATCTGCATAAAAACACAGCGCGCTGGCATTGGAAAAGCCTTGTGAAAATTCACCAGTACGCACATCCCATGCACAAAAGGCGCCATATTCTTCGTTCCAGAAGCAATCTGTTGCTTTTTCTGCCTTCGCAATCCATGTTTTCAGCATTTTGGCCTCTTCTTCAAAGCCGAAAGCCTCTGCCAGCCAAAGCAAATCTCTATCTGCACGCAGCAAAATGAAAAACAGCCCCGGATCAGCCATCAAAAAAGGACCGTCATTGGTCAGCAGCTTTTGATCCCAGCCATGATCGCGGCCAAATTTTACGATGGTGATATATTTGTCATATTCTTCCTGGCTTGGCCGCTCAGCTGGATTGGCATGCTCGATATCTTTGCGCTGATAGGATTCCAGTTCTGGGTCTATCTGCATATTGCCAAGCCCAATTTTCCAATCCGGGCAATTATCGCGGCCGGTTTCCCACGGATGGACGGTACAGATCACATCCACCCCGTCTGGGGTCCGGCATTCATGCCACCATTGATGCCATTTCAGTATCTGGGGAAATAAAGCACGGGCCCGGTCCATGCCCGACTTGCCTTGCTTTTTGGCCAGATGCGCCACAACAGAGGCCAGTACAGGTGGCTGAGAAATGCCGGTGCCGCTAATAGGCCCATTATTGGTCTGCCAGATTTTAGGGCCTGGGAAATAATCCGCATCATCTTTTCTGAAAATAATAGATGGGATCATCCCATCATGGGCTTGCCCTTCTACCAGCATTTCCAGTTCCTGCCAGGCACGATCATCATCCATGGTGGCGATACCAAGAGCGATAAAAGCTGAATCCCAATTCCATTGAAACGGATAGAGACGTGCAGTTGGAATGGTGAAGCCACCACGATCATTTTTCTTGAGGATAGTTCTCGCCTGTTCATCTAAATCAATTAACATCACTCACCCCTTCACACTGCCAGCTGTCAGACCGGACACCAGATATTTTTCAAACCACAGGAAGATCACCAAGACAGGCACGGTCGCCACAACAGAGCCTGCCATTAAATGCTGGCGCGGCACTTCGGATGAATTCAAAGACACCACACCGCGCGACAAGGTGAAAATCTGAAAATCATCGAGGAACATAAAGGCAAACAAAAACTCATTCCAGGCGATCATAAAGACATATAAAGAAACAGAGGCTAGCGCAGGCAACGCCAGCGGCATGGTGATTTTGGTGATCACCTGCCAGCGTGATAACCCATCCATCAGCCCTGCTTCTTCCAGCTCTGCAGGCAAGCCTCTGAAATAGCCTTGCAGCATATAAAGCGCGACAGGAATAGTAGTGGCCGGATAGACAACCATCAGTCCAATCAGCGAATCACGCAAACCAAGCTGAGAGAAAATCGCATAAAGCGGAATCACAAGCACAATGGCTGGGACCATATAAATCAGCAAAATCGAGCGTGATAAAAACAGCTGACCAGGAAAACGAAGGCGCGCCACCGCATAAGCACCTGGTATTGCAAAACATAAGGTCACAAGCACAGTTACCACTGAGACAATAGAAGAATTTATCAAGAAGGTCGCAAAATGATAATCGGTGAACAGCTCAATATAAGATCTGAAAAGCGTGTGAAGCCCAGCTGATAAATCAACAGAGAAATCAAGCGGGTTTTTCAGCAGGGATTGCTGGCTTTTCAGACTGGTCATCACCATGACATAAAAAGGCAGCGCCACAAGCACTGTAAAAAGCAACAGCCCCATTCCTTTTAAAAAACGGATGATAAGCGCTTCAACACGATAACGTTTAGCTGATCCGGCGTCATACGCATGACAGCATAAGGCCATTGAGGCAATCACCAGTCCTGACCAGATCATAAGCGCCCCGATTTGAGGCAGGAGATGGGTATCTGCTGATGTGCCAAATGGCTTAAAGCCAGACAGGACCAGCAATAAGATGGCCGCAATAACACCAGTGAAAATATGGCTGCGTAGCTGGCGTTTAGCCGATGGTATCAGGATATGAATACCCCCTATCAGCGCGCCAGCCAGCGCCGCTGCCCCAATCGCAGGCACCATCACCACCCCTGAGACCAGCATCGTCAGCAGGCTGGTCAGAACCATCCATACAGCCCCCCAGACAAGCCCAAAAATGGCGGCAATAAATGTGACATTACCCCAACGCATCAGCCATCATCCTGTGGTGAAAATTTAAAGAAGAGAAGTGCAAAGCTCAGCAAAACAACAAATACGACGACCGCAACGGCTGCGCCGGCGCCGAGATTCGACACAGCAAAAGCCTGCTCATACACATCAACGGTGAGGGTGCGTGTGCCTGCCGCCCCGCCGGTCAGCAGGAAAATATCGTCAAATTTATTGAAGGTCCAAATGAAGCGGAGCAAGAAGAGCACAGATAAAATGCCGAGCAATTGCGGCAAGGATAAATACCAGAATTGCTGAAACGGCGTCGCCCCGTCCATCTCTGCCGCCTCATACATATCGCTGGAAATAGACTGCATCCGCGCCAGGATAAACAAAAAGGATAAGGGAAAATACCGCCAGGCCTCAAAGGCAATGACGGTGGTCAGGGCCATTGGAAATTTCCAAGTGAATCCAAAAATCTGAAAT
>JBMHDN010000025.1:0-63077 GCA_049889355.1 Puniceispirillaceae bacterium (SeqCode)
GTTTTAAGGCCTAAACGTGCCAAAACATCTTCAAATTGCTCTAATGTTTCAGTTTTGATCTTCATTTGACCCTTTTCAGTATTGGGATTCCACTGAAGCTGAATTTTTAAACCCAGCTGCTCAGCGGCGCGTTTTTCCAAATCGCGCATTGCTATATCACCGGCGATATCACGCGTCTCTTGCTCTGCTTTTTGCGCTGCATTTGTGCTGAGCTTGACCATCCGTTCAACTTCGCGCGCACTCAGCCCCTTATCCATCACAGATCTGGCCAATGCATCCATATCCTCATGGCCAATGAGCGGGCGCACTTGACCTACAGTCAATTGGCCTTCTATCAGCGCTTCTTGTACCCAGGCCGGGAGCTGTAATAAACGCAGCAAATTGGCGATATGCGGGCGAGATTTGCCCATAATGCCTGCCAATTCCTGCTGTGTGTAACCATGCTCATTTATCAGCCTTTGATAGCCTTCTGCTTCTTCAATAGCCGATAAATCACGGCGTTGAATATTTTCAACAATTGAAATCTCAGCAGCATCGCGATCACTCAAATCCCGAATAATGACTGGCACGTCATGTAATTGTGCGATTTGAGCAGCACGCCAGCGTCTTTCACCAGCGATAATTTGATAGCGCCCTTTTTGTTCTGGATTCTCGCGCACCAAAATAGGCTGAACAAGGCCTTGTTGCTGCATGGAATTGGCCAGTTCCTGCAGTGCAAGCGTATCAAAAATGCGTCTTGGCTGCCAAGGGCCGGGATTGATCCATTCTAACGGCAATTTTCGGATTGCATCGCGCGGCGGGGCAGTTGCTAAAATGGGAGCGCTGGTGGGTGTGGCTAGAGGTGCATTTTCAGCCGGATTACCCTCATTTTGCTGCGCCCCAGACTGATTTTGCGCGTCTTTTGCCACCTTATTGCTGGCGATAGCATCAGATTGTGCTTGCCCATTATCCTGATCATTGAGCACAGAGGAAATAGCAGCATCACCTAAGAGGCTAGATAGGCCACGGCCCAAACCTCGTGACGGCGCCTTATCTTTATTTTTACCTGAATCAGAGCTTGTCATGCTGCTTTCCTCTCTTGGTTCAGCAATTCAGCTGCCAGCGCAACATAGGCTTGTGCACCTGTACATTTCAAATCATACATCAAAATTGGCTTACCATGAGATGGGGCCTCTGATACGCGGACATTACGCGGGATCACTGTTTGATAAACCTGTGCACCAAAATGGCTGCGTACATCTTTTTCCACCATATCTGATAATTTATTGCGGCTATCATACATGGTCAGCACAATGCCCTGAAGTGCCAGAGCGGGGTTTAATCCTGCACGCACCGCCTCGATGGTCCGCAAAAGCTGAGCCAAACCTTCCAAGGCATAAAATTCGCACTGTAAAGGCACCAGCACAGAACGGGCGGCACATAGCGCATTCACCGTAAGCAAACCAAGAGAAGGCGGGCAGTCAATAATGACATAATCATAAGTGCCCTCTACCTGCTTTAAGGCTTGCGATAATAAAAACTCTCGGCCTTGAAAATGGCTGAGCTCTACCTCAACCGCAGAGAGGTCCACAATAGCCGGTATCAAGGACAGACCAGGTACAAGTGTCTGTTGTATCGCCTCTTCAATCTGGCAGGCCCCTATCAAAAGTTGATAGGCATTAAATTGCCGACTGCTGACATCGCTGCCGAGACCTGTGCTGGCATTGCCTTGTGGATCAAAATCGATCAACAAGACCTGCTCACCGCAAGCTGAAAGCGCTGTGGCCAAATTCACCGCTGTGGTGGTTTTACCAACACCGCCTTTTTGATTGGCGATCGCCATGATTTTTGTATTTTTATGTGTCATCTGGCCCTACTTTGACCCACCTGGCTTATCCTGTTGAAAATATCCTGTGAGAATAGTGCTGTCTTCAGCAATTTCAGACGGATTTTTCTGCCAAACCAGTGTCGCCCAATTGCTAGATTGGGTCAATTCTGAATCCACATCCCTGCCCTTGGGTAAGATAAATTTTAAATCTGGATGATGTTGCTTTTGGGTAATCTCTAACAATTTAGGCAAAGGTGCAAACGCACGCGCCATTAAAATATCTGCCTGGAGGTGCGGCAAATGTTCAATACGTTGATTATGAATGATGGCAGGCGCCCCAGTTTCACTGATAGCTCGGCGCAAAAAAGATGATTTGCGCTGATCAGATTCAACGAGATGCACCCTATGTCCTGTGGCAATAGATAATACCATCCCAGGTAAACCAGCCCCTGCACCCACATCGAGTATCAAAAGCGGTCTGCCATCTGCCTTATCGGTGAGATAAGAGCGCAATTGGAGCGAATCACGAATATGACGCTGCCAGATATCAGGCACTGTCTTTGGTGAAATGAGATTGAGTCGCTGTTGCCATTGCAATAAGAGATCAACATAAGAGCTCAGCCTGTCAAATGTTTCACGTGAAACATCAAGGCTTTCAGCGGATACCGGCCTAATGACATCCTTCATCTATGGCCTGCCTTTGGCTTGTCGCCCTCTTCACCCTCAGAATTCACCTCTGCTTTAGCCACAGATTGGTCATCTGCAGTTTCGGCTTGTGAGGATGCGACGAGGCCCTGCGCACGAATATAGCGCAACACCGCTAATTGTGCAGCTGGGGTCAAGCCTGGGATCCGGCCTGCCTGTGCCAAAGTTTCAGGTTGATGCTTGGCCAGCAAATCCTGAGATTCTGCAGATAACCCGCCAATCAGGCTGTAATCAATATCATCAGGAATGATCAACGCCTCATCACGGCGCATCGCTTCAATATCCGCAGTCTGCCGCCTCAAATATCCAGCATATTTGCAATCTGTCTCTAATTGTTGGTGCAGATTATGAGGAATCTCAGCCAGTTCAGGCCAAATAGCGAGACAATCTGTTATCGACACCCCATCATAGGCAAGCATCTCAGCAGCATGTTTCGCCCGTCCATCACGCGCCACCGGCAAATTAGCAGACAACAGCATCTTTGGTCCAACTGGCCGCGCCTCTAATATCTGGCGCGCTGTGGCCAAATCAGCTGATTTTTTGGCCCAGGCTTTTTGGCGTTGCGCGCCAATAACACCCAGACTATCGGCTTTATCTGTGAGACGCTGATCTGCATTATCTGCGCGCAATAACAAGCGATATTCAGCACGCGAGGTAAACATCCGATAAGGTTCAGGCGCACCACGGGTGATCAAATCATCAATCATCACCCCAATATAGGCATCTGCCCTATCTAAATAGAATCCATCCTTTTGGCCAGATGATTTGAGGGCAGCATTGATACCAGCCATTAAACCTTGCGCACCAGCCTCTTCATAGCCGGTGGTGCCATTAATCTGGCCAGCTAAGAATAAACCAGGTAGGGATTTCAGCTCTAAAGAGCGTTTTAAAGCCCGTGGATCGATGAAATCATATTCAATCGCATAGCCATATTGCAATATAGCGGCCTTTTCCAATCCGGGTATGGTGGCTAGCATCTCGTCCTGAACATGGCGTGGCAGGCTGGTCGAAATACCATTTGGATAGACGGTATGATCATCCAACCCTTCTGGCTCAAGGAAAATCTGATGCGAGTCCCTCTCTGCAAATCGATGTACCTTATCTTCAATACTCGGACAATAACGCGGTCCTTGACCTGAAATTTGACCACTATAAACAGCAGAAAGATGTATCGATTTTGAAATTATCTCATGTGTTTGTGCTGTTGTACGTGTGATACCGCAGGCAATTTGTGGGACAGTGATTTTATCGGTAAGGGTTGAGAAGGGCACAGGCGGGTCATCTGCCGGCTGCATTTCCAATTGATCCCAAGCAATTGTGCGACCATCAAGGCGTGCAGGGGTCCCTGTTTTCAACCGCCCTACAGGCAAAGATAAGGCGCGCAGGCGTGCCGATAATTTATTAGCTGGATCTTCACCCATACGACCAGCTGGCCAGCGCTCATCTCCTAAATGAATGATGCCGCCCAGAAAAGTGCCTGTTGTGAGCACAACTGCAGGCGCGTAATAACAAAGGCCATCTTCCATTTCCAGCCCCACAAGCTGGTCCTTTTCAATAATCAGATCACCCACTTTCGCTTCAATGATGGTCAGATTATCTTGTGCATCGAGCAAAGATTGTACGGCTTTTCGATAAAGTGCGCGATCTGCCTGCGCACGTGGGCCTTGCACCGCTGGACCACGAGACCGGTTCAGCAAACGAAACTGAATGCCGGCCTGGTCAATGGCCCGCCCCATTAACCCGTCCATAGCGTCAATTTCGCGTACCAAATGCCCTTTGCCTAACCCGCCAATCGCCGGGTTACAAGACATTTCGCCTATTTTGGCCTTTTCCATGGTGATCAGCGCGGTCTGTGCGCCCATGCGCGCAGCCACAGACGCTGCTTCCACACCGGCATGCCCACCGCCAACCACCAAAACATCAAAGCGTGTCATTTGAAAATCACCTTGTGCCGACTATCTAGCACTCATCATTTCCATCAGCCAACGGCAAATAACCAGAGGCTCGTGATGCGCCGAAGATAACGATACTGCCTGCAGAAGTCAAAACCATGAAAGAGGACAAACGCCGAAAAGCCTTATTTGCCGATACAAAATTGGCCGAATATATGGTCTAGCAAATCTTCCACATCAATCTGTCCAACCAACCTGCCAAGCGCATCAGCTGCCTGGCGCCAATCTTCAGCACGCAATTCAGGTGCTGTGTCTATATCAACCATCAATCCAGCTTCCAAGGCCTTCTTGGCCCGTGTTATTTCCTGATGATGACGTGCTTGTGTGATGAGCGGCGGCGACACCGGATTATTTAGGGGCTTAACCAAACGCGCCAAAGCATCCTCGAGAAGAGATATATGATCTGATGCGCTACCCTTATCAGAGGATAAGCTCACCAGCAAATCCACCTCATCCGGTTTTGTCATCGACACCTTATCTGCCTTATTCAGGACGACCAGACAGGGTTTATCACTCCAATCTCGCAATTTTTGTAGCATATCCTGCCAATCAGGCGCACTGGCATCTAACAAAATAACACAAGCATCTGCCTCAGCTGCCTTATCGCGTGCCAATGTAATACCTTTTTTCTCAACCTGAGACTGCGTCTCACGCAGACCTGCTGTATCGGTAAGGGTAACAGGCAAACCCGCCAAATTCAGCTGAACTTCAATAGCATCTCTTGTGGTGCCCGCTTCGTTCGATACGATCGCCACATCGCGTTTAGCTAATGCGTTTATCGCGGTTGATTTACCCGCATTCACAGGACCGATTAACACCACCTGAACGCCATGGCGAATACGTGCCCCAACCACCCCATCTGCCAGCGACCCACCCATTTGGCCAATGAGCTCAGCTGCCTTTTCATTAATTTCGGCAACCAGAGAGGCCGGCAATGCCTCATCAGCAAAATCAATAGATGCTTCTAAATGTCCTAATAAAGCGATAATATCTTGACGCCATTTCAATGCCTGATCTGACAGACCGCCGCCAAGCTGGCGCAGTGCCTGCAGACGCTGTGCTTGTGTTTGAGCAGCGAGCAGATCACCCAGCCCTTCTGTTTGAGTCAAATCCAATTTGGCATTATGAAAGGCACGGCGCGTAAATTCGCCAGCTTGTGCCAGACGCACACGCTCCCAGTTCAATATTTCGCGCAGTAAGGCGTCGATCACCGCCACACTGCCGTGACAATGAATTTCAAGCACATCCTCGCCAGTGGGAGACTGCGGGCCAGGCATAGCAAGCAGCATCACCTCATCCAACAGATCACCTGTTGAGTCTCTGAGGCGTGCATAATAGATCCCGCGAGCGGTGATAGACGGGCCAGCCAACCGCTGGCTTATGTCAAAACAACCGGAACCTGAACAGCGCAAAATAGCAATGGCAGATACACCAGGTGGTGTGGCTTGGGCAATAATAATATCCTGAAACGCTGATTGCATATCCACTCACCTCACCAATATGTGACTTGCCAATCCAAGAGATAATCAGACACAGTGTTGTGACCACCGCCCCCACATCTGCCAAAAGATGCCTCACCCTAAGACAGGAGACCTGAGATGCCAACTCTTACCGACATAAAAACACCAATCGGCTGGATGCGGTTTCATGCCACAAGCGCAGGCGTCACAAAGCTTGATTGGCAAATCACACCATTTGAAGCGCCTTTTGAACTCTCAGATACTCTGGCTGACATCAAAGCAGCTGATGTTTCACGTGAAACATCTGAAGAAATGAGCGCCTATCTAGCTGGCAAATTACAGCGATTCACAGTGCCGCTTGATCTCTCTGGTCAAAGCCGCTCTTTCCAGAAATGGTTGCAGGCGCTGCGCCAAATCCCCTATGGGGCGGTTATTTCTTATGCGGACTTGGCAGAAATTTGGGGCAACCGCCTTGCTGCGCGTCCAGCAGGTCAAGCCTGCCGTCGTAATCCGCTCGCCATCATCATCCCCTGCCACCGTGTCAATAATGCAGATGGCAAAGCCCACCGTTATGGCGGCGGCGACTGGTCAGCACCCGCCGCATCAGCCAATCTGGACCGGAAAATCTGGCTTCAGAAACTAGAGAGGCAGCCAGCTTAGCTGTTCATCTGCTCAAAGAAATCATCATTGGTCTTGGCATGACGCATTTTGTCATTCAAGAATTCCATCGCATCCACAGGGCCCATCTGCATCAAAATACGGCGCAAGACCCACATTTTTGACAAGGTTGGCTTATCGACAAGCAACTCTTCTTTGCGTGTCCCTGACTTTGTGATGTCAATTGCTGGGAAAACACGCTTATCTGCCAGCTTGCGATCCAGCACCACTTCGCTGTTACCTGTACCTTTAAATTCTTCAAAGATAACCTCATCCATGCGTGAGCCGGTTTCTACCAAGGCTGTCGCAATGATGGTCAGAGAGCCACCTTCTTCAATATTACGTGCTGCACCAAAGAAACGTTTGGGGCGTTGCAACGCATTTGCGTCCACACCGCCAGTCAGTACTTTACCTGAGCTTGGCACAACTGTGTTATAAGCACGCGCCAGACGGGTGATCGAATCGAGCAAAATCACCACATCACGTTTATGTTCAACCAAACGCTTTGCCTTTTCAATCACCATATCAGTGACCTGCACATGGCGCGAAGCCGGCTCATCAAAAGTAGATGAAATCACTTCACCCTTCACAGAGCGCTGCATATCGGTCACTTCTTCAGGACGCTCATCAATTAACAGCACAATGAGATAGACTTCTGGATGATTTTCAGAGATCGCATGGGCAATGCTTTGTAACATCATTGTCTTACCGGTGCGTGGCGGTGCCACAATCAAACCACGCTGGCCTTTACCCATGGGCGAGACCAAATCCATGACCCGCGGTGTCTTATCCTTATTATCTGGATTATACGGCAATTCCATGGTGAGTTTTTGATTTGGATAAAGCGGCGTTAAATTATCGAAATTAATCCGGTGGCGCACCGCATCCGGATCTTCAAAATTGATAGATTCCACTTTCAATAATGCAAAATAACGCTCGCCATCTTTGGGCGCGCGAATCTCGCCTTCCACCGTATCACCTGTGCGCAACCCAAAGCGCCGGACCTGGCTAGGTGAGACGTAAATATCATCTGGGCCAGCCAGATAATTGCTCTCTGGCGCCCGTAAAAACCCAAACCCGTCAGACAAGACTTCCAGCACCCCATTGCCGCGTATCGCTGTCTCGTTATCAGCTAGCTTTTTCAGGATGGCGAACATCATATCTTGCGTGCGCAAGGTTGACGCATTTTCTACTTCTAGCTCTTCAGCAAAGGCTAGCAAAGCAGCGGGAGATTTTGACTTTAACTCAGATAGATGCATCGTAATGCCCTCATATGTCCAAAAAAGCGGGCCGCATTTCTGGTCTTCAAACAGGGTGTGTTGACTAAAATAGCCCGCGCGCGCGGTCTCAGGTAGGAGTTTCATTAGAACCGATCCTGACCAGAGCGTCAAGTTTTGTCCAACTGGCCTAAATGGGCTAAAAATCCGGCTTCAAGATCGCCATAAAAATGATAAGCACCATCAGCACGGTCGGCACTTCATTCCAAAGCCGATAGGTTTTATCAGAGCGCGCCTGATCAGCCTCCAGCTCGCGGCGCATCCGCGCAAAACGCATATGACAAGCTGTCATCGCCAAGACACATAGCGCCTTTATCCAGAACCAAGGCATCGAGATCAGGTCTATATTCAAATGCAACATCCATAGACCGCAAATCCAGCTGACAATCATCGCCGGATTCATGATGGCTTTAAGAAGCCTGCGTTCCATCAATTTAAATGTCTCTGCACGTGCTGAGGCAGGCTCAACAAGTGCGTGATATACAAACAGGCGCGGCAGATAAAGCAGCCCAGCCATCCAGCTCATGACGGCGATAAGATGAAAGGCTTTGACCCATTCATACATCAGCCAGCTCTCCAATAAGAGACCAAATCAGCGACATGTTCAGGCGGTGTTTGCGGTACAAACCCATGACCAAGATTAAAAATATGTGGCCGGCCTGTCATGGCCTGACGCACTTTATCAGCTTCCTGGCGCATTGCATCACCCCCTGCAACGACCGCCAAGGGATCGATATTGCCTTGAAGCACCAAATCACTGCGCAGATGTTGCGCTGCCCAATTCAAATCAGTGAATTGATCGATACCAAGCCCGTCACATGCAACTGAATCTGCAAAAGAGACCAAGCCTTCACCTAATCCCTTTGGAAAACACATTACCGGCTGGTTAATATCCCATGCGCGTAAATAAGAAATGATTTTTTGAAAAGGCTCTATCACCACCTCTTGCCTTTTCGAGGCTGGGACCGCTGAGGCCCAACTATCGAAAATCATCAGGACAGAAGCACCAGATGCAGCTTTCAGCTTCAGAAATTTGGCGACTGCATAAGATAACATCTCTAACAGCGCCTGCGATTCTGATTGACGTTGCCATAACCAATTCCGGCTGTTGGCAAAATCCCGGCTGCTGCCCCCTTCAATCATATAGGTCATCAATGTCCAAGGCGCACCACTAAACCCAATCAGGTCCTTATCAGCTGCAAGGGCGGCGCGTGTCAGCCCCATGGCCTTGGATACCGGTTCTAAATCCGCTTCAAAACTATCTGCCCAATTTGGGTCAATATCAGCGACATTTTCAAGCGGCGTTAGTTTCGGACCTTCACCTTGGACAAAATGAACACCACGCTTCATTTGCCAGGGAATCATTAAAATATCAGAAAAAATAATCGCTGCATCTAAATCAAACCGTTCAATCGGCTGTAAGGTCACCTGGGATGCACGTTCCGGATCTAGACAAAAGCTAATGAAATCAGATGTTTGTGCTCTAACTTCTCGATATTCGGGTAAATAACGGCCAGCCTGGCGCATAAACCAGACAGGCGCAGTTTGATCACCGTCAATTGATTTGTCTTTTAAGAGCTGGCTTAGTTTCATCACTCTCTCATCTAGTATTACTTTATATTTATATAAAAATATTTGTTGTTGTTTGTAGTCATCACACAATAGATGAATTGTGATCTACCAAAAAACTATCCACATACCTATGCACATTTTTAGCTTGGATGATCGCCGCTTCTTGTAACAGATATTTTACTCTTTATCAGTTATCAAATCCTAAGCTGCCTTTTCTATCCACAATTCATTAGATTTGGGGATAAGACATCTTCAAAAAGAATAATAAATCGGTTTTTACCAATGTATGAAATCCATCCCAGATCAATTCGATGGTTATACCCCTATTCAGACAGCATATATCACCTTGTTTTACACAATCTTATCCTCATGCTGACATTTAAGTTTCTGTTTGTTAAAACAGCTTTATGAAAGAAACAGTGCTCCATCTCCATCTGATATCTGATTCCACAGGCGAGACCGTGCATCAAAATGCCCGTGCTGCGCTATCTCAATTTCCCAATACAAAAATTACCGAGCATATTTGGACATTGGTACGCACCAAATCGCATATTGAAATCATCGATAAAGAATTAGCCCGCCATCCGGGTGTGGTGCTTTATTCTGTCATGGATGCACAAATCAGGGCTGAGCTGGAAAAAGTCTGCCGGCGACATTCTGTGCCTTCCTTATCGATATTAGATGAGGTGGTGGATTTATTTTCACGCTTTTTAGGCACAGAGGTCTCGCAACGCCCCGGGGCGCAGCATAAGCTGGATGATGCCTATTTCAAACGCATGGCAGCTGTTGAATTTGCCGTTACACATGATGATGGCATGAATATGGACAGGCTGCATGAGGCAGAAATTTTACTGGTTGGCGTCTCGCGCACCTCTAAAACACCGACCTCTATGTATTTAGCACATCGCGGCTTTCGGGTGGCCAATTATGCTCTTGTCCCGCATCTGCCTTTTCCTGAGCATTATCTCACCCCCAATAATCTGTTTGTCATTGGATTGGTGAGCGATCCGCGGCGTTTGGTGCAAATTCGTAAAAACCGGCTACAGCATTTAAGTGATGACACCAATATTGGCTATGCCGATATCAGCAAAATCACCGATGAGATGACGACGGCCAAACGGCTCTTTCATAAGATGGGCTGGCCAGTTTTGGATGTGACACGCCGTTCTATCGAAGAGACAGCCGCAGCTATTATTCATCTTTATAATCAATGGCGCGACAAACAAATGGACGAGGAAAAATGAGCCAGCAAAAAAATAAGGCTCGCCTGCCGATAGGGCAATTTTATCTCGCTTCTTCCAGTGCTACTCGGCAAAGCTTGCTGGCCTCAGCTGATATAGATTTTAATGTGATCAAAGCCCCGATTGATGAAGAGATGATCAGGCAATCAGCACAATATGAAGATATGGCTTTTGATGACATCGCGGTGTTATTGGCCCATATGAAAGCAGAAGCTGCGCTGCGCCAGCACCCTATATCTGATGATGATATGATATTGGGATGTGATCAGCTATTGGTCTGCGAGGACCAAATCGTCAATAAACCAACCAGTATTGAAGCAGCTCAAAAGCAGCTTTCCTTCCTGCAAGGCAAGGAACATAGCTTGCTGACAGCCGCTGTTCTATTTAAAGGCGGCAAACGTATCTGGCATCATCTTAGTAAACCACGCCTTCATATGCGCAAGTTAGATGAGGCAGAGATAAAGCGCTATTTAGACCAGATTGGCGATGCTGCATTTTGGTCACCTGGCTCTTATCAGATAGAAGGGCCGGGCCTGCATCTATTCAGTGACATACAAGGTGATTATCAGGCTATTTTAGGCCTGCCAATGCTGCCTTTATTAGGCATTTTACGCGCCCATGGTTTGAGCTTCCAGCCCGAAGCCACACAAATATGAGGGTGCTATGCATATCATCGGTCTGACAGGTTCTATCGCAAGCGGTAAATCCACTGCCTCTGAAATGCTGATGCAAATGGGTTATTGGCTGCATGATGCAGACAAAACAGTTCATCAGCTGATGGGACCAGATGGCGCAGCGCTGGCGGATATCAGCACAGAATTTCAGCTGGATATTGACCCAGCTATCGGGGTGAACCGTGCTGAATTGGGTCGGATCGTTTTTCAGGCTCCTGAAAAAAGAGCAGCATTAGAAGCCATTTTACATCCGATGGTTTCAGCAAATCGTCACCGTTTTTTGCAAAAGGCGCGGATGTTTGGTGCGCGCACAGTCATTTTGGATGTCCCGCTTTTATTTGAAACCGGCACAGATAGTCTATGTGATTATATCATTACTCTTTGGGCGCCTGATTTTTTGCAAATCAGACGCGCTCTATCAAGGCCAGCCATGACTTCTGATAAATTAACCGCTATTTTAGCGGCGCAATGGTCACAAACAGAAAAATCTAGATTATCTGACCTTGCGCTGCCTTCTGGTTTGGGCAAGGCTGAAACCCGCAAAAGGTTGCAGCGCTTTTTAAAGCGTAATGCGTTAGGGCGCTGAGGAGAGATCGCATGCGTGAAATTGTGCTGGATACCGAAACCACAGGCCTGTCTGTTGAGCAGGGTCATCGGATCATTGAGATTGGCGCCTTAGAGCTGGTGAATATGGTACCGACAGGCCAAAACCTGCATCTCTATATCAACCCTGAACGGCTGATTGATGAAGATGCGATCAAGATCCATGGGATCACAGATGCATTTGTTGCGGACAAACCGCTCTTTGCAGATATTGCACAGCAATTTTTAGATTTTGTGCAGGGCGATCCGATCATTATCCATAATGCGCCTTTTGATACAGGCTTTTTAAATGCCGAGCTGTCTAGGGTTGGCCTGCCACGGCTTGAAAAAGAGCGCATCATTGACACGCTGGTCATGGCACGGCGCAAATATCCAGGGGCTCAAGCCAGCCTCGATGCGTTGTGTCGGCGTTTTGATATTGATAATACCCACCGCGATTTGCATGGGGCGCTGATTGATGCAGATTTGCTGGCGGCGGTCTATGTTGAAATGAAAGGCGGCCTTCAGCCAAGCCTGCTTTCAGATGGCCAGCCACAAGAAACCCAGATATCTGCTGGCTCTGCTGACAGCCAGATAACAACACAAGCAGGTTTAGATAACAGCTCAGATCTGTCAGCTCTCTCAGGTTTTCACTTGGATGAGCAGAAAATTAGGGCTGTGCGGCCGCCAGTAATAGATGACACAGAAAAGGCCGCACATGAGGCATTTCTCGCACAAATGAAAGACCCGATTTGGCTGCGCAGCTCGGACTAGCCCCAAGCCGTATTTTATAAAAAAAAGAAAAAAGCATCCGGATATCTCCAGATGCTTTTCATAGAGATGGCTTTTATGGCGTCTTTATCGCTTATTGCTTCACATTTTGTTCTGCTTCAGCCTGTGCCTGCTCCTGGGCCTTTTGCTGTTGGGCTTGTAAATTCGCCCGATAGACAGCCACGAAATCAATCGGCTGAATATTGAGCGGCAAATAGCCACCTTCGCGGGTGATATTGGCAATTTGCGCACGGGCAAATGGGAAGAGCAAACGCGGGCCTTCGATCATGACCATCGGGTTAATTTCATCTGGGCGTGCGCCTTGTACCGAAACAACCCCGGCGTAAGAAAGCTCTACAATGAAAAGCTGCTGATCGTCTGATTTGGCATTGGCTGTCAGAATAAGCGAGACTTCATATTGCTCTGCATTCAGCTGTTCTGCGGTAACATTCACGCCAACCTCTACATTGGGTGGGCTTGATTGTTTGGCAAGTGTTTGTGCTGCATTCGGATTTTCAAAAGACATGTCTTTGACATATTGTGCATGCATCACCAATTGGCGCGGTACGGGTTGCTCGCCAGCCTGTGGTTGGGCGGCGGTTTCTGGTGTAGATGTGGCGGCGTTTTCTTTGGAATTATCTTCAGTCATGTCACTCTTTTTCGCTTCACTGGTGGCTTTGGTATTCTTGCCGGTGCTTGATGTTGGTTTCTTGGCCATGCCAAAACTCCTCACTTAGATAAGGTCGGTTGATGTCAATCACGCCTCAGCCTCATCTGTTCGATCTGCTGCCCTTTATTTTAGTGAGCTGAACAGATCTGATGCCGAATGCGCCCTTGCTATCATATTCCTCTGCCCATAACCATATGTGTGATAGCTATAATGGCCACTCTAATTCAATTAATCTTTTCGGTCAGGTGTTTTTCAGCTTGTAGCCCATGACCTTGTTGGGCAGCAGGAATAAAAAATGGTCAGCTATTTTTTCTCTTCATAATCACCTTCGATGACATCATCTGATGAGAGGGGTGTGCGTGTTTGTGTTTTGGTCTGTTCAAAATCATCTGTTTGCGATGCGTGTGATGAAAAGAAAGCTGAGGTGAAAGCGGCCTCGCCACCTCTGCCAGCATGTGCTTTGGTGCGGCGCATGTGTGATATGAGCCGCAAAAAGACAAAGCCGCCAATAAGCCGGCGCATTACCGGCAGAAAACAGATTAAACCCAAAACATCTGTGACATAGCCAGGCAGCAGCATCAGAAAAGCACCAAGCAGCAAGCCTGCCGCATCGAACAATGAGCCGGCAGGTGTTTGGCCTGTCTGGATTTGCTGCTGTGCCTCTTTGAACACGCGGCTGCCTTGTTTGCGTAGCAAACGCACCCCAATCGCTGCGGTGATAAAAATACCCAGAAAGCTCAGCAAAGCGCCAATTTCGCTGCCAATCCAGATGAAGGCTTCAAATTCAACCCAGCCATAAAGGATAAACAAACCAAGCGCGAAAAAGATATTTTTTCCGAACGGAGATGAGGTTGGCATTTCGTATCCTTTCTGATGCATGTCAAAACCGGCTGTTATTTTTTAAAAAAGAAGAGGTCTTTCGTCTGAGCTTAAAAAATAACTTATCTGGCCTTCCTTGCACATTGTTGATATCTGACCTAATTTAGCTGTCAGGGGCAGCCATATCATCTTATATGGCGAAACCAACTTATTTTCTCATATATGGGAACTGCCATGCCATTTGTCGATATTCTGATTTTCGCTGCTATTGCCTTATTTCTGGTTTTTCGTCTGCGCTCTATTCTGGGCAGCAGAGATGGGTTTGAACAACCAAACCAACCGCGCCAGCATGAAAACGAACCTCAACAGGAACAAACAGGCCAGGATGAAAATGTCATTGAAATGCCTTTTGCAAAACAGGCCCCTGCCATGCGGGCCAGTGGCAGCGGTATTTCAGCTTTGAAACGCCTGGATCCGAGCTTTGATGAAGATCAATTTTTACAAGGGGCAGCCTCGGCCTTTCCGATGATTTTGAATGCTTATGCAGATGGTGATTTGGCTCAGTTGCGCCGGCTGTTGGGTTATGAATTGCTGGATGAATTTGGAGAAGCTATCCGCCAGCGTCAGGCAGAAGGCGACAGCCTCACTTTAAAGCTGGATGATTTAAAGGATGTTCAGCTCTTGGATGCTGAAATCGCGGATGGTATCGCCTCTGTCACCGTGTCTTTCACATCGGTTCAGACACGCGAATTGGTGGATAAAACAGGCCAGCCGATTGAAGATGAGAGCATTTCAGGTGAAGAAATGATTGATATCTGGGTGTTTGAGCGCGATATCGAAGATAAAAATCCAAATTGGAAATTGGTTGAAACACGCAGTGAAGAAGAAGGCGCTGACTAGGTCCAGCGCGCTGACAGTTAAATAGGGCAAATGATGAGCCGGGATAAGGCAAATGATGAGGCTATGGATGATGCGCTTTGGCAGCAATTAAGCCAAAGCGTTGAGGTCAAGCATAATCGCCGGCTTTTTCATCCTCTTGCCGGCGCGCCTAAATCGCTCAAATCTGTCAAAACACCCAAAAAGACAGCACGTGCTGAAAAAGAACAAAACCTTGTGCCAGCATCCTCAAAGCCGATAATGGCACAGCCCACCGATTTACGGTTGGGTGAAAAGGCCGGGCTCGATATGGCCAGCCGGCGGCGGCTGACCGCTGGTAAATATGATATTGACGCACGGATTGATTTACATGGCTTGCGTCAGGATGAAGCTCATCGCAAGCTGATCTCTTTTGTCCAGAATGCGGCACTTCGTGATTGCCGCACCTTGTTGATTATCACTGGTAAAGGCAGGCAAGGTCAGGGCGTGTTGCGTGAGCGGGTGCCTTTCTGGCTCAAACAGCATCCTCTCTCAGAGCTGGTTCTGGCGATCAATGAAGCCACGGTGCGTGATGGTGGATCAGGGGCGCTTTATGTGCGTTTGCGCAGAAAACGTGGCACATGACCCCCTTTGGTCTGAAAATGCGGGCACTCAGGGCCAAAAGGCGCAAAACCCTGCAAGAACAAGCAGCGATGCTGAACGTATCATCTGCTTATTTATCTGCGCTTGAATCCGGTAAAAAAGGCCAGCCCAATTTGCTGATGATAGATCAGATATGTGTTTGGCTTGGCTTGATTTGGGATGATGCAGAAGAGCTGAAGAAGCTGGCGATGCTCTCGCACCCGAAACCCACAATACAAACTCAAAAACTAGGAGCTGAAGCCACAAAACTGGCCAATCAGCTGGCGCAGAATATAGACAGATTGAATGAAGATGACTGTTTGCGCTTATCTGAAACACTTGAGTTGATGCTAGAAAAGTCAGCGCGATAAATAAGGCTGAAAACGCGTTTATCTGAGTTGATACATTGGTTTTATAGAGAAAAGCTTGCTCTGAGGGGCGTTTTTTCGATACAAGAGGCCCATATGTGATGGTGTGCAGTATAGGCTGTACGTCATTTCAGATGCATCAGATGAGAGGCAGAGATAATGAGCCGAATTGCAGAAATCAGCCGCAAGACAAATGAAACTGAAATCTCAGTTCAGCTAAGCGTTGATGGTACCGGCAAGCGCGATATTCAGACAGGCATTGGTTTTCTGGATCATATGCTGGAACAATTGGCGCGCCACAGCCTGATGGATATCACCATAAAAGCCAAAGGTGATTTACATATTGATGCACACCATACCACAGAAGATTGCGGTTGGGCCATTGGTCAGGCCTTGAAAGAGGCACTTGGTGACCGAAAAGGTATTCAGCGTTATGCCTCTTGTCTGTTGCCGATGGATGAATGTTTGTCTCAGGCAGCGGTCGATATTTCAGGCCGTCCTTTCCTGGTCTGGCGTGTCAGCCTGCCAGCTGAGCGACTGGGTGAGATGGAAACCGAATTATTCAGAGAATGGTTTCAAGCCTTTGCCATGGGGGCAGGCATTACCTTGCATGTCGAAAATCATTATGGGGTGAATACCCACCATATTGTTGAGAGCTGTTTTAAGGCACTGGCGCGCTCTTTGCGTCAGGCGATGGAAATTGACCCCCGCGCAGCTAATGAAATTCCGTCTACAAAAGGCACTTTGGGTGGCAGTTTATAAGCATTATGCTAGGCTTGCTCTGGCCAAAAATAGCTTGTTACCTCACTAAAGCATATTAGGGTCGGTTAAGATGCAGCTCGCTGTTATTGATTATGGATCAGGCAATCTGAAATCCGTGGTGCAGTCCGTCAGCCATGTGGTTGCTGAATATCAGCACCCCTATCGTGTCTTTGTCACAGATGATGCAGATAAAATCCGCCATGCTGACAAGGTGATCTTGCCAGGCGTAGGTCATTTCGCAGATTGCCGCGCAGGTCTGGCACGCTTGGATGGGATGGTTGAGGCGCTGGCTGAGATTGTCATAGAAAAAGCACGTCCCTTCCTTGGCATTTGTGTGGGCATGCAGCTGATGGCCACACATGGTTTTGAAGGCGCCCAAGATGGCACCCCGCCCACAGCTGGCCTTGGCTGGATTGACGGAGAGGTCAAAGCCATTCGGCATTGGGCTGAAACAGATAGTCAGGGCGGTTCATCTGAAACCAGTTTAAAAATTCCGCATATGGGATGGAATAAGATTACCCTTCAACAACAAGACCATCCGATCTTATCTGATCTCGATGCTTCAGATCAGCTCTATTTTGTGCATTCCTATGCGATGCGCACCGCCAAGCCAGAAGCTTGTCTTGCGACCTGCAGCTATGGGGCTGAATTTGCTGCCATTATCGGGCGCGATAATATGGTAGGCACTCAATTTCACCCTGAAAAGAGCCAGAAAGCAGGTCAGAAATTGTTACATGGTTTTTTAAACTGGTCAGTGTGATGGGAGACAGGATTATCTGAGCATGGCTGATCTGAATAACCGAAAACCTCTTGTCACACTTGAAACAACAGGCAATCTAACCGCCAATGATTTGAGTGAGCTATGTGATGCAACCGAAGAGGCGATTGAGGCTGGCGGCGGATTTGGCTGGCTTGCACCACCTCCGCGTTCTGTGCTGGAAGATTATTGGCGCGGCGTGTTGCTGATCCCAGATAGGCGCCTGATTTTGGGCAAGCTGGATATGGTAATAGCTGGCTCCTGCCAGATTGTAACCCCGCCGCGCAATAATGAAGCCCAGGCGCATAGCTGTCAGCTCACCACTTTTTTCCTTGCCCCTTGGGCACGTGGCCACGGGCTGGCTGGCCGGCTGGTTGAAGAAGCGGAAGATTTAGCCAGATCTCTTGGTTTTAAAACCATCAGTCTGGATGTACGCGCGACACAGGATCGCGCTATTGCCTCTTTTGAGGCACGTGGCTTTGAGAAATGCGGCGAAAATCCCTATTATGCGATTGTGAATGGGGATTATGTCAAAGGCTATTATTTCACCAAACTTCTCTGACCTCCCCTTTAAATAAATAAACAGACGAATAATAGAAGAGTAGAGATGCAGATTTATCCCGCCATTGATTTGAAAGACGGCCAAGGTGTGCGCCTGCTCCATGGTGATTTTAATAAATTGACTGTCTATGCCCCTGACCCTGCTGCCAAGGCGCGGGAATTTATAGAGGCAGGCAGCCATTGGGTGCATGTGGTGGATTTGGATGGCGCGGTTGCTGGTAATGCAGCCAATCGCCAGGCCGTGGATTCTATTCTGGCAACAGGTGCAAAAATTCAGCTAGGTGGCGGTATTCGATCAATGGCCTCGATTGAAGGCTGGCTGGCTGCTGGCGTGGCGCGTGTGATTTTAGGCACTGCTGCGCTGAAAGACCCGGCACTGGTGAGAGAAGCAGCAAAAGCCTTTCCCAATCAGATCATGGTAGGTGCAGATGCACGCGATGGCATGATCGCCGCTGAAGGCTGGCTCGAGACAAGTGATGTGAAGGTGCTGGATTTAGTCCAGCGTTTTGAAGATAGCGGTGTCGCCGGTGTGATTTTCACCGATATTGGCAGAGACGGCGCGCTGACTGGCGTCAATGCTGCTGCGACGGCGGCGCTGGCTGAGGCTGTCTCTATACCGGTGATTGCCTCAGGCGGTCTGAAATCAATCGATGATATCCATGCATTACTGCGTTATTCAAAGAGCGGTATTGATGGGGTTATTACCGGGCGGGCGATTTATGATGGCCGTCTTGATTTGGCAGAAGCGCTTGATTTAGCAGAACAAACAGCAGGAAATCAGGCTATGGGAGAAAAGGCATAATGCTGAGTGCGCGTGTTATCCCTTGTCTTGATGTGCATGATGGCCGAGTGGTGAAAGGCATTAATTTTGTCAATCTGGTCGATGCAGGCGATCCTGTTGAACAAGCTGCGATTTACGATGCGGCAGGGGCAGATGAGCTTTGTTTTCTGGATATCACCGCTAGCCATGAAGGGCGCTCTTCTATCTATGATGTGATCGCTAAAACAGCTGAAAAATGTTTTATGCCTGTCACCGTGGGCGGCGGTGTCCGCGAAGTGGATGATTTTCGCAAAATGCTGCTCAGCGGCGCAGATAAAGTGTCGGTCAATTCATCAGCTGTGCAAACACCTGACTTGCTGGCCCGTGCAGCTGATCGTTTTGGATCGCAATGTGTGGTGTTGGCGATTGATGCGAAATGGACAGAAGAAGGCCGGTTTGAAGTCTTCACCCATGGTGGGCGCAGGCCAACAGGAATGGATGCTGTCGATTGGGCTATGCAGGCTGAACAGCTGGGCGCCGGAGAAATCCTGCTGACCTCTATGGCAGGTGATGGCACCAAAGATGGGTATGATCTGCCGCTGACACGTGCGGTGTCAGATGCGGTCTCTATTCCGGTGATCGCCTCTGGCGGTGCAGGCAAGCCTGCCCATTTCGCAGAAGCGATTACACAAGGCCATGCCTCTGCCGTGCTGGCAGCATCTGTTTTTCATTTTGGACAGATGCGCATTGATGAGGCAAAATCAGCGATGCAGGCTGCAGGAGTGCCGGTGCGCCGCATCAGTGAATAAGGAACATATTTCATGTCAGATATAAGTGATGGCCGTATTTTAGATGAACTCGCAAATAGGCTGGCGGTGCGGGCCAAAGAGGACCCTTCAGCTAGCTATACTGCACAATTATTGGCAATGGCCCCTGAAAAACCAGTGCGTAAGCTCTCAGAGGAAACAGTGGAACTGGTGATCGAGGCAATGAAAGGCGATAAGCAGGCTGCTATCCGCGAATCTGCTGATTTGCTCTATCATTTGCTGGTTGTTTGGCAGGCAATGGATATCGATACCAGCGCGGTTTGGGCCGAATTGAACAGCCGCCAGAGCCAGTCAGGCATTGAAGAGAAAAACAGTCGCTAAAAATATGTGAGCAGGAGATAAAATGATGCAGCGCAAAGCCTATGACACTGAGAATATTTTCGCTAAGATTTTGCGCGGCGAGATCCCTTGCAATAAGGCTGATGAGTGTGAGACGACACTGACCTTCCATGATATTGCTCCGCAAGCTCCTATTCATGTGCTGATCATTCCAAAAGGAGCCTATGTGGATATGGATGATTTCGCGCATCATGCCTCACCGGCAGAAAAAGCTGGTCTGATGGCTGCGATTGGCCGGGTATCTGTTCAGTTAGGTCTGGCTGAAAATGGCTATCGTTTGATCACCAATATTGGCGCTTATGGCCATCAAGAAGTGCCGCATTTGCATTTGCATCTCTTAGGCGGTGAGCCAATTGGCCCGATGCGGGCAGCCTGAGCTGGTTTTTATTTGATTTTAAAGGTTAATAGGCCGCACATTTTCTCTTCATTGTTTTCGCTTTTTAAGAGAAAAGTGCACAGCCCATGCAATCTCTCGTTCAAACCGTTGCTTTTCGTGGCATAGATACATTGGATGTATCTGTGCAGGTGCAATTATCCAACGGGCTACCGGCGATGGCGATTGTTGGGCTCGCTGATAAGGCGGTGGCTGAATCACGTGAGCGAGTCCGCGCAGCCTTACATGCGCTCGGCTTGTCGCTGCCACCCAAACGTATATCGGTTAATCTGGCGCCTGCTGATGTGGTCAAAGAAGGGGCGCATTTTGATTTGCCAATTGCGATGGGTTTGCTCCTCGCGATGGGGGTCTTGCCATCGGATGCGCTCGATAGTGCGTTGGTGCTTGGTGAATTATCACTTGATGGTTCTATTCAGCCTGTCTCTGGTGTCTTGCCGGCGGCGGTCAGTGCGGCAGCCTCTGGCCGGACCCTGATTTGCCCTGAGGCCAATGGCGCAGAGGCGGCTTGGGCCGGATTGCCTGAGATTTGGGCAGCCGGCTCTCTTACTCAGCTGATCAATCATTTGCGTGGTACGCAAATCTTAACCCCGCCTGAACCTCAGATGCTCACTGTCTCTTCGGGCGGTGCTGATCTGGCAGAATTGCGCGGTCAGGAAACCGCAAAACGGGTGATGGAAATTGCCGCGGCAGGTGGCCATCATTTATTGATGATTGGCCCGCCAGGTGCTGGTAAATCCATGCTGGCTGCGCGTTTGCCAGGTTTATTGCCGCCGCTCACTGCACAAGAAGCCTTAGATGTAACCATGATACATTCTGTGGCAGGTCAAGTGCCTGAAAACGGGCTCGTCCAAACACGCCCGTTTCGTGATCCTCATCATTCTGCGTCGATGGCAGCCTTAGTTGGTGGTGGCCCAAAGGCGCGTCCTGGCGAGATTTCACTGGCCCATCACGGGGTGTTGTTTTTGGACGAGCTCGCTGAATTTAATCGGGTGGCTTTAGATAGTTTGCGCCAGCCGCTGGAAACCGGAGAGGTGGTGATTGCCAGAGCGAATAACCATATCCGATACCCGGCTCGTTTTCAGCTGATCGCCGCGATGAATCCCTGCCGTTGCGGTTATCTGTCTGATCCGGGGCGCGCCTGCCCCAGAGCCCCGCATTGTGCCCGTCAATATAGTGCGCGTATCTCAGGGCCCATGCTGGACAGGTTTGATCTGATTTTGGATGTGGCAGAACTCACCCCTTCTGACATGATGGATGGCCCGAAAGGCGAAACCTCAGAAGCGGTGCGCAGCCGGGTTATCGCGGCGCGTGATCTTGCCATAACCCGTGCGCGCGAGACAGGCTGTTCCCATATTAATGCCCGCCTTAGCCCGAATGAGCTAGAGCCTGCTAAGCTGTTGGCAAAAGATGCCTTGCTGCTGATGGAAGAATCGCTGGCCCGCTATCGGTTTTCAGCACGTGCCTTTCACCGGATTTTGCGTGTGGCCTGCACCATTCGTGATTTGGAAGCTGCGCGTTCTGGGAAAACAGACACACCAAACAGCCTTATCAGCCGGACACAATTGGCAGAGGCCTTGCATTACCGCACCCAAGTTTCTTTTGTCTGAGGGGGTTTTTTAGGTTGTCTGCGCTTTGCGCGCGTCAATTGCATCCCATGTGAGCGCGGCGATATTCAGACCTGAGAAACGTTCAATTTCGCGAATGCCAGTGGGTGAGGTCACATTGATTTCCGTCAGATAGTCACCGATTACATCGATACCGACAAAGATCAGGCCACGTTCTTTTAAAACAGGTCCAATGGCGGCACAAATCGCGCGATCGCGTCTGCTGAGCTCAATATGTTCAGGGCGCCCACCAACATGCATATTAGAACGCGCTTCGCCAGCCGCCGGCACGCGGTTAATCGCGCCCACCGGTTCACCTTCTATCAAGATGATGCGTTTATCACCGTCGCTGACCGCTGGCTCAAAGCGCTGAACCATCACAGGTTCGCGCGAATTTTCGAAAAACATTTCAAGCAAGGCATTCAGATTCTGATCATCAGGGCGTAGCCGGAATACCCCTGCCCCGCCATTGCCATAGAGCGGTTTGACAATGATATCTGTGTGATCAGTCCGAAAAGATTTAATCGCCTCAATATCACGGCTGATCAAGGTGGGTGGCATTAAATCCATGAAATCTGTGACCAGCATTTTTTCAGGTGCATTGCGCACTTCAGCTGGATTATTCACCACCAAACAGCTGGCCGGCAATTTTTCAAGCAAATGGGTAGCGGTGATATAATTCATATCAAAAGGCGGGTCCTGGCGCATCAATAGGACGTCCATCTCTGCCAAATCAAGCTCTACCCTATCGCTCAAATCCACATGATTGCCAATCTCGTCTCGCAAAACCACCCAATGGCCAAAGGCGCTCAGCCGGCCTTCGCGCCAGCTCATAGCATCTGGCTGATAGACAAAAATATCATGGCCACGCTTCTGTGCTTCAAGGGCCAGCCGAAAACTGGTATCGCCTTGAATATCAATATCTGTGATGGGATCCATCTGGAGCCCAACACGCCATGTCTGATGTTCAGATGGCATGGTGGTTAGTCTCTCTTATCGGTTGAGAGAATAATGTAATTGACGACTTTTTTGGCAAAACGCAATTCGCTGGCGTGGCTGACCACGCGGGCACGCTCTTCATCTGTTGATGCGACACCTGAAAGATAGACAACGCCATTGACCACATCGATGGAGAAATTCAGTGACGAGACATCTGGATCGCCAATCAATTTAGCCCGCAACTGTGCACCAGCAGCTAAATCTTTGGCCACATCTTTGATAGAGCTGGATTGAGCGACCTCAACTTCATTAATGACCTCGCGCACCCCTTTGACTTCCCATGCCAGTCTGGTGGCTTCGATCTTTTTTTCCTGTGTCTCGATGGTGCCGGTCAGCAAAACAGAGCCATCATTGACAGAGACAGTCACCCCTTCAACCAAATCAGTATCCACATGCAGATATTTATCTGAGATTTTGGCCAGGATGACTTTATCGCTAACAGAGGTAGAAAAGCCCTTTTCAGTGGAAGAGGCCGCAACTGCCGCGGTGCCCACCCCAACAAGCGCGCCGGCACAGCCACTGAGTGCCAGCAGGCTGATCAGCAAAAAACCGATGGTCCATAAAGAAAAAGGAGAAGCAAGGCGAGAAGGTGAAGACGCGGCGGCTAGTTTCATCTGAGGTCAGTCCCTTAGGTAATAGACAAGAGCGACTTTTTTGAAAATAAGCTTCGCCCCTTTTGTCTCTAAATCTAACAGAATTTCAGCGGTTTTGTTAACCACTTTTGTCACCCGGAAATCAAATCGGCCGGCCTTCATCCATCATCAGGCGGCAATAGCGTTTGAAACGCCAGCGGCCATGCCAGAGCACCAGATCAAAACGCACAGATTTGAATTTGCCGCTCTGTGCTGATTTCTGGATAAACAGCCCTTCTGCGGCCTGAAAAAGCCGCTTCATCTGATGCGCATTTGGCAGAGCTGTTTCCAGATTATCGCCAGGTGCCATGTGGCTTCTATATTTCACCTCGATACAGAGTAATTGTGATCCACGCTGCATCACCAAATCCAATTCACAAACCGGTGTTTGCAAGCGATGTGCCACCAGCCGCCATCCCATTAAACGATAGAGCCATAAGCTGGCGATTTCGGCCTGCCTGCCTTCATCTTCAGCCTTTTTGCGGGCGTGATAATCAGAACGGGTCATCTCTGCATTTCATCCAGGCAGTATTAATCCGGGCAGTATTATAAGACCTTTAATCTTTTTTTGTTAAAGCCAGTGCCTTTTGATAAATCTGCCTCTTTGGCAAGCCGGTCAGGCTGGTGATCTCAAGAACAGCATCTTTTAAGGATTTTTCAGTCAAGGCTTGTTCTAAAAGTACGGTGATATCTTCTGCTGACTGACCATTAGAGAGGCTGCGCCCATCGACAAGCAAGACAATTTCACCTTTTGGCGGTCCTGCAACCTGATAATGGGCCACCAGATCTGATAAAGGAGCGCGTCTGATTTCCTCATGTAATTTGGTCAGCTCACGTGCAACCACCGCCATTCTGTTGCCCAGCATATCCTGCAGGGCCGAGAGGCTCGCCGGCAGGCGTCTAGGGCTTTCAAACCAGATATGGGTGACCTCAAGACCGGCAATATCGCTCAGCTGGGCTTTGAGTTGGCTGCTGCTTGGTGGCAAAAACCCATGAAACATAAATCTATCACTTGGCAGACCTGAAAGGGTGAGGGCTGTGATAGGCGCGCTTGGTCCTGGCAGGCTGGAAACCGGGATTTGTTGTTCATGACAGGCCTCGACCAGCTTATAGCCTGGATCAGATATAAGCGGGGTGCCGGCATCACTTACCAACACAACATGTTGGCCTTGCGCCAGTGCCTGCAGTAATTTCGGGCGCATTTGCGCGCCATTATGATCATGATAGGCTAATAATTTTGCCTGCACGGACAGGCCCAGCAACGCGCATAATTTTTTGGTTTGGCGGGTATCTTCACACGCGATCAAATCCGCTTTTTCAAAGGCTGTTTTAGCACGGGTGCTAATATCCCCCAGATTGCCGATAGGTGTAGCGACTATCTCCAGCATGCTATGTGACCTTTCCTCGCTTGATTTTTTCTTGCCCTAATCTGAACAAAATATCATCTTATCCAGTGATGATGCGCGCGCCTTTGATGGCTAAGATTGAACCATGCGCCGATCCATGGCATCACTAAAGCGAACAATTGTTAATATAGCGAGTGCAGCGGTGTCACCTCAAATGAAAAAAAGATGGGCTACACACAGATGGGTTGTTAAATCTTGTCTGCCCTTTTTCGGGCTATTTTTGCTGGCCCAATGCGGCACCCAGCCGCCTGAAACCGCGCTTGCACCGCAAATATCAACGCAAAATCAAACCAGCACACCACCAGCGGCTGCTGCTCAACCCACTCAACATACAGAAACCAAAAGCCAAGATTCTGAAAATACCGATATAGAAAATGCTGATCTCATCGGATCATTGATCGCGCAATTACCCAGCGACGCACCGGATGTAGAAGCTGAGCTGCTGCTTGGTGAGGCAGATAATCAAACAGCCTTGATAGCAGCACAGCCAGATGAGGGGCCAGATAATCAGTCTATCACGGCGCAGGCTCCAGATTCTCTACCTCAGGACGCGCAGTCACAAGCTGCTTTAAGCGCGGCACTGGCCTTGCTATCGACCAGCCGCCAGCAACAAGATGTTTCAACAGGCCTATTTTCTGACAGGCTTCAACCTGCCTCCAGCTTGTCTTCTTCAGATCAGCATACCGCCCAGCCAACCTCAGCTGACTATGGGCTAAAAATTGGGCTTTTACTGCCGCTAACAGGCGATTTTGCCAGATTAGGTGCACAGATTCGGGCAGGGGTCGAGTTGGCTTTGCTCAATGCGCGGCGTGCGGATGTTCAGCTGGCTTATTTTGATACGCAGGCAGGTACCACCGCAGAACAAGCAGCCCTGGCCGCACAAGAGGCAGAGGTGGATATTATCCTTGGCCCGCTTTTCACAGCTGCAACACAAAAAGCCTATCCGATTTTAGCTGAGGCTGAGATTCCAATGTTGCTACTTGGCAATAATCAGGCACTGGCCAGCCCATCAAGCTGGGTATTAGGGGCGACACCTGAACAGCAGCTTGATGTGCTGTTGGGTGCTGTGATGACCAGAGGCACACCTAGAATAGCCATTTTGACAGCTGAGGATGCATTTGGTGCCAAGATGGAAAACCATCTGAGAAGCAGGTTGACGCAATTTGGCCTACAGCCTGCACGTCGCCAGCTCCTAGGCCAGCAAGTGTTAGATGATGAAGCGGCGTTGCGTGATGCTATCCAACGTTTTGCAGGTTATCGCAAGCCTGCATCAGATGAACAGAGCGAACCGCACCCCTTGCCATTTGATGTGATCTATATCGCCGGCGGCCCTGAATTTGTCCTGCGTACCGCACCTGTGCTCAGCTATTATGATGCCTCGCCAGATCGAGCGCTGTTTATCGGCACAGATTTTTGGGCGCAGCCTGCTTTGATAAAAGAGCCTGCCTTGCAAGGGGCAATCTATACCCAACTTAAAATGCCAGATGCCTCAGCGCTATCGCCGAGCTGGGTGCAGACAGGCCTTGGACCTCAGCCCGATTTGCTTGGTAAATTAGGCTTTGATGCGACCAGTGTCATTCTAGCCCTTTATGCACATCATCGCTCAACCCAGCCTCTGTCTGCACAGAAGTCCGGGCAGAGTTCCGGGCAGAGGTTTGGGCCTGATTGGCAGAAAAAGCTGGTGCATGAAAAAGGCTTTAATGGATTTAGCGGCGCGTTTCGTCTTTTACCAAATGGCCATAATCAGCGCAGCTATGATTTACAGCAGATCGTTGATTATCAATCGACCCCTTGGACAACAGAGGCGAATTGAAGGACCCTTAATCATTGGGGATCAGATAATCAATCAGGCTGTTGAGGCGCATGCGTCCCTCAAAGCTGGTCTTCAGGAAAGAGCCATCTTGTTCTAGCCAGCCCTCATCTAGCGCATAACCGAGCCTTGTTTCATCCAAAGCAAGATGGCGCACAGGCCCTTTTAAATCCACCCCTTGTGTCAGGCGCAGCCCCATCATCAGCGCCTCAAGACCAAATTCTGTTTTGCTTTCCATCTGGTCAATATCCAGACCGTGATGCTGTGTCTGTACCTGTTCCAGCCACCCGTTTGGAGCACGGCGTGTCTGCATATGCCAGCGCTGATTTCCTATCGCAGCCCGGCCATGTCCGCCAGGCCCGATAGCCAGCCAGTCGCCAGCTTGCCAATAGGTCAGATTATGCTGGCAAGCCTGGTCTGTTGCGGCATAATTGGACACTTCATAAGAAGGTAGGCCAGCGGCATTAAGATAATTTTCTGTTAAGGTCAGAAAATCAGCCATTTCATCAGCTGTTACCACCAGCGTTTCACCACGTCTGGTGCGTGTGTGAAAAATCGTCCCTGTCTCGATGGTGAGCTGATAACAAGAGAGATGCGCGAGACCCATTTTGACAATCTGCTCCAGCTCTGAGTGCCAGTCTTCTAGATGCTGGCCTTGCCAGCCATAGATGAAATCAGCTGAAAACCGGTCATAAAGACGCTCAGCCTCATCTAATGCGCGCAAGGCTTCATCTGCGCTATGGGCTCGGCCTAAATGTTGCAGGCCTTTTTGCGAGAGGCTTTGCACACCAATTGACAGACGATTGACCCCGGCTTGTCTGAATTCCTTTAATTTTGATAATTCAGCTGAGCCTGGATTGCATTCAGCGGTGATCTCGACCTCATCTGGCAGATCAAAAACCGTGGCAATATCATCTAATAATCCGGCCATCAGCCCATCTGGCATCAGGCTGGGTGTGCCGCCGCCAATGAACAGGCTGGACCAGACATAATCTTTGCCTGTTTGTTCAACCAAACGGCTGGCCAGTGTCTGTAATTCTGTGCGATAAGCCGCGCGCCAATCTTCTGAATCCACCGCCTGCTGAAGATGCGAATTGAAATCGCAATAGGGGCATTTTGAGACACAAAAAGGCCAATGAATATAAAGCCCTAATGGTGATTTTTCAGATCTATCAGACGCCATAGGGGGTCAAACATTGGCTAAGTAGCTGATCAAAAGCGTGGGCCCGGTGGCTCATCTGATGTTTTTTATCCGGATCCATCTCGCCAAAAGTGATATCATAGCCATCTGGCTGGAAAATCGGATCATAGCCAAAACCGCGTGTGCCGCGCATTGGCCAGACGATTTGGCCATGAACCTGACCTTCAAAACTCTCAACATGCCCGTCAGGCCAGGCCAGCGAGAGCACGCAAACAAAATAAGCACGCCTGTCTGTCGTGCCTGCCATCAGCAGCGCATCTGCAACCCGTTTCATGGCGGCGTTGAAATCCTTTTTTGGTCCGGCCCATCTGGCTGAATAAATACCAGGGGCCCCGCCCAGTGCTGGGACCACAAGCCCGCTATCATCTGCCAAGGATGGCAGGCCGCTGACGCTGGCTGCGGCATGGGCTTTGAGCTCTGCATTTTCAACAAAGGTCTGGCCTGTTTCCTCTGGCTCTTCCAAACCCAGCTCTGCAGCTGATGACACAGTGATCCCAAGTGGGGCCAGCAATGCGTCAATCTCCACGACTTTGCCTTGATTATGGCTCGCAATCACCAGTGTTTTTTCGCTCAAGCGGCGTGCTGGCTTCTTCTCAGTTGTCATCATACACCTCGGTTTTTATCCTTTTTTATTCAGGATATCATTTTGTGGGCGTCAGCTTTGTGGGCGCTCTGTGCGAATGGCTTCTAACTGTGCCTCAAAAAGACGGGCACAGCCTTTTTCGGCTAAATCCATCATGTTGTTCAGCGCGTCTCTTGAGAAAGGCACATCTTCAGCTGTGCCCTGAATTTCAACAATCCCGCCTTTGCTGGTTAGGATGAAATTGGCATCTGCCCCGGCATGGCTGTCTTCTGCATAATCCAGATCTAAAACCGGCTGACCTTCATAAATACCGCAAGATATCGCCGCCACCTGATCGCGCAGCACCTGGCGGGTTACCAGCCCTTTGAGCATCAGATGATCAATGGCCAGTGACAAGGCCACAAAAGCCCCGGTGATAGAGGCGGTTCTGGTCCCACCATCTGCCTGCAATACATCACAATCAACCGTGATTTGACGCTCGCCAAGGGCAGAGAGATCGCAGACCGCTCTCAAAGAGCGGCCAATTAGACGCTGGATTTCTTGAGTTCTGCCAGATTGTTTGCCACGTGCTGCCTCTCGGTCTGTGCGTGAATGGGTAGAACGTGGCAACATGCCATATTCAGCTGTGACCCAGCCCTTATTTTGATTGCGCAGAAAAGGCGGGACGCGCTCATCGACGCTAGCGGTGCAGAGCACATGTGTGCCGCCACATTCAATCAGACACGAGCCTTCTGCATATTTTGCAAAATGAGGTGTCATGCGGATGGTGCGCAATTGATCTGGCTGGCGACCAGAAGGCCTAAAATCAGAAGAAGGGGCAGAATGGCTCATTGACTATGCCTTAATAGGGAAGAAAAAACTTGATACCGAAAATAGGCACAAGCCAGATGAGCGACAAGTCTTAATTCTCAATGCTCTTATTCAAAAGCTGTCTGTCAGCCCTTCGATTGATGTTGACCAGTCATCTGAGATTCAGAGATAATAGGCGTATGAACCAGACACGCCCTAGTGATTTAACAGATCGCACCCGCCAAATCTTCAATCATATCGTCCAGAATTATCTGGAAACAGGCTTGCCTGTGGCCTCTTCAAAAATTGCAGGTTTTGATCAGATTGACCTCTCGCCTGCATCAGTACGGGCGATCATGGCAGAATTAGAGCGTGCAGAATTACTTTATGCGCCGCATGTATCAGCTGGGCGTCTGCCCACGCAAGCTGGTTTGCGGCTGTTTGTGGATGGGCTGATGCAATTGGGCGGACAATTGCCTGTAGAAGAGCAAAAATCGCTTGATCAGCTGGCACTACGCCAAGGCCAGAATGTCACTCAATTGCTGGATCAGGCGACTCAATCTCTCTCAGGCTTGAGTCGCTGCGCATCATTGGTATTGGCCCCGACCCAGGATTTACTGGTCAGCCATCTGGAATTTGTGGCGCTCTCTTCAGATCGCTTGCTGGTGATATTGGTGTTTTCAAATGGGCAGGTGGAAAACCGCATTATCACCTTGTCTGAACCGGTAAATCCAGCCCACCTCACCGCTGCCAGCAATTATCTGAACCATCATTATCAAGGCAAATCAGTAGCTGAAATTCAAGCTTTGCTGGGTGCTGATCTCGCTCAGCATCAGGCTGAATTGGATGTGCTGACTCATGATTTGATTCAAAAAGGCATGGCTGTCTGGTCAGATGGGCGTGGTGATAAAGACGCCTCGCTGATTTTTCAGGGCCAGTCTCATTTGCTGCAGGATATCAAAGCAGATGAGCAACTTGATCAGGTGGCACGCTTGTTTGATTTGGTGGAAATGCGCACCCAGATGCAAAGCCTGATGGCAGGTGTGGCAGAAGCAGATGGCTTGAAAATTTATATCGGCTCAGATCATCCGTTATTTTCAGGGACAGGCTGTGCGATGGTGCTCTCGCCTTATCGCAATGCTCAAAACCAGATCATCGGTGCTATTGGTGTGATAGGCCCGCGTCATATGAATTACGCTCGCATCATCCCGCTGGTGGATTACACCTCTCAGACACTTGAAAAACTGGTCGGCCAATAAAATCTGCTAAAGGCCCTTTAGCCAGTCAAAGGGCATACGAATTATCAAAAACCAGTTTTGATCAAGGATATTGTCTGAATGGGCCGAAATCCAAAGCTGCAAGTCGCTCCCGCTCTGGCTGGTTTTCAAAAATAACACCCCCAGACCAGCCATACAAAAACCAAGCAAAACAGCGCTGATGGCATCTATCAGCTGTAATTTTTCTGGCTGTCTGGTTTCTGGCTGTCTGGTTTCTGGCCGTCTGGTTTCTGGCGACTCATCCTCCGCCGCCCTATCTGCTCTGTGTAGCCCGTCGATTTCCATAGGATCATCTGGTTCAGCTTCTTTGTCATGGATAAGCAGTCTGCTCCCACAATTAAAACAGGCCAATGGCCAATCTTGATGGCGAACAATAGCGATAAGATATGCTGGAATATTATGTTCAAGGCCACATGTTAAACAGGCAAAAATCCTATCAGATGCCGTATTTTGCGCTGTTGCCGGATAGAACAAACTCTGACAATGATGACATTTCACCGGCCAATGCGGGGTTGCATGCACCGCGATGGGCATGCGCACCGGAATCAGACAATCAGGACAGCGGCAGATATAGCCCATTTCATGTTCCATCATCTGGTCCTTTTGGCGCGGCCTCTTGTTGGCGCCCGGCTTGATGCTCACCTGAGGAACCAGCAAAAGAAGACCCAGAGATATAAAGTTTTAATTCAGCCTTTATCTGATTTTGGATAAAGCGGGCAAAGGCCTGTTCAATCTCTGTGATGAGTGTTGGATCCTCACATGATGTGTCATCGCCTTTTGTTTGAACAGATGGGCTCTCTTCAGCCTGTCCGCTCTTTGCTTGTTGCTGGGCACGGCTTTTTGAGATGGCCTCGGCGATAGCAGCCATGGTCTGAGTGGTCTGTGTTTCTTCACCTGTCCTTTCGTCTGCTTCTTCTGGCGGGGTTTTATCACTGACAGGCCGACCAACCGGCAGATGGACAGCCTCAATTTTCACGCGACGCAAATCGACGGGTTGGCTCAGCCAGATAGGGGGATTGCCAGCTTCATCAGCGTTCTTTTCAGCAGCGAGGAGCTGCTGTTCTTGTTTGCTGTTTTCTGCTTGCAGTGCCTCTTTATATAAGGCTCTGATGACCGGCCAGCTGAAATCTATCTTATCTGAAGAGGCCATCGCCGCATGTCCATTTAAGCTTGATAAAGTGAGGAACTTGAAAGGCCAGTATGACGTGAAGAGGTTAATTATTCGTAAAGATCGCAGTGATTTGCGCGAAAAAGCGTAAAAAACGACAGCCTAACCCTTGGATCAGGCCGCCAGTCTTCCCACATATCGCCCAGAAATACGGTGCTAAGCCGATAAACAGTTCAGCCAGAGAGGCCCCGCCCATGAGCGAGAAAAAAACAGAAGAGCAGATGCCTGACCTTGAAAAAGATGCCACCTTACAGGCTGGAAATCAGGATGGTGAAGCGGGCCAAATCAATGATGAGTCGTCTTCAGAAACGCAAGACGCGCCTGAGGATGAGCGCGATATTGATCCCATCACAGCGCTGACCGCTGAGCGAGATGATCTCAAAGATCAGCTCTTGCGGGCGATGGCAGAAATGGAAAATATCCGCCGGCGTGCTGAACGCGATGTGGCTCAATCCAGACAATATGGGCATTTAAATTTTGCCCGTGATTTGCTGTCTTCTTTTGATAATTTATCTGCGGCGCTGTCTGCTGCCCCAAAGATGGATGGCGATGAAGCTGCAAATTTAGATGATGGGGTGAAAAATCTGCTTATCGGTATTGAGATGATTGCGCGCGAAATTGAATCAGTCTTAGAGCGTCATCACATCACCCGGATCAATCCGCAAGGCGAGAAGTTCGATTATAATCTGCATCAGGCCATGTTTGAGATTGAGAGTGGCGAGGCAGAGCCAGGCACCGTATTGCAGGTTGCCCAGCCTGGCTATCAGCTGCGCGACAGGCTGTTGCGCCCAGCCATGGTCGGTGTTGCCAAAGCACCTGCTAAAGAATAGAGCCACAAACCTAAAAGGCATGCGGATAAAGAGCTGGTTATCAAACAAGCAAGGCATCTGCCTCTTGCAACCGAAAAATCAGTTCTTATATGTGCTGAAGACAGACAAGACGAAAATAGGCAAGACGAAAATAGACAAGACTATGAAGTTCAGGCCTGTCAGACAGATAAACCCACTCCCACCGGTCTAAACGCAAGTTAAAGGCGTCATAAAGGGCCCGGGAAATTGAATAAGATAGTGACAAAAACAGATAGAGGATAAAGACGATGGGACGTGTCATTGGTATTGATTTGGGCACCACCAACTCTTGTGTCGCCGTTATGGACGGCAAATCTGCCAAAGTGATTGAAAATGCAGAAGGCGCGCGCACAACCCCGTCTATCATTGGCTTTGCTGATGATGGTGAGCGTCTGGTTGGTCAGCCTGCCAAACGTCAGGCCGTAACCAACCCGGAAAAGACCATTTTCGCAGTGAAACGCTTGATCGGCCGCCGTGCAGACGACAAAGCCACCAAGAGCTTTGCTGAATTGGTCCCTTATGAGATCAAGGGCGCTAAAAATGGTGATGCCTGGATTGGTGTTGGGGATAAAGAATATTCACCTTCTGAGATGTCTAGCTTTACCTTGCGTAAGCTCAAAGAAGATGCAGAAGCCTATTTAGGCGAGAGCGTGGATAAGGCTGTGATCACCGTACCGGCCTATTTCAATGATGCCCAGCGTCAGGCCACCAAAGATGCAGGCAAGATTGCCGGCCTGGAAGTGCTGCGTATCATCAACGAGCCAACCGCGGCCGCACTGGCCTATGGTCTGGATCAAAAAGAATCAGGCGTGATCGCTGTCTTTGATTTAGGTGGTGGTACTTTTGATGTCTCTATCCTTGAAATTGGCGATGGCGTCTTTGAAGTGAAATCAACCAACGGGGATACCTTCCTCGGCGGTGAAGATTTCGATCAGGCGATTATCGATTTTCTGGCTGATGAGTTCAAAAAGGAAAATGGCATTGATTTGCGCAGTGATCGTATGGCCCTTCAGCGTCTCAAAGAAGCAGCTGAAAAAGCCAAGATTGAACTGTCCAGCACAACTCAGTCAGAGGTGAATCTGCCTTTCATCACCGCTGATCAGTCTGGTCCAAAACACCTCAATGTAAAGCTCACCCGTGCAAAATATGAAAGCATGGTGGACGCGCTGGTTCAACGATCTCTCGAGCCGTGTAAAAAAGCGCTCAAAGATGCAGGCGTTTCTGCCTCTGAAATTGACGAGGTGATTTTGGTTGGCGGGATGACCCGTATGCCAAAAATCATTGAAACCGTGCAGAATTTCTTTGGCAAAGAGCCACATCGCGGGGTGAACCCAGATGAAGTGGTGGCCTCTGGTGCGGCGATCCAGGCAGGGGTGCTGACCGGTGATGTGAAAGATGTGCTGTTGCTGGATGTGACTCCATTGTCGCTAGGTATTGAAACATTGGGCGGCATTTTCACCCGCCTGATTGAGCGCAACACCACTATTCCGACCAAGAAAAGCCAGGTCTTTTCAACCGCTGATGATAATCAGTCAGCTGTGACCATCTCTGTCTATCAGGGTGAGCGCGAAATGGCGGCAGATAATAAACAGCTGGGTCAGTTCAATTTAGAAGGCATTCCAGCTGCGCCGCGCGGTGTCCCTCAAATTGAGGTCACCTTTGATATTGATGCCAATGGTATCGTCAAGGTGAGCGCCAAGGATAAAGCCACTGGCAAAGAACAGGCGATTTCAATCAAAGCCTCTGGCGGTTTGGAAGATGCTGATATTGAACAGATGGTCAAAGATGCTGAATCCTATGCAGAAGAAGATAAAGCACGCCGTGAAAAGGTTGAGACACGCAATCAGGCAGATGCGCTTGTTCATGCAGCTGAAAAATCGCTCAGCGATTTGGGCGATAAGGCAGAAGCTGGCCTGAAGGCTGATGTTGAGACAGCGATTGCAGAGCTGAAAACAGCCTTAGAAGGCGATGATGACGCCGTGATCAAGGAAAAGACTGAAGCTTTGTCTAATGCCATGATGAAGATGGGCGAAGCTGCCTATCAGGCTGAACAGGCTGCTGGCGGTCCAGCAGGCGATGAGGCCCAGGCTCAGCAAAGTGATGATGGTGTTGTGGATGCTGAGTTTGAAGAGGTTGATCAGGATAAAAAATCCGCTGGTTAAGCTAAGATTTTGAACGCGACACATTAAAATATGAAGACAGGGCCTGTTTTACCGGTCCTGTCTTTGTTTCAGCCAACAAGATGTAGGCAAGGATAGAGGGTTATGTCGAAACGCGATTATTATGATGTGCTAGGCGTAAATCGTGATGCAGATGAAAAGGCAATTAAATCTGCCTACCGTAAATTGGCCATGGCCAATCACCCTGATCGCAACCCAGATGATGACGCGGCGGCTGAACGTTTTAAAGAGGCATCAGAAGCCTATGAAGTCTTAAAAGACGGGGATAAACGTGCTGCCTATGACCGGATGGGTCATGCTGCCTTTGATCAGTCTGCTGGTTTTGGCGGCGGTGGTTTTGGCGGCGGCGGTTTTGGTGGCGGCGGCTTTTCCGATATTTTTGAGCAAATGTTCAGCGAGTTCAATGGCGGTTCAGGCGGCGGTGCGGCAGCGCGTACAGGCGCCGATATGCGCTATGATCTGGATATTTCGCTGGAACAAGCCTTTGAAGGTAGCCATGAGGATATCACTGTCCAATTGACTGTCGCTTGTGATCCTTGTTCAGGCAGTGGGGCGGCCCCTGGCTCTAGCCCATCAACTTGTGGGACATGTGGCGGGCGCGGCAAGGTGCGTGCCCAGCAAGGTTTCTTTACCATTGAGCGGGCTTGCCCATCTTGTAACGGTGCTGGCCAGACCATTTCAAACCCATGCAGTTCATGTCGCGGTGAAGGGCGGGTGCATAAAACAGAAACTCTGTCTGTTACGATTCCAGCCGGTGTGGATACAGGGACACGTATTCGTTTATCAGGCAAAGGCGAGGCTGGTCTGCGCGGCGCGCCAGCTGGCGATCTTTATATTTTTGTGCATGTCAAAGACCATCCGATTTTCAGCCGTGATGGCACAACCATTCTGGCCTCTGTGCCGATAGCGATGACCACCGCTACGCTTGGCGGGGCGATCGAAGTGCCAGTGCTTGGCGGCAAAATGGTTAAGCTAAAAATCGAAGCTGGCACCCAGACAGGGCGTCGTTTCCGCTTGCGTGGCAAAGGCATGCCAGCTTTGCGCGGCCGCACACAAGGTGATCAGATTGTTGAGATTCAAGTCGAAACACCTACCAATCTGACAGATGAACAAATTGCGCTGTTAGAACAGTTTGAACAGGCTGGTACAGCCAGCCCGCAAACCGATAGTTTCATGGATAGGGTCAAACGTATCTGGAGCTGAAACAGCGTGGTGTAGGCGCCAAGTTTTCTGATAGGCTGGTCAGGCCTGACCATGTCTGATAAGAGATATCAAAAGATTATCGTGACTTAACAGGTGCACCATGAGCTCAATTCACATTGCATTGCCCGGAGCAGCTGGCCGGATGGGCCAGATGATCGCCTCTTTGATCAGTGAGAGTCCGCAATTTGATCTCACGCTGGTCAGTGAAAATCCTGATGCAGGCAAGGTTGGTGCAGATTATGGCAGCCTCACCGGCCTGAAATTTGAAGGCCTCACCCTCGCTGCCTCACTGGCAGGCTTAAGCCAGTCAGAGACAGGGGGAAAAAAAGCGGATGTGGTGATTGATTTTACCGCGCCTGCGGCCACGATGCAGCATCTGGCAGCGGCCAGAGCGGCTGGTACAGCCATGGTTATCGGCACAACAGGCTTATCAGAGGCTGATGAAGCGATGCTCACAGACGCCTCAAAGGATATCCCGATTGTTTATTGTGCAAATACCTCTGTTGGGGTGACCTTGCTGGCTAATCTGGTACGTGAAGTGGCACGCCAGCTCGATGAGAGCTGGGATATAGAGATTGTGGAAACCCATCATAACCGTAAGGTGGATGCGCCCTCTGGCACAGCCCTTGCCCTTGGCAAGGCGGCAGCAGAAGGCCGTTCGGTCGATTTGGATGCGGTGCGCGATTCAGGGCGTGATGGGATAACAGGCGCACGTCAATCAGGTGATATTGGGTTTGCGGTGATGCGCGGCGGTGATGTTGCCGGTGAGCATAGCGTGCTGTTTTTCGGTGAAGAAGAGCGCATAGAGCTGACACATAAAGCCACCAGCCGGCGTATTTTTGGGCGCGGCGCGCTGAAAGCAGCGCAATTTGCAGCGTCAGCTAAGCCTGGTCTCTATAGCATGGATGATGTGTTAAAAGCCTAGCCAGCCTGTTGGCCAGCGCCCATCTGCCGATCAATGGACCGGTTCAAAGCTGCGGCAAGCCCCGGCTTTTCTGAAGGCGGTAAAAAAGCCCCGATTTCGATTTGCTGGCTATGATGACGCAGATACAGCTTTTGTCGCTCTGCATTTTTTGGCAGGCATTCTGCGCGCACCCAAATCGAGATATTTAATTTCTGGCGGATGGTTTTACGCGCATCAAAACGCCGTAGGGTCACGCCCCTCGATGAAATTTCAATTTCTTCAAAGGCATTGCCTGCCAGATAATTAAATCTGAAAGCAAGCCAGACAATGCCGATCTCAAGACCCAGAAATCCGATAACAGGCCAGGCACCCAGAAAATAAAATAAGCTGCCCAGCATGAAACAGGACAGCCCAAAAAACGCCATGACCGCTGCAAAACCGCGTGGGCTGAGCGAGCGATAGGGCCAGAGCGTTATGGTGATCACTTCTTTATCTTCTGAGGCGGTGTGATGCTGCCAGGGCTGGATATTTTCAGAATTCTGAGACATATCTTTCATACGCGTCTTGTGCTGTATCAGATGTAAGCCATTATATAAGCTGCACCATTGAAATAGCACCAAATTGCTTGCGGGAAAGAAGGAGAGGTTGGCTATGAGCAAAAGTTTTGAAGAATTTGCGAAATTGCCCAAACGCCCGCGCAAAATGAAGCTCAGCGATATCGATCTGTTTTTTGATCATTTATCGCGCGATAATCCAGATCCGAAAACGGAACTCACCTTTAAAAATCCCTATACGCTTTTGGTCGCGGTGGTGCTCTCAGCGCAAGCCACAGATGTGGGCGTGAATAAAGCAACAGGTCCTTTATTTGAGGCGGCTGATACGCCTGAGAAAATGGTCGCCCTTGGTCTGGGTCAGATTAAGGATTATGTGAAAACCATTGGTCTTTTTAACACCAAGGCTCAGAATGTTCTTAAACTCTCTGAGATTCTCATCGATAAATATGATGGCGAAGTACCAGCTGATCGTGCGGCACTAGAAGCCTTGCCTGGGGTCGGGCGCAAAACAGCCAATGTGGTGCTCAATGAAGCATTTGGCCAGCCAACCATCGCGGTCGACACCCATATTTTCAGAGTAGGCAACCGAACTGGCCTTGCCCCTGGCACCAATCCGGATGCGGTCGAAAAAGAATTGCTGCGGCGGGTGCCTGAAAAATGGAAAAAAGGGGCGCATCACTGGCTGATTTTACATGGGCGCTATGTTTGCACAGCCCGCAAGCCAGATTGCACCGCCTGCCTGGTTTCTGATTTATGCCTCTATAAAGCCAAGGCATTTTGAGCATATGCTGATGCAGTTCAGCTTGCTTGGTCTGATTTATTGGCGTTGCGCCAATTCACGATGACAGGCGGTGCTGTCAAATCTTGTACCGAAAACACGGGTGCGCGCGTGGCTATTGGTGATGATAAGCCCCTTTACACTGTCTTTGAGTGAGCTGGGGGTATTTCGGACCATAACCGCTTTGTCTGTATCAATCGGATAAAAGAAAAAATCCACCACACAAGAAGGCAGGCGATATTGCCAGATATGAACCTGCATCTCATAGCGGGTGAAATCAGGCGCCCCTAGATGGCTGAGCAGCTCAACCCCGTTCTGACCCACTAAGCTGGCTGGAATAATTTGCGGGATAGGGGCCGGTTTTGGAGCTGGTTTTGGAGCTGGTTTTGGCGTTTGTATTGCCGTGGCTTTTGGCGCCGGCTTTGGCTCAATATTAGCTTTTGGCGCTGGCTTTGGCTCCTGTTCTGGGGCTTTTTTCGGTCCAGGGATCACCGCTAAAAGGCCTTCGCCTTGAGGGGCTTGTGCAATGACAAGCTCATCTTCTTTTAAATCAAGAGACGGTGTGTGGCCGGCATCTGTTGCAACCGCCACGGTGATGGTCTCATCTGCCTCAATGGGCTCAGATGGAGCCGCTTCTTGTGTTGCTGGTGTCAGCTGTTCCGTTTGATCTGCAATAGGCTGTTCAGCTTGAATCTCAGTGTTTTGAGAAGAGGCGGTGATGTCAGGGATTGGTTGGCTGACAGTCTGACAGGCCGTCAGCATCCCCAACCCAGCCAATAGCAGGGCCGTTTGTGCTAAACCAGCGCTGAAACATCTCATCTCATTTGGCTTATTCTGTGGCATAGCTCGCTTCATAGGCTGCCAGTGCGGCGGCGGTGACCAGATCATTTACATGGGCACCCATCTGTACAATCTGGAATGGATGTGCTGAGCCAAGTACCATCGGGCCAATCACATTACCGCCACCTAATTGCTGCATCAGCTTAAAGGAAATATTGGCAGAATGCAGGCCTGGCATAATCAGGATATTGGCAGGACCAGACAAACGACAGAACGGATAACGCTCTTTCATCAGATCATAATTCAGCGCAATTTCAGCTGTCATTTCGCCGTCATATTCAAAATCCACATCCATCTGATCTAACAAATCGACTGCGCCGCGCACATTATCTGCTGTGGCGCCAGCTGGACTGCCAAAATTCGAGAAGGATAAGAGCGCCACACGCGGAACATGACCCATCTGGCGTGCTTGTGAGGCAATCATCTGGGCAATGCGTGCCATTTGTTCTGCTGTCGGGCGCTCATAAATTGAAGTATCGCCTATAAAGACAGTCCGGCCACGCGAAATCAGCATAGAGGTGGTCACAAATTTTGCCTCAGGCTTGGGATCAATTACCCGTGTGACATGTTCAAAACTGGCAGAAAAAGAGCGGGTAACACCTGTTACCATCGCATCTGCATCCCCATGTGCCAGCATGCAGGCAGCAAAAACATTTCGATCAAGATTAACCATGCGCTGGCAATCTCGCATCAGGCTGCCAGTGCGCTGAAGACGCTGATAAAGATAATCAATATAGCGGTCATTCTGATCTGAGATTTTCGCATTTGTGATGCTCAGATCATCTGCCCCTTCCAGACCGAGGCGGGCGATGGCTTCTTTAATCCGATGCTCGCGGCCTAGTAAAATAGGCTCACCATAGCCGGCATTTTTGAAGGTTAGGGCTGCGCGGATAACCACCTCTTCTTCAGCTTCGGTGAAAACCACACGTTTTGGATGCGCGCTCACCCGATCAAAGACATCTTGCAAGAAGTTAGCGGTCGGATCGAGGCGCGCAGACAGGCTGCGGCGATAGGCATTCATATCAGCAATTGGTTTGCGGGCGACACCTGTATCCATTGCCGCTTGTGCCACCGCAGAAGAGACAGCAGAAATCAGCCGCGGATCAAAAGGTGCCGGAATAATATAATCTTCCCCATAATGCAGATTTTGGCCAGCATAAGCGTTATTCACCTCATCTGGCACATCTTCGCGTGCCAGCATCGCAATCGCGGTGGCCGCGGCAATTTTCATTTCCTCATTAATCGCGCTTGCCCGGACATCAAGGGCGCCTCTGAAGATATATGGAAAGCCGAGGACATTATTGACCTGATTTGGGAAATCTGAACGGCCAGTGGCAATAATCGCATCAGGGCGTGCTTTTTTCGCCTCATCTGGCATGATTTCAGGCACCGGGTTGGCCATGGCAAAGATAATCGGCTTTTCAGCCATATTCTGGACCATATCAGGGGTCAAGGCACCAGCAACAGACAGCCCTAAAAACACATCTGCCCCTTCAAGGGCTTCGACCAGCGTGCGTGCCTCAGTTCTGACGGCATGTGCTGATTTCCACTGGTTCATCCCTGTCTCGCGACCCTGATAAATTACCCCTTCACGGTCTGCCAGAATGACATTTTCATGTGGCACGCCCATAGCCTTGATCAGTTCAACACAGGCAATTGAGGCAGCCCCTGCCCCATTTGAGACGATTTTAATATCTTTGAGTGCGCGACCGGTGAGATGTACCGCATTAATCAGGCCAGCAGCCGCGATAATGGCTGTGCCATGCTGGTCATCATGAAAGACTGGGATATCCATCACCTCGCGCAGACGCTGTTCAATAATAAAACATTCAGGTGATTTGATATCTTCTAGATTAATGCCGCCAAAAGAAGGCCCGAGCAGTGATACCGCATCAACAAAGCGATCAACATCTTCGGTCGCCACTTCCAGATCCACCCCGTCAATATCTGCAAATTTTTTGAACAGAACCGCTTTGCCTTCCATCACAGGCTTTGAGGCAGCTGCCCCGATATTGCCAAGCCCCAGCACAGCGGTACCATTTGAAATCACCGCAACCAGATTGCCCTTAGCGGTGTAATCATAAGCAGTGCTGACATCTTCTTCGATGGCAAGACAAGGTTCAGCCACGCCAGGCGAATAGGCAAGCGAGAGATCACGCTGGGAGGTGAGCGGCTTTGTCGGCTGAATTTCCAATTTGCCAGGCCGCCCCTTCTGATGAAAATCAAGGGCTTCTTGCTTCAGATTATTTTTAGCCATCTCGCTGCTCTGTTCTACTTTTTGAATAGGATGAGCCACCTTTAAAAAAGGTTGCGAGGCAATTTTAACCAGCTTGGCCATGAAAAGCATTAAAAAAGCGAAAGCGTGACATTAACCAGATAAAAAACTGGCAGATAAAGGGCGCATGTTTTATCACGAAATAAGGCGGCCGCTTATCAGCCGCGCGTTATGATGCCAGCGTTATTAAAGGATGAAGCATGTCGGGCCTTGCACGCACGCCAGAACCAGAAAAGGATAGCACCGAGACCACGCCGTCTGCGGTTATATCAAAGCTGCGTGCAGAGGATAAAAACATAAAGGAGGCCAATATCGAAGAGACCAGCCGTGCCTTGCGGATAAAAGCCAGCGCGCTGATATCTCAAAAAGGGGCTCTTACCCCGATGATGGCCCAGTTTCTGGATGTCAAAGCCACCTATGATGATACGATCTTATTTTATCGGATGGGTGATTTTTACGAAATGTTCTTCGATGACGCTGTGCTGGCCTCTACTGTTCTTGGCATTGCGCTCACCAAACGTGGTCAGTTTGACGGGGTCGATATCCCGATGTGCGGGGTGCCTGTCCATGCGATGGATGGCTATTTATCCAGACTGATCACAGCGGGTCTGCGTGTGGCGGTGTGTGAACAGGCCACAGATCCGGAGACGTTCAAAAAAGAAGGTGGCAAAGGCCCGCTGCCACGCCATGTGGTACGGGTGATCACCGCTGGCACCTTGCAAGAAGATGTCTGGCTAAAAGCTGAGTCTCACAATTATCTGGCAGCGGTTGCAAAGGCTGGTCAGCAACTGGCTGTGGCCTGGGCTGATATGTCGACAGGTGATTTTCAGGTTCAGGAAATTGACGCTGATGATATGGAAGCGATGCTGGTCCGGCTGGCCGCGGCTGAGATTATCTGTCCAACAGAGCTTGAAGCTGCGTGCAGTTTACTTGGTGAAGACCAGCTGGTGCGCTCCCTGCCTGCCCGTCAGTTTGACAGCCAGCAAGGCGGCGATGCGCTATGTGCATATTATGGTGTGTCCACGCTGGACGGGCTGGGTGCATTCAGCCGTGCGATGCAAGCTGCAGCAGGTGGGCTATTGGGATATCTAAAAGCCACCCAAATTGAATTAATGCCTAGATTATCGCGTCTGCGCCCTTTGCGCTCAGATGATTTTATGGAAATTGATCCCGCGACACGGCGATCGCTTGAGCTCACCCAGACTTTGCAAGGCGAGCGCAAAGGCAGCTTGCTGGCTGCGGTTGATCGCACCCTCACCCCCGCAGGCAAACGTATTTTGGCCAGCCGTATCGCTGCGCCCCTGGCCCGAAAAGCAGATATTGATGAGCGCCTGTCTCTTGCAGATTGGTTTTTAGACTCCGGCATTATTTTGGATGAGATGCGCGGCGCGCTCTCTGCTCTGCCAGATATAGAGCGCTGTCTTGGCCGTATCGCATCTGGGCGGGGTGGTCCGCGCGATTTGGCTCAGCTTGCCTCAGGTCTGGAAGGCGCTGAGCAAATTGCGCTGTTGCTGAGCACGTCACATCCACACATGCTGCCACAAAATCTGCCACAAAATTTAGCTGATATTCTGGTCAGTCTGCAGGCCCCACTTGATATCATTGCGCTGTTGCGGCCTGCTCTTGGCGATGAATTACCGGCTTATGCTCGTGATGGCAATTTCATACGTCAGGGCTATCAGCCACGCCTTGATGACTGCCGGAGCTTGCGTGATGAAAGCAGGCGGCATATCGCGGCTTTACAACAACGTTATGCAGATGAAACCGGCATTGCCGCGCTGAAAATCAAACATAATAATGTGCTGGGCTATCATATCGAAGTGCGCAGCACCCATAGTGATAAGCTGCTTCAAAATCCAGATTATATTCACCGCCAGACCACGGCTCAGGCAATGCGCTTTACCACCCCGGCCTTAACTGAGCTGGAACGTGATTTAAAGGCAGCTGCTGATCGCACTCTTGCCATAGAAATGGCTATTTTTGCAGAGCTCTGTGATGAGGTGATGCAACGCGGTGATGCGATTGCCGCCAGTGCGCAGGCGATTGCCATGCTGGATGTCGCTGGGGCAACCAGCATGCTGGCCCTTCATGATGGGTATAGCCGTCCGGTGATACGCGAGGACACGCATTTTGATGTGGAAAGTGGGCGTCATCCGGTGGTGGAACAAACCCTCGATACAGACAGCCATTTTATCGCCAATGATTGCGCCCTGCCTGATGACGCCAATCTCTGGCTGCTGACAGGCCCGAACATGGCGGGTAAATCGACCTTTTTGCGGCAGAATGCGCATATTGTGATTTTGGCTCAGGCCGGTCTTTATGTGCCCGCCACACGCGCTGAAATCGGGGTGTGCGATCGGGTCTTCAGCCGTGTTGGCGCTTCTGATGATCTGGCACGGGGCCGCTCAACCTTTATGGTTGAGATGGTAGAGACCGCGACGATTTTAAACCGGGCCAGCCAGCGCTCACTGGTTATTCTAGATGAAATTGGCCGCGGTACAGCGACTTATGATGGGCTGGCGATTGCTTGTGCCACGCTTGAACATCTCCATGAGGTGGTTGGTTGCCGGACCTTGTTTGCTACCCATTATCATGAATTAGGACAATTGGCTGAACGGCTGGGGCGGATGCGTGCCCATACGATGAAAGTCTCAGACTGGCAGGGTGAGGTGATTTTCCTGCATCAGGTGGTGGCTGGCAGTGCGGATCGCTCTTACGGGGTGCATGTGGCTAAATTGGCAGGCTTACCAGAAGTGGTGGTTGAACGTGCCGAAGCACTGCTTTTCGCCCTCGAACGTCAGGCCTTTGAAAAGGCAACAAGGAGCTCGGCGCATCCAACAGATGATCTAACAGACGATCTAACAGATCAGGCTGATGAGACATCCGCCTTATCCCTACCGCTCTTTGCCCCGCTTCAGTCTGCCTCGCCGCCAGCAAAGGCTAACATAAAGAGTGAGGTTGAAACAGCGATTGAAGCGTTGGATATAGACAGCCTCGCGCCGCGAGAAGCGTTGGATATGCTCTATCAGCTCAAAGCTCAGATTAGCGATAAAGGCAGGGCATAAATGGCTGAGATTTTTGAGACGAGACCTAAGCTCAGCTGGCGTCAATGGCTGGATCCACTCGGTTATGCCCTGGCTGCAGATTTATCCCCGCTGGATCTGGAAAATTTGCAGAAAGAGACTGAAAAGCTGGCTGTTGATCAGCCTGAGGATAAAGCTTTTCGTGCTGGTTTTCTGGTCCTTTTGAAAAGCCATTTAAAAGACGGGCGCGCAAAATTAGCAGAAAGCCTCCATACCTACCGTGATGGATCTGTTTATGTGGGTGCGCATGCGCTGATGATGGATCAGCTGATCTGTCATATTTTGGACACGTCATTGGCGCGGGCACGCGCCAAAGGTCAGTTTAAACAACACCCGAAACTGGCGCTGATGGCGATCGGCGGTTATGGCCGAGGCGAGCTCGCACCTTTCAGTGATATTGATTTGATGTTTGTCAGTGCTAAACGCCCAAGCGGAGCGATGGTAGAGCTGGTGGAGGCCATCTTATATTTGCTCTGGGATATGGGGCTGACGGTGGGCCATTCTGTGCGCGCGCTAGACGAAATCACCCAAATAGCCAAAGATGATGTGACCATCACCACCAGCCTGCTGGAAATGCGGCCTATCTGCGGTGATGAAACATTGGCAGAGACGCTGATGACGCAGGTGAAAAAATGGGTGTCTCAGCAAAACCCGCTTGAATTTGTGCAGGCCAAATTGGCTGAGCGAGATGCCCGCCACCGCCAGCATGGGGCAACACGTTATGTGGTTGAACCGCAAGTCAAAGAAGGCAAAGGTGGCTTGCGTGATTTGCATACGCTTTTCTGGATTGCCAAATTCGCCTATCGGATCAGCGATATCACTGATGCGATCGCGCTTGGCGTGCTGAGATTATCAGAAGCGCGCAGCTTTGCTGCCTCTCAGCGTTTTTTATGGACGGTGCGCTGTTTTCTGCATCTGCGTGCAGGCCGGGCAGATGACAGGCTTGCTTTTGATGCGCAGGTGGATATTGCCCCACAGATGGGCTTTCACGATCGCTCAGGCTTGCGTGATGTAGAACGTTTTATGCGGCGTTATTTTCTGGCCGCGCGTCAGGCTGGCAATTTAACGCGGATTTTCTGTGCCGCGATAGAAACAGATTTCCAATCCAGCCCGTCTAGCAGTATTGCGCGCTTCTCGCTGGGCCGTCTTTTCAGCTTTGCCAGTGCGCAGAGCGAAAATAAATTGGCCCCGTTTGAGACACGTAAAGGCTGGCTTTTGTTGCAGTCAGATTTGCGTTTCAGGGATAATCCTGCGCTCATCATGCCGCTTTTTGCGCATGCCCAGTCTGAGCAGCTGGATATTGAGCCAGATACCTTGCGGCGGGTGACTCGCGGGATAAGGGCAAGCTCAGTTGAAGCGCTTCAAAGCCCGGATGATAAAAAGCTGTTTTTAGAGATACTCACCTCGGCCCATTCGCCTGAGCGCATGTTGCGTCTGATGAATGAATCAGGACATTTGGGCAAATTCCTGCCAGATTTCGGGCGTATTGTCGGGATGATGCAATTTGATATGTATCACAGCTATACGGTGGATGAGCACACCATCAAGGCTGTCGGGATGCTGGCCAAGTTAGAAGCAGGCGCATTAGAAGAAGATGCACCGCTGGCCAGTGCGGTCATTCATGAAATTGAATCACGGCGCGCGCTTTATGTGGCGGTGCTTTTACATGATATCGCTAAGGGGCGCGGCGGGGATCATTCTATTTTAGGTGCAGAGGTGGCACGCGAGGTCTGTCCGGCACTCGGCCTTACCCCTGAAGAAACTGAGACAGTTATCTGGCTGGTTCGCTGGCACTTATTAATGAGCCGGATTGCCTTTCGATATGATTTGCAAGATCCCAAAACAATCGCTGATTTTGTTGAAACCGTGCAATCACCTGAACGCCTCAAGCTTTTGCTGGTCTTGACAGTGGCAGATATTCAGGCGGTGGGCCCGAATGTCTGGAATGGCTGGAAAGCCGCCTTAATGCGCGATCTCTATCATCGTGCCAATGAGGTAATGGGCGGTATCGCCCCTGCTGAAGCGGCTGCGATGGCTGCCGAGATGGCCCGTGATGAAGCGCGTCACTATTTGGAAGAAAAAGAAGGCTGGAGCGCAGCTGAATTTGAAGAAATTGCCAGCCGCTTCTATGCATCATACTGGACCAGTTTTGGCTTATCTGATCATTTGGATCAGATTCGTCTCGCCCGCAGTTTTGATACTTCTGGTAAGACTCTCTTGTTGGATATCACCGCAGAACCGGAAATGCAGTCCAGCCGGCTCACCATTATCGCTCAAGATCACCCTGGTCTGTTCAGCCGAATCGCAGGGGCAGTCGCTATGGCTGGCTGTCAGATTGTCGGCGCACGCATTAATACGCGTAAAGATGGCACTATTTTAGATGTCTTTCGGATTCAAAACCGTGACCGTCAGGCGCTGAGTGATGCAGGTGATATGGCCCGTTTGCGCAAATTGGTGCGCGAGAGTCTGGCTGGTGATGTGATTTTGAAAGAAGAGTTAGACCCTAATCGCCAGCGTCTGTCATCGCGTCTGGCGGTGATGCAAATACCGCCGCGTGTCATCGTCAATAATAAGATGAGTAAAACCCACACGGTGATCGAGGTGAACGGCTCTGACAGGCCGGGCTTGCTGTTTGATATTACCCGTTCGCTGGCCCATCAGGGCGTTCAGATTAACTCAGCTTCTGTTTCGACCTATGGCGAGCGGGCTGTTGATGTGTTTTATGTAAAAGATGTGTTCGGCCTGAAAATTGATAAGCAGACCAGCATTGATAAAATCACCAAATCAGTGATGGATGTGATCGATAAAGACGGGCAGTCAAAGGTGTTATCAGATGTCAGCTGAACAGACCTCCAAACTGCACCGCGCCTTTCGCGAGATTGGTTTCTGGACAGGCTTTAGCCGGATATTGGGGTTTGTGCGCGATCTGGCCTTTGCCCAGTTTTTAGGCGCCGGCCCCGCCGCAGATGCGTTTCTCGTTGCTTTTAAATTACCCAATTTGTTTCGCCGGCTTACCGCAGAAGGGGCGATGACCAATGCCTTTTTGCCTGTTTTCTCTCAGATAAGAGCACAGAAAGGCAGAGAGGCTGCCTTGATGTTGGCAGCAGAGGTGCAAATCTGGCTGTTGCTTGTTTTGAGTCTGATTGTTGTGCTGGCTGAATTTTTTATGCCGCTGGTGATAGGGCTCCTAGCTCCTGGCTTTCAACATACGCCAGCGCGTTTTGAAGCAGCTGTCCAACTGGCGCGCATCACCATGCCTTATTTGCCGATGATATCGCTGGTGGCGCTTTGGGCAGCGATCACCAACGCCCATGACCGGTTTTTTGGTGGGGCAGTTGCACCGGTGATTTTGAATGTGATGTTGATCACCGGGGCGTTGGCGATTCCGCTGGTTCAAACAGTGGACCTGCCGGCCAACTGGCAGGGCCCGCAAATGCTGGCTTTGCCTGTCGCGCTCAGCGTTTTGGCAGCTGGTGTCGGCCAGATGCTGTTGATGCAGGCTAAACTGGCACCTATATCTGCTCGCCCTAGATGGCGTCTGCCTATGGTGAGCCAAGCTGGCCGCCAGATGTGGCGCAATTTCCTGCCAGCCGCTTTGGGTGCAGGTGGCTTACAGCTGAATTTGCTGGTGGATATGATATTGGCCTCTTTCTTGCCAGTCGGGGCAGTCAGCTGGCTCTATTATAGTGACAGGGTAGCCCAATTGCCGCTTGGCATTATCGGCATTGCGCTTGGCACCGCCCTGTTGCCCCGCTTGTCAAAATTAGAAGCTGAAAATCAACAGGCGGCGGTGCCGGCAGAACTGGCAAATGGGCTCAGGCTTGCTGGCTTTTTTGGCTTGCCGGCGGCCTGTGCCATTTTCATTCTGGCAGAGGATATCATTGGTGGCCTGTTCGGACGCGGGGCGTTCCGGGCAGAGGATGTGGCCGCTGCCTCTGTGGCGTTGATGGCCTATGGGGTTGGCATACCTGCCTTTGTAGCGACAAAAATTCTGCAACCTGCTTTTTATGCCAGTGGTCAGCCTGGCACCGTGCTGAAAATATCACTCTCTTCTGTAGCGTTTAATGTGTTGGCCAGCATTGGTTTAATGCAGCTATTGCGCCCTTATGGCCTCGGGCATATGGGCCTTGCGCTTGCCACGTCGGGGGCGGCCTGGCTGGTGCTGGGCCTGCAAACTATTTTGTTATTACGCCAGAAACGTGTGGATAACACGGCCTTTTCAGCGCTGATCAAACCCTGTCTTGCCAGCTTGGTCATGGGGCTGTTTTTGATAGGCCTGCAGATGGGGTTAGGGCCTTATCTGTTGCCGATGCTGGGTGGTTTTTTGTGGCTTTGTGTGATCAGCCTTATCGGCCTGATCTGCTATTTCATCTGTGCTTTTTATCTTGGCATTCTGCCTGCCAGCCTGTTCAGGCCCTCAAAGAGCTAGGATAAGCGACAAATCACTTGACCTTGACGGCTGGCTCTCGCAGATAGTCTAACAAGGTTTTAAGGTAACCCAAATCTGAAAAGGCAGGCTGCTGGCTGGTCTTTTCGAGAAAAATGAGAAGAGTGATGACACAAAATACTGGTCTTTCAGGACGTGTTTTTTCAGGTGTGCAGCCAACTGGTAATCTGCATTTAGGCAATTACCTCGGGGCTATCCGCAATTGGGTCAAGATGCAGGATGATTTTGAAACCATCTATTGCATGGTTGATTTGCATGCCATCACTGTCCCACAAGACCCGGCTGCTCTGCGCCGCGCAACCTTAGAAGGTACAGCCTGTCTGATCGCTTCTGGTATTGATCCTGAAAAATCCATCTTATTTAACCAGAGTCAGGTCCCGCATCATGCAGAACTGGCTTGGGTCTTTAATTGTGTGGCCCGGCTTGGCTGGCTCAACCGGATGACACAATTTAAAGAAAAAGCAGGCAAGAATCGTGAAAATGCAACGATTGGCCTCTATTCTTATCCGACTCTGATGGCCGCTGATATTCTGGCCTATCTTGCGACCCATGTGCCAGTTGGCGATGATCAAAAACAGCATCTGGAACTGACCCGCGATATCGCCAATGCCTATAATTCAATGTTTGAGGTTGAATTTTTCCCGGAACCTGAGCCGCTGATTCAAAAAACAGCCGCCCGGGTGATGAGCCTGCGTGATGGCTCAAAAAAGATGAGCAAATCAGATGAATCAGATTTCACCCGTATCAATCTCACAGATGATGGCGATTTGATTGCCCAGAAAATCAAAAAAGCAAAAACCGATCCAGATGCGCTGCCATCTGAAGAGGCTGGGCTTGAATCACGCCCTGAAGCCCGCAATTTGGTGGGTATTTATGCTGCTTTGTCTGAGCGCAGTGAAGCTGATGTGCTGGCTGAATTTGGGGGTCAGGGATTTGGCCAGTTCAAGCCTGCGCTGGCTGAGCTGGCGGTAGATAAAATCGCCCCTATTTCAGCGGAAATGACGCGGCTGTTGCAAGATGAGGCCCATATTGAGGCCGTTCTGGCAAAAGGGGCTAAGCAAGCCGCGGCTATTTCTGCACCTGTTTTGCATCAGGTGAAATCAGATTTGGGTTTTGTGACATCATAAGCCGATAAGCAAGCCAATCTGCTTTAAACGGCCTTTTGCTATTGCATATGGCAGAAAAAGCAGCTGTTCTGCCTTATCTTGCATAAAGACGGCACCTTGAATATTTGTGCCTTCTTCCCATATTCCGATAAGATTGTTATTCTATTGACACGAAATAGCCTCAATGAGGCATTAGCTCAAAGAGTCATTAGATTGACGGCTTTAATGACCCAGCCAAAAAGGCAGCATCATGTTTATTCAAACTGAAGAAACCCCGAATCCAGCCACTTTGAAATTCATCCCGGGTATGGATGTGATGGCACAAGGCACAGCTGAATTTTCCACTGCAGATATGGCAAAAAAAGCCCCTTTGGCGCGCCGCTTATTTGATATTGACGGTGTTACATCTGTGTTTCTAGGACGTGATTTCATTGCGGTTACCAAAGCAGAAGCACAAGATTGGTTTCAGATGAAACCTGCTATTCTGGCGGGTATCATGGAACATTACGCTTCTGGCTTGCCTGTTATCGAAGAAGAAAAAACAGAGGATACACAAGCCGGAGAAGATGATGAGGTAGTCTCTCAGATCAAGCATCTCTTAGATAGCCGTGTACGCCCAGCTGTGGCAATGGATGGTGGCGATATTGTCTTCCATTCTTTTGATGATGGGGTGGTTACGCTGGAAATGCGTGGTGCTTGTCAGGGTTGCCCAAGTTCGACAGCGACCTTGAAAATGGGTATTGAGAACATGCTCCGCCATTATATCCCTGAGGTGCGCGAGGTGCGCCCAGCTGAGATGTAGGCATAAGCGTACCTGCCGATCATCGCATCGGCCTTGGGGCTGTTTTCGGCCGGATAATCTTTTTTAAGGCAGGCAGGGATGCGTTTTTGCCTGTGTTATCTGCACCCCTGAAACGTCTATGTCTGAGGTGAAAGAGAAGGTTATGTATCTGTTTCGGCCTGTCAGCCTGACTATCAAACCTTCGCTCATCATTGGCTTTTTAAGCCTGATGACAGGGTTTTCTATGTTGGTTGGTGTGTTGATACAGCCGCCAGCCTTTTTGCCATCACGTGCGATCCCCCTTGATATAAGAGATTATCGGCTAACCGATGTTGGCACCGCGCCTGCACCTGGAACATCAGATAATAGCCTGCCCTCTAGCCTGGCTCAGATCACTGAATGGGACAGCCTCTTAACCGCATCAAGACAAATCCCACAGAGCACCGATCAAAAAACAGATCAAAAAACAGATCAAAGATTAGATCAGGCAACAAGCATCCAACGTCCGAGCACAGCACCGGCAAGGCCAAGCCGCAACCGTCAGGACATCCCAAAGCCAGGGGTGGTGAGCAAGGCCGTGCTGAGCTATGCCTTACCAAAGCTAACCGCTGCCAATAGATCAGCTGATTTTGTAGGCTTTGAGGTGCCTGCTATTATGACCACCTCTTTGCCGGCTGGTCTGGATGCGCTGCCTGTTCCGCAGAAAAAGGAATTATTTGTGCGCCTGTTATTGCCGCTGATTCTCAGCGCAAATGACGAGATTATTCAACATCAGCTGCGTCTAGAAAAAAGCCTGTCCAGCGGTGCAGACAGGCAAAGCAGCTATCTTGCCAATCATTATGGCATGAAAGAATTTGACCCTGATAATGCAGTGGATATTGCAGAACTCAGAAAGCGTATTCAGCCAATTCCGGTCTCTCTTGCGATGGCGCAGGCGGCGATTGAATCAGGATGGGGCAGCTCGCGTTTTGCTTTGCAAGGCAATGCGCTCTTTGGCCAATGGGCGTGGAAAGCCTCTGCTGGCCTGAAGCCGCTTGAAGGGAGCAATTCAAAGGCGGTTGTGCGCAGCTTCCCTGATTTAATGAGCTCAGTGCGGGCCTATATGAAAAATCTGAACAGCCATCGTGCTTATAGTGATTTACGGGATATGCGGGCCGAAATTTTATCTGAAGGGCGCCAGCCAACAGGCATTGAACTGGCTATTCATTTGGATAATTATGCCGAGATCGGTCAGGCTTATGTCCAGAAATTGCAGACCATTATTTCCAGTAACCGCTTTTATTATCTAGAACAGGTTGTATTGAGCCGCTAAGAGACTCTCCACCCCACCCCAGCTCAGGCTAGCTAGCGAGTCAGAAATTGCCGCCCCAGCCAGTGCCAGCGCCCTGCCCCAGCAGATAAGGTGCAGTTGATACGCCCGCGTGGTCCGCTCATGGGGCCTGGCAGTCTGATTTCAGCCCGCTGGCCCAGCAGCTGAACCTGTACTTTACCATAATCAGAGGCAAAACAATTCAGTGTGCTGGCTGGCATATGGCGCGCGTCAATCGTAAAGCCATAAAGAGGCGGGTTTTCGCTCAAAACCATATCCGCAGGCGTGATGTCTGAGACCACCAAAGGCTTGCTGTCTGCGGCTAGTTTTAATCTGTCCACTGTGCCGTAATTTTCGTTAAAGGCAAAACGTGGCAATTCAAAAAACCGGTCCTGGCTGTGCATCACACCTGAGCTCTGGCCAAAGGCAGCGGTAAAGCCAGCACGTTTGACCGCATCTAAAACGCTGAGCGAATATTCACCATAAGGATAGGCAAATAAAGAAGGTCGAGCGCCTAACTCTGAAATGAAACGTTCATTTGACAGTGCTAATTCAGCTTCAACCTGTTCAGCGCTGATCCGGTGCATATGCGGATGTGATTTGGTTTGAGAGCCGATTGTAACCCCGGCTTCTTGTAATTCGCGCAATTGATCCCAATTCATATAGCCGCGCAAATTACGGTCAATCGGATCTGTCGCCACAAAAAGGGTGAAATCAAAGCCACGTTCTTTTAGACGTGGCCAGGCTTCTTCATAAACAGACAGATAAGCATCATCGATGGTGATCCCCACTGTGCGATCTGGCAGGCTTTCACCAGCTTGCAGGCGTCGGGTTATCTCGGCTACATCCATCACTGTATAATCTGCAGAAGACAGCAAATCGAGATGGGCTTCAAATTGTTCAATGCTGATATTGGTTGATGGATAACGCCCTTCACCAAAACGGTGATACATGATGATAGTGGCGTAATCTGCCGCCATCACCAGATGTGGCAGTACCCCACCCAGCAAGAGCACAAGCCCGAAAAGGCTCTTTTTCAAAAGCTGCGGAAATTGACCAAGCCGCATGTCATTCCATCCTTAAACTGCTAAGAGGTGGCCATCCATTTTAGATGGTCGTGCCTTGCTGAATATTACGACCCTATCTATAGCATGAAGCCGGGTTCTATAAAATGATCTTTAGTTATTCAATCCAGATGCTTTATAAAGAGGTATTACAAGACAGGCTAAAAAGCCAAATGAAAGCCAGATGGTCAGATCTTGAAGGGTAGAAAAGCGCGTGCAGGAAAACCGGATCATTTTAGCCCTTGAATCAAGTGGTGCCTCGTCTTCTGTTGCGCTTTATCATCGCGGTCAGGTGATCTGTTTTGAGCGTTTTGATGCCCCGCATGGACATGCAGAAAGGTTGGTTTTGCAGGCCAAGGCTTGTTTGAAACAGGCCAATATCTCGTTTGATCAACTCACCCATATCGCTGCAGGCCGTGGCCCAGGCTCTTTTACAGGCATGCGCACTTGTCTTGCGACCGCTACTGGATTTGCCCTTGCATATGGCGCACAAGCCGTCGGCGTGCATGGGCTTCGCGCATTGGCACGCGATGCGTTCCAACTCTACCCTGGCTATAAAGACGGCGCGATATTGAGCCTTTCAGACAGCCGCCGGCAATCACGCTATGCCCAGCTTTTTGTGCAAACTGACCAGCAGGTCAGCCCGCTTGGCGATATTCTTGATATCCCAGATGAGGCGCTGGCCGACCAAGCCCTCAGATTATCACAAGAACAGGGTCTGAGAGTGTCTCTGATAGGGGCATTGCCAGAGATATGTGATTGGCCTGAGGAGGCAAAAAAGCAACATGATCTGGATGCGCGGGCGATTGCAGGCGAAGCAGATGCGCTGATTGAAGCCCATAACAGTGCCAAGACGCCTTTGCCGGATTTAAAACCGCTTTATCTCGCTGCCCCGAAATTAGGCCGGCACCCGAAATTAGGCCCGCACCCGAAATTAGGCCCGCAATAGAGCAGCAGCTTGAAAGGGGCGTTTTATCTTGGATGATCTGGAGATTTCAGAACTCTCATCTGACAGCAACTCAGATAGCCCAGCAGCAGATATGCTGGTTGCGATTTACCGTGAGGCGCATCAGGGGCGTGATGACAGCCAGGCCCTTTTTGGGATGCTCGCAGATATAAAGCCCTTCTCTGATTTTACATCTGCTGAAGATATAATCTTGTCATCACCTGGCCTACCATCATCTGGCCTACCATCATCTGGTTTTTCAGGCTATTTTGGCTGGGTTGGCATCACAGAACAGCAACCTGCCGGCTTTATGCTTTGTCGTGTCTTATGGGCACAACAGCCGGTTTTTGAAACAGAATTGGTGGATATCGCCGTGCATCCTGATTATCAGGGTCACTCTATCGGCTTTCACCTTCTCTCACACGCACTTACACAGATAAACAAGCTGGGCGCGTCTGGATATGAGCGTCAAAAGATGTTTTTAGAGGTTGCTGAAACCAATTTCAAAGCCAGAAAGCTCTATGAAAAAACAGGCTTTATTGAAGTAGGTCGACGCAAAAATTACAGCCAGAGCGCAGCAGGCGGCCGGGTAGATGGGTTGACTTATAGCTGGTGTGGGTCGCTGGTCTCCTCGGCGGATTAAACCAGACTGACTGGACAAGTGATGCTGGCTATGTCATCACACCGCCATCTTTTCTTGAAATGAAAAAGATAGGCTTATATGTAAGCTGGTCTATTCCTGCTTGACCACATTGGTGAATGCAGGTGTAGTGAAGGCAAGGCGCAAGGTTATGTTGATATGAAAAAGCTGTTTATCAAAACCTATGGCTGTCAGATGAATGTGTATGATTCTGACAGAATGGCAGATTTATTGGCCCCGCTCGGTTATATGCCAGGCAGTGAGGCTGAAGATGCTGATATGGTGATCTTAAACACCTGTCATATCCGTGAAAAAGCGGCTGAAAAAGTGTTTTCTGAACTTGGCCGCTTGCGCAAACAAAAGCAGCAACAGGCCGATCAAAAAGGCAAGCAAATGCTGATCGCTGTGGCAGGCTGTGTCGCACAAGCTGAAGGCGAAGAAATCACCCGACGCGCACCTTGGGTAGATATGGTGGTGGGGCCTCAGACCTATCACCGTCTGCCAGAGCTGATCAGCCAGATTGATCCGGCGGCCCGCAAGCGCGCGGTGGATACAGAATTTCCAGAAGAAGTGAAATTTGATTTCCTGCCGGGCGAGCATGCACCGCGTGGCCCAGCTGCCTTTTTATCTGTTCAAGAAGGCTGTGATAAATTTTGTAGCTTTTGTGTGGTGCCCTATACCAGAGGCGCGGAATTCTCGCGCCCTGTTGAACAGGTATTAACCGAGGCCAAACGCCTGATTGCATCTGGGACAAGAGAGCTGACTTTGCTGGGCCAGAATGTGAATGCCTATCACGGGACAGGCCAGGATGGCAAAAGCTGGGGTCTGGGCCGGCTTATCCGTGAATTAGCCGAATTAGACGGGCTGGCACGTTTGCGCTATACCACCTCGCATCCGCTAGATATGGATGATGATTTGATGCGTGCGCATCGTGATGTCCCGCAATTAATGCCTTATCTGCATCTGCCTGTTCAGGCGGGGTCTGATAAAATTCTCAAAGCGATGAACAGACGCCATACAGCCAAGGAATATCTGGCTATCATTGACCGCTTGCGCCAATTCCAGCCTGACCTTGCTTTATCAGGCGATTTTATTGTGGGCTTCCCAGGTGAAACCAAGGCTGATTTTGCCGATACACTCAAACTGGTGGATGCGGTGGGATATGCCTCTGCCTATAGCTTTAAATATTCACAGCGCCCTGGCACACCAGCTGCAGGTGATGCGGTGCAGGTAGAAGAGGCTGAAAAATCAGACCGCCTCGCCGCCTTACAACAGCTACTTGATGCCCAGCAGCTGGCCTTTAATAAAAGATGTGAGGGGCGCAGCATGGATTTGCTGATTGAGCGCAGCGGTGCACGCCCGGGCCAATTGGCTGCCAGAAGCCCTTATATGCAATCTGTTTACCTTGATGGGGATGACAGTTTGATCGGCCAGATTATATCAGTAGAAATCACCCAAGCCGGCCAAAACAGCCTGCAAGCCACAACCTTGTCACAAAAGGCAGGGTAAAGAATGAAAAGCCCGCAAAAACCTTTTGATTAGGAGCCGATAATCTCATGAATGCGCACACTCAGACTCTGCAACTGGAATTTGAAGATAATGAGAAATTTCTGCTGGTCTGTGGTGAACATCATGTGAATATGGCGCGTATCGAACAGGCACTCAATGTCTCGCTGGATAGTTTTGGCAATCAGCTGCGGATTTCAGGTGATGAAACCCAGATTAAACTAGCGGCTGATTTGCTTCAGCGTCTTTATGCGCAAATCGCTGAGGGTACCGGCCCAGCAAAAGAGCTGGATGAGCAGATGTTAAGCGATATGTTGCGGATGGCAGAACAAGGCCATGATCCGCGCAAAACCCTGCCAGCCAATGATGATAAATCAGCGATCTTTGCGACCACCTGGCGCAAGAAGATCAAAGCCAGAACCGCTGGTCAGGCACATTATTTTAAATTGATGAAAGATAATGAGGTGGTGTTTGGCCTTGGCCCGGCGGGTACAGGCAAAACCTATATGGCGGTGGCCATGGCGGTAGATACACTCAAACGAAAAGAGGTTGAACGCCTCGTGCTGTCCCGGCCAGCGGTGGAAGCAGGCGAACGTCTGGGCTTTCTGCCAGGCGATATGAAAGAGAAGGTCGATCCCTATCTGCGCCCGCTCTATGATGCGCTCTATGATATGATGCCAGCTGATAAGGTGGATCGCATGCTGGTTTCTGGCGAAATTGAAATTGCCCCGCTCGCCTTTATGCGGGGCCGTACCCTCAGCAATGCTTTTGTGATCATTGATGAGGCGCAAAACACCACCCCGGTTCAGATGAAAATGGTCCTGACCCGCCTTGGTGAAGGCTCGCGCATGGTGATCACTGGCGATTTAAGCCAGGTGGATTTACCCTCAGGTCAGGCCTCCGGACTGGCAGATGCCACCGCCCGCCTGCGCGATGTAAAAGGTATTGGTATCCAGCGTTTGTCAGGTGAAGATGTCGTCCGGCATCCTGTTGTTGCGCGTATTCTGAAAGCCTATGAAAAAGATCAGCAGCTGGGTCAATAATCACCTCTCTGGATTTGATGCCAAAAGAAGCTCGAAAAGCTGGACAGTAGAGCCAGCTTACGGCAAAGTACAAGATGTACCTATGCGATAATGGTGAAACAAACATAAAGATGCCTGCATTTTCACAATCTCAGTCTGGCTCAGACAAAGCGGCGTCGGCATTGGCTGATGAACCCCCAAGTCCGACTCACACCGATCCTTCTCAATTCGATATCTCAGATAAGCAGCTAGCTGATCAGCCATGGCAGAGCGATCAAGCTGAAATGGCGGATTGGATTTGCGGTTCGCTCTGTTTCATGCATGAGATAAAATCAGCTTCATGGCACAACGTGCTGGATGACAGGCTGGCCCAGCGCATGGCGCATATATTGGCAACGCATACTCATGATATATGGGCCTATAGTTCCTTTAATGGACAGGCAGATATGAGATTTCAGGTGAGCATTGCCTGGTCAGATGATGCAGATATTCAGGCCTTAAATAGCCAGTTCCGTTCCAAAGATAAGCCAACCAATGTGTTGTCTTTCCCAGATGACAGCTTTGATCCCGAAACAGGGGCTGTCCATTTAGGCGATATAATCCTCAGCTTTGAGACTATGAAAAAAGAAGCGGATATATCAGCTATATCGCTCGGCGATCATACAACCCATCTTTTATTGCACGGGCTTTTACATCTGCTCGGTTATGATCATATCGCGGCTGATGAGGCGCTGGAAATGGAATCACTGGAGACAAAAATACTCACCGATCTTGGTCTAGCAGACCCCTATGAACAACCGCTTTTAGCGGCGGCATTGAAGGAGATATCCTGATGATTGGCAAAGCCTTTCAAAAGGGGCTGATCAGTAAATGGCCTTTTAATGGCAAGCCAGCCTCTGTACGTCAGGAAATCAGCGATCTGATTGAGACCAGTTCAGATGGCAAAGCCAGTTTTGATACCCATGAGCGCACTCTTTTGCGCAATATTCTGGGGCTGCGCGATATCACTGCAGAAGATGTGATGGTCCCGCGTGCAGATATTGTGGCGGTGGATATTGCCGAAGGGTTTGAATCGCTGACCCGCCAATTTACCTCAGCCAATCACAGCCGGATGCCAGCTTATGAAGGGCGGATGGATGATATTAAGGGGATGGTGCATATCAAAGATGTGTTGCCACATCTGGTCAATGGGACAGCGGTTGAGATGGATTCGATATTGCGGCCTGTTTTATTTGTCTCGCCAGCGATACGCGCGATTGATCTGTTGCATGAAATGCGGCTGCGCCGTCAGCATCTGGCTTTGGTTGTGGATGAATTTGGTGGTGTCGACGGGCTGATCACCATCGAAGACCTTGTCGAGGAAATCGTTGGCGAGATCGAGGATGAGCACGACGAGACGATACAGCCGCAGATCACCGTCAATGACGACGGCACCATTCTTGCCGAAGCACGTCTCGAGGTTGAGGCTCTCGAAATCCTGACAGGCCAGCTTCTTGAAGAGGACGACCGTGACGAAATCGACACGGTCGGCGGGCTTGTCTGCGCTGTCGCCGGCCGTGTGCCGGGCCGCGGCGAGGTGGTGCGCCACCCGACGGGCCTTCAGTTCGAAGTGATCGAGGGCGACCCCAGACGGTTGTCCCTGCTCAAGGTGCGGGGTCTTCCGCGCCCGGCACAGCCTGCCGGTGAATAGCGACACGCGCCGCCGCTGGCCGGCTCTCCTGGCCTGCATGGTTGCCGGCATGGGCGCGTCCCTCGCGCTTCCACCATCCGGTATTGTCCCGATGATCGCGCTGCTGTCCTGGCCGGCACTTGTCATCGCCAGAACGCACGACATGCGGCTTGCCGGACTTGTGGGCGGTGTGACGGGCTTTGGCTGGTTCCTCGCCTCGCTCTGGTGGATTTCGCTGTCGCTTGTGACCGGCGATACCAATTACTGGCCGCTCCTGCCGGTGCCTCTCATCGGCATCCCCCTCCTGCTGGCGCTGTTTTGGGTGCCTGCAGCGATGATCGCCCATCGCATCGGGCGCACCATGGCGGGCAGGCTGGGCTGGCTTCTTCTGTTTCTTGCACTCGCTGAATGGGCCCGAGGCCATGTTGCCACCGGCTTTCCCTGGAATGCGCCCGGATATCTGTTCTCGGCGCATCTGACCTTGCTTCAGTCGGCCTCGGTTTTCGGGCTCTACGGGCTGACGCTTGTGGGGCTGGCGGCGGGCTTCGCCCCGGCTTTCTGGATGCTGGGACATCGACGCATCGCAATCAGTCTTGTGGCGGTTATTCCGCTGCTGGCACTGGCTGGTGGCCTGCGTCTTGCGACGCTGTCGCCCGTGTCCCCGGAGGTGCAGAAACTGGTGCGGCTGGTCCAACCCGCTGTGCCACAGCGTGAAAAATGGGATCGTGGACTTCGTCCCGGCCATCTGCAGCGTTTACAGCAGCTGTCGCGGGGACAGGTGCCGGTGCCGCAGCTTGTGATCTGGCCGGAAACCGCCTTTGCAGGCCTTCTTGATCGCGAACCGGGGCTGCTCGAAGCGGCGGCATGGGAATCACTGCCGTTCGACGGGTGGCTGATCACAGGTGTGCCGCGGTTTGACAGGCAGCGTCGACTTTTCAATTCAGCTGCGCTGATGCGGGCAGACGGGCGTGTCGAGGCGCTCTATGACAAGCGGCGGCTTGTTCCCTTTGGAGAATTCGTGCCGCTTCGCAGCTTTGTGCCTTTTGCCGATGCCATCGCCGGACCAGTTGATTTTTCGGCCGGCGGCGGCAACCGGCTCTTCACCCTGCCGGTCTATGGACATGTGCAACTGCTGATCTGTTATGAGACACTGTTTCCCGGGGTGGTGACAGGGTCTGGGCCGCGTCCGGACATTCTGGTGAATTTGACAAATGATGCCTGGTTTGGCGATACGCCCGGACCTTGGCAGCATCTGGCCCAGGCGCGGATGCGGGCTGTCGAGGAAGGCCTGCCGATGCTGCGGGTTGCCAACACCGGGATCAGCGCTGCCTTTGGCCCGGCGGGCCGTGAACTGGCCAGCATCGGTCTTGGTCAAACAGGCTTTGCCGATATAGATGTTCCGGCGCCACTGCCGCCGACAATCTATGCCAGATGGCATGAAGGGCTGTTTCTCGGCCTTCTTCTTGTGCTCATGCTTGTGAATATCCGGCTTGACCGTTCCCGACCGATGGGGCATCAGGGTGAGCTTTAGCTGATTGACCCAAACCGGAGATATTCATGGCCTATCTTTTCACTTCGGAATCCGTATCCGAAGGACATCCAGACAAGCTGTGCGACCGTGTATCCGACACCGTCCTCGATCTGTTCCTGGCAGCCGAGCCAGAAGCGCGTGTTGCCTGTGAAACGCTGGCAACGACAAACCGCGTCATCATCGGTGGCGAGGTTCGTGCTTCTGAAGACAAGATGGCTGGAATCATGGGCTCCATTGAGGATGCGGTGCGCGGCGCGGTTGCCGACATCGGCTACGAGCAGGATGAGTTCCATCACGCACATTTTGAATTTCAGAATTATCTCCACGAACAGTCGACCGACATCGCTATGGGTGTCGACAGTGGGGACAACAAGGATGAAGGCGCCGGCGACCAGGGCCTGATGTTCGGCTATGCCTGCCGCGAGACGGATGTGCTGATGCCGGCGGCGATCCATTATTCGCACCAGATTTTGAAGCGGCTTGCAGAGGTCCGGAAGTCCGACGCGGACACAATCCTCGGGCCCGACTCCAAGAGCCAGATCACGCTTGTTTATGGTGATGACGGCAAGCCGACCGGCGCGCACAAGATTGTGCTGTCGACGCAGCATGCCGAAGCGGCCACCCAATCGGATATCCGCAACCTGGTGACACCGCTGATTGCCGACGTTCTGCCTGATGGCTGGATGGTTGGCGCGGACGACCTCCTGGTCAATCCCACTGGAAACTTCGTCATCGGCGGTCCGGATGGCGATGCGGGCTTGACCGGCCGCAAGATCATCGTCGACACCTATGGCGGGGCCGCTCCGCATGGCGGCGGTGCCTTCTCCGGCAAGGATCCGACAAAGGTCGACAGGTCGGCCGCCTACGCAGCCCGTTATCTGGCGAAGAATGTGGTGGCCGCCGGCCTTGCCGAGCGTTGCACCATTCAGATCGCCTATGCCATCGGCGTGGCGGAACCGGTATCGGTCTACGCCAACACCCATGGCACCGGCACGGTTGACAATGCCAGCCTAGAGGCCGCGATTGCCGAGTGCATGCCGTTGACGCCGCGCAACATCCGCCAGCATCTTGGCCTGAACAAGCCAATCTACGCGCCGACCGCGGCCTATGGCCATTTCGGACGGATCGCGGGCGAGGCCGGGCCGGGAAGCTTCAGCTGGGAAGCAACCGATCTGGCCGACAAGCTGGCTGCTGCGGTCTAGGCCGAGTGCCGGCACCCTCCGGCGTTCATTAGGGATCAGGTTGAAGATGACAGGTGAGACGCCGCATTTCTACGGGCGCCGCCGTGGGCGGAAGCTGCGAAGCACGATGCAGCAGCTCATGGACACGCGGCTTCCCGAATTGCGTTTCGATCCTGCCTCGCCTCCCGTGTCGCAGTTCGAAGGCACGCCGTCCGATCTGTTTCTCGAAATCGGGTTCGGTGGCGGCGAGAACCTCGCCGCCGTCGCGGCGGCCCGCCCGGAAGCGGGATTCATCGGGGCCGAACCGTTCATCAACGGGGTGGCCAGCCTTCTGCGCCATATAGAAGATGACGGGTTATCCAACATCCGTGTCTGGGATGATGATGTGCGGCTCATTTTCGACGGCATGGGTGACGCTACGCTTGCCGGCGCCTATGTGCTGTTTCCTGATCCCTGGCCGAAACGCCGTCATGCCGCGCGGCGAATCCTTCAGCCCGCCGTTCTCGACGCGCTGGCGAGGCTGATCCGGCCAGGTGGCACGCTGGTGCTGGCAAGCGATCACCCTGTTGCCAAAAGCTGGCTTCTTCAGGCGGCAGTGGCGCATCCCGCCTTTGCCTGGACGGCACGTCGTCCCGCCGACTGGCGCACAAGGCCCGAGGGGCTTGTCCCCACGCGCTACATGAAAAAGGCGGAGCGCGAAGAGCGGATCCCGAACTGGTTTCTGTTCGAACGCCTTGCGATGTGACCGTCCCTTCATGCTTGCCTTTGCCGGGCTGGCGGACTATATATTCGTCAACAAACATGCTGTCGATCACGATGGCGGGCCGCTGGCCCGCTTTTTTGTTGCTCGATTTCGGGCATCTGCTGACCAGATGCCAGGCAAAGCCACAAGCAGAGGCAAAGGACATAAGGTGGTCGAATCTCGGATCAGCCAGGTCATCGAAGGGGCGGTAACCGATCTCGGTTTCCGGTTGGTGCGGGTGCGCTATTCCGGTGCAAAGGGTGGTCGCAGCCAGCTTCAGATAATGGCCGAGCCGGTTGCCGAGCGCGAGATGACGGTCGAGGATTGTGAAACACTCAGCCGGCATGTCGCGGCGCTGCTTGATGTTGAGGATCCGATCTCCGATGCCTACACGCTCGAGGTCAGCTCTCCCGGCATTGATCGTCCGCTGACCCGTCTGGAAGATTATGACAGGTTTGAAGGCGAACTTGCCAAGATCACACTTCGGTTCATGCAGGACGGACGGAAACGCTTCAACGGGCGCCTTGGCGGGCGTGACGACGAGGGG
>JBMHDN010000026.1:0-15187 GCA_049889355.1 Puniceispirillaceae bacterium (SeqCode)
GCACAGTGCTTAATCATTCTCCTTCAGATAATTCTGCACCTCTGGCTGATGACCAGAGATACCTGCTATGGCAGAGTGCAGCTGGCCATACCACAGAGCATCATATTCAGTGCGCGAAATGGATGCGCCATCTCACCCCCGAGCTTGAGCAGCTTACAGGCAGGATGCTGGATGAGCTTGCAGAGAGGCAGGGGCTTGAGCCGCTTATGATAGGGGTATGCTGGACTGATGATGCAGAAATAAAATCGTTAAACAGCAAGTTCAGAGAACAGGATAAACCGACTAATATTCTGTCCTTTACCAGTGACGATCCAGAATATAATGGTGATCTGGTGCTGGGATATGAAGTGATTTGCACAGAAGCCGAACAGATGGGCATTTCAGTAGCAGATCATCTGGCACATTTACTGCTTCATGGTACTCTACATCTGCTTGGCTATGATCATATTGATGATAAAGATGCAGATATTATGGAACAGCTTGAAATTTCACTACTTGATTTTGTGCAGATTGCGAACCCCTATCCAGATAAAGGAGCTGAAGAATAATGAGCCTTGCAGATTTACTGCAGAAATGGCCGTTTGCGCCAAAGCCTGTTTCAGTGAGAGATGAGCTCACAGGTCTGATTGAAAGCTCAATGCAGCAGCCTGATGCCGGATTTGATAATCAGGAAAGCCTGCTTCTGAAAAATATGCTGGGTTTGCGTGACATCACCGCAGATGATGTGATGGTACCGCGCGCGGATATTGTTGCAGTGGATATTCATGACGGGTTTGAAAGTGTGCTTTCGCAGATGTCAGAGGCCGCACATTCGCGTTATCCTGCCTATCAGGGTACAGTAGATGAGACGATTGGCATGCTGCATATCAAAGATATGATGCGCCATAGTCTGAGTGGCCGGAAAACCGCCTTAAAACCACTAATTAGACCGGTATTATTTGTAGCCCCATCTATCCGTCTGCTTGATTTGCTGCAGGAAATGCGTATCCGGCGTATGCATCTGGCGCTGGTTGTTGATGAATTTGGCGGTATTGACGGGCTGATCACCATTGAAGATCTGGTCGAAGAAATTGTCGGCGAGATTGAAGATGAGCATGATGAAACCAGTCTGCCAAGATATGAATTAACAGATGATGGCAGCCTGATTGCCGATGCACGCCTTGAAGTTGAGGCGCTGGAAATCACCCATGGTACGCTGATATCAGAAGATGAGCGCAGCGAAATCGACACGCTTGGCGGCCTTGTTTTCGCGCTTGCCGGGCGTGTGCCAGCCTGCGGTGAGGTGATTCGCCATCCCTCAGGTGTTGAATTTGAAATCTTAGAAGGTGATCCGCGGCGCGTAACATTGATACAGGTACGCGGCAGTGATTTGGTGGTGCCTGTGCCTTCTCACAGCGAGCGTTAAGAGCGTGTTCGCAAAGCTTGTGCTTTGTTTTTCGGCAGGTGCTGTGGCCAGCCTGTCTTTGCCACCAGCTGGTTTTATCTTGTGCTTTTTTGCATTGCTCTATCCGATGTCAGCCTCGATAGCGGCAACAACACCGCGACAGGCCGCCCTTATCATGAGCGCGGCCGGCACAGGCTGGTTTGCTTTTTCCTTATATTGGATCAGCAACAGCTTGCTGGTAGGTGATAGTCCCTATTTATTTTTACTGCCTTTTTCCTTTTTTGGCCTGCCGCTTTTCTTATCTGTTTTCTGGGCCGGGGCTGGCTGGCTTGCCCATATCATGGGCCGCTCACACACACAGCGTTTGCTGCTCCTCCTCTTCTTCTTTTGTGTGTTGGAATGGTCACGCGGCTATGTGCTTACGGGTTTTCCATGGAGCCATCCAGGCCAGATTGCCCTGAAACATGAGATATTGGCACAATCAGCTGCCTTTGTTGGCATGTATGGGGTGGGAACAGCGCTGATCATGAGTCTTGGCGGTGTGATGTTGCTCGAGCATGGCAAGCGGTTTCTGGGCCTCGCTTTGCTGGTGCCGCTGGTTATATTGGCAGGTTTAGGCGGCTATCGATATAGCGCGATGCCAATGCTGGAGATGCAAGAGACAGGTGATAAGCCAGCGCAGACAGTTCGGCTTATTCAACCCAATGTGCCGCAAAATGACAGGTGGAAATCAGACAGGCTGGATAGGCATCTCAGCCGGCTTATCGCGCTCAGCACACAACAAAAGCCAGTACCACATTTGGTGATATGGCCTGAATCAGCGATTGAAGCTTTTTATCCGCAAGATGCTTCTCTCCTGCGGCAATTGGCAAAGGTCAGCAGTGCCTTTGATGGCTATTTGCTAAGCGGGATGATCACCCTTGATACAGCTGGTCAGCTCAAAAATAGTGCGTATTTTCTAGATCACGATGCCAGTCAGATTGAGGTATCTCATAAACAGCATCTGGTCCCGTTCGGTGAATATGTACCGGCACGCTGGATCCCTTTTATAGATGTGATCGCAGGTCCTGTGGATTTCACCTCTGGCCATGCACAGCTTTTCACCCATCCGGATTTGGGCGATATAGCGGTGCTGATTTGCTATGAGGCAATCTTCCCGGCCTTTTTACGCCGCCAGCAGGATGAAAGTGGATATAATCGTCCTGATATGCTGGTTAATCTGACCAATGATGCTTGGTTTGGCCGTTCAGCAGGCCCGCATCAACATTTGGCACAAGCCCGCATGCGCGCCATTGAAGAAGGACTGCCTTTGATGCGGGTGGCCAATACTGGTATCTCTGCTGGCTTTGACGGCTATGGCCGCCAATTGGGCCGGATAGAGCTCGGTCATGCTGGGATGGTTGATATTGTGGTGCCGCCTGCCTTGCCGGCACCTATTTTCGTGCGCTATGGTGCGGTCGGCTTGTGTATCATGCTCGGCTATCTCTTGATTTTGGTCATTTTTGTTGACCCTCACTTTCAAAAAAGGCAGAAGATGACACATTAATTCACCTGACAGTGCTCTTGCGTGTCAGTGCGGGTTTTTGGCTAAATAGGTCTGTGATTTCAGATAAGGACATTAATTATGGCATTTCTATTCACCTCTGAATCAGTTTCTGAAGGGCATCCAGATAAAGTCTGCGACCGGGTATCAGATACGGTACTGGATTTATTCCTGCGCCATGAACCTGAGGCGCGTGTGGCCTGTGAGACATTAGCGACTACCAACCGGATTGTGCTGGCTGGTGAAGTGCGGGCCAGCGAGGCAAATCTATCCAGCATTATGGATCAGATTGAATCAGAAGTGCGCGGTGCGATTGCTGATATCGGCTATGAGCAGGAAAAATTCCACCATGCGCATTTTGAATTCCAAAATTATTTGCATGAACAATCAAAGCATATCGCACAAGGTGTCGATGCTGGCGAAGGCAAAGAAGAAGGGGCAGGGGATCAAGGCCTGATGTTTGGTTATGCCTGCACAGAAACCGATGCGCTGATGCCAGCGGCTATCCATTACAGCCATGCGATTTTGAAAAAGCTGGCCCAATTGCGTAAAGCAGATGCAGATACGATTTTAGGCCCGGATGCGAAATCTCAGATCACCTTGCGTTATTCAGATGAAGGCACCATCGAGGGTGTGGATAAAATCGTTTTATCAACCCAGCATGATGAAGCGGCTTCACTGGATGATATCCGCCAATTTGTAACGCCGGTGATTGCTGATGTGTTGCCAGATGGCTGGATGGTTGGTGCAGATGATTTGCTGGTTAACCCGACAGGCACATTTGTGATTGGCGGACCAGATGGGGATGCCGGCCTGACCGGTCGTAAGATTATTGTGGATACCTATGGCGGGGCTGCACCACATGGTGGCGGGGCATTCTCTGGCAAGGATCCGACAAAGGTTGACCGCTCTGCTGCCTATGCAGCGCGTTATCTGGCAAAAAATGTGGTGGCTGCTGGTCTGGCATCAGATTGTACCATCCAGATTGCCTATGCCATCGGGGTTGCAAAGCCTGTTTCTGTCTTGGTGCGCACCAAAGATGCAGGGGCAGCTATGGATGCCAAATTGACAGCGCTGTTTACTGAGAGTGGGCTGGTTGATTTATCCCCGCGCGGTATCCGCACCCATTTAGGGTTGAACAAGCCGATTTATGCGCCGTCTTCTGCCTATGGTCATTTCGGCCGGACAGCAGGTGAAGCTGGGGCTGGAACCTTTTCATGGGAAGATACCGGCCTTGCTGCGCAAATTAAGGCAGCTGTTTCTTGAGGTCATCCTTAGCTATTGCCCTTCAAAATCACCTGTAATGAATAGTGGTAATAGATAGTGGTAACACACAGCAGTAATAAGCAGATGTCACACAGCGATACATCTTTTCAATTTTATGGGCGGCGTAAAGGCCGCCCATTGCGCAATCAGCTGCGTCGTTTGCTGGATGAGGAATTACCACGCTGGCAATTGCCTCTTCCTGCTGGTGCGAACACGCCGCTCAATCCAGCTGATCTGTTTGATGAGACCATCACTGATATTTATCTTGAAATCGGCTTTGGTGGCGGTGAGCATCTGGCCAATCTGGCTGAAAATGCGCCTGATACAGGTTTTATCGGGGCTGAGCCTTTTGTAAATGGGGTGGCTTCTTTATTGCGCCATATCGAGGCAGGCGGATTACAAAATATCCGCATCTGGCCAGATGATGTGCGCCAAATTCTGGATTTATTGCCTGATGGCTGCCTGGCGGGGGCCTATGTCATGTTTCCAGATCCCTGGCCAAAAAGACGTCATGCCGCCCGGCGCATCCTAAACCCCCAGATGATGGCCCAGTTGGCCCGCCTTATCCGGAAAGAGGGTATGCTGCGTGCTGCCAGTGATCATGTGGATGCGAAAGTTTGGCTTTTGGCTGAAATGATAGACCATCGCGATTTCTTCTGGCTGGCAGAACAGCCAAGCGATTGGCAGAACCGGCCATCAGACTGGCCTGAAACACGCTATATGGCAAAAGCCTATCGTGAAGGGCGTGTACCTGCCTGGTTTCAGTTTCAGCGTCTCTAGCCTGCTAGCTTGCAATTTCCGGTAAATCATACTATACCCGTGGATAACAACTATCCGAGCAAGAGATGGTAGGCGAAAGCCTACCTTTTTTTATGGGGTTTTGCGCCGCGCAAAATGGATGGCTGGCAGGTTTATATTTAGGCGAAGGTGGACGCTGACCATGGTCTCTGACAAGCTGACCAATATTATTGAAACAGGGCTGGATGAGCTAGGCTTTGATTTGGTGCGTGTGCACCTTACCGGCGCCTCTCTTGGTAGCGGTAAGCAGAAAAATCCGCGCCGCCATCTTCAAATTATGGCAGAACCGTCAGATGGGCGCGAGATGACGGTAGAAGATTGTGCGGATATCAGTCGCCATCTCTCGGTGATGCTGGATGTTGAGGATATTATTTTTGATGCTTATCTGCTCGAAGTGAGCTCACCAGGGCTGGACAGGCCGCTGACCAAAGCCGCCGATTTTGAGCGGTTCGAAGGTGAATTGGCTAAAATTAGCCTGCGCCAGATGATCGATGGGCGCCGTCGTTTTCAAGGCCGGATAGCAGGCCGTGGTGCAGATGGGACTTTGCATCTGGAAACAGGGTTTGGCCGGGTGAGCTTTACCTTTGATGAGTTGGATTCAGCCCGCCTTGACCCAACAGAATATTTTTCAGCCAAGACGCGGCCCGGCAAGCAGAAAAAGCAAGCCGATGCCGCTAAAGAAGACGAATAAGATCAGGCCTAATAAAGACACCTGATGAAAGTTAAAAGAACACGCAATCGTTAGCAGGAAGAAAAGAGGACGATTATGGACACATCATCAATCCCAGGTCTGGAGCTCATCCAGATTGCCGATGTGGTAGCACGCGAAAAATCAATTGAGCGTGAAGAAGTTGTGCTGGCCATGGAAGAGGCCATCCAGAAAGCAGGCCGCTCGAAATATGGTCATGACCGGGATATCCGGGCCATGATTGACCGTAAATCAGGTGCTATCCAGCTAGAACGCTGGACTGAAGTGGTGGAAGAAGTCGAAGATGATGCGACACAGATGACTGTGGCAGAAGGCCAGAAGCATGGCCTTAATCTGGGTGAGTTTCTGCGTGAACCGCTGCCACCTATCGAATTTGGCCGCATTGCTGCCCAAACAGCCAAGCAGGTGATTTCACAAAAGGTACGTGAAGCAGAACGCGCCAGACAATATCAGGAATATAAAGATCGGGTTGGCGAGATTGTTGTTGGGACCATCAAGCGGGCTGAGAGCTATTCTATCACGGTTGATTTGGGCCGTGCAGAAGGTGTTATTCGCCGTGATGAGATGATTCCACGTGAAAATCTGCGCCAGGGCGATCGGGTGCGTGCCTATATCTCAGAAGTGCGTGAAGAAGTGCGCGGACCTCAGATTTTCCTCTCGCGCGCAGCCAATGAATTCATGGCCAAGCTCTTTACCCAGGAAGTGCCTGAAATTTATGATGGCATCATTGAAATTAAGGCGGTGGCGCGTGAACCAGGCAGCCGTGCAAAAATTTCTGTGCTCTCACGCGACAGCAGCATTGATCCTGTTGGGGCTTGTGTTGGCTTGCGCGGCAGCCGTGTACAAGCCGTGGTCGGTGAATTACAGGGCGAGAAAATTGAGATCATCCCTTTCTCAGAAGACCCGGTCAGCTTTGTGGTGAACGCACTGGCCCCTGCTGAGGTGGCCAAAGTATTGATGGATGAGGTGGCAGGCCGCATGGAAGTGGTTGTCCCTGATGATCAGCTCAGCCTGGCGATTGGGCGGCGTGGCCAAAATGTGCGCCTCGCCTCTCAGCTTACCGGCTGGTATATTGATATCCTCACCGAAGCAGAAGAATCAGAAAAGCGTCAAGAAGAGTTCAAGCTGCGCTCCAACCGCTTTATTGAAGCCTTGAATATTGATGATGTCATTGCGCATCTGCTGGTGGCTGAAGGCTTTGTGATGGTGGAGGATATTGTCGCAACAGAAGTAGCAGACTTAGCAGAAATTCAGGGCTTTAACGAAGAAATCGCCGCTGAATTGCATCACCGTGCCTCTGAGTTTGTCACCGCTGAATCAGAGCGTATTGAGAGCGAGTTGGCCAAGCTGAATGTGGCAGATGATTTGCGTGCTGCTGAATATCTCAGCCTGCCTATGCTGCTCAAACTGGCTCAAAATGAAGTTTTGTGTCTGGATGATCTCGCTGAGTTGGACAGCGAAGAGCTAACCGGTCTGCTCGGCGAGTTTGGCATTGATGATGAAGCCACAGCAGGTGAGATCATCATGGCTGCGCGTGCCCATTGGTTTGAAGATGAAGCATCTGAAGAAACCGAAGAAGCGGCAGGTGACAGCACAACAGACGCTTAAAAGGTAATAGCAACAAACCGTATCTCATCAGCGCCCTTTCCCATCAAAAAGCAGAGCCATGTCCGATATCTTAAACAAGGATGCCTCTCTCGATGAGACCAACCGCCCGCAAGAGGGCGCGGGGGGCTCTGCTGAAAACAGGCAATGTATCGCTACAGGCCAGAAATTGGCGTGTGATCAAAGAGTGCGGTTTGTGCTGGGACCTGACAATCAGATTGTCCCGGACTTAAATGAAAAACTGCCAGGGCGTGGGGCGTATCTGGCCGCCACGCCAGATGCGGTGGCCTTGGCGGTTAAAAAACAAGCCTTCAAGCGTGCTTTTAAAACCCAGCTTGCGGTTCGGCCAGATTTGCCAGATTATCTGGCGGCTCTTTTGGCACAGCATTTTATCCGTCAGCTCTCGCTTGCCAGAAAAGCCGGGCTGGCGGTGTTTGGCGGCGGCTCAATGCTGGATTTTGCAAGCGATATCTATGATGAGGATGACAGCGCGCTCGCAGTGATGATGATTGCAAAAGATGCCTCTGAGCGCGAAGCCGCCAAATTACAGGGTAAATTGCGGCCAGAGGTGGTCTGGCGCGATATTCCGGCTGATCAATTGGGTCATGCTTTTGGACGTGACTCGTTGGCCTATGCAGGCTTGCTGGCACCCAAACGGCCAAGTGAAACAGGGCTGATCGCCAAAATCAGCCAAAGCTGGGCCAAATGGCGGCCTTTTCTGGCCAGTTCGGCTTGTCAGGATGCCTCTTAAAGGTGTATCACCAACCGAAATAGTTCTGATCTGATGTTGCAACGCGCAATCACAGGTCTGAAAGATGAAGAAGAAGTAAGGGTTGCCATGAGCGACGATAAAGAAAAGCCAAAGAAGCTGAGCCTGTCAGGCAGCGGCAAATTATCCCTGAGCAGCGGCGCATTAGATAGCGGCGGTGGACGTGGGGATATGGGCGCGCGTCGTGGTAAACCTATCCAGGTCGAAGTGCGCCGTAAGCGCGTTTTGGGTGGCATTTCACCGGCACGCCCAGCTGCACCAAAACAGGCCCCTGCTCCTGTTGCAGATGAAAAGCCGCAGAGCCCGGAAACAGATTCATCAGCTGATAACCTGACCGCCGCAGAGCGCGCGCGCCGGATGCAGGTTCTGCAAAAAGCAGAGCAAAGCCAAGATAAGCCAGAAGAAGCAGATAACAGCCTTGCGGCAGATGCTGTTTCACCAGAAACCGCTGCTGAACAAAGCGCGCCGGCTGCTGAACCAGAAGTCCCGCTCTCACCTCGTGAAGCCCGTCGTCAGGCTGAACTGGCTGAGATGATGGAAATTGAAAAGCAGGCGCAAGCCAAGCGTGAGGCACATGCAGAAGCCCAGCGCAAAGAAGCCGCCAAACGCGCAGAGCAGACACAAGCCGCGCAACAGCAGGCGCAGCCTGATCGCGGTGATCGCGGCGATCGCTCAGATAGAGGCCGTCAATTTGGTCCGGATAAGCCAGCAGGCGGTCGTCCTGGCCAACCTGCAGGGCGTGGCCGCAGAGATGAAGAAGAACAGGCACGCCGCTCACAAGGGCGCGGGCGTGGCGGCGAGAGCCGGCGTCAGGGTAAGCTGACCATCTCGCAGGCGCTGGATGGGGATGGCGGTGGCCGTCAGCGTTCTCTGGCCTCTGTAAAGCGTCAGCGTGAAAAAGCACGCATGCGCGAAGAAAATATGCCGCAGGTGAAACAGGTACGCGATGTAACCATTCCAGATACCATCACTGTTTCAGAACTGGCCAACCGGATGGCAGAACGTGTCGCCGATGTGGTCAAGGAATTGATGAAAATGGGCATCATGGCAACAGCCAGCCAGAAAATTGATGCCGAAACAGCTGAGCTGGTCACCATTGAATTTGGCCATAATGTCCAGCGTGTTTCTGAATCAGATGTGGAATTGGGCCTGAGCGGCGAGAATGATAACGCTGAAAGCCTGAAGCCACGCCCACCTGTTGTGACCATCATGGGCCATGTGGATCATGGGAAGACGAGCCTGCTGGATGCAATCCGCAGAACAGATGTCGCTGCTGGCGAATCAGGGGGTATCACCCAGCATATTGGGGCCTATCAGATCACCACAGCGAATAAAAACACCATCACCTTTATCGATACGCCAGGCCACGAAGCCTTTACCGAAATGCGTATGCGCGGGGCCAAGACCACCGATATTGTGGTGCTGGTGGTTGCAGCAGATGATTCGGTCAAAGCCCAGACTATCGAAGCGATCAACCATGCTAAGGCTGCAGAATGCCCTATCATCGTTGCGGTGAATAAATGCGATAAGCCTGAGGCAAATCCACAAAAAGTCCGCAGTGATTTGTTGCAGCATGAGATTGTGACCGAGGATTTTGGCGGTGAGATTCAGGTGGTAGATGTATCTGCGCATACAGGGGCAGGGCTGGAAGCACTTGAAGAAGCAATGATGCTGCAAGCCGAATTGCTGGAATTGAAAGCTAATCCAGAGCGCGCCGCTGAAGGGGCGGTTATCGAAGCCAAAGTTGAGCGCGGTCGCGGGTCAGTAGCTACTGTTCTGGTTCAGCGCGGTACATTAAAAGTGGGCGATATCTTTGTGGTTGGCGCTGAATATGGCCGTGTACGCGCGCTGCTCAATGACAAGGGTGAGAAGCTGAAAACAGCCGCCCCTGGCCAGCCTGTTGAAATTCTGGGCCTGAATGGCACCCCAATGGCAGGCGATCAATTTGTGGTGGTCGAGACCGAAGCACGTGCCCGCGAAGTGGCAGAATATCGTGCACGTATGATCCGCGACAAAGAAGCGGCGATTGCAGCACGTGGCTCAGTTGAACAGATGCTCTCAGCGATTGCAGCAGGTGAAGCAGAAGAACTGCCTGTTGTGATTAAAACAGATGTGCATGGCTCTTTCGAAGCGATTAAGGTTGCATTGGAAAAACTCGGCACTGACCAGGTGAAGGTGCGGATTCTCTCAGGCGGTGTTGGTGCTTTGTCTGAATCAGATATCTCACTGGCAGCTGCCTCTCAGGCCTTGGTGATCGGCTTTAATGTGCGGGCGATTCCACAAGCACGTGACCTCGCCAAGCGCGATGGGGTTGAAATCCGCTATCATTCGATCATCTATGAGCTGATTGATGAGGTGAAAGCGGCCATGGGTGGTCTGCTGAGCCCAGATACACAAGAAGAATTCATCGGCTATGCTGAGATTCGCCAGGTCTTCTCTATTTCAAAGATGGGCAAGATCGCTGGCTGTATGGTAACCGAAGGCATCATCAAACGTGGCTGTAAAGTCCGCCTGCTCAGAGATAATGTGGTCATCCATGAAGGTTCGCTGAAAACGCTCAAGCGGTTTAAAGATGAAGTCAAAGAAGTGCGTGAAAGCATGGAATGCGGTATGGCCTTTGACAATTACAGCGATATCCAGGAAGGCGATCTCATCGAATGTTTCGAGGTCAAGGAAATCGCCCGTACCTTGGATTAGGGTTCACCTGCCTAGCAGGCCGTTAAAGCGGCCTGCTTGATTTATGAAGGTAAGGTAGCGGGTTATGGCACGTAAACGTCCATCGCAAAAATCAGGTCCCTCTCAGCGTCAGTTGCGGGTGGGCGAAGAATTGCGCCATGCCTTGTCTTCTGTGTTGCTGCGCGAAGCCTGTTTCATGCCTGAATTAACCGGCCTGTCTATCACCGTGTCTGAAGTTTCTATCAGCCCGGATATGAGCAGTGCACGTGTTTATGTGATGCCGCTGGCAGGGCGTGATCAAGATGAGGTGCTGAGCCTGCTCAATGAATATGCGCCTGCACTCAGCAAAGAAGTGGCTCGGATTGTCTATCTCAAACGTATGCCGCGGCTGAAATTCAAGCTGGATGAAAGCTTTGATGAGGCAGATAAAATGGGCCGCCTGTTTCAAAAACTTCAGCCTGCACCTGTTGATATTGAGCCTGAAGCTGAACGCCAGCCAGGCGATGTTTTGGAACAGGTTTCATCTGAAAATGACACAACTATCTGACACGTCTAAAAAAGCGCATCCTGTTCTGCATAAGCCAGATGGCTGGGTGGTATTGGATAAACCGCTCGGCGTCTCTTCTGCCAAAGCTGTTGCGATGGTGCGCAAAGCCTTTGGCGTCAAAAAAGCAGGTCATGCAGGGACGCTGGACCCGCTGGCAAGTGGCGTGCTGCCGATCGCGCTTGGCGAAGCAACCAAAACGGTCTCTTATGTGATGAGCGCTGAAAAGAGCTATGCTTTTTCTGTGTCTTGGGGCAATGAGACCACCACAGATGATGCCGAAGGTAGCCCGACCAGACAAACAGATATCATTCCAAATGAAGCGCAAATCAAAGACGCTTTGCCTCAATTTATCGGGGTGATTGATCAGGTGCCGCCTGCCTATTCAGCGGTGAAAATTGGCGGCAAGCGGGCTTATGCACTGGCCAGAGCCAAGGATAAAAGGGCAGCAAATGCCCAGATACCAGAAGATGGGATATCAAAAGATGGGATATCAAAAGATGGGACATCAGAAGATACAGCGCCGCAAAGCAAGGTAGATGACATAACCTTGACAGCCCGTCCTATCCGAATCGACAGCTTTGTGCTCACGGGTCATGAACAAACACAAACAGGTGTTATCTCTCATTTTCAGGTGGCCTGCGGTAAAGGCGCTTATATCCGGGCTTTAGCACGTGATTTGGGGCGGGTTTTGGGCAGTGCATGCTATGTAACGGCCCTGCGCCGGTTATCGGTCGGACGATTTTCTGTAGATGATGCGATTTCACTGGATTTTCTGGCTGAAATGAGGCAAGGTGCCGCCGCATTATCGGCTTTGACGCCGATCATGGCTGTGCTGGACGACATCCCGGCCATTGTCATGAGCAACGCACAGGCCCAGCAATTGCGCTTTGGCCAGCAAGTGATGCTGGACGCCGCTTTGCCGGCAGCAGAGATTTATCTGGCTGTGTTGGATGATACCCCTGTGGCTCTGGTTCGCCAGGAGGCAGGTCTTATCAAGCCGGTGCGTGTCTTAAACTGTTGATTTAAAGGAGAGAGCGATGTCGATTACGAAGGAACGGACCGCTGAGCTGGTTGCAAAATTCGGTGCCAATGACAAGGATTCAGGGTCTGCAGCTGTACAGGTTGCCATTTTGACTGAGCGTATCGTCAATCTGACTGAACATATGAAAACACATAAAAAAGATTTCGGTTCACGCCGCGGCCTGTTGACCATGGTGGGTCAGCGTCGCCACCTGCTGGACTATATTAAGGGCCGCAATGAGCAGGCTTATAAGGATCTCATTGCTGCGCTCGGCCTGCGCCGTTAAGCAAAAAGGCCCTTTTAAAAAGGGCTTTTCATCCGATAGATGATTTAAGAACCGCTGCCCGACATTTTGGGCGGCGGTTTTGTTTCTTGCCAGATGCGGTAATCAGTGCGATAAAGCCGATAACGCATAAGGACGAAAAGAGAAAAAAGACGATTAGACAGACAAACGGCTTCTGACCTGAAGATTGCAGATAGCCTCACAAGAATGACCAGACCGAGTTGTCATTCATCAGCGAAGAGCTGGCATGTGCCAAAGATAGCCTTGCCTACTCCCCCCGTGATCACGACACTCATATGACGCTGGAATTCGGCTGTTGGGCAGGATGCAGACATGCTTATGCGCCTGTGTTGCGGGCTGTTTGTTAGAAGATAATCAAGATGGAGATGAACAGAAAAATGTTCGAGATTTATCGTAAAGAAATCGATTGGGGTGGCAAAACCCTGACCCTTGAAACGGGTAAAATTGCGCGCCAGGCAGATGGTGCGGTCTTGGCCAGCATGGGCGAGACCACTGTGCTCTGTACAGCGGTGGCTGCCAAATCAGCAAAGCCAGGTCAGGATTTCTTCCCCCTGACCGTGAATTATCAGGAAAAGGCATTTGCCGCAGGTAAAATCCCAGGTGGTTTTTTCAAGCGTGAAGGCCGTCCGTCTGAAAATGAAACATTGGTCAGCCGTCTGATTGACCGCCCTATCCGCCCGCTTTTCCCGAAATCATTTAAATGTGAAACACAGGTGGTCTGTACTGTCCTGTCACATGATATGGAAAATAATCCGGATATTGTGGCGATGGTCGGCGCCTCTGCTGCACTTACCATTTCAGGTGTGCCCTTCTTTGGCCCGATTGCGGCCGCGCGTGTGGCCTATATTGATGGCGGTTATGTGTTGAACCCAACACGCGCCGAAATGGAAAACAGCGCACTTGATCTGGTGCTAGCTGGTACCAAAGAAGGGGTGCTGATGGTTGAATCAGAAGCCTCAGAACTTTCTGAAGAGATCATGCTGGGCGCGGTGAATTTTGGTCACAGCGAAATGCAGTCAGCCATCGATGCAATCATCTCTCTGGCTGAAGTGGCCGCAAAAGAGCCACGTGATCTGCCAGAAGAAGCCCCAGAAGCTGCGGGTCTGCGCGACACACTTTCCAGCCTGAAGGGCGAGGTAGAAGGCGCTTATGCCATCAAGGATAAGACAGAGCGTCATGATGCGCTCTCAGCCATCAAAGCAAAGGCAGTTGAAGCAGCAGGTGAAGAAGCTGATCAAGTGCTGGTCGGCGGCCTTTTCAAGGAAATGGAAGCGGATGTTGTGCGTGGTGCTATCTTGAAAACAGGTCAGCGTATCGATGGCCGTGATACCAAGACAGTCCGCCCGATTGTAGCTGAAGTCGGCATGCTGCCGCGTACCCATGGCTCAGCGCTCTTTACACGCGGCGAGACACAGGCGATGGCGGTAACCACCCTTGGCACAGGTCAAGATGAGCAGATCATTGACGCGCTGGAAGGTGAATATCGTTCACGCTTCATGCTGCATTACAACTTCCCGCCATATTCAGTAGGTGAAGCAGGTCGTATGGGCAGCCCTGGCCGCCGCGAAATCGGCCATGGCAAGCTGGCCTGGCGCGCCATTAACCCGGTTCTGCCAACCAAGGAAGAATTTCCCTATACCCTGCGCACTGTCTCAGAAGTGACCGAATCAAACGGTTCATCCTCTATGGCGACAGTTTGCGGGACATCGCTTGCGATGATGGATGCTGGTGTGCCGCTCAAGCGGCCAGTTGCCGGTATCGCCATGGGCCTGATTAAAGAAGGCGACGCTTTTGCCGTGCTGTCAGATATTCTGGGTGATGAAGATCACTTAGGTGATATGGACTTTAAGGTAGCAGGTACAGAAGAGGGGATCACCTCGCTTCAGATGGATATCAAAATCACCTCCATCACCCCGGAGATCATGGAAATTGCCCTTGGTCAGGCCAAAGATGGCCGCCTGCATATCCTTGATGAGATGGGCAAGGCCCTGACCTCGGCACGTGAAGTGCTGGCGGATACTGCACCGAAAATCACCACTATCAAAATCCCAGTGGATAAAATCCGCGAGGTGATTGGCCCAGGTGGTAAGGTGATTCGCGAGATTTGCGAAGAAACCGGTGCCAAGGTGGATATCGAAGATGACGGCACGGTCTCTATCGCCGCGGTTTCTCAGGAATCAGGTGATGCGGCCTATAACAAAATCCGCGAGATTGTGGCTGAGCCAGAATTGGGCGTGATTTATGATGGTAAGGTTGTGAAGACCGTCGATTTCGGCGCCTTTGTGAACTTCCTTGGTCCGCGTGATGGGCTGGTTCATATCTCAGAGATGAAGAATGAGCGTGTGGCCCAGACAACCGATGTCTGTAAAGAAGGCGATATCGTTAAGGTCAAGGTGATTGGCTTTGATGATCGGGGCAAGGTCAAGCTGTCGATGAAGCGTGTCGATCAGGAAACCGGCGCTGACCTCGAAGCGCAAGCCGCAGAAGGCCAAGCAGAATAAGCCAAGCGCTTTTCTGGTGAAAGCTAAATCACATTCAAAAAGACCCCCGGCACCGCCCGGGGGT
>JBMHDN010000027.1:0-43305 GCA_049889355.1 Puniceispirillaceae bacterium (SeqCode)
ACTAATCTCTGGGAAACTGGCTTTCATATTGTAGATGTGGGGATAAGCAGCAACATGACAGCAAAATCACGCAGATTGGGTTTTGTGATGGCAGGCGGCCTTTTACTGGCCGCCGCGGTTTGGCTGGTAACTTCTGCTTTAAAAGATAATATTGTCTTTTTCTTCACGCCATCCGAATTAACCGCCCAGCATTACGAAGCCAAACGCCTGCGTATCGGTGGTCTGGTTGCTGAAAATTCTGTCGAGATTGACGGCACTCTTAGCCTATTTGCGATTACAGATGAAACAGCGACTATTCTGGTGCGCTATGATGGCGCGCTGCCTGATCTGTTCAGAGAAGGCCAGGGCGTTGTCGCAGAAGGGCGCTTTGCGCGATCAGCTGACGCGCAGGATAGATATGTGTTTCAGGCTGATACAGTGCTGGCCAAACATGATGAAAATTACATGCCACGTGAAGTGGCCGAGAGCCTGAAAGAACAAGGTGTCTGGCAAGGTGGTGACAACACCGATAATACCGGAACAGACCCGAAAAAAGGCACGATAAAAGAAGAGTGATGATGCTTGCGATTGGTGAAATAGGACATCTTGCCTTACTGGCTGCCTTTGTCTGCTCAGTCTTGCAGGCATGTTTGCCACTGGCACCAGCTGGGCTGGCCCAGATCACCACTGCCAGATGGCTTCAGCTCAGTGCCATGGGCCTTGTTTTTCTGTCTTTTGCCTGCCTGCTCTATGGCTTTATCACCTCAGATTTTTCGATGGCACTGGTGGCCCAGCATTCACATATTGCCAAGCCGATGATTTATAAAATATCTGGCAGCTGGGGCAATCATGAGGGGTCGCTTTTACTCTGGATTGTGATTCTGGTGCTGTTTGGGGGCATTTTTGCCGCCACCTCGCGCCCGTTGCCTGCGCGTTTCAGCATCCTGACCCTGGCGGTGCAGGGCTGTGTAAGTGCCTGTTTTATGGCCTTCAGCTTGTTTACCTCAAACCCGTTTGAGCGTCTGGCTGACGCCCCATTAGAAGGGCGCGGGCTCAACCCTGTCTTGCAGGATATTGGCCTCGCGCTGCATCCGCCAATGCTCTATCTTGGTTATGTTGGTCTCTCGCTTGCTTTTTCAATGGCGGTGGCCGGCCTCATCCAAGGGCGGATTGATAAAGCTTGGGGGCGTTGGATGCGCCCTTATGCGCTCTCTGCCTGGTCCGCACTGACCTTTGGAATCGCCCTTGGCAGCTGGTGGGCTTATTACGAGCTTGGCTGGGGTGGCTGGTGGTTCTGGGATCCGGTTGAAAATGCCTCGCTGATGCCTTGGCTGGCGGCAACCGCGCTGATGCATTCAGTGCTGGTGGTCGAAAAGCGTGGCCATTTAAAAAGCTGGACTATCTTGCTCGCTATCATGGCGTTTTCACTGTCTTTGGTGGGTACTTTCATTGTCCGCTCAGGGTTGCTGACCTCTGTGCACAGCTTTGCCTCTGACCCCTCGCGCGGTGTTTTTATCCTGATCATCTTGCTGGTTGCGATTGGTATACCGCTCGCGCTATTCGCCTGGCGTGGCCCGCAGCTCAGCCAGACGTCAGACGCTGATTTACTGAGCCGCGATACCGCCCTTATTTTCAATAATATCATTCTGGTTATTGCTACCTCTGTGGTGTTGATTGGCACTTTCTATCCGTTGGGGTTAGAGTTGATGACCGGTGCACGCATCACGGTTGGCCCGCCTTATTTTGATGCCAGCTTTAACCCTATCATGGCCTTTGCCCTTATTGGTATGGCGGTGGGTCCGGTGCTGGCTTGGCGCCGCGGGTTGCTGGCTCATGCCAAAGGCGCCTTTAAAATTGCCTTGGCTGGCGGGATTCTAGCAGCAGGTTTTGGCAGTGCCTTGAGCGGCGTGATCAGTCCAGCTGCTTTGGCAGGTCTTGGCCTATTGGGCTGGCTTAGCCTTGGTATCATAGCCGATATGAACCGCCATCTGACTTTTCAAAAACCAGCTGGCCTGATGGCAAAGATACGCCAGACTGGCTTGCCGATATGGGGTATGTGGCTTGGTCATCTAGGCATGGCCTTATTCTTGATGGGGGCATTAGGTGATGGTCTGGCCAAAAGTGAGGCCACCGTGCGCGCCATGCCAGGCGATGTGATTGCCCTTTCAGACAGGCAATATCGCTTTATAGGCATTGAAGAAAATCAGGGGCCAAATTACACCACCTTAACCGCACGGCTTGCTTTGGAAAGGCTGGATGGTACGCCATTGGCCATGTTAACGCCTGAAAAACGGTTTTATATGGCAGAGCGTCAAACCACCACCGAAGCCTCTATTCGTCCAGGCCTCAGCGGGGATGATTATACGGTTTTGGGAGATGGCAATAAAATTGATGGTTATAGCCTGCGCCTCTATCATAAACCGCTGGTCAGCTGGATTTGGGGCGGCGCTGCAGTGATGGGGCTTGGCGGCATCTGTGCCTTTATCGGCCGCAGACGCTTGTCGCCAAATATATAACAGCCTAAATTTACAGCCTGTATTTGAGGCATGAGATGACAGAAGATCCGAAAGCAGAAGACCACAAACAACCCAAAGGCCGATCCCCTTGGGTGTTTGTCCTGCCACTGATTGCTTTTCTGATTTTTGGGGTAATGGCCGGGATTGGTCTTTATGGCCAAATCAGCGGTAGCACTCATTCTGATCAGGGCGCCTCTGTTCTGGTTGGTAAAGCAGCGCCTAGTCTGCCGGTAAGTGCGCTCTCAGATGACCTTGCAAAACCGCTCTCAGCCTTTAAAGGCCAGCCTGTTTTGGTCAATATCATGGCCAGTTGGTGTGCCCCATGTAAAGCAGAACTACCGGCTCTAGCCCTATTATCAAAAGAGGTGCCGGTGATTGCGATTGCCTATAAGGACCGTGCCGAAGACACTGCGCGTTTTCTGACAGATTATGGTAACCCTTTTGAGGCTGTCTGGATGGATTATGATGGCAGCGCATCCATGCAATGGGGGATTTATGGGGTGCCAGAAACCTTCTTATTGGATAGGGAGGGCCGGATTGTGATGCGCCATGCAGGGCCAATTTTCAAAGATGTGTTAGAGGATGTCATCCGCCCTGCCTTGGCTGAATTGGCACCTTCATCATGAACCAGAAGAGAGGATCATTCTGGTTTTTATCAATGCTGGCAATGGTGTTTCAGCTTGCCCTTATGACTGGACATGCAAGTGCAATCAGCCCAGAAGAACAGCTCGGCGATCCGGCACAAGAAGCCAGAGCCAGAGCCCTATCTCAGCAATTGCGCTGTCTGGTCTGCGAAAATCAATCGATTGATGAGTCAGATGCGGATCTGGCTGTGGATTTACGCCGCGAAGTCCGCGCCCTGATCTCAGCCGGTCAATCAGATGATGCTATTTTAAGCCAATTACAAAACACCTATGGTGCTTATATTCTCTTAAAACCGCCTGTGCTGGCATCTACCTATCTCTTATGGCTGAGCCCGATTTTTCTGGTGCTGGCAGCAGGCGGGCTGTTTTATCACTGGCGGCGTGGCCTTAGCGCACAGACAACAGAAAGTGCGGATATCTCAGAGGCATCCACCCTTGATAACAGCCTGCCACCTGCTGAAAGCACGGTTGGCATGAAGCCGACTCAACTTATCTTATTTGTTGGGCTTATCATCGGCCTAACCGCCTTGCTCTATAGCCAGCTGGGCCGCCCAGATATTGCCGCCCGCCCTGCCGCAGAACGCGCCGCAGAACGCGCTGAGGCTATGGCAGAAGAACAAGCACAACGCTCAGCAGCCCGTGCAGAATTAGACGCGGCTCAGCAGATTGCAGCATCCAATCCTGATTCAGTGGCAGCTCAGTTGCGCCTTGCTATGATCGCCGCTTCATCTGGTGCCTTTGATGAGGAAATTGCGGCATTAGAACAAGCCTTGCGTTTGACCAATAATGCCCCTGCTATCACCGCTATGATGGCCGAAGCCTTGAGCCGAAAGGCAGATGGTCTTGTGACTTTGCCAGCCCGCAATTTAATCGCAGAGGTGCTGGCCCAAAATCCAGAAGAGCCGCGCGCGCTCTATCTTGCAGGGCTTGCCGCCTATCAAGATGAAGATTACGCCGCGGCGGCGCAAAGATGGGTGGCATTGGCCCGCATCACAAAGCCAGATGCCCCCTGGGCCGCTGTTCTGGCAGATAATATTGCACAGGCCGCCGAGGCAGGCGGTTTTGAGATGCCAGCATTGCCTGACCAGCTCACCGCCGGGCCTGATCAAGACGACATAGCCGCCTTATCCGCACTCTCTGAAGCTGATAGATCCGCGCAAATCTCAGCCATGGTTGAAGGGCTTGAAAGCCGGCTGACTGAAGCGCCAGATGATCCGCAAGGCTGGGCCCAGCTTATCCGCGCCAGAGAGGTAATGCAGGATATAGACGGGCTGGGACGCGCGCTGTTCGGTGCTGCAGCTGCCCAGCCTCAGGAAAAGGCCGCACAATTAGCGGTGCTGGAATTTTTGCTGAGCCATGCGCGCGAAACCCTGCATATGGATGAGGCAGAAAGAGCGCTCAAAAGACTACAGCAGATTGAAACAGAGAGTCTTGAATGGCTGTTTTTTGCCGGACATTTTGCCAAAATCGATGGCGATAATGAGATGGCACGCCTCTATTGGGAAAAATTGCACGGCGCTCTGCCAGATGACACACGCTTTGCAGCACAACTCAAAAGTCAGATAGACAGCCTGAATTAGGCTCTTTTAGTCAACAGGTAATTGGCCAAACTGGCCAGCATAATCACCTGACCCCTGCCAGATAACCTGGCCATCGGGCTTAACTAGAAATGCGCGGATTTGGCTGATATCATCGATATTTAGTGCTGATTTAACCGCCTCTGCATCTCCGAAATAAGGCATCATCCGGGCCAGACGTGCCTTATCTTCTATCTCATCTTTCATCCCGCCCTGGATAAAGAATTTGACCAGCCCATTGACCTTGCCGATCAGCGCAATCTCAACCAGCCCGATACCCTCAGGCAAATCATCTTGTGCCACAACCCAGCTATCCAGCTGATCTTGCTGATCGCGGTCAAACAGCATCAAAACCATATGCGCACGCCCGTCGAACATATCTGGCAAGGTCTTCTCGCTGCCATCTAACATCTCACCTTCCATCATTGGAAAGGTGAGATTCTGGGCACCCAAAGCCGGGCCTGTGACAAGCAACAGGCACAATATCAAAAACCGTCTCATCAGACTGCACATATACCGCATCATGTCTCACCAAAATCAGCTATTTTGTCGTTATTTTTTATACGCTGACCGCTTCGTTCAAGATCGCTGATCGCTGGGCCGCCATACCCATCTGAACAGCTTTTAATCCATCAGCAAGACCAACCTCTACTTTGCCTGTGCCGCGCACCACCTCGAGGAATTTTTGGTGCTGGTAATAGGTAGAGCCATGATGATCGCCAGCTGCCAGCAGCGCCGGATCAATCTCGACAGGTTCAATAATAGGCATTTTGGGATGACGGGGGCTGATGATAACCTGACTGACAGGCTCATCACCCCAGGCTGGATCCCAGAAACGTGACGGGCCTGGCAATTTGGCTTCCATCTTACCCTTTGGACCCACCGCTGAGATTTCTTCCTGAAATAGGCTGCCTTCTGCAAACATGCATAAATCCAGCATCGCCCGTGCGCCATTATCGAAATCCACAATCACAAATCCATGATCCCAAATATCAGAACGCCCTTGATCATAAATCTCATCAAGATGGTTATGCGCCTGTCCGCCAGACGCCATAACACGCACCGGCTCTGCTTCTAAAATATGACGCATCAAATCAAAGAAATGACAGCATTTTTCAACAAAAGTGCCACCTGATTGGTGGTTAAAGCGGTTCCAGTTATCAACTTTTTCCAAGAAGGGGAAGCGATGCTCTCGGATAGCCAGCATTTTAATCCCGCCTGTAACAGTCTTGGCGTCAGTGATCAGCCGGGCCACGGGCGGCATATAACGATATTCCATCGCGACCCAGATTGGCGCCTGATATTGCTTGTCCAAGGCTTGAATAAAACTGGCATCATCAGGATCAGTCAAAAGCGGCTTTTCACATAAGATAGGAAGCGCGCGCTGCCCTTCACTTGCCGCTGCGATGGCCTTTAGCTGGGGGATATGGAGATGGTTCGGGCTGGCAATCAGCAAGCAATCAAGACTGTCATCTGCTAAAAGTGCCTCTAGAGACTCTGCTTTTCCAGCCTCAGGGGCCAGTTGGCAGGCCGCCGCACACATATCTGCATTTGGCTCAAAAATCGTGCCTATTTCTGTATCCCCTAACAGGTGGATATTACGAATATGTTCCTGGCCCATCATGCCGGCCCCAATCAGGCCGTATCTCAGCTTACCCATCTTATTTTCCTGTCCAAATCGCCGGCCCGTCTCTATCGAAACCAGATAATGAAAAACCTTCTTATAGTGATTTTTTTCATCATATAATATTTACATTTGCCTCAGCCCCCACACTATGTCTCAATGTTCACTATTGGCAATCCTGAAATGCGCATGAAAGAGGAGTATGGAATGAGTGTTGTTCCCGTTAAATCGCAAGATAGTGACAGTGCGGAAATTGCATGGTTTGCCCCTCTTTGTTCAGATGATTTTCAGTTTTTAGGCTTTCCAGAAGGGACCTATCGCTCATCTTGGGAAAACACTTCTGCCATTATCCAGCGGGCAGACCAGCTTGGCTTTCGCAATATCCTCTGCCCTTCATCCTATCAGGTGGGCCAGGATACGCTGAGCTTTGTTGCCGGTAATGCACCGCTCACTGAACAAATCAACATGCTGGCCGCGGTCCGCTGCGGCGAAATGCACCCGCTGATGCTGGCCAGAACCATTGCAACGCTTGATCATATGCTGCAAGGCCGCCTGACAGTGAATATCATTTCCTCTGATTTTCCAGGCGAAAAGGCAGAATCGGCCTATCGCTATCAGCGATCTCGCGAAGTGGTGGAAATCCTGAAACAAGCCTGGACACAAGATCATATCTCTTATCAGGGCGAGATTTATCAGTTTGAGGATATGTCCACTGATCCGGTGCGCCCCTATCAGCAAAATGGCGGCCCGCTTCTTTATTTTGGCGGCTATTCACCGCCTGCGGTCGATCTATGTGGCCAGCATTGTGATGTCTATCTGATGTGGCCTGAAACAAAAGAAAATCTGGCAGGCCGGATGCAGGCAGTCCATGAACGCGCCACAGCCTATGGGCGGGTGCTGGATTATGGGCTGAGGGTACATATGATTGTGCGCGATACCGAAGCTGAAGCGCGTGAATATGCTGATTATCTGGTCTCAAAGCTAGATGAAGCAGAGGGTAAGAAAATCAGAGAGCGCGCGCTTGACGCCACCTCGCTTGGGGTCGCCCATCAATCGGCGAACCGCGATGCCGCTGATGAATATGGCTATATTGAACCACATCTCTGGACTGGAGTCGGGCGTGCCAGATCAGGCTGTGGGGCAGCACTTGTCGGCTCAACTGATCAGGTCCTATCTGAAATTGAAGCCTATCAGAAAATGGGCATTCGTGCCTTTATCTTTTCTGGCTATCCGCATATTGATGAGTGCGAGAGTTTTGGCAAGCGAGTCCTGCCACAGTTAAACACATGTTCATTGCCTGAACTTTATGGACGGGTGCCAGCGGGCGTACCGGCCACCCCGCTTGGTGTAGGAGAAAGACGTTAATGGAACGCATCGCCCTTTCTGATGAGATTGAATGTTCACGCCTGATTTATGGCCTTTGGCGGTTATGTGATGATAGCGATACCAGCTTAAAACATGTGCAGGCCAAGGCTGAAGCCTGTCTGGCACAGGGCATTACCAGCTTTGATGAGGCTGATATTTACGGCGATTATGAATCTGAAAAGCTGTTTGGCCAAATGCTGGCCAATGCCCCGCATATGCGCGATCAGATGGAAATCATCTCAAAATGCGATATCAAGCTGATCACCGATAAAGTCCCGGACCGGCCTGTGAAAAGCTATGATACCAGCGCGGCCTACATCACAGCTCAGGTTGAAAATTCCCTGAGATTGATGGGTATTGACGCACTGGATCTATTGCTGTTGCACCGCCCAGACCCGTTGATGGATCATTATGAAACAGGGCGGGTGCTCGATCAGCTGGTCGCTGATGGTAAAATCCGGTCTGTCGGCGTCTCCAACTTCCGCCCCTGGGATATCAGCTTGTTGCAATCAGCCATGGCAAGCCCGATTGTAACCAATCAGATTGAAATCTCCTTGAACGCCCATGAAGCGCTGGTCAATGGCGATATCGCCTTTTGTCAGGAACATGATATCCGGCCAATGGCTTGGTCGCCTCTTGGTGGCGGCAGTCTGTTTGGACAGAGTGACATGGCCAAGACCCTGAGCGATATGGCCGCTGAAAAAGAAGTGGATGCGGCGGCGCTTGCGATTGCCTGGCTGTTGAAACATCCAGCCAAAATCATGCCGGTGATGGGCTCTAATAATCTGCAACGTATCGCCCGCTTCTCAGAAGCTTGTGATATCAACCTCAGCCGAGATGAATGGTATCTGCTTTATCAGGCCGCACTTGGCCGTGAAGTCGCCTAAAACAGATCAAAAAGTAGGAATTTATGATGCGCGTGCGATCAACCAAAATTATCGCCACTTTGGGCAATGCCAGCACAGATGAGCAGACCATCCGGTCTGTGATTGAGGCAGGTGCCAATGTGCTGCGGCTCAATTTTTCACATGGTACACATGCAGATCATGCCGCGCGCATACAGATCATCCGCAAGATTGAAGCTGAACAGGGTAGCCGTCTGGCTATTCTGGCCGATTTACAAGGGCCTAAACACCGCATTGGCCTTGTCGAAGAGGGGGTTGAAATCTCCGCCGGCGATATAATCCGTCTGGATCAAGACCCGGCCATGGGCAATGCTGAGCGTGTCTGTCTGCCACATGCCGATATTTTTGATGCGCTGACGCCGAAAACAACGCTGCTGATAGATGATGGCAAGCTGCGGCTGCAGGTCAGGTCTATCGGTTCTGATCATATATTGGCAGAGGTCATCATTGGTGGTCCGCTGAAAAGCCGCAAAGGGGTCAATATCCCAGATCTGAAACTGCCAACCAAACCTCTTACCGATAAAGATAGGGTGGATTTAGACTTTGCGCTGGCGCAGGATGTAGATTGGGTTGCGCTATCCTTTGTTCAGCAAGCCAGCGATATGATCGAAGCCCGCAGCTATATTGGCGATCGCGCGCTCTTGATGGCGAAAATTGAAAAGCCGGCCGCACTCGAAGAAATAGATGATATTATCCGTGCCTCTGATGCGGTGATGGTGGCACGCGGTGATTTAGGGGTTGAGCTGCCAGCTGCCAAAGTCCCCGCTATTCAGAAAAAGCTGATCAGCACCTGCCGCCAGGTTGGCAAGCCAGTGGTGGTGGCCACCCAGATGTTAGAGAGCATGATTGCCAGCCCGACCCCGACACGCGCCGAAGCGTCAGATGTCGCAGGTGCGGTTTTTGACGGGGCAGATGCGGTGATGCTCTCAGCTGAGAGCGCGGCAGGCAACTATCCGGTTGAATCAGTTGCGATGATGGCAGAGATTATCCATTCTGCCGAAGCGCATATTGCCGCCTATCCGCATGACGGGCCAGGCCGGCTCGAGGTCGAACATTCGGTCTATCATGCCGTCGCCCATGCAGCAGTTGAACTGGCAGAAGCAGTTGAAGCCAAAGCGATTGTCGCCTTTACCGCATCTGGTAATACCGGTGTGCGTATTGCAAGAGAGCGCCCGAATTTGCCGCTGATTGTGATGACCCCTTCTGTCAAGGCTGAGCGACGTTATGCGTTGCTCTGGGGCGCACATATGGTGGGACAGGCGGAAACAGGCTATGAAAATGCAGTATCTGAAGCCTTGAGCCATCTGCGCGAAAAAGGGCTGGCCAGCAGAGGTGATCATGTGGTGATTGTAGCTGGTATGCCCTTTGGTCTAGCTGGGACAACCAATTCCCTGCGTGTCGCCCAGCTCTGATAAGCGCCTAGCTTGCCGCCGGATAAAGCACCGGAAACCAATCCTTGCGCAGTCTCTGACCTTCTGTCATGCCATGGCCTGGAAAAGGTGGTGAGGTGCGACCTGGCCGGCTGACATAGACTGCATCATCGCCGACAAAACGAACCGAGAGCGCGCGCCGCCGCCTGTCGCTGTGATTGCCGCGCGCGCCATGCAAAGTGCGAAAATCAAAAGCCACGGCATCCCCTGGCTCAAGCGGCCATTCCAGCACGCTCAGCCGTTCTTGTTCAGCCGCATCCAAATCAGGCGCATCAGGATCAGGCACAGGTTGATAGGCGCTATTATCGCCGTAAAAATCATCTTCATTCAGCCAGCGTGTTGGTAAAACAGGTTTGTCCCAGCGATGAGACCCCTTGACCAGCCGCAAGGTTGCTTCTTGAACTGGCTCAACCGGAATCCAGAAACTGACGCTCTGGCTGGCCTCAACAAAATAATAGGGGCTGTCCTGATGCCAAGGGGTGGGCTTATTGGTCCCGGGCTCTTTGACCAGCACATGATCATGAAACAGCTGGGCGGTGTGTGATTGCATTAACGCGGCCGCTATTTCGGCCATTGGGGACTTAAAAATCGCCTCTTTAATCGCAGGCAGGCGCTGCCAATTACAATAATCATCAAAAAACCGGCCAGCCTCGCCATCTTTCAGATTCTCAGCTGCATAAGGGCCAGGGCAGGCGAGATTGGCTTCGATCGCCTGGGCGATAAGCCCCATCTGATCACGGAAAACACCGCTTAATTTGACGGCCCCATCACGCTGAAAAGCTTCGATGACATCACGCTCTAACATCTGGCATATCCACTGGCTGACCTTGTTTATTTCACCATCAGCCTAGCGCAAAGATAACCGCTTTGAAAGCCAGCCCTTTATCAGGCGCGTGAATGATTGGGCCTGTACATAAAGGACACAGCTGAAAAAACGAACCCCGCCTTTGGCTCAAACCACGAGAGTCAGAGCCAAGAGGCGGGGCTGTCTATACAGGAACAGCATGGGAGAGGGACGGCAGGGGCCGGTATAAGGTTGAAAGGTTAAACCATCACACCAGCCTCTTCAGGGCGCTGAACCTGCATAGAAGGAAAGAGACAAGCCATCGATACAAAACAAACAGTAAAGAGATAGCCTGTCTCTAATCCAAAATGTCAGATAGCACTTAGAACGCCACCTTCAGCCACAAGACGCTATAGGTGCCTTCTTGTTCTTCAGAATCTGAGCCTGAGCCCGCTGCCTTACCTTCCCAGCTGGTATAGCTGATGCCTGAGGTCAAACCGGCCGCGATTTTATAGCTCGCAGACAAAGCAGTCTCATCATAAGTGCCCTTTTGTTTGCCTTCTTCAGCGGTGAGGACAGAAGCCGCCAGGGTCAGATCATCAGAGGCCGCATAAGAAACCCCAATACCGGTATTGGAATAATCCCTATCCAGCGTGCCGTTATCTGCATCCTCTGTCAGCGTATTGGCAGACAGACGGATAGTCAGCGAATCACGCACCAATGTTGCCCCGTAAGAGGTTGCAGTCTTTGAGACTGCTTCGTCTGTGTTATCAATCTTGGACACATTGGCCCCGGCATAGCCGATGCTGAGCGAGCCGCCCATAATATCGGTGCTATAGCTAAAGCCATATTCGGTCACATCTGCCTTTGAGTTTTGGCCTGCATCCCCATATGAGAAGCCCAGCTTAAAGCCACTGATATTAGGAGTGTGATAGCTGACCGCCTCATCACCCACCTTAGCGGTATGATAGCCACCATCCAGCGCGCCGCCTGAGAAGGTCTCGCCTTCTTCAGCCACCAGACCAGTTGCATCCACAGGATAGGTATCGCCTGCCCCGACAGAACCGGTCTGAATCTTACCCCAATCACCAGACAGATAGATGCGGTGACCATCTTCTTGATTGTCTCTGCCTGTGTCTGATTCAAGACGGTTATAGATACCGACAGTCAGACCTGAGTCCGTGGTTTTTTCAGCGGTGAAAACAACATGGCTTTCATTGGTGATCAGCGTGTTGTTTTGCCCCCCTGTATTGGTTGTTTCATCGGACCAGCTTTTATAGGCAAAAAGATTGTTCAATGAAACTGTCACCCCGTCCATCATCTGCGCCGATACAGGTGCTGAAACAGACACGGCACTGAGGGCAAGTGTGCCCACAAGTAGTTTTTTCATCTTGGAATCTCCAAAATAGAGTTGTTGTCATGCCAACACTTCCTATTCGGCGTACCCAAAACTTCTTGCTATGCTTGTAATACAGTGAATCACTGATTCTCTAGGTAATAATTGTTTTTTCAATTAAATCAGCATAGTTATGTGACATTTTAGCAACATTCTACCTTTGTTCTGCCCATTCATATTTATGTATTTTTCTCTTTTTACGTGTTTTTTCAGACAGATTAAGATACTTGCTAAAGGGCTGAAATACTGGCTCTATAGGGCCATGATGAGCGAAGATTTTATTTTCACACCGCCTGCGCAAATAGCCTTGCCTGTTCACGGGCGGACAGGCCGATTTCCAGTGCGGCGGATTTTTTGTGTCGGCCGGAATTATGCCGCCCATGCAGCTGAGATGGGCCATGATGCCAAAGAAGATCCGTTTTTCTTTACCAAGCCGGCAGATGCACTTCTGCTCTGTGAGGGCACAGAAACCCACATGGCCTATCCACGCCTGACACAAGATTGCCACCATGAGATTGAGCTGGTGCTCGCCATTGGCAGGTCAGGTGTGGAGATTCCGGTAGAGCGCGCCACAGAATATTTGTTTGGCGCGGCGGTCGGCCTTGATTTAACACGCCGCGATCTGCAGGCTGAGGCCAAGAAAAAAGGCAGGCCCTGGGATTGGGCCAAAGCCTTTGACCAGTCAGCACCGATCACGCCCATTACGCCGATAGCGCAGATAGGCTCTGGTCTGACGCGCGGGGCCATCTGGCTGGATGTGAATGGTACACAGCGTCAGAGCGGCGATTTATCCCAAATGATTTGGGGCGTGGCTGATATTATTTCATTTGCCAGCCGGTCTGTCGCGCTGGCGGCAGGTGATTTGATTTACACAGGCACGCCGGCCGGTGTCGGGCCGATTGCCCGCGGTGACAAGCTGGAGGGCGGGATTGACGGGCTAGGCAGCCTGACCCTGACAATTGCGTAAAGCTATTTTAGTGCCTGATAAGCCCCGCCTTGAAACAGCAGCGGCTTTTTCAGGCTATCGCTTAGTGCACAGTGCTGAACGGTGCCAACCAGAATCAGATGATCGCCTGCCTCATGGATAGCAGCCAGATGACAGTCAAAACGTGCCAGCACACCGCTGAGATTCGGGACGCCGCGTTCATCTGCCTGCCAGTCAATATCGGTAAAATCACGCCCATTGGCTGAAAAATGGTTCGATAGAGCCGCTTGATCAGCAGCTAGCACATGAATGGCATAGTCTTTTTGAGTGCTGAACACATCAAACTTACTTGACCCTTTATCCAACGACCACAGCACCAGAGGCGGGGCCAGAGACACAGACGAAAAGCTGTTCACCGTGATGCCCACCGGGGCGCCCTGATGCGCTGTGGTGACCACCGCCACACCAGTAGCAAACTGACCGAGCGCATCGCGATATCCGCGTTGATTTTCAGCTGTTGGATGAAAAGAAACCAGCGCCATAGCTGTCATACACCTTTATATCTGTCTCATTTTTATCAAATTTACATACAAAATGGCGTATGCGTCCTTTTGACCTAATATCTAGCACAATAATGTCAAAAGCCCAGCGGTCATAAAAAACAAACTGTCTGAACAGGCGTTTTGAGAGAAAATAAGTCGTAATTGTAAAGTTTTTTGGCCTCTTTGCTTGTCGCTTTGTGAAGTTTGTTCTAACTTTGAATCCGATCTACCTATTTTTGGAGGAATACACATGGATCGTCGTTCATTTATTCAAGGTGCAGTTGCAGGTGGCGTTGTTGGCGCTGGTCTGACCGCTGCATATAACTCATCTCAGCCACCACAGGTTGTTGAGAAAATCGTTGAAGTTGAAAAAGAAGTTGCTGCACCAGCAGTTGCCAAAGACCGCGTTGAAATCGCCATGGTTTCAACCTGGCCACGCGACTTCCCAGGTCTGGGTACTGGTGCTCAGCGTTTTGCTCAGTCTATCACCGACATGTCAGATGGCCGTATTCAGGTTGAATATTTCTCAGCTGGCGAGCGTGTAGGCGCATTCGATTCGTTTGATGAAGTGGCATCAGGCAATGCGCAAGCTTACCATGCTGCCGATTACTACTGGAAGGGCAAGCACCCAGGTTGGGCGTATTTCACCGCTGTTCCATTCGGCTTCACCTATTCAGAAATCAATGCTTGGATCCGCTTTGGTGGCGGCCAGGAATTGTGGGACGAACTGGCGGGCGGTTTCGGTCTGAAATGTCTGCCATGTGGTAACACAGGCGTTCAGGCCGGTGGCTGGTTCAACAAAGAAATCAACTCTGTTGACGATCTGCGCGGTCTGAAGATGCGTATGCCTGGTCTGGGCGGCGACGTTCTGGCCAAAGTTGGTGCGTCTCCAGTGTCACTGCCAGGTGGCCAGATTTATGAAAACCTGGTATCTGGTGCGATTGACGCGACTGAGTGGGTTGGCCCATGGAATGATGAAATCATGAAGTTCTATGAAGCTGCCAAATTCTACTACACAGCTGGTATGCATGAGCCAGGCTCAATGCTGGCTGCTGGCTTCAATGCTAAGTTCTGGGCTGATCTGTCAGAGACAGACAAGGCCATTATCACCGCTGCTGCAACGCAGGAAAACGATGTGATGATGTCAGAATATAACGCAAAGAACGGTGCGGCACTGGCACGTCTGCTCAGCGAGCAGGGTGTTCAGGTACGTGAATTCAATGACGATGTTTGGTCAGCATTAGGTGATGCTGCTAAGGAAGTCTTTGAAGAGACACGCGCCCATTCTGAGCTGGCTGGCCGTATCCATGGTTCATTCCTGCAGGGTCTGAGCGATATTGGCGGCTGGTTCGTTAACTCGAACGCTGCTTATGTAGGCCAGCGCCAGCGGGTCTTCTCATAATGAGGGGCTGGTAACAGCCTGCTGACACGAAGGGGCATCTCAACATTACTGAGATGCCCTTTTTATTTTTAAACCGTTATTTTTTAGCCTATTTTTTAAGGTAAATTTTCATGAGTTGGCCGCTTAAGGGCGCTCTTTTTTGCATCATGTAAAGACATGATTGCGTGACATAGAACAGGATGGATTCCCCCATGGCGAGCGTATCAGCATCCCTACCTTCTACATCCCTGACACCTTCGATTTTGCGTTATCTGGCGATTGCCAGTGCGCTGGCCGGCGGATGTTTTGTCTTGAATAACTTCCTGATTTTCTCTTTTGGCATGCCAGGTCTCTATGGCGCGCTGCAAGGGTTTGGATTTGGGTTTGAAGGGGTGTATGGCGCACCTGAAGGGCTGGATGTAGCCTTTGGCATGGGCCAGCTGGCGCTCTATGCAGCGGCGTTGTTATGGCCAGCCTATCATGTTTTCATGGCTGCCCCGCACGCGATGGCAGAAGATGAAGCCCGCCTTGCGGCTATTGCCTCTTATATCATCCGTGCTGCCTTTTGGTCAGTTTTACTGGTCGGGGCGGTGGATGCGGTGATTTCATTCATGCGTATTGAAGGGTTTTTGCCTAGCCTTGTTGGCGCCCAGATGACCGAAAATCTGGGCCGTTCGGTGTTTCGCGGCACTTATGTGCATATGCCGCTGATGTTCCTCTCGCTGATTATTGCTGCCCGGTCTAAAGGGCTGTCTTTTATCTGGCTAGCGAGCCTGATTGTGATCGCTGAATTGCTGATTGTGTTGGCCCGTTTCATTTTCTCTTATGAGCAAGCCTTTATGGGTGATTTGGTGCGTTTCTGGTATGCAGCCTTGTTCTTATTCGCCTCTGCCTGGACCTTAATTGAAGAAGGGCATGTGCGTGTGGATGTGCTCTATGCAGGCTTGTCTGAGCGGATGAAATCCTGGTCCAATGTTGTTGGTGCGCTGATTCTCGGCATGCCGCTTTGCTGGGTTATCCTCAGCCGTGGCCTCTGGTCCAAATCAGCAGCTGTGAACAGCCCGCTGCTGAATTTTGAAACATCTCAAAGTGGCTTTGGTATGTATGTGAAATATATCATGGCCAGTTTTCTGATTATTTTTGCGCTCTCTATGCTGTTCCAATTTGCCAGCTTTATGCTGACCCATTTGCGCAAGCTCTATTTGTCTGACACCACATCTGCTGCTCAATCTTAAAAAGGCCGGATCATGGAACTTTATTTTCTACTTCTTCTGTTTGTTATCATGATCGCTGCCCTTGGCTCAGGCTTTCCTGTGGCCTTTGCCTTGCCGGGTGCAGCTATCATCTCTATCAGCCTTGCTGCAGCGACAGGCTGGCTGTTTTTTGCTGATACGACCATCTTTTTTGCGCAAGACGGGCCTATCCAATGGCTGACAGCCGGGGTGACCAACTTCCGCGGTGTCTATTGGGAGGTTGAACGTGATACGCTGATTGCGATCCCGCTCTTCATCTTTATGGGTATTATGCTGCAACGCTCTCGCATTGCCGAAGATTTGCTGGTCACCATGGCCCAGCTTTTTGGTCCGGTGCCAGGTGGTTTGGGTATTTCAGTCGTGATTGTGGGGGCACTGCTAGCCGCCACCACCGGTATTGTGGGTGCAACTGTGGTGGCGATGGGCCTGATTTCCCTGCCGGCTATGATGCGCAATAAATATTCACCCTCTCTTGCCTCTGGTACAATTTGTGCCTCAGGGACGCTTGGCCAGATTATCCCGCCCTCGATTGTGCTGATTATTCTGGCTGACCAGCTGTCTTCTGCGTCTGATCAAGCCTCTTCTGCCAGAAAGGCGCTCTATAAAGAATCTACAGGCGAGCTCTCTATGCCGTCTGCACTGGATGTGACCTCCACCTCAGCTGGCGATATGTTCCTTGGGGCGTTCCTGCCAGGTCTGGTGCTGGTTGGGCTATATCTGCTCTATATTCTGGTGACAGCTCTTATCCGTCCGGCATCTGCACCTGCGGTGCCAAATGACCAAGGTTTTAACCGCGGTTTTCTGGTCAAGGTCGCCTCTTCTTTGATCCCGCCTCTGGTGCTGATTTTTGTGGTGCTGGGCTCTATTGTGATGGGTGTGGCAACGGTTAATCAGGCAGGTGCCATTGGCGCGGTTGGCGCGATGATCATGGCTGGTTATCGTCTCACCGAAGGTCAGAAAGGCTCGTATAATCCGGCCATCCTCGCGATTGCCTCTGTGCTTGCCATTGCCCTTCTGGTCAATTTGTTCGACCTGAATATCCGCAATCTGGCCAGCACCGGCAATCATATCCCGGTTGCGTTGGCTCTGATGGCTTGTGTCACCTTCTTAGCGGCGGTGGCATGGTCTGCCTGGCGGACATTCAAAATTGAAAACACCCTGCCAGAAGTGATGATGGAAACAGCTAAGACCACCTCTATGGTGTTCATCATCCTGCTGGGTGCTGCCATGCTGACCGCTGCGTTCCGCGGTTTTGGCGGTGAAGAATTCGTCAAACATTTCCTGACCGGCCTGCCAGGCGGGTTCTGGACTCAGTTTATCGTCGTGATGCTGGTGATTTTCTTGCTCGGCTTCTTCCTCGATTTCATTGAAATTGCCGTGGTGGTGGTGCCGATTGTGGCCCCTATCTTGCTGGCCGATCCATCTGCCAATATCACCGCTGTGTGGCTCGGTGTGATGATCGGGGTGAATATGCAGACCAGCTTCCTCACCCCGCCTTTCGGTTTTGCGCTCTTTTACCTGCGCGGTGTGGCAGATAAAGCGATTAAGACCTTGTCTATCTATCGCGGTGTTGTGCCGTTCATTGCGCTCCAGCTCTTTGGTCTGGTGATTGTGGGCTATCTGCCGCAATTGGTGAACTACCTGCCAAATCGGTTTTATCTGTCTTCTTACAACGCCCCACCGCCGCAAAATCCAAAGCTGCAGGCGTGTGTTGAAGAATATCTTACCGTCCAGCTGGTCGCTGATGAAGCTTCTGTATCCTCTGCCTACAGCACATTACAGACATTGGATTTAACTGTTCTGCCAAATGACATGGCCGATAAGCTGGCCAATGCGGCACTGGCACAAGCAGATATCTATGCCAAGCTGGCCGAGATTTCAGCATTGGAAGATGAGCGGATGGCCCTTGAGGTTGACTATGCCCCGCTGCATGGTTTTGTACGCGATATCCAACGTGACATCGCCCAGAAAGAAGCCGCTATCAAAGAGCTGAAGCGCGAAATTCGCAAGATAGATGATGCAGATGAAATTGCGGCGATGCAGGCAGAACAGCGTGCAGTTGGCCGTGAAATTGCAGCGCTAGAGAGCGATATCCCAGCCAATTGGGATGCCGAAGCAAAGGCCTATGGCAGTGTGCTCAAAAAGCTGGCCTCGGCCAAACGTATCTGGTACCGGTCGATGTCTGAGAGCTATGATGTCATGGCCGATATTCAAAGCCAGCTGGCCGATACCAGTGTGCTGGCAGAACAGGCGGACACATTGGCAAATCTCAGCAGCCTGGCCTCATCCGGCTCTAATGACGGACTCTCTACAGCCTCTCAAAAGGCAGAAGATGTGATGCGCATGATCGCTGGAGGTGATGCAATTGCCAATCAGATGGGCAAAGCACGTCGTCTGGCAGAAAAAGACAAGATGGGTGAGGCTGCAGAAGCCTATCAGATGGCAGTAGCCATGCATCAGGCAGCTTTGGAATGGCGCCAGAATGCGGCCAGCTTATCTGGTCCTATGGATGGTATCATTGCCAGCCTCAGCAATACTGTTGGTCTGCGCAGCCTGTCTAGACTGCCAGCCCATTTGGTCCCACAGATTGCGTCTTGCCGCTCCAAGCACCGTGATATCTCACTGCAATTCTAAGGCCAACTAAGCTAAATATAAAAAGGCCTGACACTCACTGTCAGGCCTTTTTTCTTGGGGGGTATCGTTTTAGCTGGGGGGGTATTATTTTAGCTGGCCGCGCCATTTCCGCGCGGCGCAGAAACAGCACTGGTCATCCAAAATCCGGCCTTAGGACCAGTTTGAACCTGACGGACAACCCAGAGATAACCATAGCTGCGGCCATCTTTTGCCTGAATTTGAACCACAAAACGGGCCACACCATTATGTTGGTCCAGCGGTTCAATCGCATAGCTGACATGGCCTATCATTGGCGCATAGGCTGGCGCATCAAATAAACGGGCAAAGCGGGCCAGCGGTCCTGTCACCTTCTTATTATCAGGATGGGCAAATATCCAGACCTGCTCAATGCCAGCTGCTTTGTCTTCAGATTGCAGACCCAGCAATTGAACTTCAACAACCTCTTGTGCTGATAGGTTGGCTGAAGGTTCAATAAACCCATCTGCAAAACTGACCTGAGCGGTTAAAATCACACCTGCAACAGCAGAAAGCGCGGTTTTTAAAACAGAAAAAATAGAATGTTTCATACCTTATGTACGCGCAAAGCGGCCATATGGATGAAAAGATCAGGCTTTTGACTCCACAGGCTTCTTTTCTGCAAGACCAAAACGAAGCCCGGCAACCACCAGCACAAAACCGATCAGATGGTAAGAGGCAATCGGCTCTCCCAGCAGAGGTACAGCCATACCAGCGGCCGCAATAGGTAGCCAGTAAAAGAAAAAACCAGCACGGTTTGGCCCTAAGGTGGCCACTGCAGAGGTATAGAATTTATACGCCAGAAAAGCCGGGCCAATCACAATATAGGCCATCGCCAGCAAGGTGCCCTCATTTAAGACCATGCGGGCACCGCCCATATATTCGGCCATCTGGAAAGGCAGTAATTCAACAGCGCCGATCACGAATAACACAAACAAATAGGACCATTGATTCATCTTTGGCGCTGCTTTGAGCATCACCGAGAAAATCCCATAGACTGTAATCGCGGCGACCATCCAGAGATCGCCGACATTAATGCTTAGGCTGGTGAGTTTTGATATATCCCCTTGCGCCAGCACAACCAGTACGCCCAACGTCGCACAACTCATCCCGCCCACTTGAATCCAGGTAATCGGTGTGCGATAGGCTATCCGGTCAAACAAAGCCACCAAAACCGGCATAACAGTCTGGATCAACCCAACATTGGTCGCGGTGGTGCTTTGCAAAGCGATATATTGCAAGGTGTTATAAGCACCAATGCCAAAGGTGCCAATGGCAATCAAAATCCACTTATGCTGCCATATGGTCTGCCAGTCTTGGCGCAGAGGTGGGCGCATCACCACCAGCACCAACAAAGCGGCCAGCACCCACCGCCAAAACGCCAACTGAAAGGGAGGCAGCTCTTCATAAAACATCCGGCCCGCAATCGCATTCCCTGCCCAGAGGCTGGTCGTGATAAAGAGATAGAGAATGGCGGTTCGATGAGAGACGATCATAAGGGCTTCAGCTGGGGTGGGTTAAGGTAAAATATGGGAATCGAACCAAGACAAACCCTATCCCAGAGCCAGAATCGCGGTTGATAACACCACTAAGATAGCACCAAGCCAGGCAGATACAATCGGGCTTTTGCCTGTTTTCACCCATAAAATCGGCAACATCATCACTGGACCAACAGAACTCAGCATGGTGACCATTGCAACCTGTCCAGATTGCAGGGCAATCAAGAGTAACACAACCCCAAATCCGAGTCCGAAAAAGCCATTGCCCAAGACCATCCAGGCAAGCCTGCCACGCGGGATGATCGGCAAGCTATGGGCTTGTTTATCAAAAGGATAGCTGATCCAGAAAAACACAGCCGCAGCCGATACGCGCAGGAAACTTGCAAGATAGGGATCAAGCCCACCTGCCATCACCGGACGCATCGCCATCACGCCAAGTGCTTGGCCGAGCGCAGCTAATAAACCGGCGCCAAGGCCAATCCATAAAGGCGGGGTGATTTCTTCCCAGACATGCAATGCTTCACGCTGCTTGCCATAGACCACGGCCAAGATAACACCCAGCACACCCAAGAGCAGGGCCAGCCCCACCATCACGCTCAGGCTTTCACCTAATATCACCCAGCTCAGCACCGCGGCCATGGGTGCATTGGCAGCAAATAAAATACCAGTACGGCGCGGTCCGATGCGTTTCATTGCATAGAAGAGGAAAAAATCACCCAGAAAAACGCCCAGAAAGCTGGATATTAAAATAGGCAGCAGAAAATCTTGTTGCCAGCTGGCCCAGCCATTGGTCCAGAAAACAGCTGGCAGAACCATAAGGGCAGCCACCACCATGCGTATACGGTTATAATGCATCGAGCCCAAAGCACGCGCCGGGCCATGGCCAAACAGCCCTGCCAATGTCCAGCTGAGTGCTGCACCAAGTGCAAAAAGAGCTGCGAATTCCACCTTTAAGAAACCTTGGCCAAAGCCTGTGTTAAATCAGCGATAATGTCGCTTGCATGTTCTAAACCCACTGACAAGCGAATATGGCCATCGGTTATACCGAGCGCATCACGTTCAGCTTGACTGAGATTCATATGGGTCGTGCTGGCCGGATGGCAAGCCAGTGATTTACTGTCACCCAAATTATTGGAGATATCCACCAGCTCAAGCGCATTCAAAAAGGAAAAAGCAGCACTGCGCCCACCTGTGAGCGCAAAAGCCAGCATATTGCCGCCGCCAGTCATTTGCTTTTGAGCCAGTTCAAATTGCGGATGGCTTGGATGACCTGGATAATGCAGCTGGCTTATCTGGTCCTGCTGAGCGAGCCAACCTGCTATTTCATCTGCTCTTTTGGATTGCGCTTCAACACGCAAGGGCAGGGTTTCAAGCGATTTCAGCATAACCCAGGCGTTAAAGGCAGACATGCTGGCCCCGGTTTGGCGATAAAAGGGCATAAATATATCATCAATAAAGGCTTTATCTGCCAGAACCGCCCCGCCCAATAGACGGCCCTGACCATCTATATGTTTGGTGGTGGAATAGGTGATGATATCTGCACCCAATGCCAGAGGCGACTGATAGAGCGGGGTGGCAAAAACATTATCCACCACCAGCTTGGCCCCTGCTGATTTGCAGAGCGTTGCCACCGCCGCAATATCCACCAATTGAAGCAGTGGATTAGACGGGCTCTCAATGAAAACCAGTTTGCACGGACGCGATAGGGCAGCCTGCCAGGCCGCCATGTCGGTGCCATCTACCAGCTCTGTTTCAATGCCCCATTTGGGCAGAATTTTACTGACAATCGCATGGCAGGCGCCAAATAAGGCCCGGCTGGCTACGAGCCTATCACCAGCTTCAAGTTGGCAGGCGAGCGCGGCAAAAACAGCTGCCATACCAGTGCCAGTGGCCTTGCATGCCTCTGCCCCTTCCAAAGCAGCTAGCCGCTCTTCGAACATCTCAACAGTCGGATTGCCATAACGGCTATAGACATAGCGATCTGCCTCACCTGCAAAGGCAGCGGCAGCTTCTTCTGCTGAGTGATAAACAAAGCCAGAATTCAAAAATAAGGCTTCTGACGTTTCCTGATGATCAGAGCGTTTGGTGCCAGCCCTGACCAGTTTGGTATCACGATGCCAGGTTGGTCTGCTCATGACTCCTATCCCATCTGATGGCCTATAATGCTGGGCCGGTGGTGAATAATGCGCCTATGTCACAAGGCTCTTATATATTAGCTGTGTGGTGCATGTTTAGCCAGTATGCGCTGTAGCGTCCGGCGGTGCATTTTCAGACGACGCGCTGTCTCTGAGACATTGCGATCACATTGCTCAAACACCCGCTGAATATGCTCCCAGCGCACCCTATCAGCTGACATGGGATCTTCAGGCGGCTCAGGCATAGTTCCTTTTTCCTGAAGCAGTGCTGCTGTAATTTGTTGGATATCTGCTGGTTTTGGCAGATAGTCAGTCGCCCCGGCCTTCACCGCTGCAACCGCTGTGGCGATATTGCCAAAACCGGTCAGCATCACAATCCGGCTATCTGGGCGTGCCGCCCGCAGCTTTGTGACAATATCAAGCCCGCTGCCATCTTCCAGCTTCATATCCAATAATGCAAAAGCAGGTGGCTGGTCATCGATAATAGCCCGTGCTTCTGAGACGCTCGCCGCCGCGCGCACCTCAAAACCTGCCTGTTCAAGTGAACGTGCCAGACGCCTCAGCAAAATCTGGTCATCATCCATAATTAAAAGTGATTTATCCTTCATGGTTGCCAGTCTCTTTATTGACCACGAAAAAACCGATACTTGGTATCACCATCTCTATCAGAGCACCGCCATTTTTTCCATTTTTAAATACAACCGTGCCGCCAATTTGTCTGATCAGCTGGTCAACAACAAACAGGCCCAGCCCTTTATGACCTTCTTTTGACAGACGTGTTGAATTACCAGGCTGGCCAATTCGGCTTCGGATTGATTGAGGCAGACCAGGCCCATCATCACTGGCCGTAATCATCAGATTATGCTGCGACCAGGTGACCTCAAGATGAATAAAGCTTTTGGCAAAATCGCTGGCATTGGCAACGATATTTTCCAGCGCATATTTCAGTTCTGGCAGCTGGTAGACATCCGGCTCAGGGCTGTTATCTGCACTCTGGCCTGAAAGGGTGAGCGTAATCGCATCAGACAGGCGTGCCTTTTTGCGGGCCAGCATCATATTTAGAACCTGCATCAGCGGCAGGGCCAGCACCCGCCCGCCATCTGCCTGGCTGACATCGCGATCCAATTCAGAGAGGATACGCCGGCAACGTGCAACCTGCTCGCTCAAAAGCTGGACATCCTCAGCCAAAGCGCCAGAGCTATCAATATCTCTTTTCAAATCATCGCTGATCAGCTGAATGGTGTTGAGCGGTGAGCCTAATTTATGCGCAGCAGCAGTGGCCAGAATACCAAGGGCTGTCGATTGCCGATGCGCAGCAAGCTCACGCTCGGTATAGGTGAGGGCCTGTTCAGCACGCCGTGCATCTTCGGCCAGCCACAAAACATAGAGCCCGATAAATAAAATCGCCACCAGCAAAGCTGCAAACAAACCTGTCTGATAAAGCGGCGGGGCCATAAAGCCAGCTGGGGCGAGCCAGGGTAATGGCAGATGAAAATTTAACAGAAAGACACCGCAGACAATCCCCAAAACCATCAAGACCACGGTTGAACGCACATCAAGTACAGCAGCTGACACGATGATCGGTGCCAGCATCAATACCATAAAGGGATTGGACAATCCGCCTGTTAGGCATAAGAGCGCGGTGAGCTGTAATATATCAAAACTAAGTCCCAAAATAGGCACAGGTAACATTTCACCATTGGCGCCTTGATGAATGGTCACCGGCATCAGCATTTGCACCAAATTCATCGCAGCGCCCAAAGCAATGACCGCAAGAGCTTCAAAAAAAGGGAAGGCAAAACCAAGCCAAAGATGCACGAATAAAACAGCGACCAACTGGCCTAGCAAGGCCAGCCAGCGAATGACAACCAACGCATCTAAATCAACAGGCCGCCGGCCACGCTCGGAAAATTGCGCGCGTGCCTCGGTCAGGGCAGATGGGTTTTTATGGCGCTCAATATCGAGCTCTTCTCGCTGTGCGCCGTCCTGCATCACACATCCAGATTTGAGACTTTAAGCGCATTTTCCTGAATGAAATGACGTCTTTCTTCGACCGCTTCGCCCATCAAGGTTGAAAAGGCATTATCTGCCTCTTCTTCAGCACTCACTTCAACCTGGAGCAATGTCCGGTTTTCCGGATCCAATGTTGTCTCCCAGAGCTGGTCTGGATTCATCTCACCAAGTCCCTTATAGCGGGCTATTTGCGCGCCCTTCCGGCCAAGCGCAACCACATGCTGAGCAAGGCGGGATGGTCCGTTAATCTCTAACGCGCCGCTGTTATTTTCAAACTGAACAGCCTTGGCATAAATATCTTGAAGATGGCTGGCCGCCGCATCGAGTTCACGTGCTTCTGCGGTACGCACAAACCGGCTATTGATCACATAGCTTTCCTGAATGCCGCGCAATGTCCGGCTAATCTCAAGAGCCGGCCCATCTGCTCCTTCGCTCAAAACGACCTGCCAGCCACGCTCCAGCGGATCGCTCACCTGATCAAGCCTTTTAGCAAGATAATCTGCGGCCTCCTGATTGCCCAGCAATTCTTGTTTTAACATACCGGCAATGGCTGCTTGTTCAATAACATCACGATTGGAAATCAAGCGACTCAGTGCGTCAATCGCTCGGCTGGTTCGTACAGCCTGATCCACCACATCACGCAAATCAGCACCTGCCAGTTGCAAGCCATCACTATTGCCGAGACGTGCTTCTCTGAGGCCAGCATCGATCAGATAATCATCAAGGGCGCGCTGGTCTTTCAAATAAACCTCTGATTGGCCCCGCTTTGCCCTGAAAAGGGGCGGCTGGGCAATATAGAGATAGCCTTTTTCGATCAGCGGGCGCATATGGCGGAAGAAGAAGGTGAGAAGAAGGGTACGGATATGACTGCCATCCACATCCGCATCTGTCATGATCACCACTTTATGATAGCGGATTTTCTCCACATCCATGTCGGCATTGCCAACCCCAGCCCCAATCGCAGTGATCAGCGTGCCAATTTCAGCAGAAGACAGCATCTTATCCAAGCGTGCACGCTCAACATTGAGAATTTTACCGCGCAGAGGCAAAATCGCCTGATTGGCACGGTCACGTCCCTGCTTGGCAGAACCACCTGCAGAATCACCCTCCACCAGGAATATTTCAGCCTTGGTGGCGTCTTTTTCCTGACAATCAGCGAGCTTACCAGGCAAGCTGGCCACATCCAGAACACCTTTACGGCGGGTCAGCTCACGTGCGCGTTTTGCGGCCTCGCGGGCAGCGGCTGCATCATAGGCTTTTGAGACAATCAGACGGGCTTCATTTGGATGTTCTTCAAACCACTGAGCCAGCGCATCTGCAACACCTGATTCAACAATCGGGCGCACCTCAGAGGATACCAGCTTATCTTTTGTCTGAGAGCTGAATTTTGGATCTGGGACTTTCACCGAAATAATAGCGGTGAGCCCTTCACGCGAATCATCGCCTGTCAAAGCCACTTTTTGTTTTTTGGCTATTCCTGTTTCTTGGGCGTAATTATTCACCATACGGGTGAGGGCGCCGCGGAAACCAGCCAGATGTGTTCCCCCATCACGCTGCGGAATATTATTGGTGAAACAGAGCGTATTTTCATGGAATGAATCTGTCCAAGCAAGCGCGAGCTCAACACCGATACCTTCTTTTTCAGTGGTGAAATGAACGGTATCATGCATCGGTTTATGTGATCGGTTCAGCCAATCCACATAGGCTTTCAACCCGCCATCAAAGAAGAATTCAGAGACTTTTTCCTCGGCTTTTCTGTCATCTGTCAGCCGGATGCGCACACCTGAATTCAAAAAGGCCAGCTCGCGCAGGCGCTTTTCAAGCGTGTTAAACTCAAATTCAATATTCGAGAAAATCTCATCTGACGGCTGGAAAGTGATCAAAGAGCCAGACAAGCCATCTGCATCTCCGACAACAGCCAGCCTGTCCACTGCATCCCCACCTTCAAAACGCATCTGGTGTTTATCACCATTGCGCCAGATGGTCAGCTCAAGCCATTGTGAAAGCGCGTTCACAACAGATACACCAACCCCGTGCAAACCACCTGAGACTTTGTAGGAATTATTATCGAACTTGCCGCCTGCATGCAGCTGGGTCATGATCACCTCTGCAGCAGAGACACCTTCTTCTGGGTGGATGTCGGTTGGAATGCCGCGGCCATTATCAGATACACTGACCGAGCCATCTCCATTTAAGGTGACTTTCACAATATCACAATGACCGGCGAGCGCCTCATCAATGGCGTTATCCACCACCTCATAGACCATATGATGCAAACCAGAGCCATCATCTGTGTCGCCAATATACATGCCAGGGCGTTTGCGCACCGCATCGAGACCGCGCAGGACCTTAATCGAATCCGCGCCGTAATCCTGTTCTAATTCTGGTCCATCATTCATCTGTGTTTGTCCCTTATTTCCCTGGCGTCAAAGACCCCAAAACAGCACCCTTTTATACTAGCAGATTTGACCTTGTTGCAGGTCAATAAATTGCGTCTCTTGTGCAGTTTTTGTGAACATATTGTGATCTGTCCCGCTATACCAGACCTGCCCTTTGAGCTGGCTACAACGCGCAAATAAAAGTTGGCGGCGCGTCGCATCTAGATGTGCTGCCACATCATCCAATAACAAGATAGGTGGCCGGCCAAGTCGATGACCTTGCAAAGAGGCATGGGCGAGTATCAGCGCGATCAACAGAGCTTTTTGTTCACCTGTTGAACAGAGATGTGCCTGCTGCTGATTATCGGCATGCCAAACCAGCATATCGCTGGCATGTGGCCCTGGCATGCTGGTCTGACCTTGCTGCCTATTTTCCTGTGCCGCCAGCCTCAGGCTATCTTCCACCTCTAAGGCAGGCCGTGCCTCCAATGCTTCACATCCCCCGCCCTTCAGCTCAATATGCGCACGCGGAAAGCCAGTCTCTTCTGTCTTTAAAACATGATTCATATCGGCGATGAGTGCCGCACGTGTGGCCATAATGGCAACCCCTGTTTCGGCCAAGCCTGCTTCAAGAGAGGCAAGCCAACTTTCTTCACCAGGGCGCTCTTGCAACAGCTTTGAGCGTTCGCGAAATGCTTTATCATAGCGTGTCAGCCGGCCGGCATGCGCCGGATCAAAAGAAATGGCCAGCCTGTCCAGAAACCGCCTGCGGCTGGATGGGCCATCTAAAAACAAGCCATCCATCTGAGGGGTGAGCCAGGAAATAGCACAAATCTGGCCCAGATCAGATTGTGCGGCAGGCGCGCCATTTACCCGCACCGCACGCCGCATATCATCTTCTACCGACCCTGTGCCCATTTGCACCGGGCCATCTGGTGTCACAATTTCTGCTGCCACTGCCCATTGGCGTCCTGCTGAATGACCCGGTGAGTGGGCTGATGATGCGTTTCCTTTTTCGGCACGCACCAGATCAGCGCGCGCTGCTCGGCGCAAACCACGCCCAGGTGCCAACAGCGAAATCGCCTCTAAAATATTAGTTTTACCAGCACCGTTCGGGCCGATTAACACCATCTGGCCTGCCATCTCATCAATGGTGAGCGTATTGTAATTGCGAAAATCACGTAATTTTAGCCAATTCAGCTGAAAATCAGGAATGGCAGGCTTGAGACCTGCATCATCAAAGCGCTCAGCTGAAGCTGAGCTGTGCGCTTTGGGATGAAATGCAACAGATGCTGCCATATTTTAAATTACACACGCATAGGCATCAAAACAAACAGATTGCCCTCATCGCCTGGTGCACGCATCAAAGCAGGAGCGCTTGGATCAGACAATTCAATTTGCATGGCTTCATCACTGATCTGAGCGGTGGTTTCCATCAAATATCGGGCATTAAAACCGACATCCAAATCAGGACCTGTATAATCGACTTCCAACACTTCAGTAGCACTTGATGCATCTGTATTATGCGCAGATAAGGTCAAGCTACCCGCAGATAGAGATAATTTCACCGCTCTGGTCTTTTCAGATGATATCGTGGACACACGATCAACCGCGGCTGAAAACAGGCCTGTATCCACGGACAGCAACTTGTCATTGCCAGATGGGATCACCCGCGTGTAATCAGGAAAAGAGCCATCAATCAGTTTTGAGGTCAGCCGCACAGCCCCAAAGGCAAATTCAGCACGCGTATCAGATAAGCGGATGGTCACATCCCCTTCTTCATCATCGAGCAATTTGCGTAATTCCACCACGGCTTTGCGCGGCAGGATAATCGCTGGCATATCTTCAGCACCTTGCGGCAAATCCATCGCAGATAAAGCAAGACGATGACCATCTGTGGCCACGGCTGTTAATTGGCCAGTGGCAGATTTGTGAAAATAAATACCATTGAGATAATAGCGGGTTTCCTCGGTTGAGATGGCAAAACGTGTGGTATCGATCAAATCCCGCAAATCGGCAGCGGCCAGCGCAAATTGATGCGGTAATTCAGCCGCGCTGATAGCCGGGAAATCCTCAACTGGCAAAGTTGGCAGGCGGAAGCTGGAGCGTCCTGCTGAAATCTGAGCATGGCCATCAGCCATGGCGATTTCCACTTCTGAGCCATCTGGTAATTTACGCACAATATCATGGAGCATATGCGCTGATACCGTGCTGCCACCTGAGGTGGATACAGCACAGGCGACGTTTGTTACCACATCCATATCCATATCGGTGGCGGTGAGTGACAGCTGACCATTTTCAGCATTCAAAACCACATTGGCCAAAATCGGAATAGTATTGCGCCGCTCTACCACTGATGAGACATGGCCCAAAGGCCGCAATAAACTCATGCGATCAATGGAAAATTTCATGGGTGTATCTCCAACTTGTTTGTGAGATTTATACTCATATTTTGGCACACAAAATCTTGTTAGCCAATCGGAAAACACACACTATATACGCTAATGACCGCCAATAAAGACCTGCAGAGTGCAAGGGCGGTTTTGGGCCTATTGAAAACAGATGGAATAAGAGGTTTTGAGCTGATTTTTAATGCTCTGCCAGCATCGTGCGCAGCAATTCCACATCATCTGCAAATTCCTGATCACGGGCCATCAGTTCCTCGACACGTTTGACCGCATGCATGACCGTGGTATGATCGCGCCCGCCAAAGGAATTGCCGATTTCAGGATAAGATTTGGTGGTCAGCATCTTTGATAAATACATCGCAATCTGACGTGGCCGTGCGATGGTCTGGGTGCGCCGATTTGAGCTCATATCAGATAGGCGGATAGAAAAATGGCCGGCCACCTTTTTCTGGATGTCTTCTAGCGTGGTGCGCCGCGAGGAGGCCCGAAGCAAATCTTTGAGCACATCTTTGGCCATTTCAACTGTGATATCACGCCCGACCAGCTCTGCCTGTGCATGGATACGCTTATAAGCACCTTCTAATTCACGGATATTAGAGGTCACCCGCAAGGCGATAAATTCAAGCACCTTATCTGGCACTTTCACGGCTGCTTTCTCATCATGAGACTGCAAAATACCCAGACGCAACTCATAATTAGCAGGGTGGATATCAGCGACCATCCCCCAGCCAAGGCGCGAGCGTAGCCGCTCTTCCATATCAGGCAGGTCAGATGGTGATTTATCTGCAGAAAGAATCACCTGCTTGCCTTCATCCACCAGTGCATTAAAGGTGTGGAAGAACTCTTCTTGGGTGGATTCCTTGCCGCAAATAAATTGCACATCATCAATCATCAACACATCAGCAGAACGGAACTGTTCTTTAAAAGCCATCGTGTCGCGCTGACGTAGTGCCTGGATAAAGCGATACATGAAGCGTTCAGCAGACAGATACATCACTTTACGATCTGGATAGCGCTGGTGGATATCCCAAGCGATAGCATGCATCAGATGGGTTTTGCCAAGGCCTACACCGCCATATAAGAACAGTGGGTTATATTTGCCATTTGGCGATTCGGCAACATTGCGCGAGGCTGCAAAAGCCAGCTCATTTGGCTTGCCCACCACAAAGCGATCAAAGGTAAAGCGCTGATCGAGACCGTGGCTGTTATCGGTTTGCCGTGCGAAACCAGCCTCAGCAATATATGGGGCCTGATGCCCTGCATTCATCTGCGAGAGGCGCGGGGCTTCGGTGAGCGGATAAGCCGCTGATGCAGATGCATGGCTTGCCCCATTAGGGGCTGTTTCAGATAGGGATGATAACGAAGCTGTGGCTTTGTTTGCAGCGAGGCTGATGGCAACCGATCGCACGGATAAGCCTTCGGCACAGGCCATCAGACGCAAGCGGTCTGCATATTGTGTGGCAGCGCGATCGCGGGTTAGCTGGTTGTGTGTTTGCAACTGTAAGACGCCCTGATCAATCGCCAAGAGCTCAAGAGGTCTTATCCAGTTTGACCAGACCACCTCGCCCACATCTTTGCGCATCCGCATCACAACACGTTGCCAGGCGGCCACTTCTTCTGCAGATGGCATGGCTGATGCGTCCCGCAGCTCTGACCCCGAGGCCGGCTGGCTATTGCCAAGAGTCTGCGTCTCAGCAAAAGGGAAATCATCACGATGCGCCATCTGGCTCGGTCCTCACGCCAAAAAAATCGAACTGTGCCGGTCTGACATGACCGGCGTCTTGCTGTAGTGAGCTATAATTTTCTCATTACTTGACGCCTGTTCGCTTTTGCAAACAACAAAGACATCTGAGATGAGCCATGGGTGCACCTGATTTGCAACGCCAATATTGCCAACTACTAGGGGGTCAGCTTAGCGGGATTTATCTGCGACTATCAAGAGTGCAAAAGCGGAATCAGGCAAAATAAATTGGGCTAAATGATAAATTTTTTTATTGACAGTTTGAACGCCCTCAAATGCCAATTCTGCTCATTGAGAAGGAGTCATGAGTGTTCCTGCCTAGCGAATCGAAAGAGCGCCATTTGATTCCAAGTCATGGCTGACAAAAGCAACCAAAAGAGCAGGCGTAAAAAAACCGGGTAGAACCCGGTTTATTTTAACAATCTGGTGATAAACCGTTTAACAGAACGGGTTATCTTAACGCCTTAGCCAAGGGCGTTGACCCGGCGTGCAAGGCGAGACACCTTACGGGCAGCTGTATTCTTATGCAGAACACCACGTGATACACCGCGCATAATCTCTGGCTGTGCGTCTTTCAAAGCAGCCTGAGAGGCGGCCTGATCGCCAGCTTCGATAGCCAGCTCAACCTTTTTCACATAGGTGCGAATGCGGCTGATGCGGCTTTTGTTGATTTCAGCGCGATGCGCGTTGCGGATGATACGCTTTTTCGCTGACTTATGATTTGCCATGATAGGACCCTCATGATGTTGCCGAAATATAGCTGCTTATGTGCTGACCAAATCGGCGGAATTCAAAAATGTTCGCAGGTTTTACGCGCAGCGCCTTTGTCTAGTCAAGTCAATTTCGCTGATTTGCACCGGAAAACACCAAAAAACCTCGCTTTTTGACCTGCTGATCGCTCCATCAACGGACAGGAAGCGGGCGCAAGGTCATTTTCCAGCGCTGTGGCAAGGTCTCGCCGCTCTTTTCAAAAGACAGCTCTTCAGCAGCCCGTGTAAAAGATGGCCAACTGCCAGACCAGCCAAGCGCGCTCAGACTGGCCGTGTAAAAGCCAGCCAGCTCTGATTCGGTTTGCGCGCTTGTACCAAAGAGCACCAACACACGCCCAGCTGGCGAATCAAAGCTGAGGCTTGTGTCAGCTTCAAGCTGAAAAGAAGACATCAGCGGCAAATCGGACACCCATTGGCCATTTTGGGCCAACAGCTCTTGTGTGTCTGTCTCGCCAGCTGTAGCAGATTGTGCCAAGCTAGGTGATGCACCATAGCTAAGAAGGATGAGGATGGAAAAAACAAGCTGTCTCATGCATCGAAACCTAACACGGCTCAGCGCTGGCAGGAAGCACAATAATAGCTGGCCCGCCCGGATTGCCGAATAAGGCGAATCGAGGCCTGGCACTGATGACAAGGCGCGCCTTCGCGGCCATATACATCCAGCTTCTGAACAAAATAGCCTAAATCCCCGTCTGGCTGGCGGTGATCACGCAGGCTCGTCCCGCCCTGTTCAATCGCTTCTTCCAGCACAGATTTGATAGCTGGAACCAAAGCTGCTGCTCGCTTGCCAGCCACTGAGCTGCCGATACGTTTGGGCGAGATCCCAGCCCTGAATAGTGCCTCTGATGCATAAATATTACCGATACCGGCCACCAGATGCTGATCAAGCAGGAGGTTTTTAATTGGTGATTTACGTGTTTTGATGGCCTGGCTGAGATAGTCAGCATCAAACCCATCTGATAGAGGTTCAGGTCCCATATCAGCCAAGAGCCAATGCGGGGCATTTGTTTTGGCATCTATCCAGTCTATATGACCGAATCGGCGCGGGTCGCGAAAGACCAGCCATCCGCCATGACCAAGCTGAAAAGCCACATGATCATGTTTACCCCAGTTTGGCGCAGAATCTGTTTCCATCCGCAAGGTGCCTGACATGCCAAGATGGATCAGCAAATCACCTTGCTTTAACGCTGTATGTTCCCGCGCGGCTGTTTGTGCCTGGGCTGCTCTTGTAAAAACCGGGGCCAGAATATATTTGCCGCGCCGTGTCGGACGGCCAAAATAACAAGGTAGGTTGGCTGATGGACCAGCAAAGCATGAGATCAGATCTGGCATAGGCCAGCGTAAGTCAGGCCTGTTTTGGCGCACGCTTTCAATAGGTTGATCAGCGATAAAAGAGGTAATGCCACGACAGACCGTCTCGACCTCTGGTAATTCTGGCATCTCAATATCCTCTGTTCAGCTCAATCTTGGGTATGGCTCAATATTGCTGCGCAAACCAGCTCTGTTATCTCAATCTGTTGATAAAATAGGTTTGATCCCCTGTCATCTCAAGACAACACAAATCAGATGCCAGCAGCATCGCCAATCTGGCTAAATGCTTGCACCAGATAGGCTTCAGGACTATGTCTTAACCAGCACAGATAGGAAAGTTGACCATCACGATGATAGATAAACAGCCAAACCAAAGCGCGGATACAACACCGACAGAGGCTTTCATCGATTTCGGGTTCGAAAATGTCCCGCGCGATGAGAAGGTTGAGCGCGTGCGGGCTGTCTTTGATTCCGTGGCAGATAGCTATGATGTGATGAATGATGTGATGAGCCTTGGGGTGCACCGGCTCTGGAAAGATGCGCTGATGGATTGGATGGCCCCGCGCCCCTCTCAGCATCTTGTGGATTTGGCCGGCGGCACAGGCGATATCTCAAAGCGGTTCCTGAGCCGTGGGGGTGGCAGTGCTGAGGTGGTGGATATCAACACCGAAATGATGGCAGCAGGCCAGAAACGCCGTGATCTCGCTGTCTTTGGTGACAGGCTGACTTGGCGAGAAGGCAATGCTGAAAAGCTGCCGCTTGAGGATGCTTGCTGTGATCGCGTAACCATCGCCTTTGGCTTGCGTAATGTCACGGACAGGCAAGCTGCGTTATCAGAAGCGCACCGCATTTTAAAGCCTGGTGGGCGGTTCTGCTGTCTCGAATTTTCATCTGTCAATAATCCACTCCTACGGGGTATCTATGATCGCTGGTCTTTTGATCTCCTGCCGATTTTTGGCCAGTTGATTGCCAAAGACCGGGCTTCTTATGAATATTTGGTCGAATCAATTCGCCGATTCCCGCCACAGCATGAATTGGCAGATATGTTTGCTGAGGCTGGCTTTGCACAGGTGCGCATCCGCAATCTTTCAGGCGGTATTGCAGCCATCCATTCAGGCTGGAAATTAGATTAATGACCATGTTGCGCGCATTTATCCGATTGCCTGTAATTGGCTGGGTGTTGGGACGCGCCGGTGTTTTGGGTCATCTGGCACGCCTGCCGCTGCTGCCTGGCTGGATGGCGCGTAGCTTTGGGGTGCTGAACAAGCTGATTGCTGGACGCAACGCTCATGAAGATGCAGGACAGGCTTTATGTGATGCCCTGCAACGCCTTGGTCCGGCCTTTATCAAATTTGGTCAGGCCTTATCGACACGTGCGGATTTGCTTGGCCCTGACATTGCAGGCGCGCTGGTAAAACTGCAAGACCAAGTACCTGCCTTTGATGGCAAACTGGCGCGCCAGATTCTGGCCCAGGAACTCGGTCAGCCTGTTGAAACCTATTTCAAAGATTTTGATCCCAACCCAGTGGCCGCTGCATCGGTGGCACAGGTTCATAAAGGGCAGTTGCAAAATGGCCAGATGGTCGCGGTGAAAATTCTGCGCCCTGATATCCGCCGGCGTATGAGCCGGGATATTGCTTTTTTTGAAGCCATGGCACAGCTGGTGGAACGGCTCGCGCCAGCGCTGCGCCGCCTGCGCCTCATCGAGGCAGTCGCTCAGTTTAAACAATGGTCTGATATTGAGCTGGATATGCAGATGGAAGCCGCAGCAGGCGGCAGGCTGGGTGATAATCTGGCCGGAGATGAAGGGGTGCGTATCCCCTGGATTGATATTGAAAACAGCACCCAGAATATTCTGATATCTGAATGGATTGACGGGGTGCGGATTGATGATATTGCGGCCCTGACCGCAGCCGGCCATGATATTTCTGCTTTAACTGAACGCGCCGCCAGCAGCTTTTTTGCCCAGGTTTTCAGAGATGGGTATTTCCATGCAGACATGCACCCTGGCAATATTTTTGTCACCGCAGATGGCACATTGGTGCCCATTGATTTCGGCATTATGGGCCATCTCTCACTCTCAGACAGGCTGTTCCTTGCGCAACTACTCATAGCATTGCTGGATCGTGATTATGACCGCGTAGCAGAACTCCATCAAGAAGCTGGCATGCTGCATGACGGCGTGCCGCTTGAATTATTTTCACAAAATCTGCGCGCAGTCGTAGAGCCGGTGCTCAATAAACCACTTGGCGAGATTGAGCTGGGCACTGCACTTGGCCAGATTCTTCAGCTGTCTGCCCGTTTTGATATCGCGGTTCAGCCGCAATTCACCCTGCTTCAAAAAACACTAGGCATGGCAGAGGGCGTGGCACGCCATCTCAGCCCGAATGCCAATATGTGGGCTCTTGCAGGCCCGCATGCCCAAGATTGGATGGCAGGTCAGACAGGTCTGTTGTGGCGGGCAGAACAATTCAGACAAGATATCCGCAAATTGGTCACAGCCGTGCCAGAGATCGTGGAGTTGCTGCAAACACAAGCACAGTCTCCCGCTGCTCAGCATAAAAATACGCCATTTCAACATAAAACAGGCTGGTTCTGGATTTTCCTATCTGGCCTTCTGGTTGGTCTGATCGGCGCTGTCTGGATAGAAATATCCTATTTATCTGCGCTGATTCTTGATTTTATTCACAATATTTTTTAAAATTGTGAAGAATTCACATTTTTGTGAAAATTCGCTTTTAAAGGCGGGCTTTTACCATGACTCCATTTGCCACTTCATTTGAAACCATCTCAGATTTGCTGGGTGGACGCGAGGCGGTGCAACGGCTGTTAAATGTCGGTGCCTCTGCTTTATCCAATTATATAAAGCGCGAATCTATTCCTGAGACCAAGATGGCCATTTTGAGAGAGGCCTTGGCGCAAAAAGGCTGGGTACTGGAGCCAGATAGCTTAAATTGCAGGCCAGCTGATCAAGATAATCCGCCTGTCATTTTACTGATCATCACCGGCGGTATAGCCGCCTATAAAGCGCTTGAGGTCGCACGCCGGCTTGGCGATCGCGGGGCGCGGGTGCGCGGCGTGATGACCAAAGGAGCCACAAATTTTATCACTCCCTTATCGCTGGCCGCCCTGACAGCTGAGAAAGTCTATACTGATTTATTCGATTTAACAGATGAATCAGAAATGGGGCATATCCGGCTGGCTCGCGAAGCTGATTTGGTATTGGTGGTCCCTGCCTCCGCGCATTTCATAGCCAAACTGGCTCATGGGCTGTGTGATGATTTGGCTTCAACCTTATGTCTGGCCAGTACCGCGCCGCTGATGGTGGCCCCGGCAATGAACCCGGCCATGTGGGCGCATCCGGCAACACAAGATAATCTGGCTTTGCTGCGCACACGCGGGGTTTATTTTGCAGGCCCTGAAGCTGGCGATACAGCCTGTGGTGAAATCGGAACAGGACGGTTGCTAGACCCTGGACTGATTGTACAGGCTGCGATGGGTCTTGTGCAGCACAACCCGCCTGCACATGATTTGGCGGGCTGTCATGTTCTGGTCACCGCTGGCCCGACTCATGAAGATATCGATGCGGTACGTTTTATCGGCAATCATTCCTCTGGACGACAGGGCTATGCGATTGCGGCGGCTTGTGCAATGCGCGGCGCAGAGGTCAGCCTGATTTCTGGACCAACCAATCTGGACTGCCCGCATGGGGTTAAGCGGATTAAGGTGCGGTCTGCTGAAGAGATGCAGGCTGCTTGTATCAAGATGCTCCCTGCTGATATTGCCATTTGCTGTGCTGCTGTTGCTGATTGGCGGGTAGCTGAGAAAAGCGAAAAGAAAATTAAAAAGCAAGATAATGCCAGCCCGCCTGTTTTGAAATTGGTCGAAAACCCAGATATTCTGGCCGGACTCTGTCAAAATGAAAACAGGCCTCAGCTGGTGGTTGGTTTTGCCGCTGAAACAGGCGATGTGCTGGAAAAAGCAGCGGCAAAACGGCTGCGCAAAGGATGCGACTGGATCTTCGCCAATGATGTGTATCAAGAAAATGGCTCTGTATTCGGCGCGCAGACCAACGAGCTGATTTGGATAACCGATGAAAATAGCCAGCATTGGCCCAATATGGAAAAAGAAGCGATAGCCACCAAAATTGCAGAGGAGCTGGTGCAATGGCACAAGACAGGCTGACACCAGAAAATGAGCTGAAAGCTGAAAAAGATAGGTCTGATAGACAGATTATCCCTGTTCGCATTCTACCCCATGCTGCTGATCTGCCTTTGCCTGCCTATCAATCTGACGGGGCAGCCGGTATGGATTTAATGGCCGCGATTGAGGCGCCTATCTTGCTGGCACCAGGCACAGTTCAGTTAATCCCAACAGGCCTTGAAATGGCGATACCACAGGGCTTTGAAGGCCAGGTCAGGCCACGTTCCGGGCTGGCTATCAAACATCAGATCACGGTGATTAATGCACCTGGGACAATTGACAGCGATTATCGCGGTGAAGTGAAAGTTGGCCTGATTAACCTAGGGCAAACCCAGTTTGAAATTACCCCAGCGATGCGGATCGCCCAGCTGGTGATCGCCGCTGTTATACAGATGCCGTTACAGCCTGTCGCCGCGCTGGATGAAACAACACGCGGGGCCGGCGGCTTTGGCTCAACCGGTATCGCCACATCGACAAAAGGGTAATTGATGATTTCAGATACTGACCTGCACCGCTATGCCCGCCAGCTTGTCCTGCCTGAAGTTGACGAAGAAGGACAGGCAAAATGGGCGCGTGCGAAAGTCAGTCTTGTCGGGTTAGGCGGGCTGGGGGCCCCGATTTTGGCCTATCTGGCTGGCGCTGGTATTGGTCATATCAGGCTGATTGATTCAGACTATGTCGAACTCAGCAATCTGCACCGCCAATTTATATATGCCATGTCTGATATTGGCAGGCCTAAGGTTGAAGCGGCGGCTGAATTTGCAACAGCACGCAATGACCGCATTCATATCGAAACAAAACAAGCAGAGCTCTCAAGCGATAATGCAGACACATTATTAAGTGACTGCGATCTGATTTTGGATGCCAGTGATTTACTGGCAACGCGCCTCACCATTGCCAAAACAGCTTTGTCTTTAAAAATTCCGCATCTGTTTGGTGGTGCGGTGCGTTTTGATGGGCAAATGGGTTTCTTTGCGCCACATGAATCACCGCAATCTGCCTGTTTTGGCTGTCTGTTTGATACGGCACCTGAAAGAGAACAGGCCCCTAATTGTCAGCAAGCCGGCATTTTGGGACCTGTGGTGGGCATGATAGGGCTGATGATGGCCAATACAGCATTGCGCTATCTGGCTGATATCGGCACCCTCTCCAGAAACCAGCTGATGCTTTATGATGGCCTGTCCAATCAGTTTCAGAGCTTCAGCCATGCCCGCAATCCAGCATGCAGCTTGTGCAGTGATATGCGGGCTAAAGCCTGATTTTTATGATATCATTTGCGGGACAACGCGATCAGGCGGTGTGTGACCGTCGACAAAGGTCTGGATATTGATGATCACCTTGTCACCCATCGCATGCCGGCCTTCAATGGTGGCTGAGCCAATATGCGGCAAGAGCACCACATTTTTCATCTCGCGCAGGGCAGCTGGTATCGCTGGTTCTTGTTCATAAACATCAAGACCCGCACCTGCGATTTTGCCCTCTGCCAACATATCGACCAAGGCAACCTCATCTATCACATCGCCGCGCCCGGTATTGACCAGCACACAATGCGGGGCCAACAAACCGAGCCTTTCACGGTTCAATAGATGATGGGTGGTCTCAGTGGACGGGCAATTCACCGATACAATATCCATGCGGGGCAGCATCTGTTCCAGCGACTCCCAAAAAGTCGCTTCCAGCTCTTCTTCTAAGATGGGATGAACAGGATTGCGGTTATGATAATGGATAGACATGCCAAAACCACGCGCGCGACGTGCCACCGCCTGACCAATCGCCCCCATGCCAATAATGCCCAGACGTTTACCATTAATCCGGTGGCCAAGCATGCCTGTTGGTGCCCAGCCCTGCCAATTGCCAGAACGCGCCAGCGCGTCTCCTTCGGCAAGACGTCTTGGCACAGATAAAATAAGCCCCATGGTTACATCGGCTGTATCTTCAGTCAGCACGCCAGGGGTATTTGTAACCGTGATACCGCGCTCTTTGGCTGCTACAAGGTCAATATGATCTACACCTGTACCAAAAGAGGCAATCAGCTTTAACTGCGGGCCGGCTGCTTCGAGCATCTCTGCATCAATATGGTCTGTCACGGTCGGGACCAGTACATCTGCTTCACCCATCGCTGCGATCAGCTCAGCTCTGGTGAATTGCTGGTCTGACTCATTGAGTGTTGCATCAAACAGCTCACGCATGCGTGTTTCAACACTCTCTGGGTATTTACGTGTCAGGATAACCCGTTTTTTCATAAGCGCGTGCACCTTTTTGATGTGGAAATCAATAATTGAAGCCTTGTTATATGGCCTCACATTCACATAAGACTGTTAATATTCTAATCGATGGTGCGTTTTTGACCACAAGAAAATCAGCATCTGTGATAAAAGAATGAATATATCAGGGCAGAACAGCCCTGATAACTGCCTGTTTGATGCCTGTATGATGTGACATTTGTTTTATCAGGACCTGTCCAAAAATGACATTGCGACTTAATTTTCAGCTTTTTTCACGGCTTTGGCTGGCGCTCAGCTTAAGCTTGCCGTTGATTGGCCTGCCTTTTCTTCAACCGTCTTTTACAGATATGCCCTCTGGCCAAGCCTTTGCCCAGGAAGCACGGCTGGTGGTCCAAGGATCGGGCCTGCCAGTGCCGCGTTTTGTCACCTTAAAATCAGACGAGGTGAATATGCGCAAAGGGCCTGGGCGTGAATATCCGGTGGCCTGGGTCTATCAGCGGCGCGGCATGCCGCTCAAAGTGATTGCTGAATATGATGTCTGGCGCAAAGTCGAAGATCCAGATGGAACCATTGGCTGGATTCACAGCCCGCTTTTATCCTTGAAACGCAATGCCATGCTGACGGAGCGAGTCACTAAAATCTACCGCAAGGCAGATGAGAGCGCAGAGGTCGCGGCGGTGGCTGAGCGGGGGGTGGTGATGGAGCTCCAACTATGCGAGGCTGACTGGTGCCGAATTGCCAATGACCAATTACGTGGCTGGGTCAAAAGAGACCAGATCTGGGGTCTGTTAAAAGACGAGAAGCTGGATTAAAGCGGCAGATTGAAAAAGGCAGCATCGACGATTAAAAAACCGGCTATTTGCGGCTAGAGAACCGGTTTTATCATCAGATAATCATAGCCTTTAGAAGCCGCATCCATTAACACTAAAGATAGATTACGTGTGACGCGCATCGATACTGCAAGAGGACATCCGATTATGAGTGCCAAACAACAAAATGCTTATTCCTATGATGAGTTGATTTCCTGTGCCAAAGGCGAGATGTTTGGCCCTGGCAATCCGCAATTGCCGATGCCGCCTATGCTGATGTGTGATCGTATCACCACCATCAATGATACAGGGGGCAGTGCCGGCAAAGGCGAGATTATCGCTGAGTTTGATATTCATCCTGATCTCTGGTTTTTCCCGTGCCATTTTGAGGGTGATCCGGTGATGCCAGGCTGTTTGGGTATGGATGCGCTCTGGCAGCTGGTTGGCTTTTTCCTCGGCTGGTCAGGTGGTCAGGGCCGCGGCCGTGCTTTGTCTGTCGGGGCGGTGAAATTCACCGGCCAGATTCTGCCGACTGCCAAGCTGGTGACCTTTGAAATAGACATTAAGCGGACCATCATGCGCCGTCTGGTGATGGGCATTGCAGATGGCCGCGTTTTGTGTGATGGCGAGGTGGTGTTTGAAGCCGAAGATATCCGTGTTGGCCTGTTTGGCGCAGAAGGAGCATAAGAGCCATGACTAGACGTGTTGTTGTAACCGGTATCGGTATCGTTTCTTCTATTGGGAATAATGCAGCAGAGGTCACCGATTCCCTGCGTCATGCGCGCTCTGGAATTGTGGCTGCCCCTGACTATGCTGAGCTTGGTTTCCGATCTCAGGTCAAAGGCGCGGTGAAAATCGATTTAACAGAGCATATTGACCGTAAACAAATGCGCTTCATGGGCGAGGGTGCAGGCTATGCTGTGCTGGCGATGCAGCAGGCGGTCGCTGATTCAGGCCTCACAGAAGAAGACGTATCGAACCCGCGCACGGGTCTGATTGCTGGTTCAGGTGGCCCGTCAACAGCCAATATGCTGACCGCTTTTGACACCACACGTGAAAAAGGCCCGAAACGGGTAGGCCCTTATATGGTCCCGCGCTGTATGTCCTCTACTGTCTCAGCCTGTATTGCGACTTTCTTTAAAATCAAAGGCGTGAATTATTCGATTTCATCTGCCTGTTCGACCTCAGCCCATTGTATCACCGCAGGTGTCGATGCCATCCGCTATGGCATGCAAGATGTGGTATTTGCAGGCGGTGGTGAAGAACTGCACTGGACCTTATCTGTGTTGTTTGATGCGATGGGGGCGATGTCTTCTGGCTATAATGACACACCAGACAAAGCCAGCCGTGCGTATGATGCGAACCGTGACGGCTTTGTGATCGCTGGTGGTGGCGGCATGGTTGTGCTCGAAGATTATGAGCGTGCCAAGGCCCGCGGCGCCAAAATCTATGCTGAAATTGTGGGTTATGGCGCCAATTCAGATGGTCATGACATGGTCGCCCCATCTGGTGAAGGGGCTGTGCGCTGTATGGAGCTGGCCCTGGCTGGCTTTGATGGCAAGACCCTCACCGACAAGGTCGATTATATCAATGCCCATGGCACCTCAACCCCAGTCGGCGATATGAAAGAATTAGAAGCGGTGCGCAATGTCTTTGGACCGCGTGGCTATCTGCCTGTGGTAACCTCAACCAAATCACTAACTGGCCATTCACTGGGCGCAACCGGTGTACAAGAAGCCATCTATACCATGCTGATGATGCAAGAAGGCTTTATCGGGGCTTCTGCCAATATCGAAAATCCAGACCCGGCAATCGGTGATATCACCATCCCGACCGCCCGTATGGATGACACCCAGATTAATCTGGCCCTGTCCAACAGCTTTGGCTTTGGGGGTACGAACGCCACACTGGCCATGGCGCGGGTGGCTGACTAAGCTGGCAGGATAAAAAAGCAGGGAGACAGAGGCGATGATCACATCTGGTCAGATTTTAAAAGGTAAGCGCGGCCTCATTATGGGGGTCGCCAATGAACGTTCTGCGGCGTGGGGCATTGCCAAAATGGCCCATGAGCTGGGAGCAGAGCTAGCCTTTTCCTATCAGATGGACGCCTTTCGCAAGCGCCTAGAGCCGCTGGCGGCAGAAGCTGGCAGCGAGTTGCTCATCGAATGTGATCTGAGCCAAGAAGGCGGGGCACAAACCTGTATCGATGCGCTAGCCAAACAATGGGACAGCCTCGATTTTGTCGTGCATTCTATCGGCTTTTCAGACAAATCTGAATTAAAGGGCGCCTACCTTGATACCAGCCGTGATAATTTTGCCCAGACCATGCTGATCTCTGCCTTTTCTTTCACCGAAGTGGCCAAAGCCGCCAAGCCAATGATGACAGAGGGCGGCTCTCTTTTGACCCTCTCTTATCTGGGCGGGGTGCGCACCGTGCCCAATTATAATGTGATGGGGGTGGCCAAAGCCGCACTTGAAGCCTCGGTGCGATATCTAGCGGTTGATTTAGGCCGCCAGAATATCCGGGTGAACACGCTGTCTGCCGGACCTATGCGCACATTGGCCGGGGCGGCGATTACCGGGGCGCGCCATATCTTCCGCCATAGCGAGGCGCACAGCCCGCTAAAACGCAATCCCGATATTGATGAGGTGGGCAAAGCAGCCTGCTATCTGCTCTCTGACCTCTCATCTGGGGTCACCGGCGAGACCCATTACGCCGATGGCGGCTACCACCATACCGGCATCCCCGGCGAAGAGTGAGTGCGGGGTTAGAGAGGTCCGATAAAAACTCTCTCAAATTAGCTTTTTATTAAGCTTTTTCTTCTATGATCCCCCTTTGGCAT
>JBMHDN010000028.1:0-3117 GCA_049889355.1 Puniceispirillaceae bacterium (SeqCode)
AGCCGCTTCAAACTGATCTGTGTCTGTGGTTGTGCCATCACCGCCCAGATAGCGCACAACATTTGGCAGCACATCTGTTGGCGCATCCAAGATGGCGATACCGCAATCCTGCAGCTTTTCTGCATTGGCAGGATCCAGAATTAATGACCAGCTGTTGGTTGGTGCATCTGCGCCCAGACGCTCTGCAATCATATCTTCATTATAGGCAATGCCTGTGGTGCCCCACATATAGACCACACCGCCATTATTGGCGCCAAGTGTCTTGTCAGCCTCACCCTGAATGGCGCTGTCCTGATTGCCCAGATTGCTGAGACGGGAGAGATCCATATCCTGATAGGCGCCGGCCTCACGTCCCCGCGCCAGGAAATCGGCTGTTGGCACCACCAAATCATAGCCTGAAGAGCCGGCCAGCATCTTCGCTTCAAGAACCTCATTCGAATCATAGACATCATAGGTCACATCAATGCCGGTCTCAGCTTCGAAATTGGCAATCGTATCTTCAGCGATATAGTCAGACCAATTATAAATATTCAGGCTGCCTTCTGCCAGCGCAGACCCGGCTGCCCCGACAAAAAGAGCTGTTGTAAACAGAATATGCTTCATAATGAATGTCCCCTCACATTAAATGGCGGTGTCGGACATTTACACCCCATCCCGCCGTTATTATTCCTCTATTTAAGACCGTACTGAAAAACACCGTCATATGGCAAGCCTGTCGGGCTGCTTTATGACAGCTTCCAGTATAAATCCATCATCGGGTCAAAAATGCGCACTGGCCCGTCATCTGTATCAATCGTCTCGTCAAAAGACAGAGCTGTCTCTTGTTTTTCCAGCGTTATCTGCGTGCCGGATACAGGCAGTTGATAAAATGCCGGACCATGGCGAGAGACAAACCCTTCCAGCTTATCCAGCTGACCCGCATCATCAAAAAGCTGCGCCAGCACTTCGATGGTGTTGGGCGCATTGAAAATGCCGGCACAGCCACATGCCTGTAATTTATTCTCTTCAGTATGCGGCGCACTGTCTGTACCCAGGAAAAACCGGCTGTCACCAGACATGGCCGCCTGCAATAACGCCTGTCTGTGGCGCTCTCTTTTGGCCACAGGCAGACAGTAATAATGCGGCTTGATACCGCCGGCCAGAATGGCATTACGATTGATTACCAGATGATGCGGGGTGATGGTTGCTGCCAGATTCTGATCAGAGGCGCTAACATAGCTGGCGGCCTGCTCTGTGGTGATATGTTCAAAAACAATCCGTAACTCTGGCAAGGCGGCCCGCAACGGGGTCAGCACACGCTCGATAAACACAGCTTCTCTGTCAAAAATATCAATAGCTTCATCAACCACCTCACCATGCACCAAAAGCGGAATATCCACTTCGGCCATTGCCTCTAAAACAGGCATGACTTTGGTAATATCACGCACACCGCTGGATGAATTTGTGGTTGCTCCGGCCGGATATAGCTTGACCGCAGTGATAATCCCTTGCTGAGCGGCCCGCCTCACATCTTCAGGATCGGTTTGCTCCGTCAGATACAGTACCATCAGAGGAGTAAATTCTGCCTCTGCTGGCAAGGCGGCATCAATACGTTTGCGATAGGCTTGTGCATCAGCGCCGGTCACCACAGGTGGGACCAGATTCGGCATGATAATGGCCCGGCCGGCCCAGCGTGTGGTATGCGGCAAAACCGCCTGCATGACAGCTCCATCGCGAATATGAAGGTGCCAGTCATCCGGCCGTGGCAGCTGCAAAATCTTCATCTAAAGCGTCCCTTTAAAAACTCTTAACCGGTCTATAAGATCTTTTCACAAGCCAACCTGCATATATCAGTGATTATGCTTTGACTGGACAATATCCGCCACCATGTTGGCGGAAACACAGGATAAAGTCCAACCAAGATGCCCATGTCCGGTATTATAAAACACGCCTTTTTTGCGCCCTGCATCAATACGCGGCATCATATTCGGCATCATCGGACGCAATCCTGCCCATGGCACAACATGCTCTGTGCAGATATCCGGGAAATTATCTTCTACCCAGCGGGTAAGCGGGCGAATGCGATCAGCCCGGATATTGTAATTCACCCCATTAATCTCAGCTGTGCCTGCGACACGGAATCTGTCTTTGCCAAGACGTGCTGTTACAATTTTTGCCGCATCATCCAACAGGCTCACAGTTGGCGCGGCTTTTTGTGACGCCTCATCTGGCAGATTGACCGTGATAGAATAGCCTTTCACAGGATAGATATTCACCCGGTCACCACATTGTTTTGCCAGAATACGGCTGTGGATACCTGCTGATATCACCACCCCGTCAAAAGCCTCTTCGCCACGCGACTCATCTTTATTCTGCCAATGCAGGACAGGCTGCTGGCCATTATGATCGATATCCACAATCTCAGCATTCATCACAAACCGCACACCAGCGCGTTCACATGCCTCTGCCAGACCCATGGTGAATTTATGGATATCACCGGTAAAATCACTGGGGGTAAAATACCCGCCAATTACATCAGAGCAGATGGTAGGCTCAATTTTATAGACCTCTTCTGGGGTTAGCCGGCGGCGTTCCAGACCTGCCCGTCCCAGCATATCGGTCACCCGATGCGCATGCTCAAATTCTGAATGTTTATTGTAAAAATGCAGAATGCCGGCATCTTCGCGATCAAACTGCACACCTGCCTCTTTGGCAAATTCATTCATATAGCGGCGCGATTCAATCGCCAGCTTTGCGGTTTTAATGGTGTTGGATTCATAATTGCGGAAATTCGATGTGAACTCCGCCAGCCAGCTATATTTGTGCCAGCTTGGCCGCAAATTCATGGATAAGGGCGCATCTGGCTTTAACAGCCATTTCATACCCTTGATCATGGTGGATAGATTGGTCCAGACCTCAGCATTTGATGCTGAAAGCTGCCCCCCATTGGCAAAGGATGTTTCCATTGCGGCATAACGATTTTTATCAAAAACCGTTACATCATAGCCCCGCTGGCACAAGGCCCAAGCGGTGGTAACGCCGGTAATGCCGGCTCCAACAACTGCAATATGCGCCATTTTTTTACTCCCAATAACAGTCACAACGCGGACAGACGGACCACGTCCGCTGTCTTGTTGC
>JBMHDN010000029.1:0-85307 GCA_049889355.1 Puniceispirillaceae bacterium (SeqCode)
AATTGCTCGCCGATACCTTCCATCAAGACCACCCCGCCGGTGAGGCAGACAGGCACATCGGCGCCTAAACTGAGCGCTATATCGCTCAGCTTATTGTGATCAGCCTCACATTGGAACACAGATAACAGCCCTTGTAAGGTGGCTGCTGCATCCGCGCTGCCACCGCCTAAACCTGCACCAAGAGGAATGTTTTTTGTGATGTGAATGCGCACCGGAATGCTGGGTATCAGGCCAGCATCGCGCAATGCATCCCGGCTGCTTGCAATCAGCGTATCACCACCTGCTGATTGCAAGGTCTTGGCATAAGCCCCATCACAAATAATCTGATCTTTATCGGATACAGAAAAATGCAGGCGATCACCCCAATCGGTAAAACAAACCAGCGAGGACAGCAGATGATAGCCATCTGCGCGCCGCCCGCATATGCGCAAGGATAAATTGAGTTTAGCAGGTGCCAGCAAGCTGACACCAACAGATCTGCGATCGATTTCTTTAGTCACTGACATTGCTTAACCATTGAGGTTAGACCACCTAATTTGCGATATGGCGATCTCATAGGCCATTGACCAGCTTTTGCTCAATGGTTGCTTTGAGTTCGATACGGGCGGTATCGCCGGCTGCTTCTTTATCGCGTTCAATGATATCCAGAACCAACTGCCATTTAAAACGTGCTTCTGAATATCGGCCTAACTGCCAATAAACATCACCTAAATGATCACCAATCACCGGATCTGATGGCTCAAGCCGGAATGCCCGCTCCAGCCAGTCTAGTGCCTGATCAAATTGGCCTTTGCGATAATGCACCCAGCCGAGCGAATCTGCGAAAAATCCATTTTGAGGCCGCAAGGCCACTGCCCGCTCAATCAGCCGAAAAGCCTCATCGAGATGTCGGCCTTCATCTGCAAACCAATATCCCAGATAATTCAGCGCATAGGCATCTTCAGGATTAAGCATTATCGCTTTGCGCAGATTATCCTTAGCCAATTTATCTTCGCCGATATGCTCATAGGCGATACCAAGAGAGCGATAAACCGAGCCCAGCTGATTACCGCGTTCTAAAGAGGCAAGATAAGCACCAACCGCTTTTTGATATTGCTTATCGAACCGGTAATTATCCCCCAAGACTTGCCAGAGCAGGGATTCTGAAGCAAAGAGCGGATTTTGTGTTTTGCGCTCAAGGCCAGCCAGAATTTTTTCCATATCCTCTGCCTGGCGCCATTGTTCAATTTGCATGTAAAAAGCTGGACCAGACCAGGGGCTGTCTTCAGCGATAGAGGCCAGGTAATCGGCTGATATATCCATCCGGCCATCTGCTTCTGCCAGCTGTGCCAGCACAAAACGGGCATCATCTAATGTCGGGTCCAGTTGAAGGGCCAGATGTGCCCGGCCTGCCAGCAGCGGTGCATTCTGGGCTGTTAAATGTACCCAATTCAAGAAAAGCACCGCACGTGCCATGGCCTGGTTAAGCGTCACAGGCGGATTAAATGCCAATCTATCGATCATCTGCTGGTGGAAAAACCGCTGGCTCAGCCCATAGCGGATGATGTCAGTAGAGCGCTGCGGATCGCCAAGTTGGCTCCAAAGGGCAATTTGCCTGAGCTCAATTTGGGCGGCTAGGCTGGTCGCTTCTTCAAGAAGATAGAGCTCAAACCGGGCTTCTTGTTCACGCCCTGCTAATATTTGCATTTCTGCAAGATGCAGGTGGATGAAGTAAGGCAGGCCTTGTGAAGATATATCGATATTTTGCTGATTTTGCTGATAATCCATGGCCAGATCACGCCCCAATTGGCGCAAACCTGAAAGGCCAGCATCAGTCTGGCCCTCTGCAAAAAGCGCCCAACTGGCCAAAAGCTGGCCCATGAAACGGGTATTTTGATCGGTTTTCAGGCGCTCACTAAAGGCCAGAACGGCTTGATAATCTTGCTGTTGAAAAGCGAGGATGGCCGCCGGCTCTGAGGTGATCGCCAAGGGCAGGCCTTCTGCTTCGATCAGCCGTGCAATCTGAGCTGCTTTTTCAATATTACCAGTGAAATATTGCGCAAAAAAAGCCTGCCTCAGAAAAAGCGGGCTCCGGCTTTCGCGCAGCAACGCCTCAGAAAAAACATCAGATGCTCTGGTCCAGTCACTTTGCTGGCGGGCATAACGGCCAACCAGATAGAGTGCAGACAAGCTGGTATTATCGGTGATTTCAAGCGGTGTTTCTTCAGTTGCTATCTGTTGAATATGCTGGCTGGGCCCTGCACATTGCATCAAGAGCAACCCGCCAAAGACAAGTGCTATGCACCTGCCAACGCGAAAAGCAATGCTGGGTGGTTTCAGATAATGTGAAAAACGCGCAAATAAAGAAGCATGAAGGAGACCAAACTGGCGAGATGGTGCCATAAATTGTCTCCTTGCATGCTTGGTTTGATTACATATTCGGGTAGTTTGGCCCGCCTCCACCTTCTGGCACAACCCAGCGGATATTCTGTGTTGGATCCTTGATATCACAGGTTTTGCAATGCACACAATTCTGCGCATTGATTTGCAGGCGTGGATTGCTGCCATCTTCTTCGCGGACGATCTCATAGACACCAGCTGGGCAATAACGCTGTTCAGGTGCATCATAAAGCGCCAGATTATGTTCAATCGGCACAGAAGCATCTTTTAAGGTGAGATGCACAGGCTGGTTTTCCTCATGGTTGGTCCCAGAAAGGAAGACAGAGGAATTGCGATCAAAGCTGACGACATTATCTGGTTTTGGATAATCAATTTTTGGTGCTTCAGACGCTTTTTTCAGCTGGCTGTGATCTGCATGATGGCGGAAGGTCCAAGGCGCCTTACCGCGCAAAATGTAAGTATCAATGCCAGCATAGGCCATACCAAATAAGAAGCCCTTATTAAAGGCTGGGCGGATATTGCGCACCTTATAAAGCTCGTCCCACAACCAGCTCTTGGTCATTTTATCGCCATAAGCAGCGGGCTCTGTGCCAGATGCGCTCTCAGCAGAGACCACATCAAATACAGCTTCAGCAGCCAGCATGCCTGATTTCATCGCGGTATGTGTGCCCTTGATTTTTGGCACGTTCAAAAAGCCGGCTGTACAGCCAACCAGACAGCCACCCGGGAAAGTCAGTTTCGGAACAGACTGGAAACCGCCTTCATTGAGTGCGCGTGCACCATAAGAGACACGCCGGCCACCTTCTAAAATTGGACGCACGGCGGGATGTGTTTTAAACCGTTGGAATTCTTCAAAAGGTGAGAGATGCGGATTGCTGTAATCAAGCCCCACCACATAGCCAATCGCCACCTGATTGCCATTAAGATGATAGAGGAAAGAGCCACCATAAACATCTGTCGATAAAGGCCAGCCCACTGAATGCCAGACTGTACCTGGCTTGGATTTGGCTGGATCAATATCCCACAATTCTTTGATCCCGATAGCATAGGTTTGCGGATCCTTGCCTTCACGCAAATCAAATGTGTCAAACAAACCTTTGGTAAGATGACCGCGGCACCCTTCTGCAAAAATCACCTGCTTGGCCAATAATTCCATGCCTGGCATGAAACCATCGCCTTGGCTGCCATCTTTATTGACACCCATATCCCCTGTTTGCACACCGCGCACTGCGCCATTTTCATCAAACAAGACTTCTGCAGCAGCAAAGCCAGGGTAGATCTCAACACCCATCGCTTCAGCCTGCTCTGCCAGCCAGCGGCAGAAATTGCCAAGCGAGATGATGTAATTGCCATGATTATTCATCTGAGGCGGGGTTGGCAGGCGGAATGAGCCAGATTGAGTAAGATACATGAACTGATCTGTTTCAACCGCAGTATCAAGCGGTGCACCGCGATTTTTCCAATCTGGGATCAGCTCGTTTAAAGCGCGTGGTTCCAGCACCGCACCAGATAGAATATGGGCACCAACCTCACTGCCTTTTTCGATGAGGCAAACAGAGATATCCTGCCCTTTTTCTTCTGCCAGCTGGCGCAAGCGAATAGCAGCAGATAAGCCAGATGGCCCACCGCCGACAATCACTACATCAAATTCCATCTGATCGCGTTCCATGTTTCCTACCCTCTAAATGTCGCTTTTTCATATCTGGTTCGCCTCACTGACAAGACGCGCCGTTCAAAAGCCATGGTCATATCCTGCAAAATGCAGAGATGAAAAACTGATTTTGTCTCATGACAATGCCACTTAATGGCATTATCCTAAGGTCCGAACCATAACATGGCAGACGCAAATTAGTATGACAACGCCAGATTTCAGCAGAGATGACCTAATCGCACAACTTTCTTGGCAGTTGGAAAACGGCATAGATTGCGCCTTGCTGGATAGCCCTGCGCGGCCAGATAGCTGGCAAAAACCGCTCACCATTGATGCGATATTATCTGGCCCATCTCAAAAAAGAGCTGCTCAAACAATTCCTCAAGCCGTCATACAGGCTCAAACGCAAGCAAATGGCACACCCAGTCAGGTCAAAGAAGCGCCCTCACCTGCCTATGATATGCCAGATGATAGGATGCCTTCGCCTGTTGCCAGCACATCAAAGGCGCAGCCTGCACGCACCACCAAAGCAGATTTAGACAGCATCACCAGCCTTGAGGCCTTAAAAGAAGCCTTGAGCCAGTTTGAGGGCTGCGCGCTCAAACGTACCGCCACCAATCTGGTCTTTAGCGATGGTGCGCGTGATGCCCGTATCATGCTGATTGGTGAAGCCCCTGGCCGAGATGAAGATCGCATGGGCCTGCCTTTTGTCGGCGAGGCTGGCAAAATGCTGGATAAGATGCTGGCGACCATTGGGTTGGATAGATCACATGTCTATATCACCAATCTCTTGCCTTGGCGGCCACCAGGCAACCGTACGCCAACCAGCGAAGAAACACAGATGCTCCTACCTTTTTTAAAGCGTCATATTCAGCTGAAAAACCCAGATGTGATTCTGGCTCTTGGTGGCTCCTCTGCTAAGAGCCTGCTTGATACGTCTCTTGGCATTTTAAATTTGCGCGGCAAAATGCAAGAAATAGATTTCGGCGGTGGGCAGCCTGTCCCTGTCTTGCCGACCCTGCATCCGGCTTATCTGCTGCGCTCTCCGGCACAAAAAAAGCTGGCATTTACAGATTTGCTCCAATTGCGGGCATTTTATGATAGGCTCAGCCCAACCTAAGACACATGATGATGTGAGTGCTGAGGCCTATGGTTTTAGGGTGCTGGAATGAGAGACAGAAAAAGATGTTTTTGAGTTTGAAACAAAAAGCGGTTCTGATTGGCGCCTTCTGGGCGTTTTTTTCAGCTGGTCCTGCTTTTGCCCAAGAACCGCCCGTCCAATTGCTCTCTGCAACAGATGTTGAACGCTATCAGCAGATTTTTGCGCTCCAAGAAGCAGGCCAGATTAAAAAAGCAGATAAATATATTGCTGACATTGATAATGAAATTTTGATGGGACATGTGCTCTCTCAGCGTTATTTGCACCCCACCGCCTGGCGTTCGACATATAGCGAGCTGAAAAACTGGCTGGATATTTACAATGATCATCCAGCTGCCAGCCGAATCAAATGGCTGGCTGATAAACGCAAACCCAGAAAAGCTGCGGCGCCTAAAAAGCCGAAAAAAGGCTATCTGAACGGGGTTGGCAATCCAACAAACCAGAGCTGGCGCCCTTATATCCCGACCACCAGAACAGGCCGGGCCTCACCGCGTCAAACAGCGAAAATCGCCTCAACCATCCGCCGGTCCATTCGCCGCAAAGAGCCAACCAACGCTTCGAAATATCTGAATCAGAAATCGGTCTTGCGCTATCTGACTGCCGAAGAAGAAGCGCATTTACGTGGTGAAATCGCGCATGGCTATTTTATTTTCGGGCTGGATGATAAGGCTTTGCGCACCGCAAGGCAGGCCATCGCCAAAGGTAAAAATAAAGCCTATATGGCCTATTGGGCGGCCGGTTTGGCTGCCTATCGCTCGCACCAGCCTGACCTGGCTGGCATTTATTTCCGAACATTGGCCGAAGAAGAAACCGCGCCAGCTGCTTTGCGTTCTTCTGCGGCTTTTTGGGCACATCGCATTGCCCTTGCCAGAGGCGAGGTGGCACAGGCCATGACCTATCTGGATATTGCAGCCTCTTATCCTGATCTCTTCTATGGGGTGATGGCACGCCAGGCCAGCGGTCAGGATCAGGCGCTTGATTTTACATTGCCGCCTCTATCATATGATTTTAACGATTGGCTGATTGCTCAGCGCGGCGGCCGGCGCACCCTAGCCCTGCTTCAGGTTGGAAATTGGACAGAGGCAGGGCGTGAGTTGCGCTATCTCTATGCCGAAGCCAGCCTAGATAGGCGGCGCGATATGATGGTGTTTGCAGTGCAGCAGAATATGCCTGGCCTGGCCTTTCGGATAGCTGATATTTTCCTGCGCAATCATGGTGAGCGTTATAATGCTGCGCTTTATCCGCGCCCTGAAGTGGCCGTTGAATTTCAGGTTGATCAGGCGCTGGTCTGGGCGATTGCACGGCGCGAATCCAGTTTCTATCCGCTGGCCAGAAGCCGGGTGAAAGCAAGCGGTCTGATGCAGATTATGCCAGCCACCGCTGCCTTTATTTCAGGTGATAGACGCCTGCGCACCACCCACCGCCATTTGCTGCATAATCCGGCCTTTAATTTGAAACTGGGCCAGGATTACATCCGCCATTTATTGGATGAGCGTGTGGTGAATGGTGAATTGGTGCGGATGCTGGCGGCTTATAATGGTGGGCCTGGCAATCTGAATAAATGGCTACGCGGGATGAGCAGGCGAGATGATTTATTTTTGATGATCGAATCTATTCCGGCCAGGGAAACGCGCAATTATGTAAAATCTGTGGTCAGCGATATGGCGGTCTATCGCCAGAAATTTGGTCAAGATACACCGATTTTGCGCGGTCTCGTGACGGGTCTGGTTGATCAAGAAGTGGGTTTGCTCCTCACCCAGAACAGCCATTTTATACCCAATAAGAAACCCTGATGAATTAAGCTGCATCATAAGCAAGGTGACACTGGCGGGTGTGAAGCAAAAAAATGAGGTCAGATAATGGGCGGCAGAATAGACGAGACACGTGATTTTATTTCGGTGCGCATTGCGGTGATTACCCTGTCAGACAGCCGACGCCTTGCCGATGATACATCAGGTGATCTATTGGTCGCGCGCTTGACAGAAGCTGGCCATCATCTGGCAGACCGTGTGCTCTTACCAGATGACAAAGCCGTGATCGAGGCACAGCTTGAAACCTATATTGCTGATCCTGCGATTGATGTGGTGATCTCTACAGGCGGTACCGGCCTCACCGGCCGAGATGTCACACCTGAAGCGTTCCGTGCGGTTTTTGACAAAGAAATTGAAGGGTTCGGTGAAATGTTCCGTTTTCTGTCTTTCCAGAAAATCGGCACCTCGACCTTGCAGAGCCGGGCGCTGGCCGGTGTAGCTGGTGGCACCTATCTCTTTGCGTTGCCAGGCTCGCCTTCTGCGGTCAAAGATGCCTGGGATGATTTGCTGGCGCATCAGCTGGATTACCGTCACCGCCCCTGCAATTTTGTCGAGATTATGCCACGCCTGCTGGAAACCGGTGTGGCCGGGCGCAAAAAATAGCTATCCAGACAGTACCATCCAGAAAAAGATTTTAATAAAGCCTTGGCAGATTATCAGCTTGAACAGGAAATATTGGCAAAGGCCGGCAGACCAGGTGGGCTGGTTTTCGGGGTAGATGAAGCAGGGCGCGGGCCTTGGGCTGGACCTGTGACCGCCGCTGCTTGCTGGCTTCATCCAGATTATATCTCTGCATTGGATAAAGGGCTGACAGATTCAAAACAGCTGAGCCCAAAGCAACGCCGTTATTTTGAAGAACAGATAATGGGCGGCCCACATCGCTTTGCAGTGGCACATGCCAGCGTTGAAGAGATTGATAGGCTGGGTATTTTAAAGGCGACTTTCCTTGCGATGCAGCGGGCAGTGGATCAGCTGGCCGCAGAATTATTTTCTGAATTATCTTCTGCATTATCTTCAGCATTAGCTGCTGAGGTTGCAGGCCTGCCGAGTGCGATCCTTGTCGATGGCAATCTTACCCCGCCTTTTGACAATATTGGCACGGCGCTTATTCGGCCTGTGGTGAAAGGTGATAGCAAAAGCCTATCCATTGCCGCGGCGTCTGTCTGCGCCAAGGAGTGCCGTGACAGGGCGATGATGGCCTTAGATAGAGATTATCCTGCCTATGGGTTTGCGGCGCATAAAGGATATGGGACCAAGCAACATCAAGAGGCACTCACCCAATTTGGCCCGTGCCCTGCGCATCGCACCAGCTTTAAACCCGTCGCCCGTCTTATCCAAAACGACGCTTAACAAATCGGCGGGCCAGTCCGCAGGCTGGCCTTTGCGACACATCGGCCCCTTTTGTGGTCTGTTTTGGGCATTTTGACTGAATTTGCGTGATAAAATTGCAACATATGGCAAGTTTTTGTCTTTTGCCTCTCTATATCTATGGGCCTGACTTATTTCAGCCACCAGATATAGATATCACTTTAAGTTATCAGTATAAGCTATTGACTAAAATAGGATTTATGATTCTTTTGAGGAGAAACAGCGCGTTTTAAGCAACCAAAAGAATGGCCGTGATGATGCAATCAGAGCTGAAAAAAGATGTGATATTGCCAGGTGATAGCCTGGAGGTGCTGAAATCATTGCCAGATGAATCGGTTGATCTGGTCTTTGCTGATCCCCCTTATAATCTGCAATTATCGGGTGCGCTGACACGCCCTGATCATTCTGAAGTGAAAGCTGTAACCGAAGCCTGGGACAGCTATGATTCTTTTGCAGCCTATGATCGTGAAGCGATTGCATGGCTTGGCGAATGCCGCCGGATTTTAAAGCCAGATGGGGCGATTTGGGTCATTGGCTCTTATCATAATATCTTCCGCCTTGGCCGTGTATTGCAAGATTTGGGCTATTGGATTTTGAATGATATTATTTGGCGTAAGACAAATCCGATGCCAAATTTCCGTGGCCGGCGTTTTACCAATGCACATGAGACGCTGATTTGGGCTGCGAAATCAGAGAAATCAAAATACCGCTTTAATTATGAGGCGATGAAAGCCCTGAATGAAGGGCTACAGATGCGCTCTGACTGGACCTTGCCAATTTGTACTGGTGCAGAACGCCTAAAAGGGGCTGACGGCAAGCGGGCACATCCCACTCAAAAGCCAGAGAATTTGCTGGCCAGAGTGATTTTATCGTCTTCAGTGCGCGGTGATGTGATTTTAGATCCGTTTTTTGGCAGCGGTACGACCGGTGCCGTCGCCAAGAAATTAGGCCGTCATTATATCGGCATTGAGCGCGATAGAGATTACATCAAACTGGCCACAAACCGGCTGGCAGCGGTTGAGCCGCTGAGTGATGAGCGTCTGGCCGAAACGCCAGAGAAACGCGCCCAGCCACGGATTCCCTTTGGGGCCTTGCTTGAGCGTGGCTGGCTTCACCCTGGCGACAGGCTGGTGGATAAAAGCCGGCGCTTTACCGCGATTGTGCGGGCGGATGGCTCGCTGGTCTCAGAAGATAAAAAGGCTGGTTCTATCCATTCTCTTGGTGCTGAGCTGCAAGGGGCGGCCTCCTGCAATGGCTGGACCTTCTGGCATCTTGATGGGCCTGTTCAACAGCTCAAACCTATTGATGAGATGCGCACACAATTACGTGCAGAAATGGCAGCGGACGGCGTTTAAGTGCCTTATCTCGGCCTAAAACTCATATTGCTGGAGCACGGCGATTTCACAGTCAATTTTGTCTCGGCCTTTTAAGCCGGTCAGTTCAACCAGACAGACCGCGCCAGCCACAATGCCGCCTGCCTGTTCCACCAATTTAGCAGAGGCGGCAAGCGTCCCCCCTGTTGCCAGCAAATCATCGCAGAGCACCACGCGCTTGCCGTTAAGGGCACGTGCCTTTTGGATAGATAAAGTCGCCTCGCCATATTCAAGAGCATAGGATTCTTCAAAAACAGCCCCTGGCAGCTTGCCAGATTTGCGTACCATCACGGTGCCAATCGCCAAATTCAATGCCAGCGGCATCGCAAATAAAAAGCCGCGCGCATCAATGCCAGCGGTGATATCTGGCTGCATCGGGCGCACTTTTTCAGTCAGCGCATGGATAGTCTGAGACAGCGCAGCCGGATTTTCGAGCGCCGGGCTGATATCATAAAAGGTGATATCAGGTTTCGGAAAACCAGGGATTTTAGCGATATGATCATCCAGTGAAAAAGACATGATAAGGTCTCCTTGATGCAAGTCAGGCACACTCACTCTACGCCTAGGATACAATATCAGCTATCTTTTTCACCGGTATAGTTATCAGAACTAAATATTTTGCTGCTGATAAGCGCTGTTATCAGGCTGATTTCTTTTCCAGACGGCGCTGATGCAGCACAGGCTCGGTATAGCCAGATGGCTGAACTCGCCCCTCAAACACCAAATCACACGCTGCCTTAAAGGCAATGGAGTTATCAAAATCAGGCGCCATCGGCTGATAGGATGGGTCATTTTCATTCTGACCATCCACAATCGCAGCCATTTTGCGCATCACCGCCATCACTTGCTCATCGCTGCAGATGCCATGATGCAACCAGTTGGCAATATGCTGAGATGAAATGCGTAAAGTCGCTCTGTCTTCCATCAGTCCCACATCATGGATGTCCGGCACTTTTGAACAGCCGACACCCTGATCAATCCAGCGCACCACATAGCCTAAAATACCTTGCGCGTTATTTTCCAACTCAGAGGTGATATCGGCTTCTGACCAGTTTGGACGGCTGGCTACTGGAATGGTTAGAATATCATCTAATTTGGCGCGTCTATTGCCTTGTAATTCAGCCTGACGGCCAAACACATGATAGCTCAGATAATGGAGCGCATGTAAGGTGGCAGCGGTTGGCGAGGGTACCCAAGCACAATTTGCGCCAGCCTTTGGGTGGCCTATTTTCTGATCCAGCATATCTGCCATACGATCTGGCATCGCCCACATGCCTTTGCCGATTTGCGCCTTGCCTGAGAAACCGCACGCCAGCCCAATATCAACATTCCAGTCTTCATAAGCCCCAATCCAGGCTGCCTGTTTCATATCGGCTTTGCGAATCATCGCCCCTGCTTCCATAGAGGTGTGAATTTCATCGCCTGTGCGATCCAAAAAGCCGGTATTGATGAAGACCACCCGATCGCTCGCGGCGCGAATGGCTTCTTTCAGATTGACAGTGGTCCGGCGTTCTTCATCCATAATGCCGATTTTGATGGTCAGCGGGGCCAGACCCAAAAGGGCTTCGACTTTTTCAAAAATCCGCACCGCAAAGCCGACTTCCTCTGGCCCGTGCATTTTTGGCTTCACAATATAAACAGAGCCAGTTTGTGAATTATTCTTTGCCTTGAAATCATGCAATGCGGCCAGCACTGTCATGAATCCATCCATAATGCCTTCAGGCACTTCTGATTTATCGGCTAGCAAGATGGCCGGGTTGGTCATCAGATGACCGACATTACGCACCAGCATCATAGACTGGCCTTTTAAACTCATGGCCTGACCATTTGCGCCCAGATAGCTGCGGTTTGGATTGAGCGAGCGGGTAAAACGCTTGCCGCCTTTTTCCATCTCAATCGAGAGATCGCCTTTCATCAGACCCAGCCAGTTGCGATAGGCCAGCACCTTGTCATCTGCATCCACCGCTGCGATTGAATCCTCGCAATCCATGATCACAGAGATAGCTGATTCAACCACCACATCTTTGATATGGGCTGGATCGTTGCTTCCAATCGGTGAGGCGGCGTCGATTTGAACATCCAGATGCAGCTTGTTTTTTTCAAGCAGAATGCTGGTTGGTGCATCAGCCGGCCCATTAAAACCTTTAAATTGATTTGGGTTTTCAAGGCTTGTTTCGCCAGATGAAGCAGAAATCACAAGCTGGCCATCAGCTACCGCAAAGCCTGTTACATCATGCCAGCTAGCGGTTCTAAGTGGGACAATGTCATTGAGTTTATCACGCACAAAACCAATAACCTTTTGGCCACGCACTGGATTATAGCCTGCGGTGATTTCAGCGCCATCATCACTTGAAATCGCATCTGTGCCATAAAGCGCATCATAAAGGCTGCCCCAACGTGCATTGGCGGCATTGAGTGCATAGCGCGCATTCATTACAGGCACGACAAGTTGTGCCCCGGCGATGGTGGCAATTTCATCATCAACATTTGTGGTGTTGATGCTGAAATCTGGACCTTCATCAACCAAATAGCCGATCTCTTTTAAGAAAGCCTGATAGGCTGCTGCATCAAAGCCGCTGTCGCGATTTGATTTGTGCCAGCTGTCAATCTGCGCTTGCAGGGCCTCTCTTTTTGCCAATAAGGCACGATTTTGCGGCGCCAATTCATTAACCGCTGCTTCAAAACCTGACCAGAAGGTGTCCGCGGTGATATCCAGCCCGTGCAATAATTCATCCTGCACAAAATTGGCCAGTGATTGGTAAACGGACAGACCGCCAATAGCTACATATCCCATAACTTCCTCCTTTTTTATTTCTCGAATCGCCGCATCACGGCCTCTTTCTATGACATATAGATATTAGGCACAGATTACGCAGGTGAAATGTTCCACATTGTGGAATACCGTGTCATTATATGGAAAGCAACTGGCCGAATTGCCGCGATCTGCGTGATGAGCTGCCCTTCTTCCAGTCAAAAAGGGGACTGTTGGATGTAAACAGCTTAATAGGACCAGTCTAAGCCTTCTTCTTTCAGCGCGTTTTGCGCCATTTTCAGGTGTTTTTCCAATAAATCTGCTGTTTTACCTTCTGCACGCGTGACCAATTTGGCCTCGGTATTTGAAGGGCGCAACAACCACCATCCATCCGCATTACCCAGCCGCACACCATCAATATCGGTGAGTGCATAGCCATCTGGCAGATTGGCTTTTAACTTGGCAGAGAGGCGGTCAATCAGGGCAAATTTTTCTTCATCCGGACAGGCAATGCCAATCTCAGGAGAAGCATGAAGATCGGGCAGGCTATCGAGAAAATCTGCCATTGAAAGCTGTTTTTGATTGAGCAGAGAGACTAGGCGCATGGCGACATAGAGCGCATCATCAAACCCGTAATAGCGATCTTTAATGAAAATATGGCCTGACATTTCGCCTGCAATCGGCGCGCCAATCTCGCGCATTTTCTCTTTCATATGGCTGTGACCTGTCTTCCAGAGCATGGGCTTACCCCCTGCCTGGCGGACCAATTCAAGCGCCAATTCACTGGATTTCACATCAAAAAGAATAGGCGCGCCGGGATGGCGTTCCAGCACATCACGGGCCAGAAGGGCGGTGAGCAAATCGCCAGCCACTTGTCTGCCTCTTTGATCAATCACCCCAATGCGATCGCCATCCCCGTCAAAGCCAATACCCAAATCAGCACCCATCTCATTGACCTTGTCACGCAGAATATCGAGTGTTTCAGGATCAACCGGATTGGGGTGGTGATTGGGGAAAGTCCCGTCAATTTCTGTGAATAGGCAATGCTGAGCTGGCTTTTCACTTGCTGATTTGTCTATTTTTTCCAGCATGGAGATCAATGCTGGTCCGGCTGCGCCATTGCCTGTATCCCAGACCGCAGATAGATTGCCAAAATCGGCCTGATCAGCCAGTTTTTCGGTATAAAGATCTATAATATCCTGGGTTTCATAGCGCCCGCCAGCACGCCCCTTTAAGGTTAAGGCATCTGTCCCAAGCTGCTGAATATCGGCGCCGTAAAAAGGACGGTGCGCCCGCACCATTTTAAAACCATTATGGGTAGGCGGATTATGCGAGCCAGTGACCTGTATCGCCCCTGCACAAGACAGCGCCACATCTGCAAAATAGAGCATAGGTGTCGGACCCACACCGATATCAAGCACATGACAGCCTGCATCGACCAGCCCTTCAGATAAGGCGGTTGCTAAGTCAGGAGAACTCAGCCGGCCATCCCGGCCAATCGCAATCCGTGCGCCAGCTTCAAATAACAGCCCAAAGGCATGGCCGATTGCTCTGGCATCTTCAACATGCAGGGTCTCGCCAACAATGCCTCTGATATCATAGGCCCGTAAAATGGTCGGATGAAAAATATGTGACTGATAGATATGTGACGGATCTGGCATGGGTCCAGAAGCCCTTTATTCAGGATGTTGTTTTTGGCGGCAGGGATTGCAACCAGTCTGAGAGCTTCTCTGCCATATCCTCTCTGTCCAGCGCAAAGGCGATATTGGCCTGCAGGAATCCGAGTTTGGAGCCGCAATCAAAACGCTGGCCTTCAAACCGATAACCGGTGAAAGGAGCATGACCAATGCGCTGTGCCAGCGCATCGGTGAGCTGAATTTCATCGCCTGCACCGCGTGCTTGTGAACCAAGTATGTTAAAAACCTCTGGCTCTATGATATAGCGCCCAACGACCGCCAGCCTAGAGGGTGCTTTATCTGCATCTGGCTTTTCTACCAGCCCTTTGACCTCTACCTCGCGCCCGCTATCGCTGCCTGGCTCAATAATGCCATAAGAGGAAGTATCTTCATGTGGCACTTCCATCAGGGCCACCATATTCCCGCCCTTATAAGCCTGCATCATTTCGGCCAATGCTGGTTTGCCATGGATCAAATCATCTGCCAGCAACACAGCCACCGGGGCATCGCCAATTAAATGGCGCGCACACCAGACAGCATGCCCGAGACCGGCAGGTTCCTGCTGGCGGACATAAGACACAGAACCTGGTTCTTGCATCATATCACGCACCACATCCAAGGCTTCTATTTTGCCTTTGGCTGTTAAAACAGATTCCAATTCTGTGGAATGGTCGAAATGATCTTCAATCGCGGTCTTGTTGCGGCCGGTGACGAAAATAAACTCGCTGATGCCAGCGGCGGCTGCCTCTTCAACGGCATATTGGATGAGCGGTTTATCAACAACAGGCAGCATTTCTTTTGGCAGTGCCTTAGTAGCAGGCAAAAAGCGGGTCCCGAGACCACCTACTGGAAAAATCGCTTTTTTAATCATCAGTCCCTCATCTACAACCCACAGGCGGTGCGACGTCTTTTCTTGTGCTTAATACTTGCACAGCGCCGTGTAAAGCGCGATAAATCAACTCAACCAGCGTGAAAATCTGGCGGAGCGCAAGACATCATGATTGCAGATTTATTATACCGTTCAGCAGAGGTCAAAGCCAAGACAGCAGAAATCTGTGCTGAACCTGCTGAACAGGCTGCGCAAATGATTGCCGCGTCCATGTCTAAAGAGGGCAAATTAATGCTCTGTGGCAATGGCGGTTCAGCTGGTGATGCCCAGCATCTGGCTGCAGAATTTGTGGCAACCTTGGATCACACCCGCCCGAGACGCGGATTACCAGCTATTGCGCTGACCACCGATACATCCTTGCTGACTGCTTTCAGCAATGATTTTGGTTTTGAGGGTGTGTTCAGCCGCCAGGTTGAAACACTTGGCCAGGCTGGTGATGTATTGATTGCTATCTCAACCAGTGGCAATTCAGGCAATGTTTGTGCTGCGGCACAGGCCGCAAAACAGATGGATATCACGGTTATCGGTCTGACCGGCGGTTCAGGCGGCAAGCTCAGCGATCTATCTGATATTCTGATAAATGTGCCCTCAGAGGTCACTATGCATATCCAAGAAGCCCATATCGCATTAGGTCATGCGATAACTGCGCGGGTGGAAGAATTGCTGGATGTGGCAGGCTAAGGCCAGCCGGATTTGAATCGATAAGAAAACCATCAAAATGAAGAGTGTATGATGAAAATTGTGATGATCGGTACAGGCTATGTTGGGCTCGTCTCTGGTGCTTGTTTTTCTGAATTCGGCTTTTCTGTCACTTGTGTTGACAAAGATGAGAATAAAATAGCGCTGTTGGACTCAGGCGGCATTCCGATTTATGAGCCTGGCCTTGAGGATGTGGTTGCCCGCAACCGTGCTGCTGGGCGGCTGAATTTCACCACAGATTTAGCAGAGGCCGTCGCATCAGCTGATGCTGTCTTCATTGCAGTGGGCACCCCAACACGGCGCGGTGATGGCCATGCCGATCTCAGCTTTGTGCATGCAGCGGCGGCTGAAATTGCTGAAAATCTCTCTGGCTATACAGTGGTTGTAACCAAATCAACGGTGCCAGTTGGCACTGGCCGCCAAGTTGAAAAAATCATCAAAGAAACCAATCCTGCAGCTGATTTTGATGTGGCCTCTAATCCGGAATTTTTGCGTGAAGGCTCTGCTATTTCTGATTTCATGCGCCCAGACCGTGTGGTGGTCGGGACTCAATCAATGCGCGCTCAAGAGGTGATGCGTGCGCTCTACCGTCCGCTCTATTTGATTGAAACACCGATACAATTTACTGGTCTGGAGACCGCAGAATTGATCAAATATGCGGCCAATGCCTTTCTGGCGGTGAAAATCTCTTATATCAACCAGATTGCTGATCTCTGTGAAAAAGTGGGCGCTGATGTGCATGCGGTTGCCAAAGGTATGGGGCTTGATAAGCGCATAGGCGCAAAATTCCTGCATCCCGGGCCTGGCTATGGCGGCTCTTGCTTTCCAAAAGATACGCTGGCTTTGGTGAAAACAGCTGAGTTGTTTGAGGCCCAGATGCCGATTGTCGAAGGCGTTGTCTCTTATAATGCTGATCGCAAGAAACATATGGCAGAGCGCGTGATTGCAGCTGCAGGCGGTGATGTAAAAGGCAAGAAAATTGCCCTGCTTGGTCTTGCTTTTAAGCCTGAGACAGATGATATGCGTGACAGCCCTGCTTTGGATATCGCGCCGATTTTAATCGCCGCAGGTGCAGAGCTGATAGGCTATGATCCGGCCGCCATGCATGAAGCCAAGCCATTAATGCCAGCTGCGATGGGTTATGCGCAAAATGCAAACGATTGTCTGGATAATGCAGATATCGCAGTGGTGGTCACAGAGTGGAATGAATTTCGGGCGCTGACCCCTGCTCAGTTTCTCGACCGTATGAAAGGCCGGATATTGGTTGATTTGCGCAATGTCTATGATCCAGAGGCCATGCGCGCAGCAGGTCTCACATACAGCTCTATCGGCCGTGCATAAAACAAGATTTAAACGGATCTGATAAAAAAAGAGCAGCCTTCAAAAAAGGCTGCTTTCTTTTTGGCCAAGCCTTCCGATCTTTTCAAGAAAAGATGGAGCGGGTGATGGGATTCGAACCCACGACCCCAACCTTGGCAAGGTTGTGCTCTACCCCTGAGCTACACCCGCTTGGCAGGGCCTCGTTATATCCAGCCTTCAAGAGAGGTGCAAGCAAAAAATGCACCTCTTTTTTAGATGGTTTTCAATATCAGCCAGAAATTGCTGCTGCCAGATGAGAGATGATCTCATCAGCGGTCTTCGCCTCCAGATAGGGATGCATTGGCAAGGCGAGTACATCTGCACATAAGGCCTCTGTGACACTCAACCCATTTTTGGCAACCGGATAGCGGCTATAGGGTTTTTGTTGGTGCATTGGCATTGGATAATAGATGGCCGTCGGTACTGATTTTTCAGACAGATAGGCCTGAACCGCGCTGCGATCACATCCCTTTGGCAGGCGGATCACATATTGTGCCCAGCTGCTGGTGCGCCCAGGCTTTAATGTGGGGGCGGTGACTTGGCCGGCCAGTTTATCTGCCAATAAGCTGGCATAGGTATCAGCTACCCTTTGGCGTGCCTTTAGCTCATCATCAAAAATTGTTAGCTTGGATTGCAGAATAGCAGCCTGCATCGTATCCAGGCGTGCAGTCATGCCGATGCGCTCATTATGATATTTATCCTTGCCTTGCCCGTGGATGCGCGCTGAGCGGATAATCTCAGCTGCCGCGCTATTCTGGGTGAAAAGCGCCCCGCCATCTCCATAACAGCCAAGCGGCTTTGCCGGAAAAAAGCTGGTGCAGGTGATATCAGCCATATTGCCCGTTTTTTTATCCCCGATGCGGGTACCAAAAGATTGTGCTGCATCATCAATGACCCACAGACCATGTGCTTTGGCAAAATTCTGTATCGCTGGCATATCTGCAGGCTGGCCAAACAAGCCAACAGCAATGATACCCACAATGGTAATACCTTGTTCCTGACCAGCTCGCAGCGCATCTTCCAACCTGTTTGCGTCCAGATTGAAGCTGTCTTCTTCAACTTCGGCAAAAATTGGGATGGCGCCCAGCATCGGCATCACCTCTGCAGAAGCGGTAAAGGTGAAGCTGGGGACAATCACACCTTGCCCGGGGCGCAGACCAAGCCCCATCAAGGCCAGTAATAAAGCGTCTGTTCCTGAAGAACAGCTGATCACCTCTGATGCATCTGACCAGTCTTTCAGCTCGTCTTCGAGCGCACGCACTTCAGGGCCCATAATATAGCCACCATGATCGAGAACCGCGGCCATACGTTTATCAATATCGCTGCGCAGACGGGCTTGTTGGGTCTTCAAATCAATAAAAGGTATCATCTTTAACATTGCCTCACTTATTTCAGGCCAGATTTATTCATGCTGTGTTGAAATCAACCAGCTGGTTTTGCATCATTTCCAACACCTGTTGCACCAATAACGCTTCTTCAATATCGGTTTTGGCAGGGCTGCCTGTCTGGCAGACTTCAACAAAGGCGGCGACTTCTTCTTTTAAAGGTTCTGATTCGGCCACTGGCAAGGCTATCGGGCTGGCGCGTTCGATCATGAAAAGCGCGCCTGACTGCTGAATATTATCTTGATACAGCGTGAGCTTCTCAGGCCAGGGCTTGGTATCATCAAAGACCAAGGCACCTGAGCTGCCTGTGACAGTCAGGCGATGTTCTTTATATGGCGATATCCAGCTTGTTTGCATCATCGCAGATACACCGCCCTCAAAAGACAGGCCAGTAGATAAGATATCCACCACGCCCGGGGTAATATGGCTGACCCCATGGGCGCGCACGTGCGAGGGCAGAGCCCCTGTCAGGGCCAGGATAAGAGAGAGATCATGCGGGCATAAATCCAGCAAGACTGATTCGGTGTTACGGATTCGGCCCATCGCCAGCCGGTTTGCCTGAATATGGCGCAAATGACCAATAGCCCCATTTTCAACCTGCCGGCATAATTCCTGAAAAGCAGCGTGATAGCGTATCAGATGGCCTACCATCACTTGTTTTCCTGCATTTTGGGCAGCAGTGCGGATACGCTTTGCTTCATCCAGGCTCATGGCCAGCGGCTTTTCAACATAGACATGTTTGCCTGCTGCCAAGGCGGCACAGGCGAGTTCTTCATGGCTGGCCGGGTTGGTCGCCATCATGATGCCTTCAATCTCTGAATGAGCGATCATCTCTTCTACAGAAGTGGCCTCAACCTCAAAATCATCTGCAAAATGTTTGGCCCGCTCGATATCCTGATCGCCGACCGCGGCAAGCACATTCAAGCTGGCTGCATTGCGGCAAATATTGCGGCCCCACATACCACACCCTATCAGACCGATTTTTGCCATTGGCGATACAGGACCATTTTCTGGAGGACTCATTTTCTTTGTCCCTTTATTTACAGAGAGTCAAAACCATTCAAGCATATAAGTCAGGCGCCGAATCACGGTCAATCGTTGCATTTTGTTACAACCAAAGGGGCTGTATCATTCAGCTGGTGGTCATCAGCCAATTTCAATAGCAGATAATGGAATAGGGCAGGACAGGCAGGCTTGTGTCTGTGTGATGAAGCGCCTATATCAGGGGCAATAATAGATAGATACCACCTTATTTGTGAGCCTTTGTTACGATGTCCGATATCGCCGATCAGCCCGATGCCTCTTCTCGTTTTGCAGACAGCCTGCCTGTTCATCCGGACGCGCTCCTCGCTGCGTTGGCGCAAGCTGATATTTCGTTTGAGCATTTTCATCATGTCCCGCTGCGCACGGTTGCTGATTCCAAGCAAGTGCGTGATGATATGCTGAGCCGCGCAGAAGGGGGCGGGCATATCAAAAATCTGTATTTGCGCGACAAAAAGAAAAACCAGTTTCTGGTTGTGCTAGATGAAGACAGACAAGTTGATTTAAAGGCCCTTGAGCAGGTGATGGGGGCGAATCGTCTATCTTTTGGCAGTGCAGACAGATTGCTGGAAAATCTGGGTGTGCGCCCTGGGGCTGTAACCCCACTTGCGATGATGACAGGTAAAGATAAAAATGTGCGGCTGGTTTTGGATGCCAGCTTGAAAGACACGCAAATTATCTATGTCCACCCGCTGGTTAATGATCAGACTTTGGGTCTGTCTCCAACAGGCCTTAGCGATTTTCTAGATCATCTTGGCGTCACAGCACAATGGGTAGATTTTGACAGCCTGTAAACACAGCTAGCCTTAAAATAGGCAGTCTTAAAATAGAATAAGGATAAACAGATGAGCGAGTTTATGTTAGACGGCCAAGCAGGCGGCCAGACAGATGGCCAGCCAGCAGGTCAAATTGTGGATATCACTGTCGAAAATTTCATGTCAGAAGTGATGGAAGCCAGTCAGGACCAGGTGGTTATCTTGCAATTCTGGGCACCTTGGTGCGGGCCATGCAAACAATTGGGCCCGGTGCTGGAAAAAGTCGTGGCCCAGCATAAAAGGGTAAAGCTGGCCCGGGTGAATATTGATGATAATCAGGAAATTGCCATGCAATTGCGTGTGCAGTCTGTGCCCACCGTTTATGGCTTTGTTGAAGGCCGTCCGGCAGATGGTTTTGCGGGCGCACAACCTGAATCAGCTGTGCGTCAATTTGTAGAAAAGCTGGTGGCGATGGCCCCAGCTCCTGCAGATATCCAGCCGCTGCTGGAAGCTGGTCAGGCCGGTCTTGATGCAGGTGATGGCGCCGCGGCATTAGAGGCTTTTCAACAGGCTTTGGCGATTGACGAAACCAGCCAATCTGCCCTTGCTGGCATGGTCCGCGCTTTGATTGTGATGGGCGCATTAGAAGATGCAGAGGAATTTTTAGCGCATCTGGATGAGAGCCTGACAGATGCACCGGTGTTCCGAGATGCAGCCGCAGCCCTAGAACTGGCCAAAAAAACAGGTGCAGCCGGCGGTGATATTGCAGCACTCGCTGACGCGGTTGAAAAAGACGGGGCTGATTTACAAGCACGTCAGGATTATGCCATGGCGCTTTTTTCGGCAGGTCAATCTGCTGAGGCGATGGGTCAGCTCCTGGTGTCTCTTGGTCAGGATGCAGACTGGAATGAGGGCGCAGCAAAAGCCCAGCTCTTGGAATTTTTCGCTGCACTTGGTCCGGCGAATCCAGATGTTTTGAAAGCCAGACGCAAACTCTCCAGCCTGCTTTTTTCATAATTCATGATTCAAATCAGGCAAGTGTAGGTTTTTCTTATCGGCGCACTATATCACGATCAGTGAGTGTGTGAGACAGACAAACATACCGGAGCGCGAGATGCAGGCACGTGGCCCTTTTGCCCCACAATTTTCTGAACTGCCAGACAGGCTACCTCTTTTTCCGCTTGGCGGCGCTTTGCTGCTACCTGGCGGGCGCTTGCCATTGAACATATTTGAACCGCGCTATCTGGCGATGGTCCGTGATGCGATTGCAGCCCCGCATCGGCTGATTGGCATGATCCAGCCAGATGCCACAAAAGACGAGCTCTATCAGATAGGCTGTGCCGGGCGGGTGAGCGAATTTGCCGAGCAAGATGACGGGCGCATTGTGATCACGCTGACCGGCTTGGTGCGTTTTCAATTGCTTGAATCTCAAGAGCTGGAAGATGGCTATTTACAAGGGCTGGTCAGCTGGCATGATTTTTCGGCTGATCTCAGTCAGGATAACAGCGCGATTGATCGCCCGCATCTGATGCGGGTCTTGCATGATTATTTTGATGCCAAAGGCTATAAGGCAGATTGGGATCAGCTGGAGAGCTGTGAAGATGAAAGGCTGGTTACCTCACTTGCCATGATATGCCCGTTTGATGAAGCTGAAAAACAAGCGATGCTTGAAGCGCCCTCACTGGCAGAACGCGCCCAGCTCCTAACAGCAATTTTGGAAATGTCTGTACATCAGGAATTTGAAAAGGGACCATCTACCCATTAATGACATCTCGCGTTAAGATCCGTTGCGGTTTTTAAAGGCGAAACTGACAGATGGGGACAAATAAATGCCGGCAGATATCACAAAAGAACCACGCTTGCAGACAGACAGGCATTTGCTGTCCATGTTGGTCTGTCCACAATCTTCTATGCCGCTGATTTATGATAAAGCTGAAAATGAATTAATCTCCCCTGCTCTTGGCGTCGCCTTTCCGGTAACAAAGGGGGTGCCTATCTTGGTGATCAAGGAAGCACGTATGCTGGATGAAACCCAAAAGGCAGTTTTAAAAACACGAGATAGAACGAGAAACTGAGATGACATACCGTCCCTGGCCTCAGGAAATCCGCTTATCATCTGATAAAAAGATGCTGACCATTTTATTTGATGATGGCTTTACGGCCTCTTTGCCAGCTGAACTCTTGCGCGTCGAATCGCCTTCTGCTGAGGTGCAGGGTCACCATGCAGATGAAAAAAAGCTGGTGCTGGGTAAAGAAAATATCCGCATCACCGATATGCAGCCTGTCGGCTCTTATGCGGTGCGGCTGGTCTTTGATGATGGCCATGATACAGGCTTGTTCAGCTGGCAATTGCTCTATGATTATGGCCAGAAAAAAGACCAGATGCTGGCTGATTATCGCGCCCGTATTGCTTGATTTTTTCTCAGTTTAAGAATGTTTTGGCCAATGCCCTTCTAACAAATTGGCTTTGGCCAGCTGTCCGCCTCTGGCCAGCCTTTCAAAGGCGGTGCGCAGCGGGCTGAGCTGAACACCACGCATACCAGCAGAAAAAAGAGGCTGAAGCCATTTGCTGGCGCTGTTTAAGCGGCCTGATTTTAGCTCGGTGCTGAGCGCCCGGTTTAATATTTGCGTGGCAGCTGTCAGGGCCGTGATTTCCAGCCGACGGCCAGCACCATATTGGCGAGCAAGAGATGGGCTAGCTGCAGGCAGACCAAGACTGGCCTGTTGGGTCAGGCAATCTGCCAGCACCGCAGCATCGCTGAGTGCCAGATTATAGCCCATCCCTGCCAGCGGGTGGAGCGCATGCGCCGCATCCCCTGCCAAGAGCATCAGTTGGCGATCTGAGCGCCAATGGCTGAGCTGATAGGCATAATGCGGGCGCAAAGGCCAGAATTTTGGTGTGTCTATCAAGGTTGGTGTGAGGCTTTTCGGCGATTCTGAGCTGTCAAAAGCAAGGGTGCCTATCGCTTGGTCAACTGCTTGTGCCAGCGCATCCTCTGATAGATTGGTCATCGCTTGTGCCCTTGCATCATCTAATGTCCAGACAAGGGCAGCGTCTTGGGTAGCGAGCGGCATCAGCGCAATCGGCCCTGCTGGCAGAAAGCGCTGAAGGGCGGTTTGATGATGTGGCCTGTTCAGCCGCAATAAAGCGACCAGCGCTGTCTGTCCGGCCTGCTGATCTTTGACTTTGAGCCCTGCTTTTTTCCGCAAGGGACTGGCGGCTCCATCACAGGCGATCAATAGCCGGGCATCTGCCTCATGCTGTTGTGCGGCTTCTTCAGATAAAAACGCAACATAAGGCGCCTTATCAAGGGCTGTTAATAAGGCTGTTTCAAGCCCCTGATTAGAGACCGTATAGGCCATAGGGCTGTCATCATTATCTGATCCGAAATGAAGGAGCCAGTCTGAACTCGCCAGGTCTTTTTGTGCACCCACAGCGATCTGGATATGGGTAATGGGGCTGGGCGATGGTGTAATATTTTGCCAGACACCCAAAGCGCTTAACATCTGCATGCCTGCCTGATGGATGGTGGTGGTGCGGGTATCACGCACGGCCTTTGAGCGGTCATCCGCAGTCCTTGGCTGTTGCATGGACAAGCGATAGCCTGTCTGGCTCAGTGCCAAGGCCATAACCTGTGCAGATAGTCCGCGCCCTGCGATATGGATATCGCATGAAGCAGGATAGGACAGATGCGGGTCAGAAGCAGACATGGTGGTTTCTTATTTTAAAAAGCGGGTGCCATTTTGAAATGGGTGTTGATGACCTGTTCAGCAAGCCTGTCCAGCGGTCCTTTTTCACCTGTCGCCGGATGCAGATAGGATATACAGCCTGATGCATGACCAGCTTCAATATCACTTTGCCGATCGCCTATCATCACAGATTGGCTGAGATCAATTTGCCATTTCTCAGCCAGTTTCAATAACAGGCCAGGGGCCGGTTTGCGGCAATCACATGGTGTTTTAAGAGCTGTGGTGATGGAATCTGGATGATGCGGACAATGGGCGATATCGGTAATATCACCGCCAGCACGGCGCGCCTCAGCTATCAAATGATCATGAAAAAGATGCATCTGTTTTTCAGAAAACAGGCCTTTTGCAATGCCGCCCTGATTGGTTACGATGAAAATTTTTAGGCCATGCTTGTGAAATAGGCTCAGCGCACGCGCCGCCCCTGGCATCCATTTGAAATCGGAAACCAGATGGGTATACCCCTTATCAAAGGTCAGCGTATGATCGCGATCTAAAAAAATCGCGCCCTGATGAAGCATCCTCATATCCTTCAGTGATGATATCGCTGTTGCGATTCTTGCCCTGATTTTCCTGTTGTATTAGAATTGGGCATCTTGTGCCAGTGCCCAAAAAACAGAGATTTCTATTTGTTTACACCCATCTGGCCTTTATCTTTGATCATACAGGGCGCATACAAGCCTGTTGGACATGTGGTGTAGTGATGAAGCTTAATCCGGAATTTGCCATTTTTGATGAAAATGCCTTTGTGCAGGCACGCCAGGCATTGGCTGATCTCAGCCCGATTAATGATCTAGATGACATTATCCTGACCATCGGCGAGCCGCAAATGCCGGCCCCTGCTTTGATCACCCAGACATTGGCCCAGCAGCTGGATAACGGGGCAGCTCATTGGCAATATTATCCAAAACATGTCGGCAATCCGGCTTTTTTAAAATCGGTACATGGCTATATCGCGCGGCGTTTTGGCGACGCGGCGGCTGGCCTTATCACACCGGCCAAACATATTTTTCCCGTACCTGGCACGCGCGAGCCGCTTCATCTTTTAGGGGCATGTGTAAAGGGTGTAAAAACAGAGGCGATCGCGCTTGTCTCTAATCCCTTTTATCACGCTTGGCGGGCTGGTGGGCTGGCCAGTGGCGGGGCTATTCATTATCTGAACGCAACAGCTGAAAATGGTTTTTTGCCTGATTTGGAGGCGATACCATCTGAGATCTGGGCGCGTGTTTCAATCATTTATTTATGCGCCCCGACAAACCCGCAAGGCGGGCTGGCCTCCAAAACATGGCTGGCAACAGCGCTGGAAAAGGCCAGAGCACACGATGTTTTATTGGTGATGGATGAATGCTACGCCGATATCTGGCGTGATGAACAGCCAGTCGGCATGCTGGAGGTCGCTGCTGAAATGGCTCAATCTGGTGCATGGGCAGGCGATCCACTCAGCCATTTGGTGGTGATCCATTCCCTGTCCAAAAGATCAGGGGCAGCAGGCATACGTGCTGGCTTTATCTGCGGCGATCCAGAGGTGATATCAGCCTATGCCAAGCTGGCTGCTAATGGGGCTGCGCTGGTTCCCACCCCTTTATTGGATATTGCAACACGCCTTTATCAAGATGATGCGCATAATGCAGAGATACGCGCGCATTATGATGAAAATTTTGCGATTCTAGAACGTGCATTAAAACCGATAATCGCTGGTCTTGATATACCCAAGGGCGGCTTTTTCCTCTGGCTTCCTGTCGGCGATGATATCGGCTTTAGCCGCGCGCTTTATGCACAGACGGGCCTGCGTGTCATGCCTGGCCGCTATATGGCTGCAGATGGCCGTGTTGATGGCAGTCAATCAGGCCAGCTAGATAATCCAGGCACAGGTTATGTGCGCATTGCCCTTGTCCATGATCATGAAAAAACAGCTGAGGTTGCAAGGAGGTTGGCGGTATTTTTGGCTGACCATGGCCTTGAAGCGAATTTGCCGCTTCCAGACCAGCACCAGCCTGATCCACAAGAAAAGGCCAGCTGATGAGCGAAGATAAAATGCAACGCCCAGTCCTCTCAGACAGGCTGCGCCAATTTATCTGGCGCCGCATCGCTGAAATATGGGCTGTGTTTTTAATCCTGAGTGGCCTCGCCTTGGCTTTGATATTGCTCTCTTCAGATGCCAGCGATCCCTCCAGCCATACCGCCTCATCAGGGGTAGTGCAAAATCTGTTGGGACCAATTGGCGCCGAAATTGCAGCCCAGCTGTTCAGCCTATTCAGCCTGGCCGCATTATTGGTACCCATTAGCCTGCTGTTCTGGGGATGGCGTATTTTGCGGCATCATCCTGTGCGATTCTGGCGTTGGCGTATCGCTGGGTTCATGTTTTCTCTCATTGCATTGAGCACGGCGATTATCTCCCTTGATACTGGCTTTGGATTCGGCCTTTTTTCTGGTTTTGGTTATGGGGCGGTAGGTCCTGTCTTGCTGGGGCTCAGCCTGCCGTTATTCACCGCATTGGGCTTGCCTGACTGGCTGGCACCAGATGCGCTGGCGGGGCTGGTTTTTCTAGCTGTTGGCTTGCCTTTATTTATCTGGTCATCAGTCATTCTGGCTAAAGATTGGTTCAAGCTGGCCGCCTTGATGCAACGCCTTGCCGCTCTCGTGAGCTGGCCGGTGCGCGCTCTCTATAAAAAGATAGGTGATCGCAAGCCGCTCACCAAAAATATGCTGGCCAAACAAGCAGCCTCTGCTGAGAAAAAGAGCCGTAAGGCAAAACCAAAATCTGCCAAAAAATCACCACGCAAAGAGCCAAGCCTGTTTGCCCAAGCTGAGGAGAGTACCGCTGCTGCCTCAGCGCAAACCGGATCAGGTAAATCAGCCAAATCATCAGCTAAAACAGCCCAAGCGCAATTTGATTTTGACAGTTCAGCAGGTTTCAGACTGCCCCCTGCTGATCTCTTAAAAGCACCGCGCAAAGCCAAGGCAGGACCAGCTGAGACACAGCTTCAGGAAAATGCAGCTGCGTTGGAAAATGTGCTGGGTGATTTCAGGGTGCAGGGCCAGATATCTGATGTGCAGACAGGCCCTGTGGTAACGCGCTATGATTTGGAACCAGCCCCTGGCACAAAATCACAACGGGTGATTGCATTGGCTGATGATATTGCCCGGTCGATGTCTGCTATGGCGGTACGAGTAGCGGTTGTGCCAGGCCAGAATGTGATCGGCATCGAACTGCCAAATAAAATCCGAGAGACAGTCTTGCTGAGTGATGTGATGGATGGGCCTGCTTTTGAAGAAAGCAAGGCCAGCCTGCCAATTGCCCTTGGTCAGGATATTGCAGGTGGTCCGGTGGTGGTGGATTTGGCCAAGATGCCGCATTTGCTGGTCGCCGGGACCACCGGTTCTGGTAAATCGGTTGGGGTAAACGCGATGATTCTCTCGCTGCTCTATCGCCATACCCCTGAGACATGCCGTCTGATTATGATTGATCCCAAAATGCTGGAACTCTCGGTTTATGATGGGATTCCGCATTTGCTCTCGCCAGTGGTGACGGACCCTTCAAAGGCGGTGATGGCCTTGAAATGGACAGTGCGCGAGATGGAAAACCGTTATCGCAATATGGCGAAAATGGGTGTGCGTAATATCGCTGGCTATAATGAGCGGCTGGCTGAAGCGCGCACAAAGGGCGAGGTGCTGACCCGGCGTGTGCAAACCGGCTTTGATGCCGAGACAGGCAAGCCGGTCTTTGAAGAAGAACAGCTTGATTTGGCCCCATTGCCTTTCATTGTGGTGATCATTGATGAGGTGGCCGATCTGATGCTGGTGGCTGGCAAGGAAATCGAAGCTGCTGTTCAGCGTCTGGCACAGATGGCCCGCGCCGCTGGTATCCATGTGATTATGGCCACGCAGCGCCCATCTGTGGATGTGATCACTGGCACGATTAAAGCCAATTTCCCGACTCGTATTTCTTTTCAGGTCACCTCGCGCATCGACAGCCGGACCATTTTGGGTGAGCAAGGTGCAGAACAGCTCTTAGGGCGCGGGGATATGCTCTATATGGAAGGGGGCGGGCGTATCATGCGGGTGCATGGGCCTTTCATGGAAGATGCTGAGGTTGAAAAAGTGGCCAATTTCCTGCGTGCGCAAGGCGAGCCTGAATATGATGAGCAGGTCACAGAAGACAATGAGGATGAGGAAGAAAGCGTAGCACTTGCAGGTGGCGGGGCTGGCTCAGCTGGCCTACCAGCAGAAGGGGCCAGTCTTTATGATCAGGCGGTTGCGTTGGTGATACGTGAACAGCGCGCCTCAACCAGCTTTGTACAACGCCATCTGAAAATTGGTTATAACCGCGCGGCCACCCTGATTGAGGAAATGGAAACTGCCGGTATCATTAGCCCTGCTAATCATGTTGGCAAGCGCGATGTATTGATCCAGCCAGAGGAGCAAAATGGATGATAAAATCAGGCCTCTTCATTTTATTCAGCCTCATCTCGCTTCTGGCTTTGCCAGCACAGGCCCAGCTTGATCCGATTTTGAAAGCAGAGGCGGCCTTGCAGAAGATCAAAACTTTGCAGGCTGATTTCACCCAGATTTCATCAGATGGGCAGGCGACAACAGGGCGGCTGTATCTGCGCCGGCCTTTTCAGATGCGCATTGATTATGCAGAAGATAATGGTCTGTCGCTGGTGGCGACAAAAATCTGGCTTCATGTGGATGATAAAATTCAAAAGGATGTGACCAGCTATCCGATTTCAGAAACACCTTTTGCGCCCATTCTCCAAGAGCAGGTGATTCTGCGCAGCGGTGATTTTGATACAAGCCTGGCCCAAGGCAGCGGCGTGGTTCAAATCACGCTGGCCAAAGAAACAGGTGAAGCAGCCGGTAAGTTGGTGCTGGAATTTGATGCAGATAGCTATCAGCTGCGACGCTGGATTATTGAAGATGCGGTGGGGGTGCAAACCATCATCACCTTGCAAAATATTATCTATGACCAACCGCTGAAGAATGCGCTTTTTGCCACCCCTGCCTATGATGTTGTGGAAAATTAAGGATAAGTTTTGATGAAAATCACAAGCTGGAATATTAACTCGGTGCGGCTGCGCCTGCCCTTGGTCTTAGAGATGCTGGCTGAATTGCAGAGCGATGTTTTATGCCTGCAGGAAACCAAAACACAAGATAAGGATTTTCCAGCAGAAGCACTGGCACAAGCTGGCTGGCAGCATCAGGCCATACGCGGCGAGAAATCCTATAATGGGGTGGCGATTTTATCGCGCCATCCTCTAAGCGAGATAAGCCACCATGACTGGGTGGGAAAAGGTGATTGCCGGCATATCTCAGCTGTGGTGAAGGGCGTGCGGGTGCATAATTTTTATGTGCCAGCCGGCGGCGATATCCCAGATAGAGATGAGAATCCCAAATTCGGGCATAAGCTGGATTTTCTGGCAGAAATGACCGCCTATTTCAAAGCCGATAGACCTGAAAAATCAGTGCTGGTGGGTGATTTAAACATCGCGCCTTTGGCCACAGATGTCTGGTCATCAAAACAGCTGAAAAATGTGGTCAGCCATACTGATATTGAGCGTGAAAAATTACTGGCACTGATTGAGGAAGGCGGGTTTGTCGATGCAATTCGTCATTATTTTGGCCCAGATGAAATCCTCTATAGCTGGTGGTCTTACCGAGCACGCGACTGGCAGGCCAGCAACCGCGGACGCCGGCTCGATCATGTCTGGATCACAGCTGATTTGATGGCTCAGCTTGAAGAGGCCAGTATCACGATTGAGGCCAGAGGTGCAGAAAAACCGTCTGATCATGTACCGATTTCGATTAATTTGTCCGTTTAAGGCGATAAAGCACCTCATGCGATAATCGCTTTTCGCCTTGAAAAGACTTTTAACATTGCAAAGACATTTCGCATTGCAAAGACAGGGGGTAAGGCCCTATATCGGAGGCATGATGGATTTTTTGAAAATGCATGGCCTTGGCAATGATTTCATTGTTTTGGATGCCCGCCAGCATGGGCTGGATATGGGGCCGGAACGCGCACGCCTGCTCGCCGACAGAAAGCGCGGGATTGGCTGTGATCAAATCATGCTTCTGAAAAAGAGTGATGAGGCCGATATTTTCCTTGAGATGTGGAATGCAGATGGCGATACGGTTGGGGCTTGTGGCAATGGCACACGCTGTGTGGCGGCCTTGATGCTAGATGAAACAGGTGCTGATACCGTTTCTATCCAGACAGAAGCCGGGATTTTATCTGCCTGGTCTGAAGCAGGTGAAATTGCAGTGAATATGGGGCCGGCACGCCTGGGTTGGTCAGATATTCCATTGGCAACAGAAATGGATACAGCCGCTATCACCTTAGATGGGTTTGATTTGCCGCCAGCTATTGGCGTTTCGATGGGCAATCCACATATGGTGTTTTTTATCGATGATGCAGATGCGATTGATGTGGCCAGCCTTGGCCCACAAATCGAAACACATGCTCTTTTTCCTGAGCGCACCAATGTGGAATTTGTCCACCAGCTGGGTCCGGATCACTGGCGTATGCGGGTTTGGGAGCGCGGGGTTGGCATCACCGAGGCCTGTGGCTCCGGGGCTTGTGCAGTGGCAGTGGCGGCGGCGCGGACTGGCCGCGGTGGGCGCCGAAGTGTGGTGGCCTTAGATGGCGGATCGCTCACCCTCACCTGGCGTGAGGATGGGGATGTGATTATGCGCGGGCCAACGGCGATCAGCTTTAAAGGTCAGATCAGCGATGTCTGAGGGCAAAGGTGCGAATCGTCCGGAAATGGTGAGTTTCGGATGCAGGCTCAATATTTGGGAATCAGAAGTGATGCGCAGCCATGCCGAGGCGGCTGGTCTCAATAATGCGGTGATTATCAATAGCTGTGCTGTGACTGCAGAGGCTGAAAAACAAGCGCGCCAGCAAATCCGCAAAATAAAGCGTGAAAAGCCAGAAGCCCGTATTATCGTCACCGGCTGTGCGGCCCAAATCCACCCTGAGCTGTTTGCTGAAATGCCAGAAGTTGCACAAGTGATCGGCAATCACGACAAATTACAAGCTGACACCTGGCAAGGTCTGCGTGATGGGCTCTTGGCCCCAACCCATGTAACAGATATGTCTGAGTTGCGTGAAGTAGCCAGCCATATGTTAGAGAATTTCAGCGATCACACACGTGCATTCCTGCAAGTTCAGCAAGGCTGTGATCACCGCTGCACCTTTTGCATCATCCCTTATGGACGTGGTCCCTCGCGTTCGGTGGGAATTGGGGCGGTGATTGAGGCAGCGCGCCGGATGCTGGATAATGGCGCACTGGAAATTGTCCTGACTGGTGTGGATATCACCAGCTGGGGCGGGGATTTGCCAGGTCAGCCAAAATTAGGCGCGCTGGTGCGAAAAATTCTACAAGAATTGCCTGATTTGCCACGCCTGCGCCTATCATCGCTTGATCCGGCTGAAATGGATTCAGAACTTATGGCCGTGCTGGCCACCGAAAAGCGGCTGATGCCACATTTGCATTTATCTGTTCAGCATGGCTCAGATATGATTTTAAAGCGGATGAAACGCCGTCATCTGGCACGTGATGTTCAGCGTTTTGTTGATGAAGCACGCCGCCGCCGTCCAGATGTGGTGTTTGGTGCTGACATGATCACTGGTTTTCCAACAGAAACACAGGCAGATCACCAGGCCAGTCTTGATCTGATCAACAAAGCCGGCATTACCCATTTGCATGTGTTCAGCTATTCGCCGCGCGAGGGCACACCTGCTGCCAAAATGCCGCAAATTGACAGGGCGATTATCAAAGAGCGGACAGCCGCGCTGCGCGCGCTAGGCGATCAGATGCGTGCAGCGCATTGTCAAAAGCGAATCGCTGATACAGCCCAGCTTTTACTGGAAAAAGGCAATCAGGGTCATTTGGATTGCTTTACCAAAGCCTATTTGCCAGCCGGCCATGCGCTGATGCCGGCAGGTCATTTATGTGATGTGCGTGTCTTGTCTATGAAAACAGACGGGGTTGAGGTGGAAATAATCTGATGAGCTGGCTGAAAAAACTGACATCCGGGCTGAAAAAATCATCTTCTGCTGTAACAGATCAGCTGGGCAGCCTGATAGGCCGCAATAAAATTGATGCCGATACCATCGAAGATTTGGAAGATAGCCTGATTGCAGCTGATTTAGGTGTAAATGCGGCTCAGGATATTGCTGCAAAACTCACCGCCATGCGCACCAAAACACCGATGGATGAAGACGGGGTTCGCGCCGCGTTGGGCGATCTGTTGCTGGAAAAACTGGCACCAGTGGAAGCACCGCTCCGACTGCGTGATGCAGGCCTGACAGTGATGTTGATGGTCGGGGTGAATGGGTCTGGCAAGACTACCACCTCTGGCAAAATCGCTGCGCGCTATGCTGATCAGGGCAAAAAAGTCTTGCTGGCAGCAGCAGATACCTTCCGGGTGGCGGCCATTGAACAGCTACAAGGCTGGGCCGCGCGAAGCGGGGTGGATGTGCTGGCCGGTGTGCAAGGCGGCGATGCGGCGGCCATTGCCTATCAGGCCCTGGAAAAAGCGCAGGCTGAAGATTATGATCTGCTGGTCATTGATACAGCAGGGCGGCTTCAGAATCGCGCTGAATTGATGGATGAGCTGGCTAAGATTGTGCGGGTGCTGCGCAAGCTGGATGACAATGTCCCGCATCACAGCCTATTGGTACTAGATGGTACAGTGGGTCAAAATGCGCTGGCCCAGACCAAATTATTCCAGCCTGTTGCTGATCTTACCGGCCTTGTGATCACCAAATTAGATGGGTCAGCCAAAGGCGGCGTGTTGGTTGCACTGGCAGATGCCTATGAACTGCCTGTACATCTGGTGGGTGTGGGTGAAGGGCGTTATGATTTGCTGGATTTTAATGCCAAAGCCTATGCTTATGCACTCGCCGGGGCAAAGCTGTCAGAAGAGCAGGCAGATTAAATAGGGCCCCTTCAGAAGCTTTAAGCAAACCGGCTAGTCAGCCAATAGACCATGATGCCTAGATATTCATGAAAACTGGCTTTCAGCATCTGGTGGCTTTTCACCGGTTTAAACGACCAGTCTGTACGATTTGGCAAGCTCATAAAATCGACAGGATAAGGGGTCATCTCTGGCCAGCCAGCGGCTCTGAACACCCCCATCGCACGCGGCATATGCAGCGCAGATGTAATCAGAATATAGCGCCCGTCTGGATTAAGCGGACCCAGCCTTTCTTTGCTGAAAACAGCATTTTCAAACGTGTTGCGGCTCTGATTCTCAAATTGAATGTAGCGTTGATCAATGCCAAGCTGGTCTAGCAATTTTTTGCTGATTTGATCCTCAGACCAGCCTGTGTGATTGAGCTGGCCTGAAAAACCCGAAATGATCAGCGGTATCTCTGGCATTTGGCGATGTAAGGCCAGTGCCTCTGTCAGCCGTTCAATCGCATTACCCAGTTGCGGCTGGCCAGTTTCAGCAGAGATCGCACCTGAGGATGTAAAGCCACCTAAAACAATGATGGCTTGTGCATCCGTGATATCGGCGGCTCTTTGTACCGGATAGTGATGTTCAAGCGGGCGCGCAATAAGCTGAGCAAAAGGCATTGTCCCATACAGAAAAAACAATAATGCCGCTGTGATAAAGCTGGGTTTTTGCCATCTGCGCATTTTGCGGATACGCCCGAACAGCCCGCCTAATATGAGCAATCCAGCCACATGTATCATCGGTTCTGTGACAAAACCTAAAATCTTTGAAAGAATAAAAAACATCATATGAATCCAAAGCAAGGGCCGGTGTCTCTCTTTGATGCATAGCTGAAATAGAGAACATGCGCCAACCCATGAATTGAGACCAGCTTGCCTGACTATGCCTGTTTTCTTGACAGGTCAGCCAAAAAAGCGCATATACCAGCTCATATTCTGGCATGTCTAAACGCCTGGCCCTTGCGGGCTCCATCCGTCCTTGAAGTTTTCGAGCACGGGTGCGTTTTTGGTATGCGCTATTTTGAGCAGGTGAGCCCACGTCATGTTTGACGGTTTGAAAGACAGATTACAGACGGTATTTTCCGGTCTTGGCAAGCGCGGCGCCCTTTCTGAAGGGGATGTTGAAGCTGCATTGCGTGAAGTGCGCATGGCCTTGCTTGAGGCCGATGTCGCGCTGCCTGTTGCCAAGCATTTCATCGCCAGCATCAAAGAAAAAGCGATTGGTGCGACAGTCTTAAAATCTGTGCGCCCTGACCAGCAAGTGGTTAAAATTGTCCATGACGGGCTGACCGAGATGCTGGGCGGTGATGCCGCGCCGCTCAAGCTGGAGGTAACCCCGCCAGCGGTTATCCTGATGGCCGGTCTGCAAGGGTCAGGTAAAACCACTACCGCTGGTAAGCTGGCCAAAACGCTGATCGAAAAACAGCGCAAAAAAGTCTTTATGGCGTCATTGGATATGACTCGCCCTGCCGCGCGCGAGCAAATGCGTCTGCTGGGTGAAAATGCCGGCGCGGCCATTCTGCCCGAAGATGATAAAGCAACCCCGCTGGAGCTCGCGAAACGCGCCTTGAAATCAGCTGCCTTGCAGGGCTGTGATGTGGTGATACTCGATACCGCAGGCCGCCTATCTGTTGATGAAGCACTGATGGGTGAATTGCGCGAGATCAAACAAGCGGTCAACGCCCATGAAACCCTGTTGGTCGCTGATGCGCTGACCGGTCAGGATGCGGTTCATACCGCGCAGATTTTCTCAGACCAGATTGGCGTCACCGGTATTGTGCTGACCCGCCTTGATGGTGATGCGCGTGGTGGTGCGGCCTTGTCGATGCGCCATGTCACCGGCTGTCCGATTAAATATGTCGGTGTCGGTGAAAAACAGGATGCGCTCGAAGCGTTTGACCCCAAGCGGATGGCCGATCGCATTCTGGATATGGGGGATGTGGTCGCGCTGGTGGAAAAAGCCGCTGAAGCGATCAATGAAGAAGAAGCGATGCAAATGGCCGAACGGATGGCCAAAGGTCGCTTTGATATGAATGATTTCTTAAGCCAGCTGCGCCAGCTTCAGAAAATGGGCGGGCTTGGCGGATTGCTAGGCATGCTGCCTGGTATCGGCAAAATGAAAAAGCAACTGGCCGCTGCCGGCATGGATGATTCTATGATCAAGCGCCAGGAAGCGATTATCCTGTCCATGACCAAAAAAGAACGTGTCTCTGTGGGCTTGCTCAATGCCTCACGGCGCAAACGAATTGCCGCTGGCTCAGGGACCACCGTCCAAGAAGTCAATAAGCTGGTCAAGCAATATCAGGATATGGCCAGAATGATGAAAAAAATGGGCGGCAAAGCCGGAGCCAAAGGCCTGTCAGCCTTGCTTGGCGGCGGTGGTATGGCTGGTGGCCCTGCTGGTATGGATGCCGGCGAGCTCGGTGGTGCCAGCGAAGCTGATCTGGCCAAATTGGCCCAGAAAATGGGTGCCGGAAAAGGTGGTCTCTCAGGCGGTCTTCCGGGCCTTGGAAATACGAATCCCTTTGGAGGGGCTGGCGGGTTTAACCCTGGCAGCTTGCCTCCCTTTAAGAAGAAATAAGACAGCTTTGTCTTATCTTGTTTCAAACGCCAAACTCTAGAAGAAGGAAAAGTGAAATGGCATTGAAAATCAGATTGTCACGTGGTGGCTCAAAAAAGCGTCCTTTTTATCGCATCGTTGTTGCTGAAGCCTCAGCACCGCGTGATGGCCGTTATGTTGAGCGTGTCGGTCATTACAACCCGATGGTCGAAAAAGACAATGAACAGCGTCTGGTTGTAAAGGGCGAGCGCGTCCAATTCTGGATGGAGCGCGGCGCAAAGCCAACCGAGCGTGTGCAAAAGCTGCTGGCTTCTCTGGAACTGGCCAAGCCTGTTGAAATGCGCGATCAGCCTAAGAAATCAGCACCTGGCAAGAAGCGTGCTGAGCGTGAAGCAGAAGCTGCCGCCGCCGCCGCTGAAGCTGCTGAAGCTGCAGCAGCAGAAGCAGCCGCTGCTGCCGAAGCAGAAGCCGCACCAGCTGAAGAAGCTGAAGCTGCACCTGCTGAAGAAGCCGCTGAGGAAAACGCTGAAGCTTAATCTGGCCTGAGTCGGGTCTGATATGTCTCGAGAAAGGCCTGATATGGCTGTCAGCTCTCAAGATGATCGTTTGATGATAGGTGTGATCACGGCCCCGCATGGCGTTCGGGGCCAGATCAAAATCAAACCTTTCACAGAGGATCTGGATGTGCTGACTGGTTATGGGCCGGTGAGCTTGGCTGATGGACAGGCATTGCGCCTGAAACAGACAGGCTTAGCAAAAGGCCAGCTGATTTGTTCGGCAACTGAAATCAAGGATCGCAATACGGCAGAGGCTCTAAAAGGAGCTGCGCTTTATATCGATCGCACTGTGCTGCCAGATTTGGCTGAGGATGAAGTCTATCAGGCTGATCTGCTCGGGGCAGAGGTTTCAGATATCCAGCACGGGGTTATTGGTCGCTGTATTGGCTTTTTCGATTTCGGGGCAGGTCCGCTGATTGAGGTAAAGCCAGATAAAGGTCAGAGTCTCTTTCTGCCTTTCCACCATCAGGTGATCGATGCGCTGGATGTATCAGCTGCGAAGATCAGACTGCATCTGCCAGATGGTCTGGTGAATGATGTGGAAGGGGATGCAGAAGAGATATAAATCTTTGGCCTAAATCGGAAATACAACATCGAAAGATCAATATGGGAGGTTAAAATTGGCAGATATAACGCCTTGGCAAGCCCATATCATCACGCTGTTTCCCGATATGTTCCCTGGCCCACTCTCTCAGGCTTTGGCTGGCAAGGCATTAAGTGAGGGGCTCTGGTCTATTGAGACCTATCAGCTGCGTGATTTTGCTTTGAATAAGCATCGCTCGGTTGATGATACCCCGATGGGGGGTGGTGCGGGGATGGTGCTGCGCCCTGATGTGATGTCAGGCGCACTTGACCATCTCGCTGATAAGGCAGGGCCTCGGCTTTATTTCTCGCCACGCGGACGGGTGCTGGATCAGGCCTTTGTGCATGAGCTGGCAGAAGGCCCGGGCGCGGTGATGGTCTGTGGACGCTATGAAGGGCTGGATCAGCGGGTGATCGATACCCACCAGCTGATAGAAGTGTCGATTGGTGATTACATTCTGGCCGGCGGAGAGATGGCTGCATTGGTCACGCTCGATGCGGTGGTCAGGCTTTTGGATGGGGTGATGGGTAATGCCCAGTCCTTTGCAGAAGAAAGCTTTGAGACAGGCTTGCTGGAACATCCGCTTTACACGCAGCCACGCCATTGGGAAGGTCATGATGTGCCGGATATTCTGCTTTCTGGTCATCATCAGGCGATTGCAGATTGGCGGCAGTCAGAATCAGAAAAACTAACCGCTGAGCGGCGGCCTGATTTATGGGCACGCTATCGCGCGGAACATAGTCAGACGACAGCAAAGAAAATATCGCAGAAAATGCCACAGAAAATGCCACAGAAATAACAGAATAGGCGCCAGAATAAGCAGAAGAAAAATGAAACCAGACGCCGATTAAGAACCGAAGCCTGAAAAGGGCAGAAATCGGCGTAAATTTAAGAGATAATGATTGACAAAGTGCGGGCTTTGCTGTTTTAAGAAGGCCCGATGAATGGAGACTGGATATGAATATCATCGACAGACTTGAACAACAGCAGATGAACGCCGCGCTCGATGCGCGCCAAATGCCTGAATTTGGCCCTGGCGATACCCTGCGTATCAATGTGAAAGTGGTAGAAGGCACACGCGAGCGTGTACAGGCTTTTGAAGGTGTGTGCATTGCCCGCAAAAATGACGGCCTTGGGTCTTCATTTACCGTGCGTAAGATTTCTTATGGTGAAGGTGTTGAGCGTGTGTTCCCGCTTTACTCACCAAAGATTCAGGATGTGGAAGTGGTGCGCCGCGGCCGTGTACGTCGTGCTAAGCTGTATTACCTGCGTGGCCGTACTGGTAAGGCTGCCCGTATCGCTGAAAAGACTGTTACCAGAAAAACTGAGACGAAGACAGCTGCATCCTGATTTCAGGACGGCGTGCTTTTCAAAGGTTTAGACATCTAAACACGCTTGGCAAGGCAGCCCTTCTGGTAAGAATGGGCTGCTTTTGTTTTGAGGTCAGATGGCACCAGCCGCACCAACGCCTCACAATAGAAGCAAATTGAGTAAAATCAGAGGGGAAATAAAATGGCTGCTCCAAAGACGCTTTACGATAAAATCTGGGATGCCCATCTGGTGCATCAGGCAGAAGATGGTACCGGATTGCTTTATGTTGACCGTCACCTGGTCCATGAGGTTACCAGCCCACAGGCTTTTGAAGGGCTGCGTAATGCAGGTCGGCCAGTACGTGCACCAGAGCGCACATTGGCGGTAGCTGACCATAATGTGCCGACCACCGATCGCTCTCAAGGCATTGCAGACCCCGAATCACGTCTGCAGGTTGAAACGCTGGCCAGCAATGCGGCTGAATTTGGTGTGCCTTATTTTGCCACCGATGATATCCGTCAGGGTATCGTCCATGTTATTGGCCCAGAGCAGGGCTTTACCCAGCCTGGTATGGTGATTGTGTGTGGTGATTCGCATACCGCTACACATGGCGCTTTTGGTGCGCTTGCTTTTGGTATTGGCACTTCAGAGGTCGAACATGTGCTGGCCACCCAGACACTGATCCAAAAACGAGCTAAAAATATGCGCATCAATGTTAAAGGTCAGGTTGCTGCGCATATCACCGCCAAGGATATTATTCTGGCGATTATCGGCAAGATCGGTACCGCTGGCGGGACTGGCCATGTGATCGAATTTGCAGGTGAGGCCATTGAGGCCCTTTCTGTTGAAGGGCGCATGACGGTCTGTAATATGGCGATTGAAGCTGGCGCACGTGCTGGCATGATTGCCCCTGATGAAAAGACATTCGCCTATTTGAAAGATCGCCCGATGAGCCCGACTGGTGCAAATTGGGATGCCGCTGTGGCCTGGTGGTCAAGCCTGCCATCAGATGAAGGTGCGCTTTATGATACCGAAGTGGTGTTAGAAGCATCAGAAATTGAGCCGACTGTGACTTGGGGGACCAGCCCTGAAGATGCGCTGCCGATCTCTGGTGAAGTGCCAAACCCAGCAGCTGAGCAAGATCCGAATATCAAGGCCAAGCTGGAGCGGGCCATTGATTATATGGGGCTGAGTGCAGGCCAGAAGCTCACTGATATCAAGATTGATACAGTCTTTATCGGTTCATGTACCAACAGCCGGATTGAAGATTTGCGCGCGGCTGCCAGTATTGCAGATGGTCAAAGGGTGGCAGATGGCATGCGGGCATTGGTTGTGCCAGGCTCTGGTCTAGTCAAAGAACAGGCAGAAGCAGAAGGTCTGGATAAAATTTTCACCGCTGCTGGTTTTGAATGGCGCGAGCCAGGCTGTTCTATGTGTCTGGCGATGAATGCAGACAAGCTGAGCGAGGGCGAGCGTTCTGCCTCAACGTCGAACCGTAATTTTGAAGGGCGTCAGGGCCGCGGTGGACGCACCCATCTGGTCAGCCCTGAAATGGCCGTTGCTGCCGCGATTAAAGGTCATCTGACCGATGTGCGCGATATGCTGAACGCAGACTGATCAGCCAGGAGATTAAGCTTATGCAAAAATTTGATACATTGAATGGCGTTGCTGCACCGATGGATATTCTGAATATCGACACAGATATGATTATCCCAAAGCAGTTTTTGAAAACCATCAAACGTTCAGGCCTTGGCGTCAATCTGTTTTATGAAATGCGCTATGATAATGACGGGTCTGAAAAGGCTGATTTCATCTTGAATAAGCCAGCCTATCGCGGGGCAGAGATTATTGTCGCAGGCGATAATTTCGGCTGTGGGTCTAGCCGTGAGCATGCGCCATGGGCCTTGCTAGATTTTGGCGTGCGCTGTGTGATTTCAACCAGCTTTGCTGATATCTTCTATAATAACTGCTTTAAAAACGGGATTTTGCCGATTGTGGTGAGCGCGGATGCGCGCGACGCGCTGATGGCCGATGCACAAGATGTGGAAAACCCGAATCTGGCGGTTGATTTGGTGGCTCAAACGATTACCCGTCCAAATGGTGCGGTGGTCTCGTTTGATATTGATCCCTTCCGTCGTCAATGTTTGCTGGACGGGCTGGATGATATCGGCCTTACCCTGGAAAAGAACAGCGCGATTGAAAGCTATGAGGCGGCCCGCAAAGACAGCCATCCTTGGCTGTAAGCACCGATAAATTTTCAAGCGAATAAGATAAGAGACAAAAAAATGGCATCAAACCGTAAATTGATGGTTTTGGCCGGTGATGGTATCGGCACAGAAGTTATGCAGTCCAATATGGAAATCATGGAGTGGATGGCCAAACACCGGACACTGGATTTTGATGTATCAGAAGGTCTTGTTGGCGGGGCTGCTTATGATGTGCATGGTGTGCCGCTGACCGATGAAACACTGGCTGATTCAGTGGCATCTGATGCGGTATTATTTGGCGCGGTTGGCGGGCCAAAATATGATGTATTGCCGTTTGAGCTGAAGCCTGAGCGCGGGCTTTTGGCTTTGCGTAAAGAGATGGATCTCTTTGCCAATCTGCGCCCTGCACTGGTGTTTGATGCGCTGGTTGAGGCCTCAAGCCTGAAGCCTGCTCTGGTCTCAGGTCTGGATATCTTGATCCTGCGCGAATTATGTGGCGGCTCTTATTTTGCTGAGCCGCGCGGCATTGATGATCTCGGCGATGGTCAGCGTAAAGGCTATGACACCAACGCTTATTCCACCTGGGAAGTTGAGCGTATCGGCCGGGTGGGCTTTGATTTGGCCCGCAAGCGTCAGGGCCGTCTGATGTCTGTTGAAAAGTCAAATGTGATGCATTCAGGTATCCTCTGGCGTGAGACCATGACCGCCTTACATGAAAAAGAAGGTGCAGGTGTCGAGCTCGGCCATATGTTTGCCGATAATTGTGCGATGCAGCTGGTGCGCTATCCAAAACAGTTTGATGTGATTGTGACCGATAATCTGTTTGGTGATTTGCTCTCAGATTGTGCGGCGATGCTCACCGGCTCTCTTGGTATGTTGCCGTCTGCCTCGCTTGGCGCACCTGATCCAGAAACGGGTCTGCCAAAGGCAATGTATGAGCCGGTACATGGCTCTGCGCCTGATATTGCAGGCCAGAATAAAGCCAATCCGCTCGCCCAGCTGCTCAGCTTTGCGATGATGCTGCGCTATAGCTTTTCTCAGTCTGATGAGGCCGATTTGCTGGAAGCTGCGGTGAATAAGGCGCTTGCCTCTGGTAAGCGCACAGGTGATATCATAGCAGATGGCTGTGAGCTGGTCGGCACAGATGGGATGACCAAAGCGGTCCTTGACGCGCTGGATAGCTTGGCCCGTTAATCAGGTTCGGTCATCAGGCAAAATGGCGTGTTTTGCCTGATACCAAATTACGCAAATTTGACGAAGATATGAAAGCGGCTTGTGATGAAGCCGCTGGGTAAATAGAGGATAGCAAAATGGGGTATCGTGTTGCTGTTGTTGGGGCCACTGGTGCAGTTGGCCGTGAAATGCTTCAAACTCTGGCTGAGCGCCAATTTCCAGCTGATGAGGTCTATGCCGTGGCCAGTGCTAAATCAGCCGGGCGTGAGGTATCTTATGGCGAGGATATAACACTTACCATTGAAGCGCTGGATAGCTTTGATTTTGGCAAAGCTGACATCGCGTTGTTCTCAGCTGGTGGTGATATTTCAAAAGAATATGGGCCAAAGGCCGGAGATGCAGGCTGTATTGTCATTGATAACAGCTCAGCTTGGCGGATGGCAGATGATGTGCCGCTGATTGTCCCTGAAGTGAATCCTGAGACCGTGCATGCGGCGCTGACCAGCAATGGCGGGCGCAATATTATTGCCAACCCAAATTGTTCAACAGCCCAGCTGGTCGTCGCGCTCAAGCCGTTGCATGATGCGTTTGGGATTCGCCGGGTGGTGGTCTCTACCTATCAGGCCACCTCTGGTGCAGGGGCTGCTGGCATGGATGAGCTATTTCATCAGACAAAGGGCATTTTTGTGAATGATGAGGTCAAGCCTGAAAAATTCACCAAGCAAATCGCCTTTAATGCGATCCCACATATTGATGTCTTTATGGATGATGGCTTCACCAAAGAAGAATGGAAGATGACAGCCGAGACCAAGAAAATTCTGGATCCGGCGATTGAATTGGTGGCGCATTGTGTGCGCATCCCTGTCTTTATCGGCCATTCAGAAGCTGTCTTCATTGAAACAGACAAGCCAATGGATGAAAAAGAAGCGCGTAATTTGCTGCGTGATGCCCCTGGGGTGAGCGTTATTGATTACCGCCAGAATGAGGGCTATGTGACGCCTGTTGAAGCCGCCGGCGAAGATGCAGTTTATATCAGCCGTCTGCGCAAAGACCCGTCTGTGCCAAATGGCCTTGTTTTTTGGTGTGTATCGGACAATTTGCGCAAAGGGGCTGCACTGAACTCCGTTCAAATCGCTGAATTGGTCGCTGAACATAAGCTGATGGGACGCTAGGCGTTTAAAGCAGCTGTGACATCCTGAAAATTGAAAAGCGGCAGGCTGCGCGGGTCTGTCGCTTTTTTGATCAGATATTGTGTGGCTTTGCTGGCCTGGGCGGCGGCGGCATCACTTTCTGTCCCGCTCAGATATAAGGCTAAAAACAGCGCAGCCAGCGCATCTCCTGCCCCAGAGACACCGCTATCGCGCTTGTCATAGGTGAACAGATAGGCGCTATCTGGCGTGACCAGCACATCAGCACTATGATCACCCTCAACACAGCCTGTCACAAAACAAAAGCTCGGCCCGTGTTTCAGGAGAAGGCGTGCGCCGTCCATCACCTTATCGAGTGAATCGCAAGGCTGGCCTGTCAGAACCGATAATTCAAACTGATTCGGGGTGAGGATATCTGCCAGCGGAACAAGATCATTACGCATTATTTGCGCAATATCAGGGTCCACATAAAAACGGGCATCATCACCCAATACCGGGTCCAGCAGGTAAAGCGGTGTGACGGAATGCCGCTGTTCGGACTGGGCTTTGATGTCGGCTATTTTTCTGGCCAGCATCTCAGCCTGATCAGTACTGGCCAGATAGCCAGAATGGATAGCACCAAGCAGGCCAAGACCATCATCTTGCACCATCAGGCGCATGTAATCATCAATGATGTCTGCCAAATCATCTGCTTGTTGAGAGATGCAGCTTTGGCTGCCAAATCCTGGGTGAGCGGCCATATGCACGCTATCCAGACGCAAAAACCGATGACCCAGCGCAGGATAAATTAGCGCCGCCACCGCATTGCCAACTGCCCCGTGCAGAACCGCAGACTGAACAGATAAAACAGATGAATGGTCAGATGATATGAATGACAAGGATTGTATCCTCACTGGAAAATATGTTTTTGCATATATTGCGTAAAATGCGCTTAAAGCGAAGCTTTCTGTTCTTTAAGATTGATCTCTTTGGCTGTTTTGCCTTATACATAGCGCAATTTTCTATATTCTAAAATCAGAAGAGTATTAGTCTCATGGCACGGCCACGTCCTTTATCACCGCATCTTGGCATTTGGCGCTTTCAGCTGCCGGCCCTGATGTCGATTTCGCATCGCGCTACCGGCGTTATTCTCTCAACAGGGACAGTGTTATTGACGGTCTGGTTATTGGCATTGGCCAGCGGAGCTGAGGCTTTTGCCCTAGCACAGATGGTGATTACACACCCGCTCGGCCAGCTGGTGATGTTTGGCTATTCAGTGGTGCTGTTTTACCATGGCTGTAATGGTATCCGCCATTTGAACTGGGATTTGGGCCGCGGTCTGGATATTCCAGATGTGTATCGTTCAGGTCAAATGGTGTTGCTTGCTGCGGTTGTGCTGACCGCGCTCTTCTGGCTTGGTCTTTATCTGCTATAGCGCCGTTTTCGGGGGAACAGAGACATGTCTGAAAAACGTGAAACCATGCAAACCCCGCTGGCCCGTGCCCGGGGTCTGGGATCAGCTAAATCAGGTTTGCATCATTGGTGGCATCAGCGGCTGACAGCCGCGGCTATGGTGGTGCTGATTGCCTATGCCATCTGGTTGGTGGCTAGCCTGTCTGGTGCAGATTACGCTGCGGCGGTCGGTCTGATAAGCCAGCCTTGGCATGCCAGCATGTTATTATTGCTGGTCTTAACTGGTTTTTATCATGCAGCCCTTGGCCTGCAGGTCGTTATTGAAGATTATATCGGCAATGAAAAGGCCAGGATGTTTACCATTCTTCTGGTGAAGGCTGGCCTTATGGTTTTGGCTGTGATGGCTGTGTTTTCCACCCTGCGGATTGCCCTCTAGGCTGGCATGCGCAAAAATCTAACTGTGAATATGTGCTGGTGATCACATCAGCTGTCTGAAAAACGGACCGGCAAGATAATCGCTTGATGCGGCGGAGTAAAAAATGAGTGCGTATGAAATTACCGATCATCATTATGATGTGGTTGTTGTGGGTGCCGGTGGTGCTGGTTTGCGTGCAACCCTTGGCATGGCGACTTCAGGCTTGAGAACAGCCTGTGTGACCAAGGTTTTTCCGACACGCTCTCACACCGTGGCTGCACAAGGCGGGATTGGCGCGGCGCTCAATAATATGGGTGAAGGCGATAATTGGCGCTTTCATATGTATGACACGGTCAAAGGGTCAGATTGGCTGGGGGATCAAGACGCCATTGAATATATGTGCCGTAATGCGATTCCATCTGTGATTGAACTCGAACATTATGGTGTGCCATTCTCACGCACTGATGAAGGCAATATCTATCAGCGCCCATTTGGTGGCCATACCCTTGATTATGGCAAGTCGATGGCACGCCGTGCTTGTGCGGCTGCTGACCGGACAGGCCATGCTATTTTGCATACACTCTATCAGCAATGTCTGCGCCATCAGGCTGAATTCTTTGTCGAATATTATGCCATTGATTTGATTATGGATGATAATGGCGCATGCCAGGGTATCCTTGCTCTGTCTATGGAAGATGGTTCTATTCACCGGTTCCTTGGTCAGCGCACGGTACTGGCAACAGGTGGCTATGGCCGCGTTTATTTCTCTTGCACCTCGGCCCATACATGTACAGGCGATGGCAATGCGATGGCCCTTCGTGCGGGTCTGCCGCTCCAGGATATGGAATTTGTTCAGTTCCACCCGACCGGCGTATATGGCGCGGGTGTGCTGATCACCGAAGGCGCACGTGGTGAAGGTGGTTATCTGACCAATTCAGAAGGTGAGCGTTTCATGGAACGCTATGCCCCGACCGCCAAGGATTTGGCTAGCCGCGATGTGGTGAGCCGCGCGATGACGATGGAAATTAATGAAGGGCGTGGTGTCGGTCCAAACAAAGACCATATCATGCTGCATCTGGAACATATTGATGCAGATACTTTGCATCAGCGCCTGCCAGGCATCACTGAAACAGCCCGTATTTTCTGTGGTGTGGATGTGACGCGCGAGCCTATCCCAGTGCTGCCAACCGTGCATTATAATATGGGTGGTATTCCAACCAATTATCATGGCGAAGTGCTGGCCCCGACCAAGGATGATCCCAATAATGTAACCCAAGGTCTGATGGCCATTGGTGAGGCTGCGTGTGTATCGGTCCATGGCGCGAACCGTCTGGGTACCAACTCATTGCTGGATATTGTGGTCTTTGGCCGGGCCGCGGCCCATCGTGCAGCCGAAGTGCTGACACCAGGGGCAACCCATGCACCGGTTTCCAAAGAATCGACAGAAAAAGCATTGGATCGCCTCGACCGTGTCCGTCATGCCAAAGGGGATACCAAAGTTGGTGAGCTGCGTTTAGATATGCAGCGCGCGATGCAAAAATATGCCGCCGTCTTCCGCTCATCCAGCTCCCTCAGTGAAGGGGTGAAAAAGATGGATGATATCGCTGGCGGGCTGGGTGATATGGGCATTCAGGATCGCTCACTGATCTGGAACACAGATTTGGTGGAAGCGCTTGAGCTGGAAAATCTGATGAGTCAGGCGCTGGTGACCATCCGGTCAGCTGATCAGCGCAAAGAATCACGCGGTGCACATGCACATGAAGATTTTACCGAGCGTGATGATGAAAACTGGATGAAGCATACGGTGATGTGGCTGGATGAGAAAAACAAATCCACCACCGATTATCGCGCTGTGACCATGAGCACATTGACCAACGAGGTTGAGCCTATCCCACCTGTGGCCCGCGTTTACTAAGCGTTAAGCTGGCGAAACGCCGAACAGATCGGACAGGACAGAAAAGAAAAGGATCGATAAAATGGCTGAGTTTTCATTACCTGCCAATTCGAAGGTGCAAAAAGGGACTCATTATCCGGCAGAAGAAGGGGCCACCAATACCAAGGTGTTCTCTATCTATCGTTGGTCTCCAGATGATGATGATAACCCACGCTTGGATACTTTTGAGATCGATCTGGACCAATGTGGTCCAATGGTATTGGACGCGCTGATTAAAATTAAAAATGAAGTGGATTCCAGCCTGACCTTCCGCCGTTCCTGCCGCGAGGGTATCTGTGGGTCTTGTTCGATGAATATTGACGGCACGAATACGCTGGCCTGTCTGAAATCCATTGATGATGTGAAAGGCGAGGTCAATATCTATCCGCTGCCGCATATGCCAGTGGTCAAGGATTTGGTGCCAGACTTAACACATGCCTATGCTCAGCTGACCTCTATTCAGCCTTGGCTGAAATCAGAATCACCTGCGCCGGTTGAAGAAGAGCGCAAGCAGAGCCCAGAAGAACGCGCTGAGCTCGATGGTTTGTGGGAATGTGTGCTGTGCTTTAGCTGTACCACCTCTTGCCCGAGCTATTGGTGGAATGGCGATCGCTATCTGGGCCCAGCTGTGCTGTTGCAGGCCTATCGCTGGATCGCTGATAGCCGCGATGACCATACAGGCGAGCGTCTGGATGCGCTGGAAGATCCATTCCGTCTCTATCGCTGTCATACCATCATGAATTGTGCCAATACCTGTCCGAAGGGTCTGAACCCGGGCAAGGCGATTGCCAATATCAAAACCAAGATGCTGGAGCGTCAAGGCTGATAGCTGATGAGCGTTCAGCAGGCTGACACGCCACTGGCCCGTTATCAACAACGCCTCGAACAGGGGATGGCCTTCTCTGATTCAGGACAGGCAGCTGCCATCAAATGGCTCGATGACTTATTTCATCAGCTGATGGCAAGTGCTGTGCTGTCATCTGGCAGCGCGGGTGCGTTGTCCAGGCTTGCCTCTTTTTTCACCTCTGCAAAATCTGAGCATGCCACCCCGCAAGGTTATTATCTCTATGGTGGGGTCGGGCGTGGCAAAACCATGCTGATGAATTTGTTTTTCGAATGCCTGCCAAAAGAGATGGGCCAGCGTCAGCATTTTCATGATTTCATGGTCGCCGCGCATGCCGCCATTGATGAAGCGCGCAAAAATGACGCCGCAGACCCGTTTGAGGCAGCTGCCGATATCCTGATATCGAAAGGCCGAATCTTATGTTTCGATGAAATGGAAGTGCGTGATATTGCCGATGCGATGATTGTCCAGCGTTTGTTTCAGGCGTTATTTGCACGTGGGCTGGTGATGGTGGCCACCTCTAATCGGCATCCAGACCAGCTTTATTTAAACGGGCTGCATCGAGACCGGTTCCTGCCCTTTATCCAGCTGGTTCAGGATAAATGTGTGGTGCGTGAAATTGCCCCTGGTATGGATTGGCGTGGCCGGATTCTGGCTGATCTTACACAAGAAGGCGAGCGCGGATGGATGGTACCATGTGAAACAGCCCAAAATACACGTCTGGATGCGTTGTTTCTGGCCTTGGCAAAGAATCATCCGATTGCCCCTGAAGAGGTGGTGAGTGCAGGTCGGCATATCCGCATCCCCAAAGCGGCGCGCGATATTGCCTTTGCCGATTTCTCAGAGCTCTGTGCCCTGCCAGCCTCTGGCCAGCCGCTTGGTGCACGTGATTATCTGGTGCTTGCTGATCGCTATGCCGGGCTGGTGTTGAAAAATGTGCCAGCCATGGGTGATGCCCATCAAAATGAAGCACGGCGCTTTATGTGGCTGATTGACGCATTTTATGATCGGGGGCGTTTTTTGATAGCCAGTGCTGAGGCCGATATATCGGCCATTTATACCGGTCATCAATGGGCGTTTGAGTTTGAGCGGACCCGCTCAAGATTAGGTGAGATGGTGCAATTTGATCGCAGTTAAAATATGTGATTTTTCTTTCAAAATGGCTAAAATTTTGCTAATAAACGCGCTAACTGTCGGATATGCGTCAGATTGTCGGGGGATTTTCAAACTCGGCGCTTATCCACTCCACAGACTTCAAATGAAATAAGCTGCTTTCAAGGACGAGGAATCGGACATGGCACGGAATAAAATTGCACTGATTGGTGCGGGTAATATTGGCGGTACATTGGCTCTTTTGGCTGGTTTACGCGAATTGGGCGATATCGTTCTGTTTGATATCACAGATGGTATCCCGCAAGGCAAAGCACTCGATATTGCACAAGCAAGCCCAGTTGAAGGGTTTGATTCGATGGTACGCGGTACCAATGATTATGCAGATTTAAAAGATTCAGATGTGGTGATTGTGACCGCAGGCGTACCGCGCAAGCCAGGTATGAGCCGCGATGATCTGGTCGGCATCAACACCAAGGTGATGCAACAGGTTGGCGCTGGCATCAAAGAAAACTGTCCGAATGCCTTTGTGATTTGTATCACCAACCCGCTTGATGCGATGGTGGGCGTGTTGCAACAAGCTTCTGGCCTGCCAGCCAATAAGGTTGTGGGTATGGCGGGTGTGCTGGATTCAGCACGTTTCCGTTATTTCCTTGCCGAAGAATTTGATGTGTCTGTTGAAGATGTTACTGCCTTTGTGCTGGGTGGTCATGGCGATACCATGGTCCCGCTGACACGCTATTCAACTGTCGCTGGTATCCCAGTGCCTGACCTGATCAAGATGGGCTGGTCAACAGAAGAAAAAATTGCCGAGATTGTGCAGCGTACACGTGATGGCGGTGCTGAGATTGTTGGCTTGCTGAAAACAGGCTCTGCTTTTTATGCACCGGCTTCATCTGCCATTGTGATGGCAGACAGCTATCTGAAAGATAAAAAGCGTCTGCTGCCATGTGCGGCTTATGTAGATGGTGCCTATGGTCTGGACGGCATGTATGTAGGTGTGCCTGTTATCATTGGGGCCAATGGCGTGGAACGTGTGGTTGAAATTGCGATGGATGAGGAAGAACAAGCGATGTTTGATCATTCTGTAAATGCAGTTAAAACACTCAATGAAGTTGTAGCGCGGGTTCAATAACCCGCGTTTTTTTTGAAACCGGTTTTCGGTTTCAGCAATGAAGGGGAATATTTTTCAATGAATATCCATGAGCATCAGGCAAAAGCGTTGCTCGGTCAATTTGGTGTGAATGTCCCAAATGGCCATGCTGCCTTTAGCGTAGACGAAGCAGTGGCCGCTGCTGAGAAGCTGGCAGGTCCCGTGACCGTGGTGAAAGCCCAGATTCACGCAGGTGGCCGCGGCAAGGCTGGCGGCGTCAAAGTGGTGAAATCACTAGACGAGGTGCGTGCCTCTGCAGAGGAAATGCTGGGTAAAATTCTGGTGACACATCAGACAGGCCCAGCAGGTAAAGAAGTCCAGCGTCTTTATATCGAAGAAGGCTGTGATATCGGGCGTGAGTTATATCTCTCGATGCTGGTCGATCGCGCCAGTGATTCGGTGACCGTCATCTCATCGACTGAAGGCGGTATGGATATTGAAGAGGTTGCAGCCAGCACCCCTGAAAAAATCATCACCACACCAATTTCACCTGCAACGGGTATGAAGCCACATCATGTGCGCCGTATTGCCAAGTCGCTTGGTCTGGCTGGTGCCACTGCCAAACAGGCAGGCCCATTCTTGATGGCGCTTTATAAAGCCTTCACCGAGCTTGATGCGTCGCTGCTGGAAATTAACCCGCTGGTGGTAACAGGGGCTGGTGATTTGATCGCGCTCGATGCCAAAATGGGCTTTGATTCAAACGCGCTCTACCGTCAAAAAGAGGTGCTAAGCCTGCGCGATCTCTCAGAAGAAGATCCAGCTGAAGTGAAGGCCTCTGAGTTTGATCTGAACTATATCAAGCTGGATGGGAATATCGGCTGTATGGTAAATGGGGCAGGACTTGCGATGGCCACCATGGATATCATCAAATTAGAAGGCGGCGAGCCGGCCAACTTCCTCGATGTCGGCGGCGGCGCTACAACAGAGAAAGTAACCGAAGCGTTCAAAATTATTCTCTCTGATGAAAATGTAGATGGCATTTTGGTGAATATTTTTGGTGGTATTATGCGCTGCGATATTATTGCAGAGGGCGTGATTACCGCGGCTCGGACACTGGCTTTGACCAAACCGCTGGTGGTGCGTTTGGAAGGCACCAATGTTGAGCTTGGCAAAAAGATGATGTCTGAATCAGGTCTGGCGATTATCCCAGCTGATGATTTGGGCGATGCGGCACGTAAAATCGTTGCCGCTGTAAAAGGAGAGGCAGCGTAAGATGTCAGTTCTTGTAAATAAAAATACAAAAGTCATCTGTCAGGGTTTTACAGGGGCACAAGGCACCTTCCATTCTGAACAGGCGATTGCTTATGGCACCCAGATGGTCGGCGGCGTAACCCCAGGCAAGGGTGGTCAGACCCACCTTGATTTGCCTGTGTTTGATACGGTTGAAGAAGCGGTATCGCAAACCGGGGCAAATGCGTCGGTGATTTATGTACCCCCGCCATTTGCTGCGGATTCAATCCTTGAGGCGATTGCTGCTGAGGTAGAGCTGATTGTCTGTATCACAGAAGGTATTCCGGTGCTGGATATGGTGGCTGTCAAAGCTGCGCTGGCCACCTCAAACAGCCGCCTTATCGGGCCAAACTGCCCAGGTGTGATCACACCAGGTGAATGTAAAATTGGCATCATGCCAGGCCATATTCACCAGCCTGGTAAAGTCGGTATTGTCTCACGCTCTGGGACCTTGACCTATGAAGCGGTTGCCCAGACAACCGCCAGTGGCCTCGGCCAGTCAACTTGTATCGGGATTGGCGGCGATCCGGTTAATGGTACAAATTTCATTGATGCGCTCGACCTATTCATGAATGATGATCAAACAGAAGCCATCGTGATGATCGGTGAAATTGGCGGCTCTGCAGAAGAAGAGGCAGCAGCCTATTATGCAGCCCATGCCAAGAAAAAGCCGATCGCTGGTTTTATCGCCGGCCAGACAGCACCGCCAGGTCGCCGGATGGGCCATGCAGGGGCAATTGTTGCAGGTGGCAGTGGTGCCGCATCAGACAAGATCGCTGCCATGCAAACGGCAGGCTATGTGATGGCTCAGTCGCCGGCCACCTTGGGTCAGGCCGTGCAGCAGGCCATTGCCAATTTTGGCTAAGGTCTGTCAACATAATCGTTAACCTATCTGATCAGGCAGGGATTTTTTGAAAAGCCTTGCCTGATGAGGCCAGAAACTTAAAAAAGGGCCAAAGGCCAATAGGCTAGAAAATACAGGGGTCAATCCAATGGATGAGAGTTTCCTTTCAGGCGCAAATGCCACTTTCATTGCCGAAAAACACCGCAGCTGGTCAGCAAACCCGTCATCTGTCGAGCTTGAGTGGGCAGAATGGTTTGCTAGTCTGGATGATATCACGGCCATTGAAGAACAAGGCCCAAGTTGGGGCAAGCCAGCCTCACAAGTTATCGGTGCCCATGACCCGGATGCCTCTATCAAAGCTGTGGCCAAAGGCATTGCCGGAAACCGTGATCTAAATGCGGTGGATGTCCGTTCTGCGACGCTGGATTCTCTGCGGGCGATTATGCTGATCAGGGCTTACCGGATCAGAGGCCATTTGCTGGCCAAGCTGGATCCCCTCAATCTGCATCAAAAAGAATTGCACCCGGAATTGGACCCGGCGACCTATGGCTTCACGCCTGAGGATTATGACCGGCCGATTTTCATCAATCATGTGCTGGGTCTTGAAACCGCAACCTTGAATGAAATTCTGGACAGGCTTCGGAAAACCTATTGCGATACCATTGGTGTTGAGTTCATGCATATTCAGGATCCAGCACAAAAAGCCTGGATTCAAGAGCGTATCGAAGCCATTGGCAACCGCACAGAATTTACTGAGCGCGGCAACCTCGCGATATATGAAAAGTTGGTCGCGGCCGAGAATTTTGAGCAATTTCTGCATAAAAAATATATCGGTACCAAGCGCTTTGGCCTAGATGGCGGCGAAGCGCTGATCCCTGCTTTGGAACAGATTTTGAAGCGCGGTGGCCAGATGGGCCTAGAAGAAGTGGTGGTCGGCATGGCTCACCGCGGCCGTCTGAATGTGCTTCATAATGTCATGGATAAGCCTTTTCGGGCGATTATCTCAGAATTTCTGGGCAATCCTGCCAATCCGGAAGAAGCAGGTGGTTCAGGAGATGTGAAATATCATATGGGTGCCTCAGCAGATCGCCAGTTTGACGATAATCATATTCACCTCTCGCTTGCGCCCAACCCATCTCACCTTGAGATTGTCGATCCTGTTGTGGTCGGCCGTGTGCGCGCCAAGCAACATCAGCGCGATGATAAGAGTTATCAAAAAGTGCTTGGCATCCTGCTGCATGGGGATGCTGCTTTTGCGGGTCAGGGTGTGGTCGCTGAGACTTTCGCTTTCTCTGCCTTGCGCGGTTATCGCACAGGCGGCACAATCCATATCATCGTGAATAACCAGATTGGCTTTACCACCAGCCCAGCCTATTCGCGCTCCTCGCCTTATCCGACCGATGTGGCGAAAATGGTGATGGCGCCTATTTTCCATGTGAATGCAGATGATCCAGAAGCGGTTATCCATGCCAGCCGGATTGCCACAGAATTCCGCCAAACCTTTGGTGTCGATGTAGTTCTGGATGTGATTTGTTATCGTCGCTTTGGCCATAATGAAGGCGATGAGCCATCCTTTACCCAGCCGCAAATGTATCGCACCATCGGCTCACAGCCATCAACACGTGCACTTTATGCCCGCCGCCTGGTTGATGAAGGCGTGTTGAGCGCCGATAAAGCCCAAGCGCTGGTCGATGAACATCTTGCTTATCTGGCAGATGAATTTGAAGCCGGTTCGAGCTATAAGCCAAATAAGGCAGATTGGCTGGAAGGCCAATGGTCTGGTCTGAAAGTCGCCTCTGGTGATGATCGCCGCGGTGATACAGCGGTGCCGATGGATCGCTTGCGCGCGATCGGCAAGGTGATGACCACAGTCCCAGAGGGGATGAAAATCCACAGCAAGCTGGCCCGGGTTATCAAAGCTCGCGATGAGGCGATCACTTCAGGTGAAGGGATTGACTGGGCAACCGCTGAACATCTGGCTTTTGGTGCGACCCTGATGGATGGCATGCGTGTGCGCCTGTCTGGTCAGGATAGCTGTCGCGGGACTTTTTCTCAGCGTCATGCTGTGTTTGTGGATCAGGAGTCAGAGGAACGCTATACGCCGCTCACCAACCTGTCTGCTGAACAAGGTCCTTTTGAGGTGATTGATTCGCCCTTGTCAGAAGCCTCAGTGATGGGCTTTGAATATGGCTTTGCTCAGGCTGAGCCAAATGCGCTGGTGATGTGGGAAGCTCAATTTGGTGATTTCGCCAATGGTGCACAGGTCGTGGTTGACCAGTTTATTTCATCTGGCGAATCGAAATGGCTGCGCATGAACGGGCTGGTCCTGCTCTTGCCACATGGCTATGAAGGTCAGGGTCCGGAACATTCCTCAGCCCGTCTTGAGCGTTATCTCCAGCTCTGTGCAGAAGATAATATGCAAGTGGCCAATGTCACCACACCTGCCAATTATTTCCACCTTTTGCGGCGTCAGCTGAATCGTGATTTCAGAAAGCCATTGGTGGTGATGACCCCTAAATCATTGCTGCGCCATAAGGGCTGTGTGTCTGCACTTGCCGATATGGGGCCGGGCACCAGCTTCCACCGTGTCTTGGATGATACCAGCAAGGCATTTGATAAGAAGAAGGTCACCCGTGTCGTGATTTCAACCGGTAAGGTCTATTATGACCTGCTCGATGCGCGCGAAAAGGCAGGTCTGGATAATGTAAAGCTGGTCCGGCTGGAACAGATTTATCCTTTCCCGAAACGCACTATGGCGAAAATCCTCAAAGAAACACCAGAGGCAGAGATTATCTGGTGTCAAGAAGAGCCAAAAAATATGGGCAGCTGGAGCTTTGTGCGCGACTTCCTAGAAGATGCGATGGCAGAAGCCGGGCTTAAGCTATCACGCCCTTCTTATGCTGGGCGAATTGCGGCAGCCTCACCTGCAACAGGTTCTGCCAGCAGACATGCCCGTGAACAGGCCCAGCTTGTGCAAGATGCACTTGGCCTTGAACCTCAAAAAGCAGCAGCTGAATAAGCGCACCTATCCTGACTAAAGGAGACATCAGACATGAGCGTTGAGATTAAAGTACCTACTTTGGGCGAATCGGTTGTTGAAGCCACCGTTGCGCGCTGGATGAAACAAGCAGGCGAAGCAGTACAGGCTGATGAGCCAGTGGTGGAATTAGAAACAGACAAGGTGACCTTAGAAGTGCCAGCCCCTGTTGCCGGCACCTTAAGCGATATTGTAGCCAGCGAAGGCAGCACGGTATCTGTGGATGCGGTTCTGGCGATTTTAGATGATAAGGCGGTCGCTGCACCTGCAGCTGCAAAGCCAGCTGAGGCACCTGCGGCTCCAACACCCGCTTCAACACCCGCTTCAACACCGGCTCCAACACCGGCCCCAACACCGGCTCCAACAGCGGCACCGGCTGCTCAGTCAGCTGCTGGTTCAGCTGATCAGACCTTATCGCCTGCCGTGCGCCGTCTGGTGACTGAAAATAATCTGGATGTGGCGAAAATCAACGCAACTGGTAAAGATGGCCGTCTGACCAAGGCAGATGTGTTAAATGCCATCGCCAATGGCTTAGCCAAGGCCAGTGCAGGCCCAGCTGGTGCAGCAGCGCCGAGCCAGCCAGCCGCGCGCAAAGATGATGTGCGTGAAGAGCGTGTGCCGATGTCGCGTCTGCGCCGTGTGATTTCTCAGCGTCTCAAAGAGGCACAGAATACAGCGGCCATGCTGACCACTTTTAACGAGGTGGATATGGGCGCGGTCATGGCCTTGCGCGCTGAATATAAAGATCAGTTTGAAAAGAATCATGGTGTGCGTCTGGGCTTTATGGGCTTTTTCATCAATGCCGCTATTCAGGCGTTGAAAGAATTTCCGGCGGTGAATGCTGAAATTCATGGCACTGATATCATCTATAAGAATTTCTATAATATCGGGGTGGCTGTGGGCACACCTCAAGGCCTGGTTGTTCCAGTTTTGAAAGATGCGCAGGATATGAGCCTCTCTCAGCTGGAAGGCACAGTGGCTGAATTTGGCCGGCGTGCACGTGATGGCAAGCTGGGGCCAGCTGATATGGCAGGCGGGACCTTCACCATCTCAAATGGCGGCGTGTATGGCTCATTGATGTCGACACCAATCCTGAACACCCCACAAAGCGGCATTCTGGGCATGCATAAAATCCAGAAACGCCCTGTTGCTGTCGGTGATAAGATTGAAATTCGGCCGATGATGTATCTCGCTTTGTCTTATGATCACCGTATCATTGATGGCCGCGAAGCCGTGTCTTTCCTGGTCCGCATCAAAGAGCTGATCGAAGATCCACGCCGCCTGCTTTTGAATGTGTAAGCCGCGTGAAACAAGCAAGATCGCAGGTTTGAAAAGGGATAAAAATGGCTGGACAAGAATTTGATTTGATTGTGATTGGCGCAGGACCAGGCGGCTATGTAGCGGCTATCCGTGCAGCACAGCTGGGCATGAAAGTAGCTTGTGTGGACAAGCGCGAAACATTAGGCGGGACATGCTTGAATGTGGGCTGTATCCCGTCAAAAGCCTTGCTGCATGCCTCTGAAAAATTTGCCGCTGCCCAATCTGGCGAGTTGGCGGAGTTAGGCGTGTCATTAGGTTCTGTGAAACTGGACCTGAACGCCATGATGTCAAAAAAAGATAATGTGGTGTCTTCGCTCACTGGCGGCATTGATTTGCTCTTTGCCAAAAATAAGGTTAAGCGCCTGACCGGTTTTGCGAAAATCACCGCCACTGGTGAGGTTACCCTCACTGAGGGCAAGGATAAAGGCAGCTATAAGGCTGATAATATTCTGATTGCCACAGGTTCTGAGCCGGCCAGCCTGCCCAATATCGAGATTGATGAGCAAAAAATCGTCTCCTCAACAGGCGCGCTGGCCCTCCCTAAATTACCAAAGAAAATGGTGGTTATCGGGGCAGGTTATATTGGCCTTGAGATGGGCACTGTCTGGGCACGTTTGGGCACTGAGGTTGAGGTGGTGGAATATCTGCCGCGCATCCTGCCTGGCATGGATTCAGATGTGGCATCCAAATTCAAATCCATGCTGGAAAAGCAAGGGTTGAGCTTCCGTCTGGGTACCGCCGTCACAGGCGCCAAAACAACCGCAAAAGGGGTCAGCCTGTCTGTTGAAACAGATGGCAAGGCAGAGACCATCAGCTGTGATATCGCGCTGGTAGCAGTTGGTCGCCGGCCATTTACCGATAATTTAGGCTTGCAAGAGTTAGGCGTTGAATTAACCCAGCGTGGCCAGATCAAGGTAGATGAAGATTTTGAAACCAATATCCCGGGCCTTTATGCCATTGGTGATGTGATCGAAGGCCCGATGCTGGCCCATAAAGCAGAAGAAGACGGGGTGGCAGCGGTCGAAATCATGGCTGGCATGGCAGGTCATGTGGATTATGATCTGGTGCCAGGCATTGTGTATACATCCCCTGAAATCGCCACCTTAGGTGCGACAGAGGATAAGCTCAAAGAACAAGGCGTGGCCTATAAAAAGGGTGTTTTCCCGTTTCTGGCCAACAGCCGGGCCAAAGCCACTGGCCATACAGAAGGATTTGTGAAAATTCTGGCGGATGCGCAAACAGATAAGGTGCTGGGCGCCCATATCATCGGACATGATGCCGGCACGTTGATCCATGAAGTGGCCACCGCGATGAGCTTTGGTGCGTCTGCTGAGGATATTGCCAGAACCTGTCATGGCCACCCAACCACCAATGAGGCCGTCAAAGAAGCAGCCCTTGCTGTTGATAAACAGGCGATTCACATCTGATTGGCTATCAGGCTTGAAAATTGAAAATCATAAAGGCGGTGCTTGCAAAAAGGACCGCCTTTTTTACGTCGCACGTGGGTGTGTTTCCTGATAAATCGCGCGCAGCTTGGCCTGATCCAGATGCGTATAACGCTGGGTAGTGGACAGGCTGGCATGGCCCAATAATTGCTGAATAGACCGCAAATCACCGCCACCTTCGAGCAAATGTGTCGCAAAAGCATGACGCAGGCTATGCGGGGTGGTTCTGGCTGGCAGGCCGGCGGCTAGGCGCAATTTCTCGACCATCCGCTGCACCGCACGCGGCCCATAAGGACCACCTCTTGAAGAGCAAAAGAGCGGCTGATCCCCTTGCGGCTGAAACGGACAGCTGGCCCGCGCTGTGGCTACAGCTTCCTGCAGAATCGCTAAAATAGGTACTGCGCGTGTTTTCTGGCCTTTTCCGGTGATCTCTAGCCAGGGACCGAGCGGTAAATCACTGGCCTTCAGGCTCAGCGCTTCAGATAGGCGCAAGCCCGCCCCATACATCAGCATCAAAATAGCCAGATCGCGTTTCTTTTCCCAGTCAGGGCGATTTTGAGTTTGCAGACAATCAAGCATCAGCTGTGCGTCATCTTGTGTGAGCGTGCTGGGCAATGTGCGGGCCAGTTTCGGGGCCTTCATCCAGCTGATATCATCTAGGGTAAAAAAATGGTGACGTGTCCCGAAATTATAGAAATTCCGGACGCTGGATACACGCCGTGCCACAGATGATTTCGATAAGCCGCGCGCCTGCATATCAGCAAGCCAGCTACGAAACCCCTGCCGATCAGGGGGCAGTAGGGGCAGGCCTTGCTTGGCCTGCATAGCGCGATAATCTTCAAAATCACGGCTATAGGCATCAAGCGTGTGATCTGAATAGCGCTTTTCGAGACGCAGCCATTCTTCCCAGCGTTGCAAAACGTCGCCCAGCTCTTGCGTCATTTAGCCCTCAAGACGCGCCAATAGGCAAACACCGGCAATTTCAGCCAGATAGGTTAAAAGGGTCTGACCTTGTTCTGGGTGGAAATGTTCAGCATTCCGCCCGCCAAGCAGCAAGGCTGAACCTGCAATAGGGGCAGGCAGCTGATCAGGCAGCGCGACTACCGCCATTGAGGCAGCAGGCGTGTTAAATAGCTCAATTTGTTTGTGATTCGGACCCAGATAGATGGATTTTGCCTCCAGCAGCGCTGCAATTTGCGCCTCTGGTAAGACCAGAAAACCCAGCTCTTCTGCCTGCGGCAAAGCGGTTTCTTCTGGCATGATCAGCCGCGCCCCGCTTAAGCCGAAAATCACCGGCAATTCTTCATCGATCATTTGGGCAAAACTGACCAAATCAAGACAGGCCAGAAAACCCAGCGTGGCATGATGTAATTGATGCCAATGCAGCATGTTGGTTGCTGCTAAATCGAGCAGGCTCTGGTTTGTGGCCTGTAATTTACGCGCCTCAGCACGTGCACGTACCGCGATATGCTGTGTTAAATCCACGATATTATCGCCCTTGGGCAGGTCATCGGCGACTGGCAGATTGCCAGCATCTGCAGAACGGCTCAGCCATTCTGGATGTTGCATCAGAAAATCGCGCAGAAAATCGGGATTCGCCTGCAAAAAGGCAGTCATCTTTTGCTGATCAAATATTTCTGTCTGTTTGGTCATATAAAAGCCCTTTCTTGTGTAAGAAAAAGGGGCCTTTAGATAGAGGCCCCTTAAGGCTCATTTATAAAATAGACTGACCTGTCTTCTCCCAATCTGCCAGAAAGGCAGCAAGCCCTTTATCTGTCAGCGGATGCTGATACATCTGCATCAGCACTTTTGGCGGAATGGTGACCACATCTGCGCCCAATTGGGCGGCATCGGCCACATGTTGCGGGCCGCGCACTGAAGCGACCAGCACTTCTGTATCAAACCCATAGTGATCATAAAGGGTGATAATATCGGCGATAAGCTGCATACCATCACCGCCCAAATCATCGAGCCTGCCAACAAAAGGCGAAATAAAGCTGGCCCCTGCCTTGGCTGCCAGCAGGGCCTGAGGGGCTGAAAAACATAACGTCACATTGGTGTCGATATTGCGTTCACTTAAAAGCCGGCAGACCACCAGCCCATCGCGTGTCAGCGGTAGTTTCACCACCACATTATCAGCCAAGCCTGCCAGATAGGTGCCTTCTGCCAACATGCCCTCAATATCAGTGGCTGTTACTTCCGCGCTGACCGGACCATCTACCAATTCGCAGATTTCTGAAATGGCTTCGCCCATATTACGCCCTGATTTGGCAATCAGCGATGGGTTGGTGGTCACACCATCAACCATGCCTGTTTCAACAAAGCTGCGAATCTCGTCAATATCTGCGGTATCCAAAAAAATCTTCATGGTCTCAAATCCTATTTTTGTGCCATTACAACCTATGATGCGGCGTATTACGGGCCGTTTATGCATCAGTTGCGACTAGGCAGTCTTTGCTTGCTAGTTTACAGTCGGGACATGGCAACGCAACCCGCAAAACAGAATATGCCGATACAATCTTCATCATCCAAATCAGCCGACTCTTCTGCCATGTTCGAAGATAATGCAGATAGGGTGCTGATTCGGGTGGCCGTTCCTCTTGCCTTTAGCAGACAGCAAATCGCCTATGATTATATCTGTCCGGCTCATTGGGCCCCTACCAAAGGCATGCTGATTGAAGTCCCTGTCGGCAAACGCACCATGGCTGGGCTTGTGCTTGACCTGCTCGACCAGAGTGATGTTGCACCAGATAAGTTAAAAGCTGCTATCAGACGATATGATTTGCCGCCCATGCCAGATGGCGTGTTGCGGTTTCTGGATAAAATGACAGGCTGGACTCTTACGGCTTACGGGTCGGTTTTACGGGCTCTTTTGGCCAATGGTCAATATATGGACTCGCCTGCTATGCGCCGGCTTGTGTGCCTGCCAGAGGAGCGCGGGTCTCTTATCGACGAAAAACTCAGCCCGGCCCGCAAAAAGCTTATTCAGGCGATGGCTGATTTGCCGCCAATGGGCCAGAGCGATCTGGCACGAGAGACGGGGGCCAGCACCAGCCTGATAAAAGCGATGGTAGATGCGGGCCAGCTCTCTAGCTATGCGGTACCGCGCCAGCCGGCCTTGCCAAAAACAGCTGATATGCGCACTGACCAGCTGGTCCTATCAGATGATCAGCGCCAGGTGGTAGAGGGTATATCTCAGACTTTAGATCATTTTCAGGTTCATTTGCTCGATGGGGTTACCGGTTCTGGCAAGACAGAAACCTATCTTGATCTGGTGCGCAGAACCGCGCAGTCAGGCAAGCAGGTGGTGATTCTCCTGCCTGAAATTGCCCTCACCGATGGCTGGCTGAAACGCTTTCAGCGCTGGTTCGGACAAGACCCTCAAATCTGGCATAGTTCAGTTAGCCCTGCCCGCCGTCATCAGATTTGGCAAGCCGCCCTGTCAGGCGTGCCGATGGTGGTGGTGGGTGCACGCTCTGCGCTGTTTCTGCCTTTTGCGGCTTTGGGTTTGATTGTGGTGGATGAAGAACATGATGCCAGCTTCAAACAAGAAGATGGTCTGATTTATCAGGCACGGGATATGGCGGTTTTGCGAGGTTCGGTGGAAAATGCACCGGTTTTGCTGGCCAGCGCGACCCCTTCTTTGGAAAGCTGGGTCAATCAGAAACAAGCCCGCTATAGCCACTGGCAATTACCCGGACGGTATGGGGCTGCTGATCTGCCTGATATTCAGCTGGTTGATATGCGGCGTAAAAAACGCGATTTTGCGCCAGCATCACCAGATTCAACCTCACCTGAAATCAAGCCGAATAAATGGCTCTCACCTGCGATTCAGGAAGCTTTGGCTGACCGTCTCATACGCGGTGAGCAGAGCTTGTTATATCTCAATCGCCGAGGCTATGCACCGATGGCGGTTTGCGGTGACTGTGGCGCGCGGCGCAGCTGCGTGCAATGTGATTCGCTGTTGGTGACCCACCGCTTGGCTGGCAAGATGAGATGCCATCAATGCGGTCATGCCGAAATTTTGACACTGGATTGTGCCGCCTGTGGGGCAGAGGATAGTCTGCAGCTGGTCGGACCAGGTGTTGAGCGGCTGGCTGATGAGGTGGCGTTGCTATTTCCAGAAGCCCGGCTTGGCCTGATGTCCAGCGATATCCTCGCCAGCAAAGAGCAGGCACAACGCCTGATGGGCCAGATGATGGCAGGCGAGATCGATATATTGATAGGCACCCAGCTGGCTGCCAAAGGCCATCATTTCCCGGCGTTGACTTTTGTGGGTGTGGTGGATGCAGATATTGGCCTGTTTGGCGGCGATTTCAGAGCCTGTGAGCGGACATATCAGATGTTGATTCAGGTGGCTGGCCGCGCTGGACGTGATAAATCAAAGCTGGGCGTCGATGAGAGGGGCAAACCACGCCGTGGTCTGGCTCTGATTCAGACTAGCCAGCCTGACCATCCGGTTTTAGAGGCGCTTTGTCAGGGTGATCGCGATCGGTTTCTGGCATTGGAATCGCAAGAACGTGAAAAAGCGGCGATGCCGCCCTTTGGTAAAATGGTGGCTTTGATCCTCACCGCCAGTGATTCGGCTAAGCTGAGCGCGGTATGCGAAGCCTTGCAGGCAACACGCCCGCATTTTGAACAAACCCAAATTTATGGCCCCGCTGTTGCGCCGATTGCGATGATAAGAGGCCGCCACAGGGTACGTTTTTTGATTATCTCGGCGCGTGCTGTTGCGCTCCAGCAGATTGTTTCAGACTGGTTAGCACAGGTGAAAATGCCAGCCACTGTCCATCTGACAATTGATGTAGATCCTTATCATTTCTTTTAAAAAAGCCAGCCGATAGCCCCAGAACAGCGACAGACCTGCGGCCTTTTGTCAGAGGCAGGGTAAATCAGGTCCAAATTCATCGATTTTCTGGCCTGATAAACTTGCCTTATCGCCTGTGCTGTGATAGCACGTCCGCAGATTGGGATTAGGGCGCTTTGATTGGTCTTGTATCAACACCGTCTGCCGATCCCCGTATAATGGTTTTTTTGAAGAGCAGAATATGTCTGGTTCATATGCAAAAGGTCTGGCCGGTCGTTATGCAGGTGCACTGCATGACCTGGCAAGTGAGGCAGGTCTCACACAGGCTGTTCAGGCTGATCTCGCGGCTTTGCAAACCCTCATTTCTGAAAATGCAGAATTGAAGTCGGTGATTTCCTCACCTGTTTATGCACGCGATGAGCAAGCCAAGGCGCTTAATGCCATATTGGAAAAGGCAGGTGCACAGGAGCTGACCCGCAAATTTATCGGCGCAGTTGCTGATAATGGTCGCCTGTTTGCCCTTTCAAACATCATTTCGGCTTATGATGCGATGGTCGCTGCGGCGGCTGGTCAGGTCTCTGCCGAGGTCACCTCTGCTGTTGCGCTTGATAAAGAGCGTCAGGCATTGGTCGAAAAAACAGTGGCCTCTCTGGCCGGTGCCGATGATGTGGCACTGACTATGAAGGTTGACCCGTCATTGATTGGCGGGCTTGTGGTGCGTATCGGCTCTAAAATGTTCGATACATCAATTAAAACCAAACTCAACCGCCTTGAAATGGCAATGAAGGGTGTGGCGTAATGGATATCCGGGCAGCTGAAATTTCAGCAATTCTCAAAGATCAGATTTCCAATTTTGGTAATGAGGCAGAAGTCGCCGAAGTGGGCCGTGTGCTCTCTGTTGGTGATGGTATTGCCCGTGTCTATGGTCTGGACCAGGTTCAGGCAGGCGAGCTGGTTGAATTCGATAGTGGTGTAAAGGGTATGGCCCTGAACCTTGAGACTGATAATGTCGGTGTCGTGGTTTTCGGTGATGACCGTTCTATCCATGAAGGCGATGTTGTACGTCGTACAGCCTCAATTGTGGATGCGCCTGTTGGTAAGGGTCTGCTTGGCCGCGTTGTGGACGCGCTGGGCAACCCGATTGATGGCAAAGGCCCGCTCGAAGATGTCAACCGTACACGTGTTGAGGTCAAAGCACCTGGCATTATGCCACGTCAATCTGTGCATGAGCCAATGCAGACTGGCCTGAAGGCGATTGACAGCCTGATCCCAGTTGGTCGTGGCCAGCGTGAATTGATTATTGGTGACCGTCAGACAGGTAAGACCGCGATTGCGATTGATACCTTCATCAACCAGAAAGCGGTGAATGAAGCCGCTGGCGATGATGATGCAAAGAAGCTGTTCTGTATTTATGTTGCGGTTGGCCAGAAGCGCTCAACTGTGGCACAGATTGTGCGGACACTCGAAGAAAATGGCGCGCTGGAATATTCCATCGTTGTCGCCGCGACTGCATCAGACCCTGCACCAATGCAGTTCTTGGCACCTTATACGGCCGCTGCGATGGGTGAATATTTCCGTGATAACGGCATGCATGCGCTGGTCGTATATGATGATTTGTCAAAGCAGGCTGTGGCCTATCGTCAGATGTCATTGTTGCTGCGTCGCCCGCCAGGCCGCGAAGCCTACCCAGGTGATGTATTCTATCTGCACTCACGCCTGCTGGAACGCGCAGCTAAGCTGAATGCGGATAATGGTTCAGGCTCACTGACCGCGCTGCCGGTGATTGAAACACAGGCAGGCGACGTGTCAGCCTATATCCCAACCAACGTGATTTCGATTACAGATGGTCAGATCTTCTTAGAAACAGACCTGTTCTATAAAGGTATTCGCCCAGCGGTGAATGTCGGTCTGTCAGTATCGCGTGTAGGCTCTGCTGCACAGATTAAAGCGATGAAACAGGTCGCCGGCTCTATCAAGCTGGAACTGGCACAATATCGTGAAATGGCAGCGTTTGCCCAGTTCGCGTCAGATATGGATGCCTCAACCCGTAAATTGCTGGAACGTGGCGCACGTCTAACCGAACTGCTCAAGCAACCGCAATATTCACCAATGTCTGTTGAAGAGCAGGTGGCTGTGATTTTCGCTGGTGTGAAAGGCTATCTGGACGATATCGCCCTGGCTGATATTGGCCGCTTTGAATCAGGCCTGCTGGACGCGCTGCGTGGCAGTGGTGCCAGCATCTTGGCCACTATTCGCGACGAGCAGAAGATTTCGGACGATACCGAAGCCAAGCTGCGTGATGCGATTGAAGCTTTCGCCAAGAGCTTTGCATAAGTCTGAGGTTTTAACGCAATGCCTAATTTGAAGGACCTCAAAACCCGGATTAACAGCGTCAAATCTACGCAGAAGATTACCTCTGCGATGAAGATGGTCGCTGCAGCTAAGCTGCGCCGGGCTCAAGAAGCGGCTGAATCTGCGCGCCCTTATGCATCCCAGATGCAGGCGGTCATTGCAGGTTTGGCAGCCAAGGCAGATGCAAGCTCAGCCAACCCACTTCTGGTGGGGCGCGCCGATGTCGCGGCCCATCTGCTGGTGATTATCTCAGCTGATCGCGGCTTGTGTGGCGGCTTTAACGGCTCTATCACCCGCGAAGCACGCGAGCATATTGCCCAGCTTGAAGACGCTGGCAAAAAGGTTGTGGTCTATATTGTAGGCCGTAAATCTGGTGATGCGCTGGCTTCAGAAATTGAAGGCAAGCTGTTCAACCGGATTGATGGTGTTCAGGGCTCTTCAGTGGCTTTTGGCGATGCAGCAGAAATTGCAGGCAAAATCATTGATGGTTTCGAAGCTGGTCATTTTGATGCGGCCTCGATGCTTTATAACCGCTTTGTGAATGCGATTACACAGACCGTAACCCATAAGATGCTGATCCCAGCAGAAGTTGAGGCTGGTGCCGATACATCTGAGGATACAGCAAATGGTGCTGTCTATGAGTATGAGCCAGATGAAGCTGAATTGCTGGCTGCTTTGTTGCCACGCAATATCTCAACCCAGCTGTTTTCAGCGCTGCTTGAATCCTCTGCGGCAGAATTAGCTGCCCGGATGACAGCGATGGATAACGCTACCCGTAATGCAGGCGATATGATCGATCGTCTGACCCTTGTTTATAACCGAACCCGTCAGGCAAACATCACCAAAGAGCTGATTGAAATCATCTCTGGTGCGGAAGCCCTGTAGGATCACGAACCCATAGCCGGAGTATAGTCTTATGGCAGAACAATCAGTCGGTAAAATCAGCCAGGTCATTGGCGCGGTTGTCGATGTGGAATTCGACGGTAAAATTCCTGATATTCTGAACGCGCTGGAAGTCGATAATGGCGGCCAACGTCTGGTTCTGGAAGTTGCCCAGCACCTTGGTGAATCAACCGTTCGTACCATTGCGATGGACTCAACCGAAGGTCTGGTTCGCGGTATGGAAGCAAAAGATACAGGCGATGCGATTACTGTTCCTGTTGGTCCAGAAACACTGGGTCGTATCCTGAACGTAGTTGGTGAGCCTGTGGATGAGCGCGAGCCGGTGAAAGCCGCTAAATCTTATCCAATTCACCGTCCAGCACCTGAATATGTAGACCAGTCAACCGAAGCTGAAATTCTGGTGACCGGGATTAAGGTGATTGACCTGCTCGCACCTTATGCAAAGGGTGGTAAGATTGGCCTGTTCGGTGGTGCGGGTGTGGGTAAAACCGTTACCATTATGGAACTGATTAACAATGTGGCGAAAGCCCATGGTGGTTATTCTGTTTTCGCAGGTGTGGGTGAGCGTACACGCGAAGGTAATGACCTCTATCATGAAATGGTAGAATCAGGCGTTATCAACCCAGATGGCGAAGGCTCAAAAGCAGCCCTGGTTTATGGCCAGATGAACGAGCCTCCGGGTGCACGTGCACGTGTGGCCCTGACCGGTCTGACTTTGGCGGAATATTTCCGTGATGAAGAAGGCCAGGACGTGCTGCTCTTTGTTGATAACATTTTCCGTTTCACACAAGCTGGTTCTGAAGTATCAGCGCTGCTGGGTCGTATCCCGTCAGCGGTGGGTTATCAGCCAACATTGGCCACTGATATGGGTGCGCTCCAGGAACGTATTACATCAACCAACAAAGGGTCTATTACCTCTGTTCAGGCGATTTACGTACCTGCTGATGACTTGACTGACCCAGCACCAGCCACCTCATTTGCGCACCTGGATGCGACAACTGTTCTGTCTCGCCAGATTGCTGAATTGGGTATTTATCCTGCGGTTGACCCGCTGGATTCAACCTCTCGTGTGCTGGATCCACGTGTTGTGGGTGATGAGCATTACGAGACTGCCCGCCGTGTTCAAGAAGTGCTTCAGCAATATAAGTCACTTCAAGATATCATCGCCATTTTGGGTATGGATGAATTGTCAGAAGAAGATAAGCTGGTCGTGGCCCGTGCCCGTAAAATGCAGCGCTTCTTGTCACAGCCATTCCATGTGGCAGAAGTCTTCACTGGCACCCCAGGTGTTCTGGTGAGCTTGGAAGAAACCATCAAAGGCTTTAAAGGCATTGTTGATGGTGAGTATGATGATCTGCCAGAAGCCGCTTTCTATATGGTTGGTACCATTGATGAAGCGATTGAAAAAGGCAAGAAGATCGCAAGCGAAGCCGCCTAAGACTGACACACAATATCCAGCAGGCAGAGTGTTGATTTCTGCCTGCCGATAATGTCCATCCAGCACCGTGTAAAGAGCAGGATAAGCATATGGCAGAGACAACAAGACTGGAACTGGTCACACCGGCCCGCACCCTAGTTTCAACAGATGTTGAAATGGTGGTTTTGCCGGCAAGCGAAGGGCTGATGGGTGTATTGCCACGTCATGCACCTGTGCTGACAAACCTGTCACGTGGTCAGGTCGAAATTCATGAAGCTGGTAAAGTCAGCGCCCGTTATATGATCGATGGCGGTGTTGCAGATGTAACAGACAGCCGCGTCATCGTTCTTGCAGAGCGTGCTGAGAGCCTGGATCAGGCCGATCAGGCTAGCTTGCGCGCGCGTGCAGAAAACGCAAGCGATGCAGACGCTGATTTTCTGAATGCGGTTGCTGACGCGCTCTAATCTGTTTAAGAGCATCTGATAAAGAAAGCCGCCTTTTAAAAAGGCGGCTTTTATTTTTGCTGTTTTATCAGCATGTTTTACTTATACAGAGGTCAATAATAAAGGCGCGAACTCATCCATCACGGCGGCATAAACAGGCTGTTTAAACGGCACAGCCATCTGGACCAGCTTTTCAGGGTCTACCCAGCGCCACTGATTAAATTCAGGATGTTCGGTTGCGATATTAATATCGGCATCTGAGCCGGTAAAGCGCATGGCGATCCATTTCTGGGTCTGGCCGCGAAAGGCACCATCCCAGAGTTTGTCAGCCAGCGGTTGCGGGATATCATAATCCAGCCAGTCAGAATGCTCTGCCAGTAACCGCGCTTTATCTGTTCCGGTCTCTTCTTTCATTTCCCGAAAGGCTGCCTCTAGGGGCGTTTCACCTTCGTCAATGCCGCCTTGTGGCATTTGCCAGGCTTCCAGCTTGGTATCAATGCGCTGACCTGCGAAAATGCGGTTATCCTGATTGATCAGCATAATACCTACACAAGGCCGGTAGGGACGCTCTTTGAGAGGAAGTAAAACAGACATATTAAATACGCTTCTCAGGGATCATTAATTCATTGAGAGTTTTTGAAATACACTAAACCCGCGAATCAGATCAATGGCCCGGGCCAGCTGATAATCCACCTTGGACTGGTCAAATGCCTCGTCGCCCGCCTCTGTTGAGCTGCCATTATCTGAATCAAGCGCCCCGCGTAAATCTTCTTCACGCACAGGTCCGCCTTCCAGCTTTTCAATCCGTGCCAGCTCTACCTCAATATCAGGGGTGATGCCTTTGGCCTGAATAGAGATACCAGAGGGGGTGTAATAACGCGCGGTGGTCAGCCTCATAGCCCCATGTCCTGGCAGCGGTACAATAGACTGAACAGAGCCTTTACCAAATGAGCGATTACCCATCACAATCGCGCGGTCATGATCCTGCAATGCGCCAGCCACAATCTCAGATGCAGAAGCAGACCCTGAATTGATCAATACCACCAATGGCAACCCATTTGAGATATCCCCAGGGCGGGCATAGGCATGTGAAATATCATCTGCTGCACGGCCCCGCGTTGATACAATTTCACCTTCTTCTAAAAAGGCATCAGAGACCTTAACCGCTTCTGAGAGCAAGCCGCCAGGATTATTGCGTAAATCCAGCACCAGCCCTTTCAAATTCTCGCCGGCTTCTTCTGACAGAGATGAGACAGCATCAGCCAGCCCCGGGCTTGTCTGTTCTGAAAAAGTGGTGAGGCGGATATAGCCAACATCTTCATAGAGCTCAAATCGCACAGACCGGATTTTGATCTCATCACGTATAATGGTCAGATCAAAAGGTTCTTGCTGGCCGCGTTGAACTGTAATCACAACTTCTGATCCAATAGGGCCACGTAGCTGATCCACCGCCTCTTGCAGTGTCATCCCAAGCACCGTCTCGCCATTCACGGCGATGATAAAATCACCAGGCTGCATTTCGGCCCGCGCAGCTGGTGTGTCATCAATCGGAGAGACGACTTTAACAAACCCATCTTGCATGGTGACTTCAATGCCAAGCCCACCAAATTTGCCGCTGGTCTGCACCTGCATTTTCTTAAAACTATCATCAGGCAAATAAGAGCTATGGGGATCAAGTGAGGTCAGCATGCCGTTAATCGCTGCTTCGACCAGCTCCTTATCTTCAATTTCATCAACATAGCCCGCCCGCACACGCTGAAACACATCACCAAAAAGCGATAATTGGCGGTAAGTTTCTTCGGTATTGTTGGATTGTGCTGTTGTATGGCTCGGCAGATTGATACCGATCAAAATAGCCAGCGCAATAAAGCCAGCAGATTTGGCCAGAACAGACCGCATGGGTGTGAAGTGCATCATATCACGCATCCTTTATCATACTTACCTATCATACCGCGCCAAGCATAAAGCCATAAGCTTGGTATAACACGCATTAACCATACATTTGCAGGGCATTTGCTGGCCTAAATTCAATCTTTCCCCGTGCCATCTTACTCTGCCTATCTAGCTGGTAATTAGCAAGCTTTTACCAGTCATTTGATGCGATGGATCAAGCCCCAGAAGGGCGAGTAAGGACGGCGCTAAATCTGCCAGACCGCCATCACGCAAGGTGATGTTTTCAGGGCCGCCAACAAGCATGCATACCACCTTGACAGTGGTGTGTGCAGTATGTGGTGAGGCGGCTGCCTCATCCCACATGGTCTCGCAATTACCATGATCTGCTGTGACCAACATGGCACCGCCAGCGCGCAATACAGCGTCAGATAATTGGCCAACCGCCGCATCGACGGTTTCAACCGCCTTGATAGCGGCATTTAAATCACCGCAATGGCCAACCATATCTGGATTGGCAAAATTGACGATAATGACCTCATGAGAGGCTGTCTGAACCGCATTTACAGCAATCGCCAATACTTCTCTTGCGCTCATCTCAGGTGCCAAATCATAGGTGGCCACCTTTGGCGATGGCACCATCTGGCGATCCTCTCCTTCAAACGGGGTTTCCACGCCTCCATTAAAGAAGAAGGTGACATGCGGATATTTTTCTGTTTCTGCCAGCCGAAGTTGGCGCAGGCCAGCTGCGCTCACCAGCTCACCAAACCCGCCAGAGAGATCAGGCGCACCAAATAGAACAGGTAATTCATCATCCAGATGATTGGCCAAAGGTGCCATTAATAATCCACATGCAGGCGCCTCAAAACCCTCTAGCGCACATCCAGTGGCACCATTATCAAATAGCGCCGCCATAATCTGGCGTGCTCTATCTACGCGGAAATTGGCCATCAACACGCCATCTTCAGCCGTGATATTCTGATGGCCAGGCAAAATGCTGGCACTGAGAAACTCATCTGTTTCACCTGCTGCATAGCGGTTCTCTATCGCCTCACTCAGAGAGGCAGCGTGATCTGCGGCCTCCCCTTTGGTGATGAGATCAAAAAACTGGCCAGTACGCGCCCAGCGGCTGTCGCGATCCATTGCAAAATACCGGCCGCAAACAGAGGCGATCACCACTGTTTTGGCGAGCCTTTCGTGCAGATCACGCAATTGTTCTTGTGCGGCCTGTGGCAGTGTATCGCGCCCATCGGTTATCACATGCAACATCACCTCAAGGCCGGCTGAGGCGAGATGATTGGCTAAGGCAATAATATGGTCTAAATGCGCATGCACACCGCCATTTGAGCAGAGCCCCAACAGATGCGCCCGCCCACCTGTTTTCTTTAATTGAGCAATAAATCCAGCCATTTCATCAGATTGATTTAAAAAATCACCTGAGAGGGCCTGCGTGATGCGCGGTAAATCTTGTAAAATAATGCGCCCTGACCCAATGGTCATATGCCCAACCTCTGAATTACCAGGCTGGCCGATGGGTAATCCCACCGCTTCTTCAGATGCTTCTAAGAAACAATATGGTCCTTTTGCCATCAGCGCGTCGACATGCGGTGTATTGGCCTGCGCTACGGCATTATGTGCCGTATCAGGCCGGTATCCCCAACCATCCATGATACACAGAACTACAGGTTTTTGTTTTGCCATCTGCACCTACATCTTCTGACATTAAAGATAGAAAGCGGTAATCTGCCAAACTTGGCCTCTAAAGGCAATTTACCAATCCGCCGCATTGTTTTGACTAGATGTTAGTGACCTTCATGATAGGGATGACCGATACGAATCATCTCAGCCCGATAGAGCTGTTCAGCCAGCATCACCCGACATAATTTATGCGGCCAGACAGCCTTTCCGAACGAGATTACGCGATCAGCCCTGCGCCGCAATTCAGGCAGATGACCGTCTGCGCCGCCAATTGCAAAGCAACATTGCGGAATACCTTCATCTCGCCAATTGCCTATCAACTCTGCAAGACCCTCAGAGGCTATATCGCGGCCTGTCTTATCCAGCAAAACCAGCTTGGCACCAGCACTGGCTTTATCAGACATAAACTGGGTGAAAAAACGCTGTTCATCTACCTGTTTTGAAAGGGCATCGCCTTTACGCGAATCAAACTCAACCACCCCACCTGAATGTGGTAGACGCTGGATATAGCGTTCAACAAGGCTGTGTTCCGGGCCGTTTTTTAACTTCCCGATGGCAAGGAGGGTAAGTTTCATCTGTGGAAGAGGTGCCTATTAGGCAAATTCAGGTGTAGCTGCCGGTGTATCTGCTTCATTTGGCACCTGCCACATCCGCTCTAATGCATAGAACTCGCGCACTTCTGGCCGGAAGAGATGCACGATCACATCTGCTGTATCCAGTAACACCCAATCTGCCTGACGTGCCCCTTCTTTGCCAAACACACCAATGCCCGCTTGCTTCAGCTTGAATTCAAGCTTCTCAGCCATAGCGGCCACCTGGCGCGTGGATGTACCAGAGGCGATAACCATATAATCAGCCATGGCTGATTTACCATGAAGGGGGATTGTCAGAATATCTTGGCCCTTATCATCTTCTAAAGATTGCAGCACCAGATCACGGACCTGTTCGGGCGTCAGCTGCGGCTTGATGGGTTGTATGGTCGCTCTCCTTAATAAACGCTCTGTCGAAAACCCTGATAATCTATCATACGAGATTTTTAAGCGGGTGACAATCACCGGCTTTTATCGCACCCCAGCACCCAAAAGCACCGGACAATAGATTACACTGGACAATAGATTACACTGGACAACAGATTACACTGGATAACAGATTAAAAGCCTCTGCTCTGAGTTAAAGACCACGCCCAGCTGCACGCAAGGCTGTGCCAGACTGAGTGAAACGCGGCCCAAAAACAAAAGACCAGGAGGGTGTATTTGTGCGCCCAAGGCGTGCGGGGTGCACCCGCCGACCCATCAGTGCACGCCCCTGACCAGACAAGGCCTGATAGCTATAGCCTGGTCTGTCCAGCACCAGGATATCAATGGTTTTGACAATATCGCTCGGCGCCAGCCATTGTGGAAATTGCATCAGATTATCTGCGCCCATGACCCAGATGAATTGGGTGCGCGCAAATTGCGTGCGCAGTTGAACCAGCGTATGGATGGTTGAGGCGCCGTGCTGGCTGGCTGAACTCAACCCCTGTTCATAGCGGCTAACGAAGAGCCAGTGATAAGGGGCTGCTAGTTTTTGTGCAGCGCCAAACCGCTCTTCAAAAGACCCCATCCCATCCGATGATTTCAATGGGTTTTGTGGGCTGACAAGCCAGATCAGCTGATCAAGCCTGGCGGCCGATCGTGCCAGCTTTGCCATTTCCAAATGCCCGATATGCGCAGGGTTGAACGACCCGCCCATCAAGCCAATGCGCAATGAACGCCTGTCTCGGCTATAGGGTATGATGTCGCTCAGCGGGCCCATATGTGATTATGGCCGTGTCTGGCCAGTGCCTCTGACCACATATTTGAAGCTGGTCAGCTGGGCTGCACCTACAGGTCCTCTGGCATGCATTTTCCCTGTGGCAATCCCAATTTCCGCGCCCATAGCAAATTCGCCCCCATCTGCAAATTGGGTGGAGGCATTCGCCATCACAATAGCCGAATCAACCTGGTTCAGAAAACCAGTAATGATTTCGTCATCTTGTGTGATCACCGCTTCTGTATGACCAGAGCCATAGGTTTTGATGTGATGGACGGCCTCATCCAGCCCATCTACAATGCGCACTGATAAAATCGGGGCCAAATATTCTGTTGCCCAATCTTCTGCGCTCGCGGCTTCCATATTAGGCCAAATAGCCTTGGCGGCGGCATCTCCTTTTAAGGCACATCCCGCCTCTTCGAGTGCGGCTGCGATCACCGGCAGATGCGTTGCGGCAATATCCGTGTCAATCAACAAGGTCTCAGTTGCCCCACAAATGCCAGTGCGGCGCATTTTAGCATTCACCACAATGCGCGCGGCATCCTCTGCTTTAGCCCCTTTGGCGACATAGCTGTGACAAATACCTTCTAAATGAGCAAAGACAGGCACGCGCGCTTCATCCTGCACCCGCCCGACAAGCGATTTGCCGCCACGCGGGACGATCACATCGATCTCACCAACCGCGGCCAGCATTGCTCCGACAAGTGCGCGATCAACCTCTGGCATAATCTGAACCGCATCAGCTGGCAGGCCAGCTTGCACCAGGCCGCTGCGCATAATCTCGGCCAGCAGCTGGCTTGTGTGAAAGGAATCAGAGCCGCCACGCAGCAACGCCGCATTGCCAGATTTGATACATAAGCCTGCAGCATCTACAGTCACGTTCGGGCGTGATTCGTAAATGATACCGATGACGCCAAGGGCAGTAGATTGGCGGGTGATATGCAGACCAGAGGGCACATCCCAGCTGGCCAGTTCCACACCCAGCGGGTCTGGCAAGGCGGCTATATCGTCCAAGCCCTTTGCCATTGCCGCGATTCGCTCATCATTGAGGGTGAGTCTGTCTATAAAGGCAGGGCTGGTCCCATTCGCCTTCGCGGCTTTCACATCGCGTGCATTGGCCTCTGCGATGTCACTTGCTTTTGCCATCAGCATTTTGGCGGCAGCACTCAAAGCAGCACAGCGCGCATCATGACTGGACTGATTGAGGCTATCAGCTGCCCATTTGGCCTTTTGTGTCATAGATGAGAGTATATTTTTGGCTTGTTCTGGTGTCAGTGCCATCAGAACGCCTCCTTTTTCTTTAAAGGTTATCTATCCTATGCCGGCTTTGGCTAAGCTGACATCTTAATTGCTATCACCCAGCAAGACCAGATCATCGGCATGGACCAGCTCTGGTCTACCATCATAGCCAATCAGGCTGGTGAACGCATCGCTTTTATGGCGCTTGATAAGTGCTGCATCCTTGGCGTTATAGCCAGCCAGGCCACGGGCAATTTCATGTCCGTCTGAATCCAATATAGCAATCAGATCCCCGCGCTCAAAACTGCCTGAGACCTCAACAACGCCGATTGGCAACAGTGATTTGCCTTTTTTAAGAGCGGCGCTCGCCCCGGCATCGCAGCGCACCTGACCCTTGATATCGAGCGCGCCTGCAATCCAGCTTTTGCGCGCCGCTTGCGGTGCAAGCTGGGCATGAAACAGGCTGGATTTGGCACTGCCGTCCAAATTGCGCACCGGATGAAGCGGCCGGCCATCACATATCAACATGGCCACACCAGCACGTGTGGCAATTTGCGCAGCAGCCAGTTTGGTGGCCATCCCGCCTGATGCAAAATCATTATGGCTGGCCCCGCCCATTTCCAGAATATCAGGCGTGATCTGGGTGATGTCTGGAATATGTTGTGCATCCTCAAAAAGCTGAGGATTACGATCATATAAACCATCCACATCAGAGAGCAGGATCAGTAAATCGGCTGAGATCATCGCAGCGACACGCGCTGCCAGCCTGTCATTATCGCCAAAGCGAATCTCATAGGTGGTAATGGTGTCATTCTCATTCACCACAGGGACCACCCCAAGGCTAAGCAGGGCTTGGAATGTATCGCGCGCATTGAGGTGCCGCCGCCGCGTCTCTGTATCATCTGGGGCCAATAGGATTTGCGCTGATTTCAGATCATGGCGCGACAAAGCCGCTGTCCAAGCTTCAACCAGCTGCACCTGACCTGCCGCTGCTGCAGCTTGTTTTTCGGCAAGTTTGATGCGCCCTTTACCCAGCCCCAGCACATGCCGGCCAAGGGCAATCGATCCTGAAGAGACCAGCACCACCTCTTTGCCTAAATTGGTGAGCCAGGCCACATCATCTGCCAGTGCCTGCATCCAATCTTGCTTTGCCCCGCCATCTGTCTCGTCATAGAGCAAGGCAGAACCGATTTTAATGACGATTCGCTGTGCGGCATGTAATTGCATGCCCGCACCTGCTCCTAAGGCCGAAAGATCAGCGCTCATCTGCCTCTTCCTCATCCATCCAGTCTTGCCCGCCAAAGGCAGTTTCTTCGGATGCAAGCTGTGTATCACCCGCGCGCGCTGCTGGGCCCCCACGCAAAGGGTGCCAAGCTTCTGGTACGCTATCAGCGGCTAAATCAGCAGCCCGCGCATCCAGAATAATCTGATTCAACCGGCGCAACAAATCTGTCACCCCATGGCCGGCAATACTAGATATCGCCATAATATCTGATTCCAGACCAGCTGCTTTGCTTTGTGCGGCAATCTCACGCTGCAGGTCAGCAACATAATCATCTGGGGCTGCATCTGTCTTGGTTAGAGCTACCACTTCTTTTTTCGCTGCAAGACGCGGATCATAGGCTTCTAATTCGCGGCGAATCACCCGCCAGTTTTCAATCGGATCATTGGCAGTTGCATCGATAAGATGTAAGAGGACGCGGCAACGTTCTACATGCCCTAAAAAGCGATGGCCGACACCTGCGCCTTCATGTGCCCCTTCGATCAATCCCGGGATATCTGCCATGACAAATTCACGGCCATCTACCCCGACAACGCCTAAGTTCGGATGCAGAGTGGTAAAAGGATAATCACCGATTTTCGGCTTAGCAGCAGACACCACCGACAAAAAGGTGGATTTGCCAGCATTGGGCATGCCGACCAGACCCGCATCTGCAATCAATTTCAACCGCAGCCAGACCCACATTTCACTGCCTGCCAGACCTGGCTGGGCTTTGCGCGGTGCGCGGTTGGTTGACGATTTGAAAAACGCATTGCCTTTGCCGCCTTCACCACCTTTGGCAAGGGTGATTTCTTGTCCTTCTTCGGTCAAGTCAGCCAGCACAGTTTGCTGATCATCAGAGAGAATCTGGGTGCCAACAGGCAGGCGCATCACCACCGACTTACCCGAAGGTCCTGCACGGTCTCGGCCAGCCCCTGGCCGGCCTGATTCGGCTTTAAAATGCTGTTGATAGCGGTAATCTATCAGCGTGTTCAGCCCGCCAACACATTTGGCGATGACATCACCGCCACGCCCGCCATCGCCGCCATCAGGCCCACCATAGGGCACATGCGCTTCACGGCGAAAGCTGACAGAACCCGGGCCGCCATGACCTGAGCGGATAAAGATTTTTGCTTGGTCCAGAAATTTCATGCGCGCGACCTCTGTTATTGAGACGGCTTTTCACACATAAAAAAGGGGAAAAGCCAGATGATGGCCTATCCCCTTCACATGCTTTATGTAAAACAGTCAGCCTGAGCCTTATTCAGCGGCCTCTGCGGCTGGTGTTACGTTCACATATTGGCGACCGCCTGTCTTCTTCACGAAAGACACACGCCCTTCGCTCAAAGCAAATAAGGTGTGGTCTTTGCCCATGCCGACATTGGCACCTGGGTGGTATTTTGTACCACGCTGGCGAATGATGATATTGCCAGGGATGACAGCCTCACCACCAAATTTCTTCACGCCAAGGCGTCTGCCAGCTGAATCGCGTCCGTTACGGGAACTACCACCTGCTTTTTTAGTTGCCATAGGATGTACTCCTTACATCTGAGCCAAAATGGCCTTAGTCCTTCTTTGCTGCTTTCTTAGCAGCTGTCTTTTTTGCGGCTGCCTTTTTGGCAGCGGCTTTTGGCGCGGCTTTCGCTGCTGCCTTTTTGGCGGCTTTTGGTGCTGCTTTTTTAGCCCCATCAGCGCTGATATCTGTGATCTTCAGCAAGGTGAGGTCTTGGCGATGGCCTTGTGTGCGGCGGTGATTTTTACGACGCTTGCGGCGGAAGACAATAATCTTCGGGCCTCTGGCATGCTTGACCACCTCAGCAGAGACCGCTGCGCCTTCAACGATTGGCTTGCCAATGGTGAGCTTGTCACCATCGCTGAGCATCATCACATCATTCAGCACAACAGTTTCGCCAGCCTCAGCTTTGATAGCTTCGACCATAATTTTATCATCTTTGGCAACGCGATATTGCTTGCCACCGGTTTTTACCACCGCATACATGAGCGTCATCCTTCAGCGCATCACTACGAATAATTCTATTTCAAGCCTCAGCCAGATTGGTTTGTTTTGCCAAAAGGGTCTGAACCTTTTCCCGGCTTGCTGGCATAGCCCATAGAAGTCCTGCCAAAAGCCGAGTGTCGGGACTATACAGGGCCGGCTTCACATGTCAAGTCTCAAAGACGGTGTCAGCCTGACCTTTATCGCTGTTTTTATGTGTGTTTTAGCCTGTTTGCCGATTTATCATAGGGGTGATTGGTGAATTATGGTATAATCGGCCATCTTTCATAGCTATTAATGGCATGTGGTTGTGGTCACATTCTGGTGGGACAAAATCATCTGCGGAGACAAAAACATGATGAAATCATTGATGGATTGGGCGCGTCGTCATCTGATTCTGTTTGGCACAGCCAAATTTCTGGCAGGTCTGGTCATTGGCTTTGGGCTGGGTGTCTATTTTTTGCCGATTCTCACGGCTGAGAAAGGACTAGATGCGACCGAGCTCGCGGCTTTACAGGAAAATGTCCAGCGTCAGGGCGTTTTTGTGCGTGATTTGCCAGGCTCAGATGCGTTTCATTGGGGCGAGGGGACAGTCTATGCCTCTGATGAGCGGATTTGGCTGGATGGCGAGATTGCCCCTGGGCCGGATTACCGCCTATATCTGACTCCTTCTTATGTAGATACCAAAGAAGACTTCCTGAAAATCAAAGATCAATCTGTGCAGATTGCACCGATTAAGGCCTTCCGCAATTTTTCAGTTGAGGTGCCAGATGGCATTGAGGTTGGCGATTATCCGGCCTTGCTGATTTGGTGTGAGGCTTTTTCTATGTTCATCACCTCAGCTGAGCTGCGCTAACAGCTGTCTGGCTGCAGCTATGCCGCTATCATAGGCAGCTTCAAGACGCGGCCCCGTTAGCCAATCGCCTGCGACCATAATTCGGCCATCTGCGCTCATGGCAAAAGGTGTGGTTTGGCCTGCAGATTGTTGCACCCTGGCATAGCGCCAGCGATGTGCTGCGCTATACTCAGCGGCGGGTAATGGCCTATCAAGATGGCCATGATATGCTTGTGTCAAACGGGATATCACAAAGTCTTTATCTGCTTCTAAATGGGTTTTGCTCCAAGCTGGGCTTGCCTGCAGCACAAGGGCGATAGCCTTATCTGTTGCACTTGCCTTTGTCTCAGCTGCTTTTCTCATATGCTGTGGGACAGCCATATCGAGCAGCGCGCAAGGTTGTTGCAGGCGCTTTAGTTTTTCTTGTAAATCAGGATGAGTCTCGCGTGACCAGCCTAGCATCACACTCCAGCAAGGATCATAAGAGGCCTGCTGGGCCAATGCGCTCAACGCCGGTGCGGCAGCGGCCAAAAGCTTTGTGCTCTGCGGCGCAGGGGCGGTGCATATCAGATGCTGACAATGATAGGCTGTGCCGTCACTGTCGGTAAGGGTAATCAGATTATCTGATCGCTGAATATCGGTGATTTCAACAGATTGCTGAAAATCCAGGCCACTGGACATATATTCAGCCAAGGATCGCATCACAGGCTGACCGATATAAACGCGTCTATCTTCTTCGGGCTTGTCTTTCTTAGGCAGATACCAGTTAGCCAGCGCGCTATGCGCGGCTGCTTCGGCGATAAAATGCTGAAAATCGGCGCCATATGCAGTGGCAAATTGTGCGCCATGGTCAAAAATATAGCCTTCAGACCGGCGAGTTGCACAGCGCCCACCTAGCCGGCGCCCCTTATCCAATAACAACACATCCTGGCCTGCTTGTTTCAGCAAGCGCCCGGCAGCCAGACCGGCCATGCCAGTGCCCAGAATAATAATAGAACGAGAGGTCATCTGTCTTTTTCCGCCTTGGCTTGTGATAAAGATAAGCTGTTATTCTGCTTGTCTTACGATGCCAGCGCTGGCCTAGACTGACGATGCGACAAAAAATCAACCTCATAGCCTGGCAGATAATTTCTGGACAAATCAGGTGATCAGTTGGCTCAGGCGCGTTAACATAACGTATTGAATATCTATCACAAACCCCTTCAGGCCTGTTGTCTCATGACCCTCCTTTCACCTACCCAGCCAGCTATTAATTTGGCCGACATAGCACTGCCCGCTTCTGACCAGCTAACCGAAACAGCCGCCTTACAGCTTTATGAGGCCTTGCGTCCTGTGATGCCACATGCTGAAAGACGCCAACCTTCAGACATCCGGCCTTCAGACATCCGGCCTTCAAATATTAGGCGTCTTGATGCGCTGATAGAGATGCTCGATGAGGTGGACGGGCTGGTGCTAGATGGGTTTGGCGTGATCAATACAGGCGCTGAGATGATCCCGGCTATCGCGCCTTTCTTAGAGGCGGCAGAGCGCCGTCATTTGCCTATACTTGTACTGACAAATGGAGCGAGCGTGCCCTCTTCTCGGCGGTTAGGTAAATTTCAAAGCTGGGGCTTGCCGATAGAAGAAAAACAGATTCTATCCAGCCGTGATGCCTTGATACATCACTTATCGCAAATATCTGTGTCAGGTCTCACTGTAACCTTAGATATGGAGGTTGAAAAACTAGGTCTGGCAGGTGAAGAAAAGCCACGCAATCCAGCTGATATCCGAGAGATGGTCGCAGAAGCCAGTCAGATTTTGATATGTGGTACCATTGGCTGGACAGAAGAAACACAAGATGCTTTTGAAAAAGGGCTGCTTGCGGCCAAATCAAAAGGAGGCTTGCCTCAACTTTATGTGGCAAATCCAGATGTGATTTCACCGCAGCCTGCCGGGTCAAAACCAGAGCCTGGCTATTGGGTGGCGCGGGCCATGAAACAAACCGGCATTCAGCCAGGCTGGTTTGGCAAACCCCATCAGACAAGCTATCATCTTGCGCTTGATAGGATGGCTGAACTGGCCGGCACACCTATTCCAGCGGACCGTTTATTGATGGTTGGTGATACGCCGCATACCGATATTCTAGGTGGGCAAGCCGCTGGCATGAAAACAGCCCTTTTAACTGGCTATGGGCTGATGCGCGCATTGGATGTCGATTATTGGCTGAGCAAAACAGATATCTATCCAGATTATCTGGCCAAAAAATTGGTCTAGATCTCAAAGAGTTGGCCCTAATCAAGGTCTAAAAGAGACAAATATGCGTAACAGCTAGACCCGTTTCTTTGTTTTAAGGCCGAGCCATGAGCGAACATAAAATGACTGAACACAGCCAAAATCAAAACCGGATTTTAATCACAGGTGCGGCCAGGCGTGTCGGGGCTGCGCTGGCTGAGGCACTGGCGGCAGATGGCTGGCCCCTTGTGCTGCATTATAACCGAAATCATAAAGAAGCTGCCATATTGGCAGAAAGGCTAGCAGATGATTTTGGTATTGAAGTGACATTGATGCAAGCTGATTTGGCCGATCCTGAAGCCTGCCAAGAGATGATGGCAGAGGTGCTGGCTAAGGGGCCGCTCGGCGGCTTAATCAATAATGCTTCGCGCTTTGGCTATGATAGCGCAACAGATTTCAAACCAGATGAAATTGCCCAGCATATGGCAGTGAATCTCACAGCCCCGGCGTTGCTGACACAAGCCTATGCCAAAGCGCTAAGTGCAGATGAAAAAGGCCATGTGATCAATATGCTGGATGCTAAATTATTTGGCCTAAATCCCGATTATTTTACCTATACCCTTTCTAAGGCGGCGCTGCATAATCTCACTTTAATTTCAGCCCAAGCCTTTGCGCCACAGCTCCGGATCAATGCGATTGCACCTGGTATTATTTTGCCCTCTGGTCCGCAAGATGAAGCTGCTTTTCAGCTGGCACATAGACGCAATCCGCTCAATCAAGGCGCAGATATCCAAGAAATTGTCGCTGCCATGCGCTTCTTATTATCTGCACGCTCTATCACTGGAGAGGTGATTGTGATAGATGGGGGGCTACATCTGAACCCGCCATCACGCGATGTGGCATTTTTGGATGACTGACGTCAAATGCCCTAATAATTATTGCAGGGATCTTGGTCCTAACAGCCAAGAACAGAATGAGGACAAGTAGAGATGACTGGCCAATCCACAGCTACCGCATCAGGCAAACTGACGCGCAAATTCATTCTGGATCAAATCACGACTGATTGCTCAATTGGTATCCATGATTTCGAAAAGGCAGCCAAACAACGTATTTTGGTCGATTTAGAAGTGCATCTGGCCTCTGATGTTGAACCATCTGCTGATTCGATTGATGAAGCACTCAATTATGATGATATCAGACAGGCCGTATTGGCCCTTGCTGCGGCACGTCATTATGATCTGCAAGAAACACTGGCCCGCGCCATTTTTGACAAGGTGCGTGCGATGAAAACTGTGGTGGGGCTGAGCGTACGTACCTCAAAACCAGATGTCTATCAGGATTTGAAATCAGTCAGCTATCAGCTGAGCGATATTGGGTGATAGATATCCGGGCTAGCTGGCCTGCAGCTGGTCAAGGCGTGCGCGCAACGCATCCAGTTCATTTTTAATATCCACATATTGATTTTGTGGTGCCGGCTTGCCCGCATCTTGTGAAATCTGGTCAAGGCGGCTGTTTAAGGCCTGGTCAACCTGCTGATGATGTTTGGCAAAGGCTGCCAGTGTGCGTTCCAAATATCGGGATAACAGCGGCTCGTTGGGGCCACCATAGGCCATGATGATTTGACGCAGCGCAGCAATTGGCAGCATCTGATGGCCTTCACTTTCAATATCCTGAATCACCTGAATCAATGTCAGCCTGGTCAAATCCTCGCCTGATTTCGCATCAAGCACCTGAATATCAACACCTTGACGCACCATATCGGCCAGCTCTGTAAGGGTGATATAAGATGATTTTTCAGTATCATAAAGACGCCGATTTGCATATTTTTTGATGGTGATCATATATCTGAATAGCCTGACTGAGAGAACCGGTTGGTTTGGAAGAAATGATGTCTGAGATGCTGTTGGAAAAAGCGTTGTTTTGTGACCCTGGGACATTGGGTGGCGTGTGTTGATATTGCATCGCACAATTGACGAGGAAAAGATAAATAACATCTGGTGGATATGCAAGTTTTTAAGCCATGCTTTGTATTGGTCCTAAATATTGGTCCTGATCTCAGCTTCTGTTTTCAGCTTTATGCATATGTGGCAGATTAGTGTCACAAAACAGCACCTAAAATGGACAGCCCTGAAATAGAAAGCCCTGAAATAGACAGCCCTGAAATAGACAGCCCGAATGTAAACATTTTTGATAACAGATTTATGACCATTTACAGCAGCACCGACATAATGGATTTTTACAGCACGCCGCGTGGGGCGATGGTGGCTGCACATCTTGGGGCTGAAATCCAGTCGCTCTGGCCAACTGCAGCCCCTCAGGGGAAAATCAGGCTGGGTGTTGGTGTGCCTTTTGCGCTTGTGCCGGCTGACAGTTTGCCTGCTGTCCTGATGCCAGCGGTACTAGGCGGCGTGTCCTGGCCGGCAGATGCGCCTGTACGCACCGCGGTCATGGAGACATCATTATGGCCGGTATCAGCTGAATCGGTGGATTCAATTTTAATGGTTCATGCGCTAGAATATGAACCTGACCCGCTGGCTTTGCTGAGCGAAGTGAGCCGGGTGTTAACAGGTGAGGGCCGGCTGGTGCTGGCGGTTGCCCATCGGCGCGGATTATGGGCGCGGGCTGAACATAGCCCTTTTGGCCATGGCACCCCCTATAGCCGTGGACAGCTTAATCGGTTGATTCATGCAGCTGGCTTGGAGATCATTGCTTTTAAGCGTGGCCTGTCTGTTCCGCCTTTTGCAGATAAATTACCCTCAGGCATGATGAAACAGATGACTCGTTTTGGCAGTCCGGTATTGCATTTGCTCGGCGGTGTATTATTGATAGAGGCACAAAAAAGACGATTTGCAGCGCGCCCTGCTTTATCAGCGGTAAAACGCAGGGTTGCTATCTCGGCGGTGCCAAAAGGGCTGAAGCCAGCCTTCAGCGAACAGGAAAAATAAGATGGGTTCGACATTTGATTATCTCGCTGATTTACGGGCCAGAATTGACCAGCTTGACACCGAAATTCTCAGTCAGTTAGCAGCCCGTATGGCCGTATCAGCCGAGGTCGCGGCGGCAAAGGGCAAAACAGATGAAATTTACCGTCCAGGGCGTGAATCAGCTCTTTTGCAGAGGCTGACATCAGATACGCAAGGTCTGGATCCAAAAATCATCAAAGGCATCTGGCGGCAAATTTTATCTGCGAGCATCGCCCGCCAGAAACCGGATTTCACCATTGCATGTACACCCCAGACCCTATCCACCAGCACGCAGCTGGCTGCAGGTCACTTACATTTGGAGCCGCTGACCAGCGCATCACAAGCACTGGATAAATTGGATAGGAGACAGGCTGATTTGGCCATTATCGGACAGGCTGAATTGGCGCCCTATCTCTCAACACTTGGCCCTTCACATGCCCGTTTTATCCATGGGGCCCATCATCAGCCAGATGGTGATATTCATTTTGTACTGGCGCGTTATCTGCCTGATCCAAGCGGGGATGATAACAGCTGGTTTATTCAGCCTGATGCAGCAGCGACTGCAAATGGATTTGCGCTTTTTAGCCAAAATGGCTATCAACAGCCTGATGGCAAAAGAGCTGATGATGAGGCTGTATTGGTCGGTATGTCTGCCACATATCCGGCATAAAGACGACCAGCCTGTTTGATCGGTCATATCTTGCCGGCAAGAGTTTTATTTTTAATGGTGAAAACCGCGTGATGCGCCAGAACACTCCTCAACCCAGAAAAGCCCTGCAACAGCTTGACCCTTATGTGCCTGCGCATGGGCTCAGTGGGGCAGAGCGGCCGATGCGGCTGTCTGCCAATGAGAGCGCGCTTGGTGCATCGCCAAAAGTGCTGGAGATGTTTGCCCGCGGCTTATCTGATCTCCAGATTTATCCGCAGATGCAATCTGAAAAACTGCATCAGGCCCTATCTGATCGCTATGGGGTGCGCGCAGAAGGGCTGCTCACCTCAAATGGCTCAGACGAGCTTATTGCACTTTTGGCGCAGGCCTATCTTGATATCGGTGATGAGGCTGTTATCACCCAATATGGGTTTTTGGTGTTCCCACAGGTTGTGCAAGTGGCAGGGGCCACTTCTGTGGTTGCAGCAGATGATGGTTATACGGTGAGTGTGGATAATATCTTGGCATCTGTGAGCGCACGCACAAAAATTGTTTTTCTGGCCAACCCGAACAACCCAACAGCAACGCTGATATCCGAGGCTGAGGTCAGGCGTTTGCATCATGCCTTGCCAAGTGATGTGATTTTGGTGCTGGATTTTGCCTATAGCGAATATGCACCAGGCGAGATGGATTACGCCATCAAGATGGTCGAAGAAAATCAGAATGTGGTGATGCTGCGGACTTTCTCCAAATTACACGGGCTGGCCGCATTGCGGCTGGGCTGGGGCTATTTTCCGACGGATATTCTTGGGGTTATGGGGGCCATACGTGGTCCGTTTTCTGTCAACAGCTTGGCCGCTCAGGCAGGGGCTATCGCGGTTGCTGATACCGCTTTTCAGGATGAAAATATCGCCCATAATCTGAAATGGCGCAGCCAGCTCAGAGATCGGTTTTTGGAGATGGGCCTGAGGGTTGAAGAAAGCCAGGCTAATTTCCTGTTGGTGCATTTTGATGGCCATAACGGGCCGAGCGCAGCGCAGACAGAAGCCTATCTGCGCAGCCATCATATTTTGGTCCGGGGGATGACAGGCTATGGTCTGCCAGAGGCGCTGCGCCTGTCTTTTTCATCAGATGAAGATATGGAAAAGCTCAGTCTTCTGATGCGCGATTTTATGGTAGCCCAGTCAACATAGCCAGATGAATATACCGGCAAGACAAAAGAGCAGGTTAGAAATAAGAGAGGCACAAGCCCATGTCAGCGGCTGAAACACAGTCTGTCATTTTTGAAAAAGTTGCGGTTGTTGGTATCGGACTTATCGGCTCGTCTATTTTGCATGCAGCCAGCCATAAGGTGGCTGCAAAGAGGCTGACCTCATTTGATGGGGATGAAGCTGTACGGGCCAAAGCCCGCGACCTGAACCTGCCAGGCGATGTGTGCGAGACATTGGAAGAGGCGGTATCAGACGCTGATTTGGTGGTGTTGGCTATTCCGGTTGGTGCGATGGCCAAGGCGGTCTCTGCGCTCGCCCCTTTCCTAAAGGCTGGCAGTATCATTACCGATACCGGCTCAACCAAACGCT
>JBMHDN010000030.1:0-77040 GCA_049889355.1 Puniceispirillaceae bacterium (SeqCode)
CCCCCCCCCCCCCCCCCCCCCCCCCCCCCCCCCCCCCCCCCCCCCCCCCCCCCCCCCCCCCCCCAGCAACACAACTTGCCCTAGCCTCTCCTGGTCACAAACTGGCTCATCAAAAAACACTGAGTGACGGCCGCAAACATATGCTGAACGTAGGTTACACGCTGTCACCTAGGTCACATCTCAGTCACAACTGGGTCACAAATGCTTTGACATTAACGCTCTTTAGATGCGAATCTAGCCATAACAACAATGAGGTTGTGACAAGCGTCTAAAGGCCAAAGAACCTAAAGAAAACAAAGATTTACTGAAAGTAAAGTTGGTAGCGGAGGAGGGACTCGAACCCCCGACACGCGGATTATGATTCCGCTGCTCTAACCACCTGAGCTACTCCGCCACACGGCCTTGACGGACATGCCGTCGCCTGAAGATAGTGCTGTATAAATCCAACCCTTGCCTGTGGTCAAGTACTGGCTTCTGAAAAATCAGCTAAAAGCCAAAAAAACATGCCTTGCCCCGCACGCTCACCTTGTGAATCTTATCTACATCCCCCCAAGCTCATCCCCCCAAGCTCATCCCTGGCTCATCCCTGGCTCATCCCTCGCCAATCCTTGACTAATCCCTGGCTCATCCCTCGCTAATCACTCGCCAATCCTTGGCTAATCTCTGGCTGATCCTTGGCTCATCCTTGTCTGATCTCTGGCTGATACCATCATTTTTTCATCACTATTGGAGGGCGGGTTACTATCGGCTATGCTTAATATCTGGTTTTTATAGGCTTTGGAGCCGTTGCGTATGACTAACAAGAAAGGGCAAAACAGCATGTCTGAACAGCCACAACACAGCTTGTATAATCGCTATAAAACACAGCTTATTTCTCTGCGTGCACAAGGCATGCAAATCTCAGATATCAATCCTGTCTCTGCGCTGGCTGATATGATCTCAGACCAGCTTTATCATGGCCAGTTAGAGCGCGGGGAATTAAAGGCCCTGATAGGCGATATCACGCAAAATGTCTGGCAGAAACAGGCATCAGAGTTAGCAGGCAAAACCAATTTAAGCGATTTTGACCCCGCCTTTAAGGCAGTGCGTAGTGCCCTGTCAGGCTGTGATATGACCAAGCCTCTTTACCGCGCTGTCTTTACCGCCCATCCAGTGTTTGCTTTGCAAAAGGACCAGTCAGATGCACTTTGTGATGCCGCCTGCCATCTATCAGCTGATGGGAGAACTGTGCAGGTACCAAGACGTGCTTATCAGCCGCGTGCTGGCGTGACCCTGACACAAGAACATCAAGAAGCGATGCAGGCTCTTGGCCATGCACGCGCTAGTATTGCACAGATAAATGACCATCTGCTGGCAGATTTAGCAGCGGGTGAACCAGCGCGCTGGCGTGATGGGTTGCCGGTGATGCTGGGGGTATCAACCTGGGTCGGATATGATTTAGATGGCCGCTCTGATATCAGCTGGCTCGATACATTAATGCTGAGGGTGCGTGAAAAACAGATGGCCTTGCATGGCTATCAAAAGACCTTGCAAAATATCATAGCCAAAGGCGTAACAGATAGCGCGTTAGAGACAGCCTTGTCTGCACTCGCCGCTGAAGAGGCCGCTTGTTCAGCGGCACTTGATGATTTTACAAAACTGCAAGCAAGCCAATCTGGCGCATTTGACACCAGCCTGTTTGAAAAAACCTTTAACCGCTTTACTGAGCGGAGCGATAAGCTGGTTGCTTCTGGCGAATTTGCGCGATCTCTTCAAGATATCGCAAAGACCCTGACAGATTTGGATGTCGCGCGCGCCCTAATGGTACTGGCGGCCGATATCGCTACCCACGGGTTTGGCATGGGCGAGGTGCATTTGCGCATCAATGCCGTGCAATTGAGAAATGCTATGCGGGCGGTGGATGGGCGCAGCCTCTCGTCATCTGATGACAGCCTATCCTCGCGTATTTTAATGGATAGGCTGGCCTCGCGCATCGAGACCGAAGCGCCATGGCAGATTAATTTTGCCAGCATCGAGAGCGAAGCCGCAACCGCCCGCCGCCAGCTGATGCTGGCTGCACAATTTATCAAACATATTGATAGCGACCAGCCGGTGCGCTTGCTGATCGCTGAATGTGAGCGGCCGATTACCTTTATGTCCGCCCTCTATCTGGCGCAAAAATTTGGGATCAGCGATAGGCTGGATATCTCGCCTCTGTTTGAAACCTCCTTCGGGCTGGAACATGGGGCCGGGATGATGGCCCAACTTTTTGAGCATGAGGCGGTACGCCGCTATATTGCGAGGCGTGGGCGTGTTGCTATCCAGCTTGGCTTTAGTGATGCAGGCCGGTTTATGGGCCAGCTGGCCGCCAATCTTGCCATTGAACGTCTGCAGGTGAAATTGATCAAGCTGGTGGCACGGCATTTTGGTTCTGAGATTGATTTGCTGATGTTCAACACCCATGGCGACTCGCTTGGCCGCGGCTGTGCCCGCCCGGATATGCGTGCGCGCCAGGATTTTATCCTCACCCCCTTTACCCGCCATACAGCCCATGAGGCAGATGTGCATATCTATCACCAATCGAGCTTTCAGGGCGGTGATGGCTATCGCCTTTTTGGCAATCAGAGGCTCTCAGATGCAGCGATGTCTGCATTGGTGCTGGCTGAACGCCAAGAGGTGGTGGCGGCATGGCAGAACGACCCATTCTATAATCAGTCTGATTTTGCCCTTGATCTGTTTTTATCTTTGAAAAACTGGCATGAGAAGCTCTTTGCCTCGGCAGATTATGCACGCACGCTCGATGTGTTTGGCGCCAACCTCTTGCCCAAGACCGGATCGCGCCCAGCCAAAAGAGTGGTCCAAGCTGGCAATGAGCGCGGCGATCCCTCAAAAATCAGGGCGATACCGCATAATGCCATTTTGCAACAGCTTGGCTTTTTAGCAATAGTTGTCTCTGGCATTGGCACAGCCGCCAATGTTGACAGAGATCAATTCGCCGAGATTTTCAGCCAGTCGCCGCGCTTGCAACAATTCATGCGCCATGTTGATGAAGCCAAACAGCATGGCTCGCTTAACACGTTGCTCGCTTATGCCAGACTGATGGATAATGGCTTTTGGATTGGCCGCGCCTATCATGGTGATCAACGGGCTAATCAGCGCGCCTATCGCCAGCTTGCCAGCCATCTGGAGGGTGCAGAATTCGCCACTGCGATGCGCCAGACAGCCTGGCGCCTGCGTGATGATTTGATCCATCTCTACCGGCTGTTTGGCGTGCTTGACCTGAGCTCGCCGCGCACCACTGGCGACCAGCGTCTTGATTTGGATTTGCTCCATGCGGTGCGTCTAGCATTGATCATAGACTCGCTGATCCGAGTGGCCAAAGCCCCGCGCTTTGCTGAATCTAATCGTCATTCAAATGCGGATTTGATCAATGCGGCTTTAAGGTTGGATTTTGAAACCGCTGCGCTGATCATCGGGCTGGAATTTCCAGAGACCGATTCACAAGCTGGTTTTGATTTGGAAGAGGCTGAAAATTACAGCCAGTCAGAAACACAAGGCTATCAGGCAACACGTGCACAATTACTAGACCCGCTTTTGGACAATCAACAGACCATCCGCGAGATTACCCAGCTAATATCTGGCCATTATGGTGCACATGGATAGGACGGGATAGGATAGATTCAGCCTGCCTGCGCATCAACAGCGGTTGGGGCAGCGGCAATCCAGCCGCCGCCCATCAGCCAGTCAGGTTCTTCTGCATCATAAATGACACCTGCCTGACCACGGGCAATGCCATATTGCGGCACATCTAGCCTCAGAACTGCCTGACCTTTTTCATCCTGGCTGAGCATGGCTGGCACCGCGATACCTGTATTGCGCAGCTTGACCAACACAGCGCGCTCATCCTGGGTCTCTGCTAGCCAATTCATCTCATTCAGATAAACCGTCTCGCAGGCCAGCGCCTCTTTTGGCCCGACAATCACCTGTTTTTCGGCTGCGTTAATGCCAACCACATAGAGCGGGCCCTCATCCTCATCAGCCTCTTTGCGCCCACCGATACCAAGCCCGCGGCGCTGGCCGATGGTATAATCGATGACGCCTTGATGCTGGCCAAGAACCGTCCCGTCTAAATGCACAATATCGCCTGCTTCAATCGCACCCGGGCGCAGGCGGCGCACCACATCTCCATATTTACCATTCGGTACGAAACAGATATCCTGACTATCTGGCTTATCTTGGACAATCAGGCCGAATTTCTGGGCGATTTCGCGGGTTTGATCCTTATTCATAGCGCCAAGTGGAAAGCGCAGGAAATCAAGCTGTTCAGGGGTGGTGGCAAACATGAAATAAGATTGATCTTTGCCTGAATCCACGCCGCGCTTCAGCTTGAGCTGATTGCCCTCAGCGATGCGGCGGACATAATGACCAGTGGCCAGACAATCTGCACCCAAATCATGTGCTGTTTTCAACAGATCAGTAAATTTCACCGTCTGGTTACAACGCACACATGGAATTGGCGTGTGACCGGCCAGATAGCTATCGGCAAAATCATCCATCACCTGCTGTTTAAACAGGCTTTCATAATCCAGCACATAATGCGGAATACCAAGGCCAGCCGCCACGGTTCTGGCATCATGAATATCAGCCCCAGCACAGCATGCGCCTTTTGCCGCAATCGCGGTGCCATGATCATAAAGCTGCAGCGTGATCCCGATGACCTCATAGCCTTGATCAGCCAGCATGGCTGCCACAACCGAGCTGTCGACACCGCCTGACATGGCCACCACCACCCGCGTATCAGCTGGCGATTTGGCAAAACCAAGGGAATTGAGACCATCTGCTTGGCCGCTCTCCCGATTTCTGGCATGTGATGCGGTGTCAGTATTCATCGCCTATCCATTATTCAGCGCATGATATAACGCGCCTTTTATCAGCCCTTACATATCCTCTGGGACACGCACGGTGATACCGTCCAATTCAGCTGACATTTTGATCTGACAACCAAGACGCGAAGTTTCTTCGGTATTAAAGGCCAAATCCAGCATGTCCATCTCATCTTCAGACGGGCCACCTGTTTTCGCAAAATCAGCCTCAGAGACAATCACATGACAGGTCGCACAAGACAGGCTACCACCACAGGTGCCTTCCAAGCCGACATTATTATCACGGCCGGCTTCCATAATGCTTGTCCCGTCTGCAACCTCGACAGTTTGTGTTGAACCATCTGGCTTCATAAAATTAATTACTGGCATATCATCCTCTGATTGCTGGCGTTATCTTCCTACCTACACCTGCTTTTAAAGTTAGTGTGCAACTGGCCCCGAACATTTTATACGGGTTTTACCCGCCTATTTATGCTTGGCGTTTATAGAGATCAATAAGCTGATCAGCAAGCATCATCAATTCATCGCGCTGGCTATCCCAACCAAAAGAGATGCGCAGGCATGACGCGGCTAAATCGTGATAGCCCATCGCCTCTATCACATGGCTAGATTTCACTTTACCTGAAGAACAGGCAGAACCCGCACTAACTGAAAAGCCAGCCAAATCAAGGGCCATCACAGCGCTGGTAGCAGACCAGCCTGGAAAGCCAAGACAAAGGGTATTTGAAAGCCGTGGCACCGCTTCGGAAAAACAAATAACCGAAGGACAAGAGATGCGGATATGCGCGCAGATCTCATCGCGCCAGCTTTGCCAGATTTCTGTCTGAGCCTGCCGCTTTTCAGTTGCCTCTGCTGCGGCTCCAAAACCAACAATACCTATTAAATTTTCAGTGCCTGCACGCCAGCCCTGTTCCTGACCACCGCCATGAAGCATGGCAGGCACGCGCCTGCCTGCCCGCACCCACAATGCACCAACCCCGGCTGGACCGCCCATCTTATGAGCTGAAAAACTGGCGAAATCGAGTCCGTCAGCTGCAAGCGCAGATAATGAGGTTTCTATATTTACCGGCACCTTACCTGGCAGCTGTGCCATATCACTATGAAAGAAAACACCTGCCTCTTTGGTGATGGCGGCGATTTCTGATAGGGGCTGAATAACTCCTGTCTCGTTATTTGCTGCCATCACAGAGACCAGGGTCTTAGCCCGCACATCATCTGAGAGATCATCAAGAGCAGAGCGCAGCATATCCAGCTTCACAAGGCCATTTTCATCCACTTCAATGAAATGGGCATCAGGCCGCGCTTGACGCACAGCGTCATGTTCAATGGTTGTGGTGATCACCTGTTCAAAACCGGCCAGCACCATATTGTTCGATTCTGTTGCACCGCTGGTAAAGATCAATTCAGCTGGCTGACACTCTAATAGGCTGGCAATCTGGCGACGTGCTTTTTCCATTTCAAAGCGGGCCTGGCGTCCATGATGATGTACAGAAGAAGGGTTAGCCGGGGCGCCCATCACGCTTTGCATCGCCGCCATAGCTGCGTCATGAAGCGGGGTTGTGGCATTATAATCCAGATAGATAGGCAGATGTGAGGCTGGCATATGAAAAATCAGCTTGGCTAATAACAGGTTATTTCTTCAGAGATGAGGCGCTGGCTTCTGCTTTTTTCGCTGTGGCCAAAGGCGGCTCACGCTCATCTGTCTCTTGTGCAGCGCGCAAGGCGGCAAGTTCTTGACGCAAAGCTTCGATTTGCTGCCCCATCACTTCGAGCACCTGCTCTTGTGGATCTGCCTTGGTATTATCTGTCACGCCATAGGCCGTAAAGCGCTCATTTGCGCGCTTTTTAGCGAGCGGCTTGGCTGGTACACCGACCACAGTGACCCCTTCGCTGACATCACGGGTTACCACAGAATTGCTGCCGACACGCGCACAGCGTGCCACCTGGACCGGCCCCAGCACACTGGCCCCTGCCCCCACAATCACATGATCACCCAAAGTTGGATGGCGTTTGGTATCGCGTTGCTCAGCTGAATTTTCAGACGGGTTTGTCCCGCCTAGCGTGACGCCGTGATAGAGCGTTACATGATTGCCAATCTCTGCAGTCTCGCCAATCACAACCCCCATACCATGATCAATAAAAAAGCTGCGGCCGATTTTCGCGCCAGGGTGAATTTCAATACCGGTCAGCCAGCGTGCAATCTGCATCAGCCAGCGTGCAAATCCCTGTAAGCCCAGCGACCACAGCCCATGCGACAAACGGTAAAACAACATGACATGAAAGCTGGGATAGATGAAAATCGCAGAAATCCGGCCACGCGCTGCCGGATCGCGTGCCAGAATGGCATCTAAATCTGATTTAAGATGTGAGAACATGCATTCTCTCCGTTCCACGAACGATGTAGCGGTTTTCATATCGCCTTTTGGCCTTGCCTATAGTCTAGCAATCTTGCAAGAAACTTGGAATAGGCCGTGACTTCATATATAAGCATGCCGAGACGATTAGCAAGACACCATCATTCCGGACGGATATTATGCCTGAAGTCATCATTAATGGCCCAAAAGGGCGCTTAGAGTGCCGACATATGCCAGGGCCGACCCCTGATGCGCCCACTGCCCTCATTCTGCATCCTGAGCCTGATAAGGGCGGGACCATGAATAACCGCGTGGTTTATGCCCTCTATAAGCTGTTTCAGGCACGTGGTTTTGCGGTAATGCGCTTTAATTTCAGAGGTGTTGGCCGTTCTGAAGGCACCTATGATAGCGGTGAAGGTGAACTCGCAGATGCAGCAACCGCCATGGATTGGCTGCAAGCCCATTACCCAGCTTCCAGCTCATGCTGGATTGCCGGCTTTTCTTTTGGTGCATGGATTGGCATGCAGCTGATGATGCGCCGCCCTGAAATTACCGGCTTTGTCTCTGTATCGCCGCCTGCCACCACCCATGATTTCGCCTTTCTTGCCCCTTGCCCGGTATCTGGTCTGATTGTTCAAGGCGGTGCCAACGAGCAGGTGCCGACCGATAAGCTGATGCAGCTGGTTGAAAAAATCTCTAAGCAAAAGGGTGTGGTTATTGATGTGGATGTGATTGAGGAAGCCAACCACTTCTTCAGCGCCCATCTGGACGAAGCCATTGCATCTGTTGGACGTTATCTTGAGCGCACAGATTCTGACTTGAATGAACCTGACAACGAGCTGATTGGCTAAATCAGCATAGTGACTATTGTTAGGCAAACTTTGCCATTGACCAATATTGAGAGCGTTATGAGCCATAAATCTGAGTTTATCACCCGTCTTGTTGAACGTGGTTATCTCCATCAGGCCACCAATTTAGAAGGGCTGGATGAACGCGCCGTTAGCCAAGCCATCACTGGTTATATTGGTTTCGACTGTACAGCTGATTCCCTGCATGTTGGCTCTCTGGTTCAGATTATGATGCTGCGGCTGATGCAACAGACAGGCCACAAGCCTATAGTGCTGATGGGTGGCGGAACCACCAAGGTGGGCGACCCGTCAGGCAAGGATGAAGCACGCCCGATGCTTTCTGACCAGGATATTGAGAACAATAAAAACGGCATCAAAAAGATTTTCGAAAAATATCTCAGCTTTGGTGATGGGCCAACAGATGCGGTGATGGCCGATAATGCAGAATGGCTGGATCAGCTGGGCTATATCCGGTTTCTGAGAGATTATGGACGTCATTTTTCGATTAACCGAATGTTGGGTATGGAATCGGTCAAGCTGCGGCTGGACAGAGAACAAAACCTGTCATTTCTCGAGTTTAATTATGCGATTTTGCAGGCCTATGATTTCCTTGAATTGCGTCGCCGCTATGGCTGTGTGCTGCAATTTGGCGGCTCTGACCAATGGGGCAATATTGTCACCGGTATTGATTTGACCCGCCGCGTGGATAATCAAGAAATTTTCGGGGTGACCTCACCGCTCATCACCACCGCCTCAGGGGCAAAAATGGGCAAGACAGCAAATGGCGCAGTCTGGCTCAATGAACAACGCCTGTCTGCCTTTGATTTCTGGCAGTTTTGGCGCAATACCGAAGATGCAGATGTCGGCCGCTTCCTGCGCCTATTTACCGAATTACCGCTGGATGAGATCGCCCGCCTTGAAAAATTAGAAGGCGCAGAAATCAATCAGGCCAAAATCATTCTGGCCAATGAAGCGACCACCCTTTGCCATGGCATAGAGGCTGCCCATAAAGCAGCTGAGACAGCCGCCCAAACCTTCCAAGGTGGTGGCAAGGCAGACGGCTTGCCAAGCATGGAGGTTGCCAGCACAGATTTGGCCGAGCTGTCTTTGCTTGATGCTTTTGTCCAGCTGGGCCTCACCGCTTCAAAAGGCGAAGCACGCCGCCTGATTAAAGGTGGGGGTTTGCGGATCAATGGCGAGAGCATCACAGATGAAACACGCCAGCTCGGGGTAAGCGATTTTGACGATGAAGGGCGTGTTCAGCTCTCCGCAGGCAAAAAACGCCACGGGCTGGTTCAGATTTCAAACTGAGAGCACACTGCCTAAAACTGGCTTTTTGAGCTGTTATCTGTATCACCCAAAATACGGTTGGTCTCAGAGCCCAGCCAATCCGGGCTGAAGAGATCACGCAGCACGCCAGGTACCAATGAGGCGGCGTTAACCGATATCTCAGGCTCGTCAACAGACCCCTTTACACTGAATTGGGTGGCAAACAGCCCGGCCTTGTCCAAGCCCGTTAAAAGCTCACCCAATACAGGCACAGCGCCTAAAATTTTGCTGAATTGATTGACCGGCACCAGATTGCCAGAAACATCAACCTGCCGGTTCACCCTGTCATAAACACCCACCATGGTCACGCCAACCGCCCCGCCAGAGGCCCGCAGCTTATCGAGATAATGCAGGCCTTTTTCAGTACGAATACGCGCCTCGCCACGGGTAAAGCGTGTTCCATCACCTTCGACCAACGAATAGAGCCCAGCCACGGAAAGCACAGAAAAGGCCCGCACCGCAGCAGGGGCTTCAATCACATTGAATTCTTCGAGCTGAATAACAGTCTCAAAATCCTTCATATCTTTTGAGGTAAAGCGATTGACCAGACGCAAGCGTCCCTCGCGAATAGTATCTGTGACGCCAAGACCTGCCAGCACACGCCCTGCATTAGCTGAGGTGATGATGAGCAAGCTCTCCTCACCATCTGGCGTAAAGCGCAGCCTGGCCTCTCCGCCTCCTATGAGCCCGACCCCGGAGAGATGTTCACCTGACGGGCCGAAATGCGCTTCAATCGTCCCTTCACTCAGCAATGGTTTTCCATTGACAGACAAGCTGCCTTGCAAAGTTACAACACCATTGCCATCTGATTTGGTCTCGCCTTTCAAATGGCCAGACAGGGTGATCGCCTGGTCTACCAACAGCTGGTCGGCGGTGAGGTCAAAGCGCAATGCCTGCCCTTTCGACAGCCCTTCATTGCGTCGTAAAGGCCGCAAATTCAGACGCCTGCCTTCTGCTGTGATCTCAAAAACCCCGTCTGTCTGACGCTCAACCAGTACCGCAGAAAGCTCATTGCCTGGCGTCAGCACCTCATCAAAATAGCCAGAGGCAATCTGCCCCTCATCATCAAAAGCAAGGCGTCCTCTGGCCATCAGGCTACCCATATTCAGATCAATGGCTTCAATGCTGCTGAGTTGGTCATTAGAAAACCGCATCAGAAAACGTGCTGAGGCCGCTTCGCCTGGCAGTTTCGCCCAGTCAATGGCCGGCACATCAATACCGGTCTGGCTCAGATCAGCCTCGATTTGAACATGACGCGATATGCCCTTTTCAGATGAACGATTTCGGGTTGATGTCTCTGCTTGCTCAACATAATCCAACCGCAAACCAGACTGGCCAACCATATCAATTTTGGCATAGCTGGCCAGGCGCTTGGTCACGGCCTCAGCTGGTTGCAGGCGCATCGATAATCTGCGCTCACCGTCATCTTGCTGGTGAAAGCTAAAACTGGCCGGCACGCTATCAATCAGGCCCAATCCTTCAATATGCAATCCATCCTCGCCCACCGATAGAGCAAGCTCACCTTTATCAAGGCGGGTATCAAAAGGCAGCGAGGCTACAGCTAAGTCAGAGAGCGTTGTATCCGCCTGCAGGCTGGTCAGCGTCAGCTGGTTTTGCACAAGACGCGACTGGCTGGCTATCTGGGCGGTGAGCGCGCCTGATTCCAAGACAAAGCTATTGGCTTGTTCTGGCCATTTTTGAACAGAGGGGTGGGCGAGCAACGCTTTGGTAGCTAGCACATCACCTGAAAGGCGCGCATTAATTGTCAAATCGCGTCCTGTGCCACGCGGGGCAATCATTGGGCTCAACGTAATCTGAGCCGAATCTGCTGTGACATCTGGCAGGCTAGCTGTATCAAGTTTAAAGCTGAGGATGTTATCAGCCATGCTGATCTGACCCGAAACATCCTGAATTTCAGGGCTGTTATCACGCCAGCTAAAAGAGGCATCCTGCAAATCAAGCGCACCTTGTAAGGATTGCACAATATCACGTCCCGTTGCGGCTGGGTTCAGCGTTAAATCGAAACGCGCATTTGAAATCTGGCCGCGTCCAAAACGTTTTTTGATCCAATTTGCGGTGCTTGGAATGACCTGCTCTGGCCAGAGTAGTTTCAAAATATCCAGATCAATTTTATCACTTGTCAGGCTGGCCTTTACAGGCAGCGGCGCTGGCGCGGCATTGCCATTACGCGCGCTGTCAGTGTGGGTCTCATTATCTGCTATCTGATGCGCTTTTAGCATCAATGCGCCGCCTTCTTCAAACTGCGCAAAGAGTTCATCGAGATGAAGCTGGCCAGGTTCAAAGCGCAGACTCAAACGCCCTTCATCCAATTTGATAGGCTTGTCGCTTCCTTTTGCCACCACATAGGCATTTTTCATGCTGGCATCCAGATTACCGCGTGCAATTTGACCGCCAGCACCGATACGCAAATCCATTGTCCCCGCCACTGTGCCGACAAATTCTTGATATTGACCTTCGCTGAGGCGGAACCGCACGGATTTGAACTCGCCACGTGTATCGAGTTGCGAGAGAACAAGGCGGCGTTCGAGTTTGTCAAAACGACCTGAAAAATCCAGCATCAAGGTTGGAAACGCGCCAGCAGAGAGCGATTGATCAAGCCAGCTGCGCCAAGCTGGCTGGGCATTTTCCGGCCAATCGCGCAAAATAGAATCAAGCGAGATATCCTCAGCCAAGACCGAACCTGATACAAAACTCTCTTGGCGGTGCAGGTCAGCCACCTGCCCTTGCAAAGACAAACTCCGTCCATCTGGCAATAAAAGCTGTGCCTCAGAAATGCTGAGCAGATCATCCTGACGGCTATAATCAAACTGAAACTGAAGCTGTTTGAAGCGGTCTTGTTCAGCAGACACACCGGGGAGCGGCAGGCGCCCGTCTTGAATATCGAGCGCGCCTGTTGCAATCATCAATTTTGTTGCATCAAAGCTGGCATCCAGATGAGGTGAGATATGTTGTGCAGCTAGAAGCTTTTGGAAAGAGGCGGGCACAAAGTCAGAGAGGATAGCCAATGCAAGGCCCTGGCCTCGGGTTTGAACAGACCAAAGACCAGAGAGCAAATTACCGGACATCATCAGCTTGAGATGACCTGCTTGTGTGTGCGCTTCTTCCTTTATCTGGTTCATCGACACCACAAGCTGAAGCGCTGTTAAATCGGAAGCGTCCAGATCGATATGAATATCTTCAAGTTTAAGAGATCTACCAGTATCTGAGCTGTTTGTGTGATTTTCAAAATGCAGCTTTGCATCCTGAATAATGACCCGGCGCAAACCAACTTGTTGAAGCAGGTTATAATAACGCCGCAAATCCGGCTCGTCTGCGCCGAACAGCCAGCCCATATCAGTCTGGCCTGTCTGGATACCCCAGCCATCTGCACTGTGCGACAGGGCAACTGACAGGTTTTTCACCAAGGCCACTTCTGGATAGCCACCGGTGAACAAGCTGACTAGCCCGAATGACAAGCTCATTTCTGGCAGGGTGATTTCTTGCGGACCCACGCTCAACTGGGCCTGTCCAAAATGCAGATGGAGCGGTCGGGCACCTGCTTCGATATGCCAATCAACCTTGTCTAATTTAAAGACGATACCGCGTTCAGGCACCGATAATCTTTTTTCCAACGTTGTGGCAAGCCCGCCCTGATTTTCAACCCAATAAATCAACGCGCCAGCAAGCCCGCCCAGCATCACCATCAAAACAAGAGTTAGGCGAATGAAATAGGTGGCCAGACGCCGCCCCACAGAACGCGGTTTTGTTGCTGGTTTTTCAGATTTTTTTTGCGCTTTGCCAGATTGCGCATCTGACGGTTCGTCCGCCGCTTCTAAATCGGGCTTTTCTGGCGTATCCGGCCCGATATTTAAGCTAAGTTCAGGGCGCAGCACCGCCTCTGACTCAGTGCTATCTGAGCCAGGTGGATTGATTTTTGGAGGCTGGCGCTTTTTTGTCACCTCTGGGGGTCTCCACTTTCGTCCTTATCTTGCTATATCTATCATAGGTAAGGGTTGTTTGTCTTGTGAACTATGCACACAAAAGACAGCCCAGATCTGACTGATCATACAATCTTTTTTCGCAAAGGAGACCGTCAAAATGCTAGAAATTGGACAACAGGTCACCGATTTTTCTCTACCTACCGATCAAGGCCAGTTTACGCTATCAGAACATCGCGGCAAAAATGTGGTGCTCTTCTTTTATCCCAAGGCGGATACGCCAGGCTGCACCAAGGAATCCATTGCCTTTAGCGGCTTGCTCTCAGAATTTGAAGCTGCAAACGCCGTTGTGATTGGCATGTCAAAGGACACGCCTGTGAAACAAGGTAAGTTCCGGGATAAACATGGTCTGACTGTTTTATTGGGCGCTGACCATGAAACAGAGGTATGTGAGCTGTTTGGGGTATGGGGTGAAAAATCCATGTATGGGCGTACCTATATGGGCATTGAGCGTTCTAGTTTTATCATTGACCCGGACGGCAAGCTCAGCCATGTCTGGCGCAAGGTAAAAGTACCGGGGCATGCCGAAGAAGTACTGGCCGCATTAAAAGAACAGTAAAACGACCTGAAAAAGGCAATCATTCATGAAAGAGGGGCAGCGCGGCATAAGGTTTTCGTCTTTTTCGCTGCCCTTAATCGGTGGGTTATAAAGGGGTGAAGCCAGATGGATATGTCAGCTGAGATTGCGCGTATTTTCGCCATTAGCGCTCCGGTCGCCAAGGCCGAAGCTGTTCGGCTGTTAAAGGCTGAGCTAGATGCTGGCCGCTATAGCCATGCCAGCCCTCTGGATTTGCCCATCCGGCCAGGGCGTCCTGACAAACCGGTGCTGGCAGCACCAAAAGATGTCCCTCGCCGACGTATCACCAGAGGGGCTGACGGGCGTATCGCCCTCATCCATGCGATTGCCCATATTGAATTAAATGCGATTGATCTCGCCCTTGATATGTGTGTGCGCTTTCAAGCTGAACATCTGCCGTTTGATTTTGTGAAAGACTGGATGAGCGTTGCAGATGATGAGGCCCGTCATTTTCTGATGCTGGAAAATAGGCTGGCTGAATTAGGCAGCTATTATGGCGCCCTTAGCGCGCATGACGGGCTCTGGCAGGCAGCGGAGAAAACCGCCACCCATCTGTTGGGACGGCTAGCTATTGCCCCGTTGGTGCTCGAAGCACGGGGGCTGGATGTGACCCCGCAGCTGATCGATAAAATGATCGCCGTAGAAGATGAAAAAACCGCTGCCTGTTTAGAGATCATCATGAGAGATGAGGTCGGCCATGTGGCCACCGGCAAAAGATGGTATGATTATCAATGCGGGATGGAAAAGCTGGATCCGGTGAGCACTTGGCACAAGCTGGTCGGCTTATATTTTCACGGCGCGCTCAAACCGCCTTTCAATATCGATGCCCGCAAAGCTGCGCGTTTTTCAGCTGCCTTTTATGGCCCGCTGGCCGCACAATCAGACAATCCCACAGCCCTCACCGGCTAGGGCTTTATCATAGGCAAGCTGGGCTATTCGCGGTGCATGCCGACACGCGCTGCAAGGCTTGCTTCGATAAAATCATCCAACGCCCCATCCAGCACAGCTTGTGTATTGCCTGTTTCAACTTGTGTGCGCAAATCCTTGACCATCTGATACGGGTGCAGCACATAAGATCGGATCTGGCTACCCCAGCCTATTTCAGATTTGGATGCGTTGCTGTCCATCGCTGCTTCTTCACGCTTTTGCAACTCTAGCTCATATAACCGTGCTTTGAGCATATTCAGCGCTGTTGCTCGGTTGCGGTGCTGCGATCTGTCAGACTGACATTGCACCACAATATTGGTTGGGATATGGGTAATGCGGATAGCAGAATCAGTGGTGTTCACATGCTGGCCACCTGCACCAGATGCACGGTAAGTATCCACCCGCAATTCTGATTCATTGACCTCAATATCGATATTGTCATCGACTTCCGGATAAATCCAGACTGAGGCAAAACTGGTATGGCGGCGGGCTGAACTGTCATATGGCGAGATACGCACCAGCCGGTGCACACCGGCCTCTGTCTTTGACCAGCCATAGGCACCCTCGCCCTTTATATGGATAGTGGCCGCTTTAATACCTGCTTCATCGCCGGCAGTCTCGTCAATCACATCAATTTTAAAGCCGCGTGATTCAGCCCATCTGACATACATTCTGAGCAGCATAGATGCCCAATCTTGAGCTTCGGTGCCGCCTGCGCCAGGGTGAATTTCAAGATAACAATTATTCCCATCCGCCTCACCTGACAGCAAGCTCGCAATCTGTTTTTTGCCTGCTTCTTTTGACAGGCTGACAATCGCAGCTTCTGATTCAGCGATCAGCTCATTATCGCCTTCTGCCTCTGCCAGCTCTATCATTTCCAGCTGGTCAGCCAAGCCATTTTCTAAATCCGCAATATCACCAAGCTGGCCTTCCAGCTTGTTTTTCTCGCGCATCACCTGCTGAGCTTGTTGTTGGTTATCCCAAAAGCTGGGGTCATTAACCGCACTGTCCAATTCTGCCAGACGCGCGGTTGCAATCTCGATATTCACATGCTGGCGCAACAAATCTATCGCATTGTTAATGGCATCAATGGCGTGTTGTGTTTCAGCCTGCATGGCATGGATTCCTTAAAAACAAATCAATTCAAATATATCAAATGTGAGGGTTGACGGTCTTGTATCAATATAAGGCAGGTGTATCAACACTCAGCCCATTTCCAAGGGCATTTGGCTGGTCAATCACCACCGATGTGCTGGCATTTTGAGGCGGCATCTGACCGGGCTTAAAGACCTCTAGCACTGCCTTTTCATCTGAAGCCGCAATCCGCACACCTGTTTCAGCATGCACTGGCATAACTGTTACGCCGCTGGGGCGCCGGAACGGGATCTTTGGGGCATCTTGCAAAGCATCTTCCATAAATTGTTTAAAAATCGGCACAGCCGCGGTTGACCCTGTTTCACGCTTACCAAGCGGGCGCGGCGTATCATATCCGACATAAACACCAGCTACCAAATCCGGAGAAAAGCCGATAAACCACGCATTTGTATTGTCATTGGTGGTCCCTGTCTTTCCAGCCAGCACCAAACCAGATTGGGCAATGCGCCTGCCTGTCCCGCGTTGGACAGCCCCTTCTAGCATCCCGACCATCTGATAGGCTGAAGCCGGATGGGTAAGCTGGGCTCTGGTATCAGCAAGGGTGGGCACCGGCTGATCGCGCCAGCCTTTTTCAGACAGACAAAAACGGCAATCCCGCAAATCATGACGCATCACAGTCTGGCCAAACCGATCTTGGACCTTATCGATCAGGCTTGGGGTGATTTTTTTACCGCCATTGACAATCTGGCCATAGGCCGCGGTGAGGGCCATCAAATTGGTTTCCCCTGCCCCCAGCGACATCGATAGATAAGGCGGTAAATTATCATGAATGCCAAAGAGGCGCGCATATTCCTGAACTGAATCCATCCCCACCGCCATCGCCAGGCGGGCGGTCATCAAATTGCGTGATTTTTCAATGCCAACCCGCATGATCGATGGGCCATAAAAACGTTTTGTATAGTTTGCTGGCTTCCATTTTGGTTTGCCCTCGCCCTGATCCACCACCAACGGCGCATCTAAAATACGTGTGGTCGGGCTATAGCCGGCATCTAATGCGGCCAGATATACAAAGGGTTTAAAGGCAGAGCCGGGCTGCCGGTTGGCCTGGGTCGCCCTGTTAAATTCAGAATCGCCATAGCTATAGCCGCCGACCATGGCCAAGAGACGTCCCGTATGCGGGTCAAGTGCCACCAATGCCCCTTCAACCAAAGGCCGCTGACCGAGTGCATAATCAAAATCAGCATATTCAGTGCCTTCTTCCAGCAAATCTGGAGCTTCAGCTGGTTTTTGAACGACAATGATATCGCCTGGGTTTAAAGCCTCGCTCAGCGCTTTGATTTTGGGTGGACGCACCCCATTTGCATCACGCGGCGGATAGGCCCATCTGGCCAGCGCAAAAGGAATGCGCCCGCGATTGCCCATAGCCGCACTATCATTAACGTAAATACTGGCCTCATTTGCCTCAACACTCAGGACCAGAGCGGCAAAGCGTTTCTCTGGCAAACGCGCTGTCCAGCCTTCTAAAATATCATCGATATTCTGGCTGTTGGCCCCGTCGATTTCTGCTAGATTAGCCAATGGACCACGCCATCCCTGACGCCTGTCCAACGCTTCCAACCCCTCTCTGAGGGCTTTATCTGCCTTTTTCTGGAGGGCTGGATCAAGGGTTGTGCGCACCGATAGCCCGCCGCCATAAAGCGTGTCTGAACCATAAAGGCGCACCAGCTCACGGCGCACCGCTTCCGTAAAATAAGGGGCACTGGCTTTGTCAGCACCGGTTTGTTCATTCACACCCAATGGCAAGGCTTGTGCAGCGGTTTTGGCTTCATCTGAAATATAACCATTTTCCGCCATTTGTGAGAGCACCCAGTTGCGCCGTGCAATCGCTGCCTTTGCTTTGCGTTTGGGATGATAATTTGACGGCGCCTTAGGCAACGCAGCTAAATAAGCCATTTCATGCAAATTGAGCTGGTCAAGCGGCTTGTCAAAATAATTCAGCGCCGCCGCCGCCACGCCATAACTGCCCATGCCGAGATAAATATCGTTCAAATATAAGGCCAGCAATTCGTCTTTTTCAAAGACCCGCTCCATCCGGATAGCCAGAATGGCTTCTTTGATTTTCCGGTCAATAGAGACTTCATTGGTTAGCAGAAAATTTTTAGCAACCTGCTGGGTGATGGTAGATGCACCAATGGGTCTGCGCCCTGATCCCATTTGCCGGATATTGGTCATCGTGGCCCGCACAAGAGCAAAAGGGTCCACACCGTAATGGCTATAAAATGCTTTATCCTCAGCAGATAAAAAAGCGCCGATTAGCAAGGGCGGTATGGCTTGTGTGGGTACAAACAGTCTTTTCTGGGTGGCATATTCAGCCAGCAAAGCCCCATCACCTGCATGAATGCGTGTTACCACATCGGGTTCATATTTTGCCAGCTGATGATAGGCTGGCAGATCACGGCCATAATGCCAGAATACCCATAACAGCCCCCCACCGGCCGCAATAACGCCCAGTACCGCCAAGCTGAAAAGAACAAAAAACCATTTCATCATCTTGCCAAAAGCAGATGGCTTAGAATCATGGCTTTTTGAGGGCTTCTGTTTCTTATTTCTGCCCTTTTTGCCTCTTATTTTCGGCGGCAAGGCAGGTTCTTGGTCAGGGGTGAGCGGCGGTTTTATCATGACATCCTACCGCCCCGATTCTTCCAAATAACGCACAATCGCCCGTGAGATACGAACAGCAAGCCCGCGCAAATACGCATCTTTACGCAAATTTGCCTCGTCTTTTGCATTGGTCAAAAAGCCCATCTCGAGCAAAACAGACGGTACATCCGGCGATTTTAGCACGGCAAATCCAGCAAAACGGTGGCCACGTTTTGCCCCGCCACGCACATCGCGCACCTCACGCAAAATGGCATTGGCCAGATAGGTGGATTCATTCATCGATTCCCGCTGGAACATCCGTAAGAGCGCATTTGCCGCGATCGGATCTTCAACTGCCAGATCTGGTCCATCTATCAAATCTGCCTGATTTTCAGAACGTGCCAGATATGCGGCCTCTTTATCAGAGGCCGTATCTGAGAGCGAGAATACCGATATCCCGTAGGCTTTAGAGGTTTGGGCTGCATCCGCATGGAGCGAGATAAATACATCCGCCTGCTGAGAACGCGCAATATTGATGCGCTGGCGCAATTTGATATAGCGATCATCATCGCGTGTCAGACGCGGTATCACCCGCCCTGTTTTGGCCAGTTCTTCTGCCAGATAGCGCGCTGCTTTTAAGGTGATATCCTTCTCTCTTGTACCGCTTTTGCTGAGCGCGCCCGGGTCTTTACCCCCGTGGCCAGCATCAATGGTCACCACCCAGCGGTCTGGCGGAGCCACCGGAGGTACCATATCGGTGATAGCACCGCGCTGAGGTTTGACCTGTGGCAAGCTGGGTTCATCTGCCTGCACGGTCTTCATGCCTTGCGGGTTCGCATCATCTATCTGGCCAGTGGGTGCCTCAACGATATAAGGGCTCTTTTTCAGCGCAGCACGCGCCACCTTAAAGGCTGTCGGCCCTCTGTCTAACAAATCGATGACAAGGCGATGACCGGTGGTGAGCTTGCCTTTGGCATCACGTGCAGGGGCAAGGGTGAAGGCACGTACTGGCGCAGCAGGCGCGTTCAGCTCAATCACTAACCGCCCTGTCTCTGGGACCGGACGGCCAAAACGATAGCCAATGGCAGGCGCACGTTGTAAATCGCCAGCTGGCAGCAAACCGCTGATATTCCAATCTGTATTGGTGCTGTCGATGACCAGCCGATAAGGATTATCAAGTAACAAAAGCTGGGCATTAATCGGCGCACGCATTTCTACCACCAGACGGGTAGCGGATTGCCCTTCGAATGAGACCTTGCCAAAACGCAGCCCAGTCAGGCTGTTTGCCTCACCGCTCTCTGCTGCATAAGCGCTCTGCATAACCAGATGCAGGCTAAAAAGACACCAAAAGGCCAGGACACCACATACAAAGCGTCTTAATGTCTCAGCATGAAGAGACAATCGATAGCACGCATCAATTGTAATCCAGCTTGCTGACATGTGTCCCAATCCTGCCTTGTCTGTTGTCCATGCAATAGTTGCATCTAAAAAGCTGCACCCAGCCGCTATTTAGCACTTGCTAATAACGCTGAATGCCCGCCGCCCAGCGCCCTCACCATAGCCAATGCAGAGGGCTGCTTCCAGAAATTTCAGACCTAGTTGTAAAACAGTTTTCCGCAAATCGCATTTGAATAAAATCTTTGCAACTCAGCCTCGGCTTATGTATGGTGTAAGGAACAGTTTTTGAACGGTATTCCCCGCGCATGGCGGCATGGTTCCTTGATTAATCTCATGCCTTCAAAATCATGCAACTGGATATCGGCAAGATCGAAACGCGCTTGCGTCTGCCTCAAAATTGCCATGAAGTTTTGAATAATGGCACGGTATGGCACATAGCGCAGACAACAAGAATTTAAGTGGGAACAACCATGTTCGTGACCCCATGTTTTTCGAATAATAACAGCGCAGACGCCGCATCTGTTCAGGATGTGCGCGCAAGGCGCTATTATTCGTCTCATGCACGAGATTTATGGGCTTCCTCTTACCTGATGGCGCATATGCCAGTCACAGACAACAGATCATCCCGCGTCCCCGTGATATGCCAGATGGTCCAAGAAAGACCTATCCATGACAAAAAAAATGCTGATCGATGCACATCAGCCCGAAGAAACTCGGGTGGTGTTGCTCAATGGGAACAAAATCGAAGAATTTGATTATGAAAGCACCAGCCACAAACAACTTAAAGGAAATGTCTATCTCGCCAAGGTAACGCGTGTTGAACCTTCGCTTCAGGCAGCTTTTGTTGAATATGGTGGAAACCGCCAGGGTTTCCTTGCTTTCAGTGAGATCCATCCCGATTATTATCGCATCCCCGTAGAAGACCGCGCTGAGCTGGTCGAAGCTGAAACAGCTGATGCTGAAGCTCAAAAAGATTCTCAAGAGGCTGATGAAAGCGCGGCTGACGAAACAGCCGAAGCGCAAACATCAGATGATAATGCAGCTGATGAAAATCAGGCAGGTTCAGCTGCGCCTGAAACGCTTGGCGGCGAAGATGAGACCGAAGAGCGCCAGACCAGCCAAGCCACCATGCGGCGCTATAAAATTCAGGAAGTGATCACCCGTAAACAGCTTTTGTTGGTGCAGGTTGTCAAAGAGGAGCGCGGCAATAAGGGCGCAGCGCTGACCACTTATCTGTCGCTGGCTGGCCGCTATTGTGTTTTGATGCCAAACAGCCCGCGTGGCGGCGGTGTATCGCGCAAAATCACCAATGTGGCTGATCGCAAGCGACTGAAATCTGTTGTGGGTGATTTAGAAATTCCAAAAGGCATGGCGGTCATTGTCCGCACCGCTGGCGCCAAAAGAACCAAAACAGAAATCAAGCGCGATTACGCCTATCTGACCAAATTATGGAATGAAATTCGTGGCCTGACGATTGAATCTGAAGCCCCGGCGCTCATCCATGAAGAAGGCTCGCTGGTCAAGCGCACCATCCGCGATGTCTATTCTCATGACGTTGAAGAGGTAGTTGTCGAAGGGGATGACGCCTATAAAATGGCCCGTGCTCAGATGAAGATGCTGATCCCGAGCCATGTGAAGCGCGTGGTGAAATATGATGGCAACGCGCATTTATTCCAGTCGCATCAGGTTGAATCCCAGCTGGATATAATTCACCAAAATGAAGTGACCTTGAAATCAGGTGGCTATTTGGTGCTGAACCAGACAGAAGCGCTGGTCGCGATAGATGTGAACTCTGGCAAAGCCACAAAAGAGCGCAATATCGAAGAAACAGCACTGAAAACAAATTTAGAAGCGGCAGATGAGGTGGGGCGTCAATTACGCTTGCGCGATCTCTCCGGTTTGATTGTTATCGACTTCATTGATATGGAAGAAAACCGCAATCAAGCACAAGTGGAGCGCCGGCTCAAAGAAGCCTTGCGTACTGACAGGGCCCGTATTCAGGTCGGGTCAATCAGCCATTTCGGTTTGCTGGAAATGTCGCGCCAGAGATTGCGCCCATCACTGGTTGAATCAATTTCTCAGACCTGTCCGCATTGTGAAGGCACTGGGCGAGTGCGCTCGCCAAATACGGCCACCCTGCAAGTCTTGCGTATGCTTGAAGACGGGCTGGCTCATCATCAAAACCAACGCGGCGGCGAAGGCAGCTTGCGTGGCCAGCAACTCACTTTGCAAGTTACCCAAGAGGTTGCTTTATATATGCTGAACCATAAACGCGAGACGTTGCAGGCACTCGAAGAGCAATATGGCTGTCGCATTCTGGTTGAGGTTGATAACCAACTGGCTGCTGTCGAATGCCAGTTAATAGGTGAAAATGGCCCAATTGACCTGAATAACCAGCAACAAGAGCGCCGCAATAATAATCGCCGCTCACGTCGCCAAAATGGCCGCGATCAAAGGAACCGCGACCAGAAAAATAACGATCCGAAAAACAGCGAGCGTGATAATGGCGCACAATCAGCTGTCGAAACAGGCACTGAAGAAGGCGCAGATGACGAGACCAGTCAGCAGGCCGCACCAGGTGATGACACAGATGATGAAGGTCAGCCAAAGAAGAGACGTCGCGGTCGGCGTGGCGGCAGACGCCGGAAAAAGCGTCAAGGTGATGACGGTGCTGATAATGGACTAACAGAGGCACAAGCATCTGAGACCAAAGACGATGACCAGGCGCCAGCGCAGGATAAGGGAGCTTACGCCAGCGCAGCATCAGATGACCAGCCAGAAAAGCCGAAAAAGGCTGCCAGAACAACACGTAAAAAAGCACCTGTTGTGAAATCAGCTGAAACCAGCATATCTGAGGGAGATGAAAAGCCAGCAGATGCAGGTGATGGCGTAGCTGATACAGAGGACAAGCCAGCCAAAAAGGCAAAAAAAGCTGCCAAGAAAACAGCAAAAAAAGCCGCTAAAAAGGCCAAGAAAGCGAGCGCTAAAAAGAAGGCTTTATCTGGCGATGGTGAGGCGATTGCAAAATCCGCCCCGACAAAGGCACCGGCTATTGATGCCAAGCCAGAATCAAAGGCTGACGCGGCAAGCGAGGCTGAAGATAGAGCGCCTAAATCCTCAGCTGCTATTGACGTGGTGGATGTTGATACAAGTGCTGATAAGCCGAAAAAACGCGGCTGGTGGTCACGTTAAAATCTGCCAAATTGACCAACACAAAAAAGCAGCTCTTTTGAGCTGCTTTTTTGCCTGAGAAAGAAAAAGGGTATCGGTGCTAAACTGATAGCCAGCTGTTATTCTGCGGCGGTTACCTTACGCGTTTCGACAAAGCCATTGATCCGCTTGACTGCCTCATGCATGGACTGAGTTGAGCCTGCAAAAGACAGGCGCAAATAGCGATGGCCATTTTCTGGGTCGAAATCAACACCCGGTGTGGTCGCAACACCTGTCTGCTCTAGCAATTCTGCTGCAAAGGTAATGGAATCATCTGTTAGCGCGCTGACATCTGCATAAAGATAAAATGCGCCATCGCAAGGTGCATGATTGCCTAAAAATTCTGGCGATAAGCCAGAGAGCAGAATCTCACGATTGGTCTTATAGCGCGCGGTGTGACCATCCAGCTCGTCTTTGCAATCAAAAGCCATGACAGCTGCCATCTGATTAGGTGTGGGCGCTGCGATATATAGGTTTTGAGCCAGACGCTCGGTGGCCTGCACCAATTCCTCTGGAACGATCATCCAGCCAATACGCCAGCCTGTCATCGAAAAATATTTAGACAGGCTGTTCACGATAATGGCGTTTTTTGTGTAACGCAGGACTGAATCGCATTCCCCGCTATAATTTAGCCCGTGATAGATTTCATCTGATATCAGCCGCACGCCTTTTTCATCACACCATCTGGCAATCTTACCCAATTCCTCAGGCGGTATGATGACGCCTGTTGGATTATGCGGGCTGGCAATCATCAACCCGTCAGGCAGACGATCCCAGCTCTCCATTTCCTTCAGCTTGGGCATCCAGCCTTCATCAGGACCTGCCGGGATATTCACCGGCTTTAATCCGAGCCCGAGCATCAGATTACGATAGGCAGGATAGCCAGGTACCGGAATGGCAATCTCATCTCCTTCATCAAACGCCGCCATAAAGCTGATTGCAAAGGCCGTTGATGAGCCAACCGTGATCGCCAGACGCTCAACAGGTACATCCAGCCCGTACCAATTTTGATAATGCTGTGAAAGACGCGTGCGCAGTGCCAGTTGCCCCATGGGCAGACCATAGCCATGGTTGGATAGCTCTGCCATGGTCTCAACCAGCTTTTCCATCACCGCCTGCGGTGCAGAACTCGCCGGCTGGCCCACTTCCAAATGGATCACATCTTCGCCTGCTGCTTGCTTTTCAGATGCCAGACGCATCACATCCATCGCCATGAAAGGGGGCAGATGCGCCCGCTTTGATATCTTTTGGCGCGGCGGCTGTTTGTTGGCATTGTCAGCTGTCATCTCGAACTCTCTTCATGACGTGAACAGCACATCCAGCCTCAAGACTGTCTGTACTTGTGATGTTGTCTTTGCAAACCAGCTTTGACCCAGCAGGGCTGTTTTATCCCCTATCATTATGCTAGAATTACATGGCATCTTGTAAAGACTGAAATAATTTTCGAGGCGCACAACATCATGCTTTTATCGCTGTGTCAAAGTTCTTATATTGAATAATATTTCTTAATTTAAATTTATTTCGAATATTATTTCGTTTTCCAAAAATTTCAAGGAAATTGCATGCTCAGATCTCGTCAAATCAGATGTATTATCGCTTTTTTCCTGATTTTATTCGGTTTTTCCAGCCTGAGCCAAGCTGGATTAATCCGTGATGCAGAGTTGGAATCAGAATTAGAAAAACTGGCTATGCCAATGGCCCGTTCAGCTGGGTTGCCCAGCTTGAAAATCCGCATTGTACCAGAGACAAGCTATAACGCCTTTGTGATGGGCCGCGATGTGATTTATGTGCATGCAGGCCTGTTGCTCAAGGCCCGCAGCGGCGAAGAGATATTAGGCGTATTTGCGCATGAAATCGGCCATCTGGCAGCTGGTCATGTACCCCGCCGATCAGAAGCCATCCAAGAAGCCAACCTGGCGACAACGCTCAGCGCACTTGCCGCCATTGCAGCAGCCGCAAGCGGGTCAGGCGATGCGGCGGTTGGCGTCTTATTAGGTGGAACGGACCAGGCTAAACGGCGTTATTTGGCCCGTTCGCGTCAAGATGAGGCCATTGCTGATGAATGGGCATTAACCTTATTAGATGAACATCAGATCAGCGCTTCGGGTATGGCTGATTTCATGCGCCGGCTGGCCAGCGAGCGCGCTCTGCCTGAGAGCCGCCAGAGCGAATATTATGCCACACACCCTGCTGCCCATGATCGCTTACATGTATTTGAAGACCATTTGAGCCAATCTGCCTATTCAGATTCTGAATTACCCCTAAAGTCACAAGCTGTCTTGATGCGGTTGCGCGGTAAACTTGCTGCCTATCTGGACCGTCCTGCTCCTTTATTGCGCGAGCTCCGCAAAGCTGAACCAAGCGATAATACACGCTATCAGCTGGCGATATTACACTATAGGCGCGGTAATTTTTCGGAGGCGCTAGTCCAATTGGACGCGCTCATCTCTGCCCACCCAAGCGACCCTTTTTATCTGGAACTCAAAGGCGATATCCTGATGGGGGCGGCCGAAATAGAGGCAGCGCGCGGTTTGTATGAGAACGCCTATCGGCTCTCTGGACAACATCCGCTCATTGGTCTTTCGCTTGCCAGATGCCTGATTGCCATTGGCCAGCCTGATGATTTGGAAAAAGCAGCAACCCTGCTCTCACGTCTTCAGCAGAGCGAGCCAAACTGGGCCTTTATCTATCGCCAAAAAGCCATCGCCTTAGGCCGGCTTGGCAGGCTGGCTGATGCTGATATTTTGTTGGCAGAAGAAGCCTTATTAATAGGCGATAAAGCACAGGCTAGATTATTAGCGACCCGGGCACGCAAATATGAAAATGCCAGCGAAGGTGTCAAACAGCGCGCAGATGACATCTTGTTTCAGCTTTCCGCCCAATAAAAACCACCTTATTGATCAACAGCCGGTTTTACTTGTTTCTTCATGCGGCTCAGGCTAACTTTGAGCAAAAGCAGGACCTGCGCGAATAGTGGGTGGCTTGCTGACTTATTAAACCCTACAAATTAGGTTAGGACACGAAATGACTCGTTTTGTTCTCAGCATCTGCGCTCTGATGGTGGCTTTTGTGGCATCTGCCCATGCAGATATCAGCAAGGCTGATAAAGCAGCATTTGAAGAGATGATCCGCGCCTATATTATGGATAATCCAGATGTGATCCGCCAGTCGCTGATTGAATTGCAGGAACGCGAACAGCTTGCCGCCATGCAACGCGGGCTCGATCTTGCCAGAGCTGAACAGCCAGATGGTGTGATGGGCAATCCAAATGGTGACCTGATAATCTATGAGTTCTCAGATTATAATTGTGGCTATTGCCGGCGTATGTTTAGCACCCTGCAAGCCGTAGTCGAGGAAGACCCCAACCTGACAGTGAAGGTCAAAGAACTCCCAATTTTGGCTGAAAGCTCAGTGCTGGCCGCACGTGCCGGTATCGCCGCCCAAAAACAAGGCAAATTTGAAGCCTTCCACACCGCGATGATGCAAAGCGCAGGCGGCATTTCAAACGCGACCATCGAAGCGGCCGCCCGCCTTGCGGATATGGATTTGGACCAGATGTTGCGCGATATGGACGCTGCTGAAACAGAAGAGACCATAAGCCGGACACGGGCAGCCGCAACGGCACTGGAAGTACGCGGGACACCGGCTTTGCTTATCGGTGATACTTTGCTGCCGGGTGCGGTGGATATTAACCAATTACGGTCTGTGATTGCAGCCGAGCGCAGCAAGAAGAACTCATAAGGCGAAGATAAATGCCTATCACCCGAAAAGACGCACAATTAATGGACAAGTCATCTCATGGGTAAACAAAATGATATTTGGGTCATTAACGGGCCTAACTTAAATATGCTCGGCAAGCGCGAGCCTGAGCTCTATGGATCGCAAAGCCTGTCTGATATTGAAGAGGCCGCGCAAAAGCGGGCAGCTAACCATGGCCTCAGTCTTGTCTGGCATCAAAGCAATCATGAGGGCCAGATCATTGACTGGTTGCAAGCTGCGCGCAACGATGCACGTTCTGTTATTCTGAACGCGGCTGGCTATACCCATAGTTCTGTGGCCATTCGCGATGCTTTCCTTCTTTTTGAAGGTCCGCGCCTTGAGATACATTTATCCAACATCTATCAGCGCGAAGAATTCCGCCATCATTCCTATTTGTCTGATGTCGCCACAGGTATAATTGCAGGTTTTGGGGCAACTTCTTACCTTCTTGCCATTGAAGCGGTGGCAGATTTGTTGCAAGATACGCCCTAGGGAAAATCAATATTGTTTAAATAAAGTAGCAGCCGGTTTTGGCGCAAGCTTGTCTTAGCTAGGAGTCTGACATTATGGCACCCACACGTTCACGTAAAACCCTGTCAAAAGAAGCCGTTCTGGTCAGAGATCTGGCAGAAATTCTGGATGCACAGGATTTGACAGAGGTCGAACTGGAAACCGAAGCGATGGCAATCCGGATTTCACGCCAGCCTGCTGGCCAGACCGTTGTCACAACCGCTGCCGCGCCTATGGCCGCTGCGCCAGCTGCAGCACCAGCCGCCGCATCAGAACCAGCCGCAGAAGCAGCCGCCGAGACAGATTTTGCAAGCCATCCAGGTGCTGTCAAATCACCGATGGTTGGTACCGCCTATGAATCGCCAGAGCCAGGAGCAGCTGCCTTTGTGACAGTGGGCGACACGGTGAAAAAGGGCCAGACCGTGCTGATCATCGAAGCGATGAAAGTGATGAACCCCATTACAGCACCACAAGATGGCACCGTGACACATATTCTGGTCGATAACGGCCAGCCAGTTGAATTTGATCAGGTCTTGATGGTGATTGCATAATGCCTTTTAAGAAAATTCTGATTGCCAATCGTGGGGATGTCGCCATCCGTGTGTTGCGGGCTTGCCGCCAGATGGGTATTCCCACCGTGATTGTTCACTCAACTGCAGATGCCAATTCGATGCCGGTCAGGCTGGCTGATGAATCGGTGTGTATTGGCCCGCCTAGCCCGACAGATAGCTATCTGAACATGCCGGCTATTTTGTCTGCTGCTGCGGTTACAGGCTGTGATGCTGTGCATCCTGGCGTTGGTTTTTTGGCTGAAAATGCAGATTTTGCTGAAATCATTGCAGCCCATGGGCTGACCTTCATCGGCCCATCGCCTCTGCATATCCGCAAGATGGGTGATAAGGTTGAGGCGAAAAAGACAGCTGAAGCTGCTGGACTGCCGCTTGTACCGGGATCACCTGGCGCGGTGGAAAGTCTGGAAGAAGCACATGAGCTAGCAAAAGGAATTGGCTTTCCGCTGTTGGTCAAGGCTGCATCAGGCGGCGGTGGCCGCGGCATGAAGGTTGCCAATAGCGCTGATGATCTCTCAGAAGCCTATTCATCTGCCCGCAGTGAAGCCAAGGCCGCTTTTGGTGATGATACGGTTTATTTGGAGCGTTATCTGGATAATCCGCGCCATATTGAAATTCAGGTGATAGCCGATTCACATGGCAATGTCTGTCATTTGGGTGAGCGTGAATGTTCAGTTCAGCGCCGCCATCAAAAACTCTTTGAAGAGGCCCCTTCCCCGGTGCTAAGCGCGGCAGAACGGGCCGATATTGGTCGTATCGCTGCAGAAGCCACAGCCAAAATGGGTTATCTGGGCGTCGGCACCATGGAATTTCTCTGGCAGGACGGCAAGTTCTATTTCATTGAAATGAATACCCGCCTACAGGTGGAACACCCCATCACAGAAGCGATTACCGGTGTTGATCTGGTGGTCGAACAGATCAAAATCGCCGCAGGTGGGGAGCTGCCTTTCAAACAAGAAGATGTGACCTTTAATGGCCATGCAATTGAATGCCGTATTAATGCTGAGCATCCGGAAACCTTCATGCCAACACCTGGCAAGATCGAAGCCTATCATCCAGCAGGCGGGCCTGGTGTGCGTGTTGATACACAAGCCTATGCTGGCTATAGCGTGCCACCTTTTTATGATTCGCTGGTGGCAAAGCTGATTGTCCATGGTAAGGACCGAGATGAAGCCTTGGCTAAATTGTCTCTCGCCTTGGATGAATTTGTGATTGCCCCTATTCATACCACCCTGCCCCTACATCGCCGCCTTGTGCATGCAGAGGCGATTAAGTCTGGTGATTATTCTATCAAATGGCTGGAAGAATCCTTCCTGTCTGACGACTAACGGCATTTTTATGTCAGGCGCGCAGTATATCTACGCCCCTGAAACCCTGATACGTGCTTATATGCTGGGTGTCTTTCCAATGGCTGAGAGCCGGACTGACCCCAGCATTAATTTTTATGCTCCTGATATCAGAGGTGTACTGCCATTAAACCCGCCGCATATTCCGCGCAAAATGGGCAAGCTGGTGCGCCAACGCCGTTATGAAGTGCGCTGGAACCACGCTTTTGCACAGGTTATCGATGCCTGTGCTGAGATAAATGAGTGGCGGCAGGAAACCTGGATTAATGATGAAATCATCCGCCTATTCATCGCGCTTCATAAAATGGGATTTGCACATAGCGTTGAAGTCTATGATGCAGATAAACTCATTGGCGGGCTTTATGGGCTGGCTATTGGTGGCTGTTTTTTTGGCGAATCTATGTTTTCACGCCAAAGTAACAGCTCAAAACTGGCACTGGTACATCTGATAGCTAGGTTGAAGGCTGGCGGCTTCCGCTTGCTGGATGCGCAGTTCAGCAATGAACACCTCAAACAATTTGGCTTGCAGGACATACCAGCTGATGATTTTACACCGATGCTAGAAGAAGCGCTGGCGACAGAGGCCAGTTTAGACCTCAGCCTGTCTGAGGATGTGGTGATCAACCGTCTTTTTGAACGCCCCAACTCATGATGAGGCAGCACCCTTATTCAGCAACACAAGCCAGAACGGTCACATCATAAACCGGATGTTCCAAGCCTGATAAGGCGGGGCTGGAGGCAAACATCCAGCCTGAAAAAACCTGCCGCGCTTGTGCGGGGCTCTGTTGCTGGTAGCCACGGTCGGTAATGGTCAGAAATGCCGCATGTTCAGGTGGCTCTTCTGGTGGGTTATAGGCACAATGTGACAGCAAAATTTCAAGCGTACCCAATTTTACAGGCTGGCCTATATTCACCGTGATGGTTTGAATACGCGCGGTTATCTTATCTAATGTTTGTAATTGCACTGTTTGTGCAGTCAGCCAGCTTTTGGCAAAAGCACTTATAGGCAAGGCGATAACGCTAAGCACCGCCAATAAAATCGTGATGTGCGCTTTAAGGCTATTGTGCATTGCCACCTTGGAAAACAATTTTGCCAAGTAAATCAGTCAGACTAACTGGATCGGTGGTGTCGTAAATCACGTCACCGGCGGCAAGATAGGTTTCATCTGCACCTGGCAATAATTCCAGGAAATTGCCGCCCAGCAGAGATGAGGAGGTAATGCGGGCCGCACTGTCAGCAGGCAGTTTAATCTCTGGCTCAATGAGCATAACCACCCGCGCACTATAGGTAACAGGGTCCAGTTCCTGTGCCGTGATTTGACCCACCTTAATGCCGGATAAGCGCACATCATCCCCTACTTTTAGACCAGATGTTGTGCCAAATTCTGCCGCAATTGGATAACCGTTCGCGCTGGTCAGGTCAGCAGCCTGATAAGCCAGATAAATGAAAAAGCCTGCCGTAGCCAATACAACACCGCCAAGCAAGGTTTCAATCACATTGCGCTGCATATCGACCTCTTCCCCAAAAAAATGATTCTATGCCCACCCATCCTAACAAACCAAATCTGGCTCGCCAATCAGTCTCACAAAAACAAAGACTATTTAAGGGGCTGAATTGGGCAGCATTACGGCAAAAGACCGATTTAATGTTAAGCCTGACAGATTAAATCTGACGCTTTAAGCAGGTGTCCAAGGCTCATAATCGCCTGTGGCTTTGGCCCGCTTGCCGCCTTTGAGCACATGCCCTTTTGGACGATGTGCATAATCGGTACCAGTCAGATTTGGGATATGATCTTGTTGCCAGTCATGGGCTGGATACCCGCCAGCCGGCGGCGGCGTGTCATCTGTATAATGCAGCCAGCCATGCCAGTCTGCCGGCACTTTGGACGCCTCAACAGAGCCATTATAAATCACATAGCGACGTGGCTTGCCGTTTTTCATTGCTGATTTGGCTTCATAATAATGATTGCCAAACGCATCGCTACCCACCAGATGCGATGATGATTTAATCATGAATTTAGAGATGAAGTTCATCTAAACCTCCCGACGCTCTGCCTGTTGTAAACAAAGGCTGTAAAATCTGGGCCACAAGCTAACTTTTTCAAGCCTATTTTGCAAGTCAGCAACCCGATTTCATCGCAAGTTATCAAAAAGCGACAAACCACCGGGCAAAGCAAAACTGTCAAGCAAAAAAAAATTTTAAATTTTCATTCACTTTATTGCACGACACCCCAACATCATGTAGCGTTAAACTCTACAAATACTACATGTTGTGACATTTTGGGTGAGATATACCGGCTAACCTATCGTTTTTTTTGAGAGAATCAGCAGTTAGAGCAAAGGGCGTAAAATGAAATTTGAAAGGCACTTCACATCCGCAGGCAAGGATGCTTATGACAAGATCGCATTCCGCACTGCGACCAGCGAGATTAAAAATCCGGATGGAACCATTGTATTCAAGGCTGAAAATATTGAAGTGCCAGAGCAATTCTCGCAGGTTGCAACCGATATTTTGGCCCAGAAATATTTCCGGAAAGCGGGCGTACCTGCTAAATTAAAGCGGGTTGAAGAAAATAACGTGCCAAGCTGGTTATGGCGTTCAGTTGCAGATGAAAAAGCCCTTTCAAAGTTGCCTGCAGCAGAGCGTTATGTTGGCGAAACATCTGCCAAGCAGGTCTTTAATCGTCTGGCCGGTACCTGGACCTATTGGGGCTGGAAGGGCGGCTATTTCACCTCAGAAGAAGACGCACAGACCTATTACAATGAAATGACCTTCATGCTGGCCACCCAGATGGCTGCACCCAACTCACCACAATGGTTCAACACAGGACTGAACTGGGCTTATGGCATTGATGGCCCTGGCCAGGGTCACCATTATGTAGATTACAAAACAGGCGAGATGGTCCGCTCACAATCTGCTTATGAACATCCACAACCGCATGCGTGCTTTATTCAGTCTGTTGATGATGACCTCGTCAATGAAGGCGGGATCATGGATTTATGGGTGCGTGAAGCACGCCTGTTCAAATATGGCTCTGGTACAGGTTCAAACTTCTCACGCCTGCGTGGCTCAGGTGAGAGCCTGTCAGGTGGTGGCAAATCTTCTGGTCTGATGAGCTTTTTGAAAATCGGTGACCGCGCCGCAGGGGCAATTAAATCAGGCGGAACAACACGCCGGGCTGCCAAGATGGTGACCGTTGATATCGACCATCCGGATATCGAAGAATATATCGACTGGAAGGTGGTAGAAGAGCAGAAAGTGGCTGCATTGGTCGCTGGCTCTAAGCTCGCTTCAAAACATATGAACGAAGTGATGGCGGCATGTGTCGAGTCTGATTTAGATGGCAAAGCGCGCTATAACCCGCGCGAAAATAAAGCCCTGAAAAAGGCTATTTTATCTGCGCGCAAATCGATGATTCCTGAAAATTATGTTCAGCGCGTCATCCAGTTTGCTGAGCAGGGCTATACCGAGATTGAATTTAAAACCTATGACACAGACTGGGACAGCGATGCTTATCTTACCGTTGCTGGTCAGAATTCAAACAACTCTGTGCGCGTATCTAACGACTTCCTGCAGAAAGTGCTGGATGCCGGCGATTGGGAATTGATCCGCCGCACAGATGGCAAGGTCGCTAGCACCATCAAAGCACGCGATTTATGGGATAAGATTGCACATGCCGCCTGGGCTTGTGCTGATCCAGGCCTGCAATATGACACCACCATCAATGAATGGCATACTTGCCCTGCTGGCGGCCGCATCAATGCGTCAAACCCATGTTCAGAGTATATGTTCCTAGATGACACAGCTTGTAACCTGGCCTCTTTGAACCTGATGCAGTTCCGCCATGCTGATGGGCAATTTGATATTGCTTCATTTGAACATGCGGTACGTGTCTGGACATTGACCTTGGAAATCTCGGTGCTGATGGCTCAATTCCCATCACGCGAAATTGCCCAAGGCTCGTATGATTACCGCACACTCGGCCTTGGTTTTGCCAATATCGGCGGCATGCTGATGGCGGCAGGCTATTCTTATGACAGTGATGAAGCACGTGCAATTTGCGGTGCCATCTCTGCTATCATGACTGGCCGCTCTTACGCCACATCTGCTGAGATTGCCTCAGAACTCGGCCCGTTCCCGCTCTATGAGCCAAATGCCAAGAACATGCTGCGGGTGATGGAAAACCACCGCCTTGCCGCACATGGCAAATCTGAAGGCTATAAGGGTCTGTCTGTATTGCCAGTGCCGCTGGCCAAAGCAGATTGCCCAGACCAAGATATGGTCAAAGCAGCAGCAGCTGCCTGGGATGATGCGGTGAAGCTGGGTAAGAAACATGGCTATCGCAATGCACAATCAACCGTGATTGCCCCAACCGGCACCATCGGCCTTGTGATGGATTGTGATACCACCGGTATTGAGCCTGATTTCGCAATTGTGAAATTCAAGAAGCTGGCCGGCGGCGGTTATTTCAAAATCATTAACCGTGTTGTACCAGAGGCCCTGACCAATCTGGGCTATAGCGCAGATCAGATTGACGACATCACCCGTTATGCTGTGGGTCATGGCAATCTGGAAAAATGCCAGGCTATCTCAATGGCAGCCCTGAAAGATAAAGGCTTTACAGATGCCATTCTGGACAAGCTGAATGCATCTTTGGAAAATGCCTTTGATGTGAAATTTGCTTTCAATAAATTCAGCCTTGGTGAAAGCTTCTGTAAAGAGACCCTCGGCTTTAGTGATGAACAGCTGAATGACTTCTCTTTCAATATGCTCGAGGCCCTTGGCTTTGATAAAGAAGCGATTGAAGCTGCGAATATCCATGTTTGCGGGGCGATGACCTTAGAAGGGGCACCGCATCTCAAAGACGCGCATCTGCCGATTTTTGATTGTGCGAATGTCTGTGGGCGCATTGGCAAGCGTTTCTTGTCAGTCGACAGCCATATCACCATGATGGCTGCTGCTCAGCCTTTCATCTCAGGGGCGATTTCAAAGACCATCAATATGCCGAACAGCGCCTCGGTTGAGGAATGTGGCGAAGCATATATGCTGTCATGGAAGCTCGGCCTGAAAGCCAACGCGCTGTACCGCGATGGCTCAAAGCTTAGCCAGCCGCTCTCTGCCGCGCTGGTTGATGAGGATGATGAAGAGACTCTCGAAGAGATGATGGATCAGCCAGCAGCCGCAGCGACTCCACAAATCATCGAGCGTATCGTTGAGCGCCATATCCGTAATGAAGAGCGTGAAAAGCTGCCACATCGCCGCAAGGGTTACACCCAAAAAGCAAGTGTCGGTGGCCATAAGGTCTATCTGCGGACAGGTGAATATGAAGATGGTCGTCTTGGTGAAATTTTCATCGATATGCATAAAGAAGGCGCGGCCTTCCGCTCATTGATGAATAATTTCGCCATCGCGGTATCGATTGGCCTGCAATATGGTGTGCCACTTGAAGAATTTGTTGAGGCCTTCACCTTCACCCGCTTTGAGCCGCAAGGCATTGTCACAGGCAATGATGCGATTAAGATGTCGACCTCTATTCTGGATTACACTTTCAGAGAGCTGGCTATCTCCTACCTCGATCGCCATGATCTAGGCCATGTAGGCAAGGATGATTTGGATGTCGGCACCACAGGGACAGGCGAAGCCCAGTCAGAGCTAGTGAACCGGGTTACCAGCCGCGGTTTCATCCGCAAGCAGGGTCTGGTTGTCTATTCAAATCAGGCAACGGCTGAAGCGGTCGCACAGCCTGTCACAGCAGAAGCAGTTGCACCAGCTAATGTTGAGACCATCAAACCTGCCACAGCTAGCGTGGCGACAGCCACAGCCACAACAGCACCTGCTGCCGGTACGGCCAAGACCAGCGTGTCTGACCAAATCCAGCAGGCGCGTATGCAAGGCTATGAAGGTGAGGCTTGCACTGAATGCCAAAACTTCACCCTCGTGCGAAACGGTACCTGCATGAAATGTAATACCTGCGGGTCAACAACTGGCTGTAGCTAATATTACAGCCCAATAAATTAGAAAAAGCCGCCTGTATGTGATGCTGGCGGCTTTTTTGTGTCTAACGGTCAGAGCACGCGCACAAGTAAGCTCAAATTGAAAGATCAATATGTTTGATGTCGGATTCTTAACAACATCTGATTGGTCTAATACATACTCTGTTGGCTCGGATTTTATTTTGGAGGACCCAAAAATGAGCAAAACACCAGAACAAGCACTGAGCGATTTGGGTATCACCCTGCCAGACGCCCCTGCCCCAGCTGCTAATTATGTACCCTATGCTGTTACCGGCAATCTGGTTTTCATCTCTGGTCAACTGCCTATGGTAGATGGCAAGCTGCAAATGACAGGCCATGCAGGTGCAAATATCAGCACAGAAGAAGCCGCAGCACAGGCTCGCATCTGTGCGATCAATCTGATTTCTCAGCTGAAAGCAGCATGCGGCGGTGACCTGAGTCGCGTCAAGCGGGTGGTCAAGCTAGGCGGTTTTGTAGCCTGCACCAATGATTTCACAGAGCAACCAAAAGTCGTTAACGGTGCCTCTGATCTGATGGTTGAAGTCTTTGGTGAAGCCGGTCGCCATGCCCGTTTTGCCGTCGGCACAAATGCTCTGCCGCTCGGTACGGTCGTTGAAGTAGAAGGCACATTTGAAATCGCCTGATTTTGAAGGTCATATACTTGACGAACACATTCCTAAAAAGCCCTTGGCCAATATCACCCAGGGGCTTTTTTTATGGGCTTGTTTCTGGTGATATCAACGCCATATGAGAAGCATGGACGGGACAGATCAAGATTATCAATTCACAGTCAGCCTGCATCAGAATATGGCCGAGATTTCTGTTGAGGACTGGGCGCGCCTTAACGTTAGTCATCATCCTTTTACCAGTCACCTTTTTCTTGATGCCCTCGAAAAAAGTGGCTCAGTAGGCAGTGATACGGGCTGGGATCCCCTGATATTGAGCGCAGCAGATGAGACAGGGCGTATCTGCGCGGTCTTGCCGCTATATCTGAAATATCATTCCTATGGCGAATATGTCTTTGATCATAGTTGGGCCCATGCGCTAGAGCGCGCAGGTGGGCGCTATTACCCCAAATTACTCGGTGCGGTGCCCTTTACCCCTGTGCCAGGCCCCCGCCTGCTCAGCAATTCTGAGGCAGCCAGTACTGCCCTCATCCGCGCGCTGCCTGCTATATTGGATAAATATGAATTATCATCTGCGCATATTAATTTCATCCAGAAGACCGACGAGGCGTTACTAGCAAAAGCAGGCTGGATGATCCGATCAGGTGTACAATTTCACTGGCATAATCAAGGCTATGACGATTTTGATGATTTTCTGGCCCAGCTCTCCTCACGCAAGCGCAAAAATATCCGCAAAGAGCGGGCAAGCCTACACCAACAAGCTGTCACTTTTCAGGCTTTGACCGGCGCAGATTTAAAAGCAGCGCATTGGGATTTCTTTTATCAATGCTACCTCGCCACAATTGATAAAAAATGGGGCGGGGCATATCTCACCCGTGGTTTCTTTGAAGAAATCAGTGCGACCATGGCAGATGATATTCTGCTGGTCTATGCAGAGTTGGAGAACCAGCCTATTGCCGCCGCGCTGAATTTCATTGGCGCCGATGCGCTTTATGGGCGTAATTGGGGCTGTATCACAGAATTGCCAAATCTGCATTTTGAGACCTGTTATTATCAGGCGATCGATTTTGCCATTTCACGTGGCCTCAAAAAAGTGGAAGCAGGGGCACAAGGTTATCACAAGGTAGGGCGGGGCTATCTGCCAGTCGAAACAAAATCAGCCCATCTCATCCGCCATCAAGGCTTGAAGGAGGCCGTGGCGCGCTATTTGACCAGCGAAAAACGCGAAATCGAACGCGAAATAGAGGCCATCGGATTAGAAAGCCCCTATCGCAAATCAGTTTAAAATAAGCTCTTTAGCTAGATGCTTTAACGGCTTTTTTACGCGGCTTTTTCGCCTCTGCTGTTGCCCGTTGGCTGGCTACCACTTCCAGTTTCAACCCATCATCACCAACCGTGATCTGGACGGTGCCTCCATTGGATAAATCACCAAAGAGAAGCTGATCAGCCAGTGGCTTTTTAATATACTCTTGCACCACGCGGCCAAGTGGACGCGCGCCATAGGCTGCATCATAGCCGCGTTCAGCCAGCCAGTCTTTGGCCGCATCATCCAGCATAATCTCGACCTGCCTATCAGCCAGCTGTGCTTCCAACTGCATGATGAATTTGTCCACCACTTTGCGCACCACCTCTGGGGCCAGCGGGGCAAAGGCCACCACCGCATCCAGCCTGTTTCTGAATTCCGGGGTAAAGGCCCGCTCAATCGCTTCAGAATCTGCATCCAGCTTGTTGCCGCGGCCAAAACCAATTTGTTGTTTTGACATTTCTGAGGCGCCAGCATTGGTGGTCATGATCAAAATGACATTTCGGAAATCAACCGACTTACCGTTTGAATCAGTCAGCTTGCCATGATCCATGACCTGCAAGAGCAAATTGAACAAATCAGGATGCGCTTTTTCAATTTCATCCAGCAACAAGACCGCATGAGGATGCTGGTCAATCGCATCAGTTAGCAACCCGCCCTGATCAAAACCAACATAGCCAGGAGGCGCCCCAATCAAGCGCGAAACAGTGTGGCGTTCCATATATTCAGACATATCAAAACGGACCAGCTTCACACCTAAAATCTCAGAGAGCTGGCGTGCCACCTCTGTTTTACCGACACCCGTTGGACCAGAGAACAGATAATTGCCAATCGGCTTTTCAGGTTCACGCAGACCAGCCCGGCTCAGCTTAATCGCAGATGAGAGCGCGGAAATGGCATCATCCTGACCAAACACCATACGCTTTAAATCTGTATCCAAAGCCGCCAGAATAGATTTGTCATCCCGGCTGACATGTTTTGAAGGGATGCGGGCCATGGTGGCAATGGTTGCCTCAATTTCACGCTGACCGATCTGTTGCTTGCGCCGTGAAGGTGGCAGCAGATTTTGAGCTGCTGCGGCTTCGTCAATAACATCAATCGCCTTATCTGGTAATTTCCGGTCATTGATATAACGTGCTGATAAATCCACCGCTGTTTTCAGCGCAGCATGGGTATATTTCACCCCGTGATGGGCTTCATAACGTGGCTTAAGACCGGTGAGAATTTTAATCGCATCAGGGATTGTTGGCTCATTCACATCGATTTTCTGGAACCGGCGGGCCAGTGCACGATCTTTTTCAAAATAGCCTCTGAATTCTTTATAGGTGGTCGAACCAATACAGCGCAGCCCCCCATTTTGCAGCGCAGGCTTCAGCAGATTAGAGGCATCCATGGCCCCGCCTGATGTGGCACCCGCCCCAATCACCGTGTGAATCTCATCAATGAACAGCACGGCATTTTCATCACCTTGAATCTGATCCATCACGCCTTTGAGCCGCTCTTCGAAATCACCGCGATAACGTGTACCGGCCAAAAGCGCGCCCATATCAAGAGCATAAATCACTGCGGTTTTCAGCACATCTGGGACATTGCCCTCAACAATACGCAAGGCCAGCCCCTCAGCCAGAGCGGTTTTACCTACACCTGGATCACCAACATAAAGCGGGTTATTTTTGGTACGCCGGCACAAGACCTGAATGGTTCTGTCAATCTCACTATCACGTCCGATCAGCGGATCGATCCTGCCCTCGGCTGCTTTGGCGCACAGATCTTCTGCATATTGGCCAAGCGGATCTGAGCTGCTTGTGTTTTCGCCTTCAGCCTGCGCCTCCTCATCTGCCCCACGCACGGCCTCACCCTTGCCATGGCTGATAAAGCTGACCGCATCCACACGGCGCATATCCAGTGAGTTTAAGAACCAGACCGCATGGCTGTCACGTTCAGAATACAGGGCGACCAGCACATTCGCACCCGTGGCAACACCGCGTCCGGATGACTGGGTATGGATAATCGCACGTTGGACAACACGGCTGAAGGCAGAGGTTGGCTGGACTTCCAATTCTTCTTGTTTTGAAATGATGGCATCCATCTCGTCCTGCAGGTGAGCTTCCAGCATCTCGCGCAAGCTGGTGATGTCAACATTACAGCCTTTCAAAACTTCCAGCGCATCTGGATCTTCAACCATCGCCAGCAGCAAATGTTCCAGCGTTGCAAACTCATGTGCATGGTCACTGGCCAGTCCCAGTGCACGCCGTAAGGTTTCTTCTAACTCAACTGAAAGCATACTACCCTCTTCTCATCGCCGCTTTATTCTTTTTCCAGCTGAAGCTGGAGCGGGTGTTCATTCTGGCGCGCGAAATTCATCACCTGATTCACTTTGGTTTCAGCGATCTCATAGGTAAAGATACCACATAAGCCGACACCCCGCTGATGCACATGCAACATGATCTTCTGGGCTGTTTCGGAATCATGACCAAAAAAGCGTTGTAAAACCATCACGACAAATTCCATCGGCGTATAATCGTCATTCAGCATTAAGACCCGATAGAGCGGTGGCTTTTTTGTTTTAACGCGTTCATCGAGAACCAGACCGCCCTGGCCGTTCTTATCCGCGTCTTTATCCTGACTCATAATTGCCCCACTTCCACAACCTTCCCTTATGATATTGGGATTCATTTTCTTTTTCAAAGTCTCTTGGCTTTAAAATTATGCAATTTTTCCATTTTTAGCGATTTCCTGCTTTTGCGTGCCTTGACCCGCTCCATCTGGTATGATTCATTCTAGAAAACCCACCAGATATGGTGAGACCAACGACCAGCAGGCCGGCCAGTACCCATGCGTTTTGTTCAAAATCTGATAGAGAAAAGCCGTTTTTTTGCTCCTATCCGGTTTTTATCCCTGCAGTTGATAGTCTTATTGGTGCTTATTGCAGGCTTCTCGCCTGTCGCTGAGGCCAATAGCCGCTATGCCGCCATTGTGGTGGAAGAGGATAGCGGGCGGGTGTTGTTTTCGCGCAATGCAGACAAAAAACTCTATCCTGCCTCCCTCACCAAAATTATGACACTTTACATGGTGTTTGAGGCTTTGCAGCAAGGTAAGCTGAGCCTGAATACCCAAATGCGTGTGTCGCGCGTTGCGGCCAGCCGCAGCCCTTCAAAACTCTATTTAAAACCAGGCCAGACCATTTCCACCGAAGCTGCTATTTTGGCGTTGGTCACCAAATCAGCCAATGATGTCGCAACAGTGGTGGCAGAACATTTGGCCGGCACTGAGCGCAAATTTGCCGTGCGTATGACAGAGCGCGCCCGCAGCCTCGGGATGAACAGAACAACCTTTAAAAATGCCTCTGGCCTGCCAAATCGTGCACAGAAAAGCACCGCGCGCGATATGTATAAATTGGGGCGTGCCATCCGCCGCGATTTCCCGCATTATTACGATTATTTCAGCCGCACCTCTTTTCGCTATAATGGCAAAGTCTACCGCAACCATAACCGGTTGCTGACCCGCTATAGCGGTACAGATGGGATTAAAACAGGCTATACAGGGGCCTCTGGTTTTAATCTTGTGGCCGCGGTTGAACGCAATGGCGTGCGCCTCATTGGTGTTGTATTTGGTGGGCGCACCGGGGCCACACGCGATGCGCATATGATGAAAATCTTGAGCACACAATTCAAGCGGGTGAAACCGATACAAGTCGCCTCTATTCCAAAGAGCTTGCCGATTGCAAGGCCGAGCGGACCTGAACGGACCTCTGCCTTATTGCGTGTGGCACAGGTCGCCACACCCAAACCAAAATTATTGCGCACCGAACCTAATCCAGCACCCCTCACCGCCGCTCAAGCCACACAAGCAGTTGAGCCAGAGGATATCACCCCATGGCTTATACAAGTGGGGAGCTTTTCACGTCGGGTGACCGCCCATAAAGCTGCGATTGCTGCCCGCCGGATGGCTGAACCAGCACTCTCTACCAAGCCGGCCAATCTGTCTATCGTCATGCAAGGCGATATGCCGCTCTGGCGTGTCCGCTTTGAAGGGCTGGCTGAGGCAGAAGCACGGGCTGCCTGTGCCAGCCTCTTTGAAAAAGGCAGTGCCTGTTTTGCTTTGCCGATCACCCAAGGCTCTCAGGATGAGGGATAGGCTGCTTTGTTAGCGGTCAAGCTCTGGCGTATCTGCGGTCAGATGCAAATCATCTGTTAGCGAGGCGCGGTAAATCTGGCCAGCAAGGCTCAGCTCGTCGCGCGCATCTATCATACCCACCGCGATGGAAACCCGCCCGCTATTAAGCAGCACATAAAACATATGGGCATGGCATTTTTTGCAAAAACCGCGCTTAGCGATATCTGAACTCTGATACCAATCGATGCTTTCCTCACCGCTGGTTAGGGTAAAGCCAGCCTCTGCCACTTGTGTGGCGGCCCAGCTATAGCCAGCCAGACGCAAACAATCTTCACAATGACAGGCCACCGCGGCACGCAGAGGGCCTTGTGCGGAAAAACAGACCGCACCGCAATGACAGGCGCCGTGATAGGTTTTGTCTTCTGTGCCTTTGATATCCCGTTTCACGCGCCAACCCTCGCTCATACCTTGCTCCTCTTTTTTAAAAAACCGCTGAGACATTAATGAAAATCACGGCTTTTCAATGCAGGTGCAGCGGCGTTATTTGTCTGCATCCAACGCAGATAATGATCACAATTATGCAGGCTGTCAGCAATAAAATGCAGGACCTGGCCTTCACGCTGAACACGCCCGACCACCCCCATCAGATGTGCGCCAAGAAGGGCGGTGCGATCACGTGCGACCAATTTTGGCCAGACAATCACATTCAAGGCGCCCTGCCCATCTTCTAGCGAGACAAAGACGGTGCCTTTTGCTGTGCCCGGACGCTGGCGGCCTACCACCAGCCCGATAAGCCGCAGGCGTTGTCCGTTCTGTGCTGTTTTGGCAGAGGAACAGCTCTGCCAGCGATCTGTGCCATAATATTCTCTGAGCAGGGAAAGCGGATGTTCTTTGAGTGAAAAACGTGTGGCCTGATAATCTTCGGCGACCTCTTCACCCAGACTGGCCTGTGGCAATTGACTGGCAGAACCATCTTTGAGTGCCTGGCTTGGCAATACAGAATCATGGCGTTTTTCAGCATGCGCAAACAACGGCAAATCCCCTGTTTTATGGCGGGCAAGCCGGCGTATCTCCCACAAAGCCTGGCGCCGAGACAGCCCCAGTGAGGCAAAAGCATCTGCACGTGCCAGGGCTTCGAGTGCTTGTGCAGAGATATCAGCACGCCTGATAATATCAGACAGACCAGCATAGGCCTGCATCCGGCTGGCGGCGATCCGGCCTGCTTCTGCTTTGTTCAGCCCTTTGACCTGCCGAAACCCAAGGCGCAAGGCGTGGCGGGCATGGGTTGTGGCTTCCAGCGTCGAATCCCAGAAAGAATGGTTTATATCCACTGGCCGCACTTCAACCCCGCTGCGTTTTGCCTCAGCAATCAATTGTGCAGGGCCGTAAAACCCCATGGGTTGGGCATTTAAAAGACCACAGATAAACACATCCGGATAATGGCATTTCAACCAAGCTGAGACATAGACCAGCAAGGCAAAGCTGGCAGCATGTGATTCTGGAAAGCCATATGTGCCAAACCCTTCAATCTGTTTGAAACAGCGGGTGGCAAATTCAGCATCATAACCACGTGCCACCATCCCGCGCACCATGCGTTCATGAAAGCCATGGATCAGCCCATTCTTGCGGAATGTCGCCATCGCCCGTCGCAGCTGATCAGCTTCACTGCCTGAAAAACCAGCCCCGACAATGGCAATTTTCATCGCCTGTTCCTGAAATAAAGGCACCCCTAGCGTGCGCACCAACACCGCGCGCAATTCCTCAGACGGATAATCCACTTTTTCAAGCCCGGCACGCCGGCGCAGATAAGGATGGACCATATCCCCTTGAATAGGGCCTGGCCTGACAATCGAGACCTGGACAACCAAATCATGAAAACAGCGTGGCTGGAGGCGCGGCAACATCGCCATCTGGGCACGTGATTCCACCTGAAACACCCCCACTGATTCACCGCGGCATAACATATCATAAGTGGCCATATCCTCAGGCGGGACAGAGGCTAAATCCAGCGGCACATGATAATATTGCCCTAGCAAATCAAAACACCGGCGCAGACAGCTGAGCATCCCAAGGGCCAGCACATCAATTTTCAGCAACCCCATCACATCAAGATCATCCTTGTCCCATTCAATGATAGAGCGCCCATCCATCGCAGCTGGACGAATAGCACAGAGATGATCAAGGCGTTCACGTGCAATCACAAAACCGCCCACATGCTGTGAGAGATGACGCGGAAACCCGCGCAGCTGATCTACCAGCTTCATTGCCAGCTTGAGCGTGTCATCGCCTGGATCTAGCCCAGCTGCCCGCAACATATCTTCATCTAGCCTGGCTTTTTCACGCCCCCAGACCTCACCTGATAAGGCTTGCTGAACATCTCGGCTAAATCCAAAGGCTTTGGCCACTTCCACCAAGGCTGAGCGCGAGCGATAGGTGATGACAGTGGCGGTCAGGCCGGCGCGGTGGCGGCCATATTTATGATAGATATATTGAATGATTTCTTCACGCCGCTCATGCTCAAAATCCACATCAATATCAGGCGGCTCATCACGGGCCTCACTCACAAAACGTTCAAATAAAGGTTCAGATCGCGCCGGATCCACCGCCGTGATACCAAGGCAATAACAAACCGCAGAATTGGCTGCAGATCCACGCCCCTGACATAAAATGCGCCGTGATCTGGCAAACCGCACAATATCAAAAACGGTTAGAAAATAAGGCGCATAACCAAGCTTGGCAATTAAGGCCAATTCCTTTTCCAGATAGGCCTCGACCTGTTCTGGGACGCCATCTGGATAGCGGCTATGGGCGCCCTGCCATGTCTGATATGACAGCTCATCATCTGGCAGACGGCCATTGGGGGCAATCTCATCAGGATATTCATATGCCAGCTCATCCAGCGAAAAACCACAGCTGGCGGCCAGCTTGTCTGCCTCATACAAGGCCGCTTCAAACCCACGCCAGCGTCTGGCCATTTCCTGTGGGGTGAGCAAATAGCGTTCTGCATTGCGTGAGAGCAGCCAGCCTGCCTCTGCCAGATGGGTTTTCTCGCGGATGCAGGCCAACACATCACCTAGGGGTCGGCGCTCAGCGATGTGATAGAGCGCACCTGCCAATGCCACAAAAGGCAGTTTCAGGCGATCGGCCAGTTTCTGAGTCTGAGAAAGCCGCATGTCATCTGCGCCATCACGATAGAGCATATTGCCAAGGCTGAGCGGGGCATTGGCCACGGCCTTTATCTGGTGGCAAAGCTGGTAGAAATGACTGTCTGACGCCTCTTCTACCTGAATAATCAGCTGCTGATCTGGCCCCAGCCTGGCGATATCACCTGGGCTGGCTACAGAGGCGCTGGTCCCATGTGCACCTTGTGTGAGATTCAAATTGCTCAGCAGACGGCATAAATCTTCATAACCACGCCGGCTGGTGGGATAAACCAAGAGCCAGCATTGCACCCTTTGTGAATCTATCTGGCTCAGGACAGGCAGCACCGCCCCGATGATCAGCCGGATATCTGCATCCTTAGCCCCGATATGTGCCCGCACCATCCCAGCAATCGTCCCGCGATCAGCCAGTGCGATACCCTGCCAGCCAAGATCAGCAGCTTGGCGGGTCATTTCTTGTGGATGGCTGGCCCCATAAAGAAAGCTGAAATGGGTAAAACAGCCCAGCGCAAAACGCGGTACATATTCATCACCATCATCCAGAACCATAGCAGAAGACATCACATATATATCCCAAAAGGCATTATTTCAGGTCGCATTTTTAGGTCGCATTTTTAGGCAAAAAACCCATGCAGGAACCAACGCATCGGCTCGCCGCGTTCAGGCAATCCTTCGCGATAGACCCATAATCTGGCGCCACTTTCAGTTTCCAGCCGGTAATAATCGCGTGATCGCTTATTCTGCCCGATGCCATGCCCCCACCAGCGCGGGCCAATACGCTCTGGTCCGCTGGCCCGCCGGATAGACCAGTTTTGGTGGCGCCAGCGCAGCAAGCTGGGCGGATGATCAGGCAAGAGCGCAATCGCCCGCACCTCATCTGGCATATTCAACAAGCGGATAGGACGCGGACTATGCAGGCGCTTTGGCGTAATATCACTGCAAATATGATGCCAATTCACCTGATCATCTGTACGGTCAGCCCACTGTGTCGCCTGAATTTGAGCTTGCGATTCCTCAGGCTGCCAGCTGGTTTTGGGGATCAGCCTGATGATTTTATCAGCCCCTAATCTGGCACTGAGCAAATCCACCAGCCTGTCTGTTGTTTCATGCGGCGCGGCCTGGCCGTCAAGTGGCTGATCAGACGGCAGCCCATGGCTGAGCCGGCCAGCCTCTATCCAGCAATATTCCAGTCCGAATTCAGCTTCGATACGCTCTGCCTGCGGTAGGATCAGCCGGTTTAAAATTTCTTTATCCCGACTTGGACGCGACAGGCTGAGGCGGTGGCGTGCACGCCGGCCATCTACTTCTTGCCAGCCAATTTCAATCGCCCGTGTCAATAATTGCCGCTGTGCCAGCATATCTGCCAATTCTGAACTGAACTCAGCCAGCATCTGGGAGATAGAATCAAGCCCCGCAAGTGGCTCGATATAATGGCGCGTTAAGATGACCGGCTGCTGGACAGGCAAGGGCGTCAGCCGCTCATCACGATCACCGGCCAGCTGATCACGCCGCAACACAGGCAATGGGCCAAAGCGGCTGGTCAAGGCGGTGCGGGCCAGGGCCAGAAGGCCGCCAATCTGGCGCACACCAGATTGTGAAAAAGCCTGAAGCTGATCACCTGGCAAGCGCAAAGCCGCCAAAGGCAGCTCAGCACAAAATTCAAGCAAACCTGCCCGCCCCGATGGGGCCACCACGCCTTTTTCAGCCGCCGCCGGATGATAATGGGCCAGGGCCCAAGCTGCGCCATAGGTTGGGGCCACCGCGATAAAAGGGCGGAGTCCCAGCGCTGTCAGATGATGGCGGATATCGTCTAGCACAGCACAGACCCCGCCCCAAAGATGGCTGGCCCCGGTCATGTCTATCCACAGCCCCAGATGTGGCGTATCCAGGCCAAGATGTGGGCTATAGCGCCAGGCCCAATAGGCCAATTGCCGCAAATATGAGGCACTATCAGCTGGCTGATACGCCCTGAAACGGCAGGTCGGCAACAGCGCACGGCTATCTGACACACTGCGCCCGACTTGCAAGCCAGCTGCCCTGGCAGCTGGTGAGAGATGCGCTACAATCTGGCGGCCTGCATCTGCTTCATATAAAGCCAGTGCTGTATCATCAGGCCAGCCTTGGCAGGCAGATAGCCGCATAGCCGGCAAATCAGGCAACCAGATATAGATAATTTCACGTGTATATCCGCTTATATATCCATCTATATATTCAGCTTTACCTTGCCTTTTTATCGGCATGTCAGGCCACATTTGCGACCTCTTTTTCCAAAACAGAATCTGCTGTTCTGGTGCGCGCTGGCAGAACAGAGGGACGGCTTGGCCCTGTTGATCGCTGAGGTGTTGTAAAACAGCCTGTTTGCACTGCAAATCCTAGCCTGCCACGCCATGGACTGCCGCCACGCATATAGCGCAGCTGGACCTGCCAGCAGGGATCCCAGATTTCAGGATTGCTGGTCTGGCTGATATCAGGGGCAATATGCCAGGCTGTTTCAAAACCGCTGGGAGAAGCGCTACGCCCCAGCATCAGCCCGATAGCCCCGCCTGTTTCAGCGGCTAATTGTAGCCGCCGGCCGGTTTTCATCCAGATATCCGGCTTTTCAGACAATATCCCATATTCACAAATCACCGCATTGAGCTTTGGTTGACTCAAGGCTTCTTCCATCGCCGCCACAGCCCGCATAGGGTGGCTTTCACGCACGAAAATAAAATGGGCCGGATCCAGACCCATAGCCAACAGACCTTGTGCAAAAAGCTGGCCTGAGGCCTGTGATGCACCACCACACCAAACGACCGGTCTGTTTGGGTGGCGCGCCATCTGGCGAGCCAATATGGCCAGCATAAATCCGGTTGCAGACCCGGTCAGTGCCGGACCATTAACCAGATGTACCCGGCCACAGGCCAGGCCCCCGCCAAGATGCGTGTCGATTTCATCAGTACCAAGTTCCAGACGCCCATATGGGATATCAAAGGCGGTCTGGCGCATGTCATTTTGCAATTTTTTGAACTGTTCCTTGCGTTGCATGGCGATGGTCTTTCTTCTTGCCTTTCTCTTGGTTTTTACCTGATGTGTTTTTTTGTTCTTGTTTTGTTCACGGCAGGACAGAATGAGGTATTTGCCCCTATGAGTCAAGCATACAAAAACAGGGCTGATTTAAAAAAATCAGCCCTGCGCCAAGATCATGCAAAAAAATTGTGTGATAACAGTATGTTAAATCTTGGGTGGTCCAAAAGGATCAGGCTGGGCGGCGGCGTCATCATAGCCTCGGCGTGCCGAATAGAAGCTGAGCGCCATTAAGGCTCCGCCCAGCAGGAAGGAGAAGACCACCCCTGCAGCAATCGCAAGCCAGCCATGGATGCTGAGCTCAACAGGGCCTAATACATGCCAGATATAAAAGCCAGCGGCCAATGTTATGGCACCGACAATCACAAAGCTTAGAATAATCAGCCGTTCGGTTTTTTTCTGTAATGCCATGAGAAACCTTATTAGACAGCCGGTCCGTTTGAGAGTTCTGATTCGACCAGACGCACCCAATAGCTGGCCCCTGTGGAGAGAATCGAATCATTGAAATCATAACCTGTATTATGCAGCATCTTGCCTGGGATGGCTTCGCCAGCACCCAGCCAGATATAGGCCCCTGGGCGCTCATCCAGCATAAAGGCAAAATCCTCAGCCCCCATAGAGGCCGGTATATCCTGATGCAATTTATCAGCCCCGACAAGCTGGCCGGCGATATCTGCGGCGCGTAGGGCCATGGCGCTATCATTGACGGTTGGCGGATAGCCCACCCGCCAATCCATTTCAGCGTGACAGCCATAGGCCTTGGCGATTTGATCGATCATCAGCTTTATCTGATCTTCTAAAAACTGGCGGGTGTCCGAGGTCAGGGCACGTGCAGTACCGCATAAGACCACCTGATCTGGGATCACATTAAAGGCAGAACCTGCATTCATCTGGGTGATTGAGAGCACCGCTGCATCAAGCGGGTCTGTCTTGCGGGCCACAATTGTCTGCAAGGACTGGATAATCGCCGCAGAAGCGACCACTGGATCAACTGATTGATGCGGCATAGCCGCATGGCCACCGCGCCCATTTATGGTGATTTCAAAATGATCAGCAGAGGCCATACAAGGGCCATGATGCACCGCGATATGACCTGTGGGCAGGCCTGGCCAATTATGCATGCCCCAGACTGAACGCATCTCAAAACGATCAAACAGACCATCATCTATCATCGCCTTGCCGCCAGCACCGCCTTCTTCAGCAGGCTGGAAGATGAAATAGACTGTGCCGGCAAAATCACGTGTTTCCGCCAGATATTTGGCTGCCCCCAGCAGCATGGTTACATGCCCGTCATGGCCGCAAGCATGCATCCGTCCTTCGATTTGTGAGCGGTGGGCAAAATCATTTGCCTCTGTCATCGGCAGGGCGTCCATATCTGCACGCAGCCCAATCGCCGGGCCCGGATTATCCGGCCCATAGCCGGTACCATGTAAGATACCAACCAAGCCTGTCTGGCCCAGCCCACGTACCACCTCAATCCCGAAAGATGCCAGCTTGTCTGCGATGAAATCAGAAGTCCAGACTTCCTCATAGCAAATCTCTGGATGTTGGTGGAGGGCATGGCGCCAGCTGATCAAAAGATCTTCAAAGGCGGCGATTTTGGTGTGAACAGTCATGATCTCAGCTTTTGGTCAAACGCATATCTGGAGATGCCTATCTGATAGGTGCTATCAGATATGCCGTGTTTTTCTTATCCTCTATTTTGGCTGAAACCAGCGTCAGGTCAAGCAAGCGCGGCAGAAGAATTTTGCCAATGTAGCGCCAATGTCGGTCCAATGTCGGCCCAATGTCGGCCCAATGTCGAGTGCATGCCAAGCTTCGTCGCCAGTGGAATAGGTTTTTTTCGCGATTTGAGACAGTGTGATGCGACTTTTCAAGCCAGCGCGTGCTATATCGAGCATGGGCGGCGGACGGCATTATGGGAAGAAGGAAACAAGCGAGATGGCATCATCAGATATCGATCGCGGTGTGGGCAGCCTGAATCATTCAAATAAGCGCTATTCAGCGTTTTCGCTGGCGCGCAATGCGATGTCCTATCATCAGGGCTGGCAGCAAGCCTGGAGGCATGCTGAACCCAAAGCTTCATATGATGCGATCATTATTGGCGGCGGCGGCCATGGTCTGGCCACAGCCTATTATCTGGCCTCAGTCCATGGGCTGACCAATATCGCGGTGGTGGAAAAAAGCTGGCTGGGCGGTGGTAATACCGGCCGCAACACCACCATTATCCGCTCGAATTACCTGTGGGATGAATCAGCCGCGATTTATGAACATGCGATGAAGCTCTGGGAAGGGCTGGCGCAGGATTTGAACTTTAACATCATGTTCAGCCAGCGCGGCGTCTTGACCATCGCCCATTCAGAACATGAGCTCAAAGAAATGTCGCGGCGTGTGCATGCCATCCGCTTAAATGGCATTGATTCAGATATTCTGGGCCCATCTGAGATTAAAAAATTCGTTCCTATCATCAATATTGACCAGACTATCCGCTATCCGGTGATGGGTGGCTTTTTGCAAAAGCGCGGCGGCACAGCACGCCATGATGCGGTGGCTTGGGGCTATGCCAGAGCGGCAGATGCGCTGGGCGTGGATATCATCCAGAATTGTGAGGTAACGGGTATCCGGCGCGAGGGCGATAAGGTGGTCGGTATCGACACCTCTAAAGGCTTTATCAAATCCAAAAAAGTCGGTGTGGTGACCGCTGGTCATTCATCGGTGATGGCCGAGATGGCAGGCTTGCATCTACCACTGGCCAGCCGGCCGCTTCAGGCCCTGGTCTCAGAGCCTATCAAGCCGATTTTGGATACGGTGATCATGTCTAATGCGGTGCATATGTATATCAGCCAGTCTGACAAGGGTGAGATGGTGATGGGTGCTGGGGTGGATAAATATAATTCCTATGCTCAGCGCGGCTCGTGGCCAGTACCAGAACATATGATCGCTGCTGCGGTTGAGCTCTTCCCTGTGTTATCGCGCCTGCGCATGCTGCGCCATTGGGGCGGGATTGTTGATACCTGCCCAGATGCTTCGCCTATCATGTCAAAGACCGATGTGAAGGGGCTGTATTTCAATTGTGGCTGGGGTACGGGCGGCTTTAAAGCAACCCCGGGTTCAGGTCATGTCTTTGCCGATCTGATTGCCAATGACCGGCCAAATAAAATTGCTGAGCCTTATGCTCTCAAGCGTTTTGAGACAGGCTTTTTGATCGACGAACATGGCGCGGCAGGCGTGGCGCACTAAGCCCAGCGCATCTGACCAGCGCATCTGACCAGCAAGATGAACCAGCAAGATGAACCAAGACGGAAACTGAAAAATGCTGTTAATTGACTGTCCTTATTGTGGCCCGCGAGATGAGGCTGAATTTAATTGTGGCGGCGAAGCGCATATCGCAAGGCCGCTGGCTGAAAATGAGATTACAGATGCCGAATTTGGCGAATATCTGTTTTTGCGTGACAACCCAAAGGGCGTTTTCACTGAACGCTGGGTGCATAGTGCAGGCTGTCGGCGCTGGTTTAATGTGGTGCGCGATACGCTGAGCCATGAATTTATCGAAATCTATCCGATGGGCAGCACACCAGCCAGCCCAGCTGGCAAAAGCGCCTATGACAATAGCTGGCGTCGCCAGACCGCAGCTGAAGCGGCCTCAAAGCCAGCTGGCTCGGTGAAGAAAGCAGCCAAGAAAGCAGCCAAAAAAGCAGCCAAAAAAGCAGCCGCTAAAAAGCCGGTAGCGAAAAAAGCAGCGCCTAAAAAAGCTGGCCCTAAAAAAGCTGCGGCGAAAAAAGCGTAAATCAGGAGGTCATGATGCCAAAACAACCATCCATGCGTCTGACATCTGATGCGGCGCGTATCGATTCTGCCAAGCTGGTACAATTCACCTTTGATGGCAAAAGCTATCTGGGTCATGCTGGTGATACGCTGGCCTCTGCGCTGATTGCCAATGGCGTTCATCTGGTCGGGCGTTCGTTTAAATATCACCGCCCGCGCGGGATTATTGCCGCTGGTTCAGAAGAGCCAAATGCGCTGGTGCGTGTGGGCACAGGCGGCGAGGTTGAGCCGAATTTACGTGCGACTCAGGTTGAGATTTTTGACGGGCTGGTCGCTGAATCACAAAACCGCTTCCCAAGTCTGAAAGTTGATTTCGGGGCGATTAACAGCCTGCTCGGCCGGTTTTTCCCAGCTGGTTTCTATTATAAGACCTTTATGTGGCCTGCCAGTTTCTGGATGACCTACGAGCATATCATCCGCAAAGCAGCCGGTCTGGGCCGTGTGGCAGATGACCATAATGACCCGGCACGTTATGAGCATATGAATGCCCATTGCGAGCTGTTGATTGTCGGTGGGGGCCTCACCGGTCTGATGGCCGCAAAAACCGCTGCCAATAGCGGTGTGCGTGTGATGCTGGTCGATGAGCAGAATGAAATGGGAGGCTGGCTGCTCAGCCGTCCTGATCTGAAAATCGATGGCATGCCAGCGATGGAGTGGGTGGCCCAAACCCGCGCCGCACTTGCTGCGAATGATCGGGTGACGTTGATGACGCGCACCACCGTCTTTGGCTATATGGACCATAATTTCATCACCATGGCTGAGCGGGTGAGCGATCATATGGCAGACAAGCCAGCCCATTTGCCGCGCCAGCGTGTCTGGAAAGTGCGGGCTGAAAAAGTCATTCTGGCCACTGGGGCGATTGAACGCCCGCTGGTCTTTGGTGGCAATGACCTACCAGGGGTCATGCTGGCCTCTGCCGCCCAGAGCTATGTTGCCCGCTATGCCAGCCTGCCTGGCAATCGCGCGGTGGTGATGACCAATAATGATGACGCCTATCGCAGTGCCCTGACATTGCATGAAGCCGGATGTTATGTGCGCGCGATTGTGGATGTACGCAGCAATCCTAGCGGGGCATTGGTCGAGGCAGCACGCGATGCCGGCATCACCGTGATGGCAGGCCATGCTGTAACGGGCGCTTATGGCACCTTGCGTGTCGGCCGAGTTGAGGTCTGCGCGATCAATGCGGCAGGCGATGATGTTATCGCTGAGCCAGATTATATTGATTGTGATTTGATGGTGATGTCAGGCGGGCTGAGCCCGGTTGTGCATCTGCATTCGCAAGCCCGCGGCAAGCTGAGCTGGGATGAAGAGACATTGTGTTTCCGCCCAAGTACGACACATGAAGCTGAGATATCAGTTGGTTCTGCCAATGGCCAGTTTGATATGGCAAAAGGTCTGGCAGAAGCGGTGAATGCAAGCGTTCAGATGCTGGGCGAGATGGGCATTGAGATATCAGCCCCTGCCCTGCCAAGCCTGTCAGATGCCGCCCAGAATTGGGCACCAATGGCAGTTTGGAAGGTCCCGACTGGCAAATTGCCAGGTCAGGGCCCGAAAGCCTTTGTTGATTATCAAAATGATGTGACTGCCTCTGATATCCAGCTGGCGGTGCGTGAAGGCTATCATTCAGTCGAGCATGTGAAGCGCTATACCACCACCGGCATGGCCACTGATCAAGGCAAGACAAGCAATATCAATGCGCTTGGTATTTTGTCCAATCAGCTGGATAAAGAGATTCCGGCGGTCGGTACAACCACTTTTAGGATGCCCTATACACCAACCAGTATCGGGGCCATCGCCGGGCGTGATATTAAAGGGCTGTTTGACCCTGTGCGGCTGACCCGTATGGATAGCTGGCACCGTCAGGCCGGGGCCAAGTTTGAACATGTCGGCCAGTGGATGCGTGCCTGGTATTACCCGCAAGAGGGCGAAGATTTCCAGAGCACGGTTAACCGTGAAGTCAAAGCGGTACGGACTACTGCAGGTCTGTTGGATGCTTCAACCTTGGGTAAGATTGATGTGCGCGGGCCAGATGCAGCTGAGTTTCTGAACCGCATTTACACCAATGCTTTTGGCAAGCTGGCGATTGGCAAATGCCGCTATGGCCTGATGTTGAAAGATGATGGCATGGTGATGGATGATGGGGTCACCACCCGTCTGGCAGAAGATCATTTCCATATGACGACCACCACCGGCGGGGCAGCCCGCGTGCTGGATTGGTTGGAAGAATTCTCGCAGACAGAATGGCCTGAGCTGAAGGTGTATTTCTCGTCAGTGACAGAGCAATGGTCTGTGGCCTCGCTGAATGGCCCGAATGCCCGCAAGATTTTACAAGCAGTGGGCACTGATATTGATTTATCAGATGCCGCCTTCCCGTTCATGTCGATGCGTGAAGGTCATGTATGTGGTATTCCCGCGCGTGTCTTCCGGATTTCATTTACCGGTGATTTGGCCTATGAAATCAATGTGCCAGCACGTTATGGTCTGGCCTTGTGGACAGCCCTGATGAAAGCTGGCAAAGAACATGGCCTCACCCCTTATGGCACTGAAGCGATGCATGTGCTGCGGGCAGAAAAAGGCTTTATCATTGTCGGCCAGGAAACAGATGGCACGGTGAACCCGCTTGATTTGGGCATGGATTGGATTGTGTCCAAGAAAAAGCCTGATTTTATCGGCAAGCGTGCGCTTGAACGGGTATCGATGGCTGACCCGAACCGCAAGCAGCTGGTTGGGTTGCGCACTATTGACCCGAAACGGGTGATCCCAGAAGGGGCGCATGCGGTGCTGGATCCAAACCAGCCTGCCCCGATGGAGATGCTGGGTCAGGTAACCTCGTCTTACTGGTCACCTAATCTGGGTCACTCTATTGCGATGGCCTTGCTGAAAGGCGGACATGCGATGAAAGGCCAGCGTGTGTGGCTGCCGATGATCGATGGCAGCGCGCCGATTGAAGCTGAGATTTGCGATACCGTATTTTTTGACGCCAAGGGAGACCGTATCAATGGCTGATGATCACGCACTGACAAAATATATGGTCAATGGCCATAGCGCCTTTAGCCCGTTAAACCCTGTGTCCATGCCCAATCCGGACGGCGGGCCAGCTGGGCTAGCGATCGCAGAGATGGCACATCTGGGCAAGCTTAGCCTGCGCGGTGATGGTGAGGTGATGGCCAAAATCGGTCAGGCGGCCGGTTGCGGTGCACCCACAGAAAACCTGTCTTTCATGCGCAAAGGTGAGCGGCTGATGGCGGCGGTTGGCCCAGATGAAGCGATGTTGCTGGTCGAAGCGGGGGCAGAAGCCAGCCTGGCCGCGGTGCTGGAAAATGCCATTGCCGGTCATCATGGCGCGGTGGTGGATATAACAGACGCGCTCTGTGCCTTGCATCTAACAGGTGATAAGGTGCGCTGGGTACTGGCCAAGGGCTGTGCGCTGGATTTGCATAACGATATTTTTGTTGCGGGCATGTGCGCCCAGACCATGTTGAGCCATGCTGGCGTGACCCTGATTTGTGAAGGGGTGGATGATTTCATCCTGATTTGCCGGACCAGCTTTGCCAGCTATGTGCTGGACTGGCTGTGTGATGCGGCAACAGATGTCGGTGTCGAGGTCGCCTGAGCCTCATAGCTTGACAATTGAGATCAAAAAAGCCGGGTCATCTGCCCGGCTTTTTTATTAATATGATGTCGGTATCTCTTAGAATTCGGTATCTCTTAGAATTCAGTGTCTGGCAGCTCTTCATTGCGCTTGGCAATAAAGGCACGCAAAGCTTCGTCAATCGCCGGATCCAATTCAGGGGCTTCATAGGCAGCCAGCATATCTTTGGCACGCTGGCGGGCACGGGCCTCTGATTCAACAGAGCCTTCAGATGACCATTGCTCGTAAGTGGCATAATCAGCCATAGAAGAGCGCCAGAAGGCGGTTTCGAAATTGGCCTGTGTGTGGGTAGCCCCCAAGAAATGCTGACCAGGGCCTGTTTCACGCAGCGCGTCCAAAGCCAGACCATTATCAGACACATCAATCCCAGAGACCATAGATGGCATCATGGAAAGCTGATCTGCATCCAGCAGCAGCTTGGCATAATCAGCCACCAGTCCACCTTCCATCCAACCCGCTGAATGGAGCGCGAAATTCACCCCGCCCATCACTGTTGGCAAAAGCGTATGGGCTGATTCATAAGCAGCTTGTGCATCAGCTGTCTTGGCCGCGGTGAGCGAGCCGCCAGAGCGGAAAGGCACGCCCAGACGACGGGCCAGTTTCGAGCAGCCATACAGCACTTTGGCTGGTTCAGGTGTGCCAAAAGTTGGGGCGCCTGTCTGCATCGAGATAGAGCTGGCAAAGCTGCCAAAGACAATCGGTGCACCTGGATTAACCGCTTGTGAAAAGGCGATACCAGACATCGCCTCTGCTAGGGTTTGTGTCAATGTCCCCGCCACTGATACAGGCGACATTGCCCCGGCCAGAATAAATGGCGAGAGGACAGTAGCCTGACCATTGCGGGCATAGACTTTGAGCGCGCCCAGCATGGTGTCATCCCAGGTCATCGGCGAGTTCGCGTTAATCAGCGAGGTGGTCACACAATTCGGGCCGACAAAATCTTCCCCAAAGACTATCTTGGCCATATCCACCGTGTCTTGCGCGCGTGATGGGGCGGTGACAGATCCCATGAAAGGCTTATCTGAATAGCGGATATGGGTATAGACCATCTCTAAATGACGCTTGGTCACAGGCAAATCCACAGGCTCACAGACAGTCCCGCCTGAGTGATGCAGACCTGGCAGCATATAGATCAGTTTCACAAAATTGCGGAAATCCTCAATTTCAGCATAACGGCGCTCACCATTCAAATCCCGCACGAAAGGCGGGCCATAGACCGGTGCAAAGACCAGATTATTGCCGCCAATTTCAACATTGCGGCTGGTATTGCGGGCATGCTGGGTAAAGCTGGATGGGGCGGTTTCGCACATTTTGCGGGCCAGACCCTTTGGGAAATGCACCCGCTCACCTTGCACATCACAGCCAATATTGCGCAGGATATCCAGTGCTTCTGGATCATCACGGAAATCAATCCCGATCTCTTCAAGCACGGTTTCAGCATTGGCTTCGATCAGCTCAGCGGCTTCATCATGCATGATATCAACCGGCGGGACATTGCGCGTGATAAAGGCCAGCGATTCCTGCGAGGCTGAGCCTCTGGCTTGCCTGCGGGCATCTCTGCCACCACCGCGGCGGCTGCGTCTTTCTGTTGTCTGCTCAGACATAGGCGTTATTCCTTATTCGTCTTAATTTACGCGCGTAGCCGGTCGTTATTCGGATCAAACGGGCTCTCTTCAATCACCTCAGCGACATAGCGTTTGCCCAGAATATCAATCTCAACCTTGGTGCCGATCTCAGCCAGTTCAGGCTTGAGCATGGCAAGGGCCATGGAATAACCCACTCGGAAGCCATAACCACCTGAGGTCGCACGGCCCACCAGTTCACCATTCAGGTAAAGCGGATTGCCACCAATTGGATCGGCATCCTCTGTATCGTGAATTTTCAGCGTGACAAAGCTGTTGGTAAAGCCTTTTTCCTGCCAAGCGGCCAGGCCATCACGGCCAATGAAATCTTCTTTTTGCATCTGCACAAAGCGATCCAGCCCTGATTCAAAGGCCGCATATTCAATGCTCATCTCAGTGCCGACCATACGGTAGGATTTTTCCAGACGCATTGCATCCATCGCGCGGATACCAAATGGCTTGAGCCCCAAATCAGCACCAGCTTTGAATAACGCATCAAAAATATGGTTCTGATATTCAATTGGATGGTGCAATTCCCAGCCCAATTCACCGACGAAATTGACTCGCATCGCCAGAGAGGGGGCCAGACCCACATCAATCTGCTGGCCAGTCAGCCATTTAAAGTTCTCATTGCTGAGGTCAGTTAAGGTCAGGCGCGAGAGCAGGTCGCGTGATTTTGGCCCAGCCAGCACCAGCACACCCATTGAATTGGTCAAATCGGTGAAAGAGACAGAGCGATCATCTGGCATATGCTTTTTGATCCAGTCATGATCCAGACGCTGAGCCGCGCCTGCTGAGACCACATAAAAGCTGTCTGCGCTCTCACGCATGATGGTGAATTCAGAATGCACGCCGCCACGCGGGGCCAGCGCATGAGCCAGGATAATCCGGCCGACTTTCTTTGGCAGCTTATTGGCGATCAGCTTTTCTAAGAAGGCTTCTGCACCCGGGCCTTCGATACGCGCCTTGGCAAAGGCAGACATATCCAACAAACCAACATTTTCAGTTGTGTTCTTGACTTCATTGCCGACATGTTCAAACCAGTTTGAACGGCGGAATGACCAGTGATCTTCTTGTGCGACACCGTCTGGGGCAAACCAGTTTGCCCGCTCCCAGCCAAATTTCTGGCCAAAGACTGCGCCCATATCTTTGAGCCGCTCATAACAAGGGGCGGTGCGTAATGGCCGTGCCGCTTCACGTTCTTCATCCGGATAATGGATGGTGAAGACATTGGCATAGGCCTCTTCATTCTTTTCTTTCAGATAGCTCTTGGTCGCAAAGCTGCCAAAACGCCGCGGGTCTACCCCGTTCATATCAATGGTTGGCTCGCCTTCAACAATCCATTCTGCCAGCTGCCAGCCAGCACCACCAGCAGCTGTGATCCCAAAGCTATGGCCTTCATTCAGCCAGAAATTCGGCAAATCCCAGGCTGGGCCGACAATCGGGCTGCCATCTGGTGTATAGGCAATCGCGCCATTATAGACTTTCTTCACGCCGACTTCGCCAAAAGCAGGGACACGGGCAATGGCGGATTCAATATGCGGCATGAGACGTTCCAGATCTTCCTGGAACAGCTCATATTCGCTCTCCTCATCTGGGCCATCAAAATAGCATACTGGCGCGCCCACTTCGTAAGGGCCAAGCAGCAAGCCGCCATTTTCCTCGCGCATATACCAGCTGCCGTCAGATTCGCGCAGCACGCCCATCTCTGGCAGGCCTTTTTCCTGGCGTTCTTGAATAGCTGGATGCGGTTCTGTCACAATATATTGGTGTTCAACTGGAATAACCGGAATATCAAGGCCAACCATCTCGCCTGTCTTACGGGCAAAATTACCCGTGGCTGAGACAATATGCTCGCAAGTGATCTCGCCTTTATCGGTGACCACCTTCCACTCGCCAGATTCAGTGTGGCTGATAGAGAGCACGGTGGTGTTGCGGTAAATCTCGGCGCCATTATCACGCGCGCCTTTGGCCAGTGCTTGTGTCAAATCTGCTGGCTGGATATAGCCATCCCATGGGTGGCGGATAGCCCCGATAAGCCCTTCAGGCTGAGCCAGTGGCCAGATATCCACCACCTCTTCAGGGGTCAGGGTTTCAACTTCGACGCCGATGGTTTCAGCGACACCGCGATATTGCAGATATTCATCCATCCGGTCCTGATTGGTGGCCAGACGAATATTAGAGACACGAGACAGACCTGCATATTGGCCTGTTTCTTCTTCGAGCCGGCCATAAAGATCCACAGAATATTTGTGAATCTGGCCTACAGAATAGGACATATTGAACAAAGGCAGCAGACCGGCCGCATGCCATGTTGAGCCTGATGTCAGCTCTTTGCGTTCAATCAGCACCACATCTGACCAGCCTTTTTTGGCCAGATGATACAAGGTGCTGACCCCAACAACACCGCCACCAATCACAACTACACGTGCATGCGTCTTCATTTTATTCCTCCGTGAGGCTGTCTATCGCCAAGCTTCATCTGCCAAAGACTATTTTTCAGCGACTATTTTTTGGCGACCATTTTTTCATTTGGACTGAAACATGTGCCAGACCAATCAATAAAAACAGCGGAAAACTGTAGCGTGAATAAATCAGAATCCGAGAGGTGCTATCTGCCCTGATCCGACCACCTTTTGACAAAATCAGGCAGATAGGAACAGAAGAGCCGAAAAGCAGAAAAGCAAAAGCGAATGGTCGTTTGAAAAACCGCTTTTAAAACCGTTATGGATTTAAACGGGTTGCTGACCAGACCCCAGCGTCATTTTTCTTGAAAACAAAGCGGTCATGCAGGCGATAGGCCCCATCTGCCCAGAATTCAATTTCTGCTGGCTGGATGATAAAGCCGCCCCAATGTGGCGGGCGCGGTACATTGTCATCTGGATAGAGATTTTCATAATGTGCGACCGAAGCGGCTAAATCAGCGCGTTTTGCCAGTGGCTCGGATTGTTGAGAGGCCCAGGCGCCAATCCGGCTGCCCCGTGCGCGGCTGTTGAAATAAGCATCAGACTGGGCATCGCTGGCTTTTGTCACATGACCGGTGATGCGGATTTGACGGCGCAAGGACTTCCAGTGAAAGACGCCTGCTGCTTTGCCTGTTGCCAGCAATTCGCCTGATTTGCGGCTGTTATAATTGGTGAAAAAGATAAAGCCTTGTGGGGTTACCTCGCGCAGCAGGACCATCCGCACTGAAGGCATGCCATCAGCATTGACAGAAGCGAGTGCCATCGCGTCTGGATCATTGATTTCAGCTGTTTTTGCCTCTGCCATCCATTGGCTGAAAAGCGTAAAGGGATCTGCCTCTAATCTGTCCATATGAAGCGGGCTCTGATGGGCGTCTTTGGCTGAATCAGTGTTGGTCATCTCTGCTTTTCCTTTGGTGAGTGAACAGGCAAATAAGGCATGTGCCATGATGCGATTTACATAATTTGGGTCATCTGGTGATAGCTGGCAAGCGTCGCAAGACAAAAAGCCAAGCGTCGCGAGACAAAAAGCATCCATCCATCTATGAACAAGATAAAGAGATCAGATGCCGGTTTTGGCCTAAATGGTCTCAATTTCGCCACATAGATATGCCAGATATAGATATGACAAAGTAAAAATTGCAGTGAAAGGTGAATCGCCGTAAGGTGAGACCCATAAACAGAGAACAATCAATTATCGCCTTAAATAAAGGTGATAAGGCGGTGCTGGAAGGAGAGATATCATGGCACAAAAGGCTATTCAAAAACATCTCACATCTGCTGTCATACTGGCCTTTGCAGGCGCAATGCTGGCCGGCCAGGCAGCTGCTGAAACCCGCATTGAATCAGTGCTGGGCACTGTCACCAAGACACAAGCCCTGACCAATTCTCTGGTACGCAAAATCCCGACCGAAGAAAATGTCTGTACTGAACAGGATGTGCCAATTTATGCACAAGCTGAAGAGAGCGGATCAGAGCTGGGCTCTATGATTGTCGGCTCGCTGATTGGCTCAGCTATCGGCAATAAATTGTCAGATAAAGACGGGGCAGGCACCGCAGGGGCAGTGGCCGGCGCACTGATCGGCCGCGATAAAGCTAAGAAAAATGCCAAGCAGGGCAAATTAATTGGCTATGAGCGCAAGACCCTGTGTGAGACCAAAACCATCTATATCACCGAAGCCGTAGAACAAATCACTGGCTATCAGATCACCATTGAGGCTGATGACAGGATTTTAAAGCTGACCACAGATGATAATTATGCGGTGGGTGAGCGCATCGAATTGGTGAAGGAAACCACCTACAGCCTGCGCTAAGCGGTTTTTTCGACGCAAACATAGCAAAAGCATCACCGGCCGGCTAAGCGCGACTTGCCGGTCATAGGTTTTGTGCGCTATATCAATTATGTAAATTATCCCGATAAGAGGTTTAGAGCAGATGACTGATTCGCCAGCTGGATTAATGCAAGGTAAAAAAGGCCTGATCATGGGCGTGGCCAATAACCGTTCCATCGGTTGGGGTATTGCCAATGCGGTAGCCGCACAAGGTGCTGAGCTTGCCTTTACCTATCAAGGTGATGCGTTGAAAAAGCGCGTTGAGCCACTGGCAGCTTCTGTCGGCTCTGATCTGGTGCTTGATTGTGATGTAACAGATGAAGCCTCTATTGATGCGGTTTTTGCAGAGATAGAAAAGCGCTGGGGCAAGCTGGATTTTCTAGTCCATGCCATTGCTTATTCAGACAAAGAAGAGCTGACCGGCGAATATGTCGATACCAGCCGTGATAATTTCATGAAAACCATGGATATTTCGGTCTATTCCTTTACCTCTATCGCACGGCGTGCAGCGGCGCTGATGAATGATGGCGGCGCGTTGCTGACCCTTACCTATTATGGGGCTGAACGGGTGATGCCGCATTATAATGTGATGGGTGTGGCCAAGGCTGCATTGGAAGCATCTGTGCGCTATTTGGCGGTAGATTTAGGTGGCCGGAATATCCGGGTGAACGGCCTGTCTGCTGGCCCGATGAAGACATTGGCAGCCTCTGGGATTGGTGATTTCCGCTATATTCTGAAATGGAATGAATATAACTCGCCCCTAAAGCGCAATGTGACCCTAGATGATGTCGGCGGGGCCGGTTTATATCTGCTTTCTGATCTGTCATCTGGCGTGTCAGGCGAAACCCACCATGTGGATTGCGGCTATCATGTGGTCGGCATGAAGGCAGTTGATGCACCGGATATCACGACAGTCTGATGAGCGATAATCGATTTGGCCAGCTTTTTTCTTTCACCAGCTTTGGCGAAAGCCACGGCCCAGCCATAGGCTGTATCATTGATGGGGTGCCGCCGCGCTTGCCGCTAAGCGAAGCCGATATCCAGCCTTATATGGATAGGCGCAAGCCTGGCCAGAGCCGGTTTGTAACCCAGCGCAAAGAAGCAGATGAGGTGGAAATCCTATCTGGTGTTTTTGAAGGTCAGACGACCGGCACGCCGATTGCTATTCTGATCCGCAATACTGATCAGCGATCAAAAGATTATGGCGAGATTGCCCGCCAATATCGCCCAGGTCATGCAGATTACACCTATCAGACCAAATATGGTATCCGCGATTATCGCGGCGGTGGGCGATCCTCGGCCCGCGAAACAGCGGTGCGTGTCGCAGCAGGTGCAGTGGCGGATATCGCCTTGCGCCATATTTTAGGGGATGGGGTGGATATCACCGCGTCAGTTGTGCAAATCGGCCCGCATAAAATTGATCGCAGCCGTTTTGATGCCAGCCAGATTGACCAGAACCCGTTTTTCTGCGCTGATCCTGTGGCGGCTCAAGAATGGGAAGCCTATCTCGATGGGGTGCGCAAAGATGGCAGTTCAGCAGGGGCTATTATCGAGGTGGTGGCCACTGGCATTCCAGCCGGCCTCGGCCAGCCGATTTATGGCAAGCTGGATACCGAGCTGGCCGCAGCGATGATGAGCATCAATGCGGTCAAAGGGGTGGAAATCGGCACAGGCTTTGATTTGGCCGCCTTAGATGGCCGCCAAGCAGGCGATGAAATGCGCATGGGACCAGATGGGCCTGAATTCCTGTCCAATCATGCTGGCGGTATATTGGGCGGTATCTCCTCTGGCCAGCCGATTGTGGTGCGCATGGCGATTAAGCCGACCTCGTCTATTTTAACGCCGCGCCGCTCGCTCGATAAGGATGGTGCGGAAGTCGAAGTGCGGACTGTTGGGCGCCATGACCCATGTGTGGGGATACGCGCGGTACCTGTGGCTGAGGCCATGATGGCGGCTAGTTTGCTGGACCAGCTGATGCGCCATCACGCACAATGCGGTCTCATCGCGGCAGACTAAGCCGGCAGCGCGCACCTTAAATCTCGGTTTTTCTGGCCCAGATCAGGGTTTCGATATTGCCATCCGGGCCTTCTATCGGGGATGGGGTGGTGGCATGCACTGACCAGCCCAGCCCGGTTAGCCAGTCTGAGATATCTGCGATAACCGCTTGTCTGATAGAAGGGTCTTTGACAATACCGCCTTTGGCCAGATGGGCACGCCCTGCTTCAAATTGCGGTTTGATGAGACCAATGAAATCAGCGCCCTGTTCAGCCAATGCCAGCGCAGCAGGCAGGGCTTTTTTTAGCGAAATGAAAGAGAGATCAGCGGTGATCAGCTGAATGGGGTGGGGAATAATATCAGCGGTGATATCACGCACATTGAGCTGCTCGAGATTTATCACGCGCGGATCATTTGCAATTTTCGCCGCTAGCTGAGAATGGCCGACATCCACCGCATAGATTGTCGCCGCCCCTTGTTCCAACAACACATCACAAAAGCCGCCTGTACTGGCACCGAGATCAAGACAGATACGCGCAGCTGCACTGAGATCAGGAAAGGCGTTGAAGGCGGCAGCCAGCTTTAAACCGCCACGCGAGACATAACGCAACAGATCAGACTGCACCGAAATATGTGCGTGTGGGGCTATCAGCTGGGCAGGTTTTGAGACAGGCTGGCCATCTGCTGAGACCTCGCCTTTTTTGATCATCTCGCGGGCTTTTTCGCGGCTGGGGGCATGGCCCATTGAGACCAAAATCAGATCAGCCCTTTGTCTTTCAGACAATAGACCCTCTATGACGCTGGTCTTTTGTGTTGGCACTATTCAGCAGCTGCCGCGCTGTGTTGGTCAGCGTCTCTGCATCGAGCCCAGCCCAGGCCAGCTGGGTTGTCTGAGCGCCATGGTCAATCAGCTTGTCTGGCAGATGAGCCAGACGCAAGCGCAGCCCGCCATCTAAATAGCCCTCTTGTGCCAGCCAGCTGGCAACATGCGCACAAAAACCGCCAGGGCTGCCTTCTTCTATGACCAGCAAGCTGGTGTGATGCTCTGCCAGTTCAGCCAGCAATTCTGTGTCAATCGGCTTCGCAAAACGTGCATCTGCCAGCGTGATCGCATGCCCGTCCTTGGCCAGATGTGCCGCGACCTGTTCGGCGGTTTCCAGCATGGTGCCAATCGATAAGATGGCCAAATCCTCGCCTTGTTGGATGATGCGGCCCTTGCCGATTTCCAAAATGTCAGCCTGTTCAGGCATCACCACCCCGCGCCCATTGCCACGTGGATAGCGCAGTGCAGATGGCCCAGCATCATAGGCCGCCGCGGTGGCGACCATATGGGTGAGCTCAGCCTCGTCAGCGGGGCACATAATCATCATATTGGGCAGGCAAGACAGATAGGCCAGATCATAAACCCCTGCATGTGTCGGGCCATCTGCGCCGACCAGCCCTGCCCGGTCTATCGCAAAACGCACCGGCAGATTCTGAATAGCGACATCATGGACCAGCTGATCATAACCGCGCTGAAGGAAGGTGGAATAAATGGCACAGAAAGGCTTCATCCCTTCAGAGGCCAGACCAGCGGCAAATGTAACCGCATGCTGTTCAGCAATGCCGACATCAAAAACCCGGTTAGCAAATTGCTTGGCGAGCTTATTCAGCCCTGTCCCAGATGGCATAGCAGCGGTAATGGCGGTGACCCGCTCGTCTTTTTCAGCCTCTGCTATCAGCGCATCTGCAAAGACAGAGGTATAGGAAGGCAGATTGCCTGCTGGTTTTTTCTGCTCGCCTGTGATGATGTCAAAGGTCGGTACCGCATGGTATTTTTCATGGCTTGGCCCGTTAAAAGGATGGCCTTTGCCTTTTTCGGTGACCACATGGACCAGCACTGGCCCTTCTACTTCGCGATCACGCAAATTGGCCAGCACTGGCAGCAAATGATCCATATCATGGCCATCAACTGGCCCGATATGGAAAAACCCAAGCTCAGAAAACAGCGAATGGCCGCCGATTAAATCCTTGGCCAGCCCATGGGCACGTTTCGCCGCTTTGCCAATTTCAGATGGGAAGACATTAGAGACTTCTTTCATCAGGCCGCGGATAGAATGATAGGGCCGAGAAGATATCAGCTCGGAGAGATAGGCAGACAGCGCCCCAACTGGCTGGGCAATCGACATGTCATTATCATTGAGGATCACGATCATATCACGCTTGGATGCGCCGGCATTATTCATTGCCTCATACGCCATGCCAGCTGACATAGACCCATCACCGATCACCGCGATCACGCGGTTTTTGCGGCCTTGTAAATCACGCGCCACAGCCATGCCATAGCCAGCAGAAATAGAGGTAGAGCTATGGCCGGCCCCAAACGGGTCATAATCTGATTCGCCGCGTTTGGTAAAGCCAGATAAGCCGCCTTCCTGGCGCAGGGTGCGGATGCGATCACGCCGGCCGGTGAGGATTTTATGCGGATAGGCCTGGTGTCCGACATCCCAAATGACACGATCATCCGGTGTATTGAAAATATAATGCAAGGCAACGGTGAGTTCGACCACCCCAAGACCAGCGCCTAAATGTCCACCCGTGGCCGAGACCGCTGAGATGGTCTCATCACGCAATTCATCAGCCAGCCGCTGCAAATCACTGGACGGCAATTTGCGCAGATCAGCCGGTGTCTGGATGGTATCTAATAATGGCGTCGGCTTATTGGGGCTCATCTGCCAAAATCCTGTTATCTGTCATGATCGCTGCCTCTCCCCCAAAAGGTCAGGGCTTGGCGATACCCTTTATCTCTATACGTATCAATTAGTATGAGCGATTAATGGTATATCGTGCCAGCGTGCGTAAGTCATCAGCTTCTTCACCATAATTTGCCAGATAGCCAAGTGACTGCTCAAGCAATTCTTCTGCCTTTTGGCGTGCGCCTGCCAGCCCATAATGCTGAACATAGCTGGCTTTACCGCGGGCTTCATCCTGGCCTGCCGGCTTGCCAAGCTTGTCCGAATCACCTTCATAATCCAGCAAATCATCGACAAGCTGGAACATCAGGCCAAGAGCGGTGGCATAGTGATCCAACGCAGACATCACCGCAGCATCCCCCTCGCCGATACAGCCGCCCATCAGCGCAGAAGCCCGGATTAATGCGCCTGTTTTTAAGGCTTGCATTTCTTTGGTTTCATCCAGAGAAAGCGCTTTGGTTTCAGCTGCCAAATCCAGCATCTGGCCACCTGCCATGCCGCTGAGCCCAGCGCCAGAGGCGAGCAGGCGCACAAGCTGGATACGAATAGCAGCATCGCTGTGGGTTTCAGGCCTGCTGAGCAGATCAAAAGCTTCGCTCTGGAGCGCATCGCCAGCCAGAATAGCGCTCGCTTCATCAAAGGCAATATGGGTAGCTGGCTGACCGCGGCGTGTATCGGCATCATCCATCGCTGGCAAATCATCATGGATAAGCGAATAGGCATGCACCATCTCAATCGCGGCCGCCACGCGCAAAGCCCCTTCATCATGTGGTTTTGCAGATATCTGGCCAGCTATCTTGCCAGATATCGTACCAGAGGCCGCCAGACGATAGCCGCTAAGCACAAGACCAGCGCGCATGCGTTTACCGCCATTTAACACCGCATAGGCCATGGCCTTGGTCAGCTGGTCGGCAGCTGCTCTATGGGCATCAAAATAGGCCGTCAGCCAGTCGCTCACCGCCTTGGCATCATCACGAAGCTGCATCTGGATGTTACCCGTCAAAGGGCTCAGCCTGTGTCGGGCTGGTGCCATCATTTGGCACGCGGATTTGTTCAACCTTTAAACGGGCTTCTTCTAACCGTGCCTGACAATGGGCTTTGAGCTGCATACCGCGGCTATAGGCCTCAATCGCATTATCCAGCGACACATCACCTGATTCGAGTTGAGAGACGATTTTTTCAAGCTCTTGAAGGGCCGCTTCAAAGCTTAAAGATTGGATGTCATCGGCCATGGATTTACCATTTCTTAATTTTGAGTGTTAATGGTTGATGCGATGGCTTTGACCATCTCGGCAATGCGTTTGCGGACTTTCGGCTGGGTGATGGAATAGTAAGTCCGCACCAATTCAAGTGTTTCGCGGCGTGCCATCGGGTCCTTTGCCGCCTCGACATCCTCATCAACAGCCGTATCACCGCGGCTGATACGGCGCGGAGAATGGCGCATCGTATCATCTGACATATCATCAAAGAAATAGCTGATGGGTACATCCAGAATCTGGCTGATATCCCACAAACGAGAGGCGCTGATGCGGTTGGCCCCGCGCTCATATTTCTGGACCTGCTGAAAGGTAATATTCAGCGCATCACCAAGTTGTTCTTGCGAGAGACCCAGCAAAGTCCGGCGCAAACGCACACGTTTTCCAACATGCATATCAACCGCGTTATTATTGGTTACCCTGAAATTTTTATCCGCTGATTTTTTCATGACCCCCACCCTAACTGGAACAACACAAAACAATAACACTAAAGGTTGTATAAAATACATTCAAAGGTCGCGCAAGAATTTTACCCTATCATGACGTGAAGATGACAAAGCTGTCGATCCTCTTTTCGGAGGTGATTTGCACCAAACAGACCGTGATCATCAGATAGGATTTAGCCCTTTTGACTGTCTGCCACATCCTCTAGATGGTGGATGAGGGCATCGACAACACCAGCTTCAAAGGCAGAATGCCCGGCGGCATCGATCAGCTCTATTTGAGCCTTTGCACCCCATTTATCGGCCAGCTTAAGCGCGGTTTCAGGTGGGCAGATCACATCATGGCGCCCTTGTATGATTCGCACTGGCAGATGGCTGATGCGCTCTATATTATTGAGGATATAGCCTTCTTCGAAAAAGCAATCATGGGCAAAATAATGCGCCTCGATACGCGCCATGCTCAGCGCAGCCGGCCCCGCTTCACGCTGAACCGCGGCCAAGGTTGCACAGGAATTTTCATAGGCTGTCCAATGGCGGGCCGCCCGGATTTGTTCATTGTGATCAGATGCGGTCAGGCGGTGTAAGTAAGAGGCCAGAATATCGGTTTTTTCATCCTCATCAAGCGGGGCCACAAAACGCGCATGGGCTTCTGGATAGAATTTCTTCATCCCATATAAGAACCAGTCCACCTCATCACGCCCGCCAAGAAAAATGCCGCGTAATATCAGGCCGCTGACATGTTCTGGATAGGCCAGCGCATAAGCAAGCGCGAGCGTGCTGCCCCAAGAGCCGCCAAATAGGATGAATTTATCGACACCGATATGCTGGCGCAGCGCTTCAATATCCGCAATCAAATGCTGGGTGGTGTTGTCTTCGAGACTGGCATAGGGCTCGGATTTGCCGCTGCCACGCTGATCAAATAAAATACTGTGAAATTTATCAGGATGAAAAAGCCGCCGATGAGAGGGCGCACATCCTGCCCCTGGCCCGCCATGTAAAAACAAAACAGGTAGGCCATCTGGCTTGCCACATTGTTCAAAATAGATCCGGTGCTGACCTGCCTCTAACATCCCTGTGTTAAAAGGCAGATTCTGCGGATAAAGCGGTGCGGTTTGAGGACCAGAACGCGGGTGAGCCGGCGTGTTTGGATATCGACCCTTGTCATAATGCATGGAGAAATGTCCTCGTTCAGGGATAGGACATTGCCAGTCTTGCCACAGTCACGCCCCTATTGAATCACAGCTAAGTTTAAGAATATTCAGGCAGTAAATCCAGCGGGTTTGATTCTTGCTCTTCAAGCGATTTACGCAGTTTTTTCAAGGCGCGATGCTCAAGCTGGCGCACCCGCTCTTTACTGACCCCAAGCAAGCGGCCCAGCTCTTCTAGCGTGGCACCTTCTTCGGCCAGCCGGCGTTGCAGGATAATCAGCTTTTCACGCGGTGAGAGTTCGTTCAGCGCGACATTGAGCCTGTTAGAGAGTTGATCGCGATCAAAAGAGGCGGTGACGCTCTGCTCTGGGTTCGGGCGGGTATCGGCCAGAAAATCCTGCGCCTCGGCATCGCCTTCTTTACCAACCATCGCATTGAGCGAGCTGTCTGCCCCAGATAGGCGCTGTTCCATCACTTCAACATCTGTCACCGAGACGCCAATGGATTCAGCGATTTTCTGGCGTCCATCGGTAGAAAGCGGGCCGCCATCTGCCTCGCCGATACGCGCACGCAGCCGGCGTAATTTAAAGAATAGCGCTTTATGGGCAGCGGTGGTACCGGTGCGCACAATAGACCAATTACGCAGCACATGATCTTGAATAGAGGCACGAATCCACCAAGCGGCATAGGTTGAAAACCGCACACCGCGATCAGGGTCAAAACGCCCTGCAGCCTGCATCAAGCCAATATTGCCTTCTTGAATAAGGTCAGATAAGGGCAGGCCATAATGGCGATAACGTGTGGCGGCGGCGACCACCAGACGGGCATAGGCCATCACCAGCTCATGCATGGCGCGCGCGTCATCATTATCACGCCAGCGCACCGCAAGCTCAGTTTCATGTTCGCGTTCCAGCAAAGGCTGGCGCATGGTCTTGCGAATATAGATATTATCAATCCGTTGGATATCATCCATTGGCGCGATCCTTTCCTCCTCAGCCAGGCCGGTTCCTTCTCGCTACCCCTCATATCTCTTTACGGATCAAAAAAACCGGCAGATCATACTCTGCCGGTTTACAAGGTTGCTATTCCACCTGATAGAAAACACCGGCAAGCGGCTATTCCATCAGATAGGCGGGTTCATTTTTGCCTATATCGGTTAGGCCGCATCCATCATATCTTCAAGCTGGACAGCCGCTGATTCCTGATCGATATCTTCAATCGCGGCAAATTCACGGGCCAGCCGTTCAAGCGCGGCCTGATACATCTGGCGCTCTGAATAGCTCTGCTCAGCCTGGGTATCGCGTTTGCGTAAATCACGCACCACTTCAGCAATTGAAACCGGATCGCCTGATTTGATCTTGGCTTCATATTCCTGTGCCCGGCGCGCCCACATGGTCCGACGCACTTTCGCCTTCGATCGCAAGGTGGTGATCGCATCATCCATATGTTTGCGTGACGATAAGGTGCGCAGGCCCAAGGTCTTGGCCTTTTCCAGCGGCACCCGCAAGGTCATCCGGTCCTGTTCAAACCGAATAACCAGCAAGGTGAGTTCGGCCCCGCCAATCTCGGTTGTTTCTGTATCCAGAATTTTGCCTACCCCATGAGTCGGATAGACAACGAAATCACCATGCTGATAGGTGAAGGTACTTTTTTTAGCCATATTGAATCCAATAGATGGTCAGCCAGCAGCTTGCCGGCATATCCATTTTTGCTGTTCTTTTAAATCTGCTTGGATGGCGGCGTTATCTCAGCCATATATCCTTATTTATGCTTAATTGTAGATGACCGGATGGTCGCCCTCAATCTGCCTGAAACCAGACAGCGCGAGCCAGTATAGCATATTTTTTGGGATGTATCAAATAGAGGCACAAAGCCCTATGGAAAGGATAAGCGCAGACGCGAAATGGCGCTTATTGACCCGCGCCTTTAAGGACCTTCGGCTTAAGGACCCGCGTCTTTAATTCCCCGCGCCCTTAATTCCCTTCTCCCTTAATTCCCTTCTCCGGGCGCCGCGCTGTAATGGCTGTCAAATTTGCCTGCTGTGTCGCGCAAGGCTTCAGCTTCAGGCAGGGGATCGCGCCGCTGGGTGATATTGGGCCATTTTTCAGACATCTCGCGGTTCAGCTCAAGCCAGGCCTCTGCCCCAGGTTCTGTATCTGGCAAGATCGCCTCTGGCGGGCATTCCGGCTCGCAGACGCCGCAATCGATACATTCATCGGGATGAATCACCAGCATCACCTCGCCTTCATAAAAACAATCGACCGGGCAGACTTCTACACAATCGGTATATTTACAAGCGATACATTTATCATTGACGATATAGGTCATGGCAAACTCAATCTTCAGGCGCTACAGACACCCCATAGTGCAGCAAATGCTCTATCGGTATTTTCAGGTGATAGTTAGGCCAGAGACAGCGCTTTGACAAGAGGCGTTTTGTTAGCGTTATCCAGGATTAAGCGGCCAGACGTGCCTGTGCAGCCTTTTTGGCATGGCCAGAATCCACATCCGAAATATAGAGCAAGCCAGAGAGGCGGCGCATCAGCTGGGCTTCCATCTTATCGAGATGATCATCGGCCAGCACCACAATCCAGAGCATCTCTAGAATCTCGACCCGCTCTTCATATGAACAGGCCGCGCGCAGGCCACGTGTCAGCCCATGCAGCTCGATGCGCTCATCTGCTGATGTTATCGCATCAGCCAGCATCTCGTCTGCCGCCGCATCGCTGAGGTCAAATTGTTCAGCCAGCAGATGCGCGATCACAGCGCGTTCATCTGCATCCAGCGTGCCATCGCTGAGCGATGCTTCGATGAGCAGGCCAGCGGTGAGTTCAGCCAATTTATTCGGGGCTGATTTATCCAGCACCGCAGCTGCTGTTTTAGTGTCTGTGCTCAACCAGCTTTTAAGCGCGTTTATCATAAAGGGCTCACCTTCCACATCCGAGCCGATCCAGCCAAGAGCCTAAACAAACATATCCGCTCTTGCAAGAGAAGTTACGGGCAAGGGTTGTTACGGGCTTGTCCATCAGGTTACGCGAAATTGGTTAATGCGGGCTAAGCTGATGCAGAGGCCAGCACCTATCCATAAACGCGCGCAGGCAAAAGCCCCCGCGCAGGGAGGAGGATAACGCCATGGCGACAAAGCGGCAAATCACCACTTATAAAAACCGGTTTATGAAAGCGGTAAAAGAAAAGGACTGGGACAAGGTAGGCGATGCTATTGGTTGGCTTACCCAGCTTGATGAGACAGAAAGAGATGCAGCTTTTCAAGACCTGCTCGATTTTCTGAACAAAGAAATCAAAAGCAAAGATGATGAAGCAATCCTTTTCTTCTATCGCGGCAATGCGAAGGCGAATCTCAAAAAATATGACGAAGCCATCGCTGATTATGATAAGGCCATCCGGCTAGACCCTGATAATGCAAGTGCCTATTATAATCGCGGCAATGCAAAGGCTGAGCTCAAAAAATATGACGAAGCCATCGCCGATTATGATAAGGCCATCCGGCTAGACCCTGAGGATACAAGTGCCTATAATAATCGCGGCATTGCAAAGGCGAATCTCAAAAAATATGACGAAGCCATCGCTGATTATGATAAGGCCATCAATTTAAAGCCTGATAATGCAAGTGCCTATAATAATCGCGGCATTGCAAAGGCTGAGCTCAAAAAATATGACGAAGCCATTTCGGATTATGATAAGGCCATCAATTTAAAGCCTGAGGATGCAAGTGCCTATAATAATCGCGGCATTGCGCACTTTCAACTGGATGAAATTGACAAAGCTCTGAAAAATATTGAGAGGGCAATGGAGATTGCCCCCTCACCACAATATATCAAGATGCTGACAGAGATGGCTCACATTCAAGGCTGGAAAAATAAGAGCCACCATTTTGGAAAAGGTGAACTGGAATTGAGACGTAAAGATGAGGTCGCCCAATTAAGTCATGTAATGGCATGTGGCGCGTCAATCGCTTTCATCATATTGCTGATCATCACATTTATATTGCCTTTTCATTGTTCTGATAGGTGTTTTTCACTTTGGGGACAATATCCTTACGGCCTTTTCACGCTTATTGGTCTGTTTCTCTACACCCCCATTGCCGTTTTAATCTTTCGGATAAGGCAAACACATAATCTAGAGCGTATTACCCATGAACATGAATACCCTCTGGCGAGATCATCTGCTGAACTGCTCAAGACTGAACCAATTTCAAACTTGGCAAGCACAATGCCGCCGCTTGTTTTATAAGGAAAGCCGGAATAAAAAAAGGAAGCACAGATGACAGGACATCAGAAAGGCTGGCCTTAAGCCGAGGGGAGAGTGCCCGCCTTTAGCTACCTTTGAGTTTGTCGACGAGGCGGCGGTCGCGTTTGGTGGGGCGGCCTGCCCCTGTGTCGCGTTCTTCAAAATCAGGGGTGCGCGGGTGAGTTGATTTATCAGGCTTTACAATCGGGGCGAGATCTTCATAAAGCGCCTGTGCCTCAGGGGCTGGCCCACGGCGTGTCGCCAAGGCCAGAATCTTTATCACCCGGATATTAGGGCCTTGGGCAAAGGTGAGCACCTGACCGACCAGCGCGGCGCGATGCGGCTTGTTCACCACCACCCCATCTATGCGCAGCTTGCCACCACTGATCATTTTGGTGGCCAGAGACCGCGTCTTGAAAAAACGCGCATACCAGAGCCATTTATCCAGACGCAGGCTCTCTGACATTATTTTTTAAGCGCCGCCAGCACTGCAAAAGGTGAATTGGGATCTGGCTCTTTCGGGGCTGAACGGCCTGGCTGACCCGCTTTATGACCTGATTTATGGCCAGCCTTTCCAGCACCAACTTTTCCGGGACCGCCCTTTTTCGAATTGCGGTGATTTTGAGGCGGGCGGCCATCTGAGCGCGGCCGGCTGTGCTTTTTGCGGGCCTGACGTTCAAAAATCGGTATGGCTGGCTTTTCAGGGTCTTCAGATGGCTCTTCATCGACTTTGATACAGTTCAAATCAGCGAGCATCAGGGCCATGGTCTCGCGGCTGACACCAGCCAGAGACAGCATGTCATCTGACATTTTAAAACGGCCAGCCCGCGCAGCAGCACGCACCAAAGCAGCGACGCGTTCCACCATATCAACACGCATCACCTTATCGCCAAATAGGCGATAGCCACAGGCCAGCCAGAACCGGTTTGCGACCCCTTCTGGCGCATCAAAAGAGACCCGCCCTTCTGGTGGTGGGCCAAATTCAGGGAAATCCCCTTCAAAAAGGCCATAGAGCAAGGCACGCAGCTGGATAGGGGCTGGTTTCAGCATATCGGGCATATAGACGCTCTCAGTGCCGATACGCACACCAGCACGGGCAATATGCGGCTTGTCTGTTTCTGGCAAATCACGCAAAGACTGGGCCAGCTGGCCGCGATTGACTGCACCAAGGGCTTCATAAATCTGGAAGAGCAGGCCGCGCCCTACCCCGCTGAGCGGATGCGCGATGAGAGGTTTTTGCTCTGCTGGCTTAGATTCAGCTTCTGGCTTGGTTTCTTCTTTGGCTTCTGGTGCTTTTTCGGGTGGTTGGCCGATTTCAGGATCAGCCAGCGCGAGGAGACGACCGAGCACGCTCTGGATATGATCAGAGATAAATTGAGAGAGGCGCTGGGTGATGCGGGCCTTTTGATCAGAGTTTAACAGGTCTGAATCCAACGCTTCAGCACGTGGTGCATAGAGCTGTTCTGATTTCTGGAGCCGGCCGATAAGCGCTTCGCGCCAGATGATCTGGCCTTTTTGATCTAGCCGGAAGGCGATATCTTCAGAAGCCATCACCGCTTTGACACGCCGCTCAATCTCTTCTGGCAAGGCTTTTCTGGCAGCCGACAGCAACATCGCTTTTTCGTCACCCTCAGCCAGTCCTGGCTTGAAATGAAACCCGTCTAATGTGCCGACCTCTTCACCTTCGACCAGCACGGTCCCGTCAATCTTAACTGATGCCATAAGCTGTGTTGCTTCCTTCAAGCGTCGTGATAGATGAGCTGCACGTCTGTCTACGAACCGCTGGGTCAGCCGGTTGTGCAATTCATCAGATAATCTGTCCTCAATAGCCCTAGCCAGAGATTGCCACTCATCTGGATCATCTGTCCAGCCACTTCGATGGGTAATATAAGTCCATGTCCGAATATGGGCAATCCGGTTCATTAAGGTATCAATATCGCCATCCAGCCTGTCGAGATGCTGCATCTGGCGGGCGATCCAGTCGCGCGGTAATTGCCCCTCTTCGGCCAGATTGGCAAAAATATGCCCTAACATCACCGCATGGCTATCTGTCATGGCGTTTCTGAAATCAGGAATCTGGGCGACTTCCCAGAGCAAGCGTACACGCCCTGGGCTGTTGGCCAGAGCCATCACATCGCCGCGTTCTGCCAATTGGGCCAATGTTTCTTGATCTGTGGCATCTGCTTTGCGCGAGAGAAATTCAAAAGGCGGGCGCACCTCAAGGGATTTCAGTAAAGCTGTCACACTGTCAAAGCGTAAATCGCGTGATCGCCAATAAAGCTGGCGCAAAGGCTGAAAGCTGTGGGTTTCAATGCTGGAAATCACCTCATCTTCGAGCGGCCTGGCGGCATGGGTCACCCCAAAAGTGCCATTTTGCGTATGGCGGCCTGCACGGCCGGCGATTTGGGCCATCTCTGCGGCATGAAGCGGGCGCATATGCCGGCCGTCAAATTTCATATCAGAAGCCAAGGCGACATGGTGAATATCCATATTCAGCCCCATACCAATCGCATCTGTGGCAATTAAGAAATCCACATCTCCATTTTGATAGAGCTCGACCTGGGCATTGCGTGTGCGCGGGCTGAGCGCGCCCATCACCACCGCTGCCCCGCCACGCTGACGGCGCACCAATTCAGCCAGCGCATAGACCTCAGCCGCGCTAAACGCAACAATCGCTGAGCGGCGTTGCAGGCGTGTCACTTTCTGATTACCAGCATAAGACAGGCTGGATAATCTGGCACGTGTTTCAAATTGCGCCTCTGGCAGCAGTTTTTTTAACAATGGGCGGATGGTCTCAGCGCCCATAAACAGCGTCTCATCTGTGCCGCGGGCATGTAAAATCCGATCGGTAAAAACATGGCCACGTTCGCGATCGCCAGCCAGCTGGACCTCGTCAATTGCCAGACAGGCCACCTGACGTTCCAGCGGCATCGCTTCAACCGTACAGCAAAAATAGCGTGCATGTGGTGGGACAATTTTTTCTTCGCCGGTGATCAAGGCCACCTGTGAGACGCCCACACGGGCCACCATCCGGTCATAATTCTCGCGCGCTAAAAGCCGCAGGGGAAAGCCGATCATCCCTGAGCGATGACCCAATATCCGCTCAATCGCATAATGTGTCTTGCCGGTATTGGTCGGGCCCAGCAACACGGTGATGTGCTGATTTACGCCATAGCGGGTAGAGAGTTTTGGACGGGCTGGCGGCTGGGCAGACATAAAACAAGCAATCAGGAGACAAATTTAAGAGGACAAATTCAGATTATAAATTCAGATCGTAAAATCAGATTATAATTTCATGTTATAATTTCAGGGGCTAAACAGGGGCTAAACAGAGAGCATATGAGCAAGACTATGCCCCAGCATAAGCCGCAGAACAAGTGCTGTTCAGTATATATGGCTTGCCCCTTGCGCCCTGTCCATGGTCTAAAGAGCTTGATATCGCCACTTTGCAGGACACAAGATGAACCCGCCGCCCCCTATCCGCCTTATTCAAGGCCAGTCTCTGGCAGAGATGGACAGGCTGATTGAGGCAGGGGCGTGCTTTGATCTGATCTTTGCAGACCCGCCCTATTTTCTCAGTAATGGCGGGATCACTTGTCAGAATGGCAAGATGGTCAAGGTGGATAAGGGCGATTGGGACCGATCAGAAGGGGCAGATATCAACCATCAGTTCAACTGGGAATGGCTGAGACGCTGCCGTGATTTGCTGAGCCCAAATGGTACGCTGATGGTCTCTGGGACCTTTCATGTGATTTATTCGGTTGGTTTTGCGATGCAGCAGCTGGAGATGAAGCTCTTGAATAACATCACCTGGGAAAAGCCCAACCCGCCGCCTAATCTGGCATGCCGCACCCTCACCCATTCGACTGAGACCATTATCTGGGCAGCGCGTGATGACAAGGCCAAATATGGCTTTAACTATGCCGAGATGAAGGCGGAAAATGGCGATAAACAGATGAAAGATGTCTGGCGTTTTACCGCCCCACGGGCTGAGGAAAAAACCCATGGCAAGCACCCGACCCAAAAGCCGATTGCGTTGATGGAACGCCTGATCCGGCTGGCCTCAAAAGAAGGTGATGCAGTGCTCGATCCCTTTATGGGGAGCGGGACAACCGGTGT
>JBMHDN010000031.1:0-16957 GCA_049889355.1 Puniceispirillaceae bacterium (SeqCode)
TGTCATAAAAAAAGAAGTGTAACTTCTCTACATTTTCATCTTGATCTTATATTCGAATATGATGTAAACAACCTCAGACCTTTAGTCCCGTTCGTCTAGAGGCCTAGGACACCGCCCTTTCACGGCGGCAACACGGGTTCGAATCCCGTACGGGATGCCATTTTTGACTGATTAGGTTGAAAGTTGTGACGCCTCGGAAACCATTTCTGGAGGCGTCTTTTTTTGCTGCTGTTTCATGCAGGGTTGAGAGAAGAGGCCAGGTCCCCATTAAGGGGTGAATTATAGTAGGCTAGTTAAAGACTCCCTCATGACAGAACAAATCTCTGATTTTGGCACGCTTGGCGTGAATGCCACACTTGTTGCGCAACTCCATGCGCTCGGCATCGAAAAACCAACCCCTATTCAGGCTGAAGCGATACCGGCGATCGCCTCAGGGCGTGATATTATGGGGCTGGCCCAGACGGGCACCGGCAAGACAGCGGCTTATCTGTTGCCGCTTATTCAAGAAATTATGGATAACCCGCCGCCAAAAGGCGTGCGCCGCCCGCGAGTCTTGATATTGGCCCCGACAAGAGAGCTGGCCCATCAGGTATCGAATAATCTGCGTGATTTTTGCCGCGGCGTGACCTTGCGCTATCTCACTATTTGTGGGGGTGAGCGCTATAAGGGGCAGATTTTTGCCTTGAAAAAAGGGGTGGATGTGTTGGTCGCCACCCCTGGGCGTTTTGAAGATTTGCAGGAAAAAGGTCTGATCGACCTCTCTGATATCAAACATGTGATTTTGGATGAAGCTGATCAGATGATTGATTTGGGGTTTTATCCAGCGATTAAACGGATTTGTGCTGGTGTGCCGATGCCGCGCCAGATGCTGTTTTTCTCGGCCACCATGCCAAAGGAAATGCAGGAACTGGCTGATGAGTTTCTGGATAACGTGCTGAATATCCGCATTAAAAGCAAGAATATCACCGCTGATACGGTGGATCAGCGCGCGATCCTGGTCAGTGAGCCGAAAAAGCGCGACAAATTAGAAGAGCTGATCGCTGAGGCAGGCGGCGAGCAGGTGCTGATTTTTGCCGGCACCAAACGGCGTGTTGAGATGTTAACTGAATATCTGGCCCATCAGGATATCGCGGTGGATATGCTGCATGGCGATATGCGCCAGTTGATTCGCACCAAAGTCTTGCGCAATTTCAAAGCCGGACGCTTGCAGGTGTTGGTCGCCACTGATGTGGCGGCACGCGGGATTGATGTATCAGGCCTGAACTGGGTGATTAATTTTGATTTGCCGCAATTGCCTGAGGTGTATGTGCACCGCATCGGGCGCACTGGCAGAGCAGAACAAAAAGGCGTGGCGATTTCACTATGTGCGCCAGGCCAGCAAAGCCAGCTAAAAGCCATCCGCAAACATGTTAAAGGGGTGATCGCCCTCTATAATGCCAATGGCGATATGGTCGAAGCAGATGATCTGAAATCAGAGCCATCTGGCAATAACCGGCGCGCCAGAGGCGGGCGTGGCGGCAGCTTCCGGCAAAATAGAAGTGGCGGCAGAGATGGCGGCAGAGGCGGGGCTCGCAGAGATGGGGCTCGCAGAGATGGGGCTGGCCCAAGAGGCGAGAGAAGCGGGCCAAAGGGCGAGCGGCGGCGTTCTAGAGATGATGGCATGGGCCAGGGACGGCGTTCGGGCTGGTCGCCAGCTGAGCAAGATGACCGGCCTGCCAAGCGCAAATCAAAATTTAAGAAAAAAGATAATGCGGCTCAGCGCCCGCATGGCGGCTTTGGCCGAGATGATGTTGAGCGCGGCGATTTCGATAGAGACAGGGCTGGTTTCGGGGGCAAGAAAAAGCGCTTTAAAGGGCATGAAGAGCGGCCCTATGCACAGCGCCCTGATAGAGACAGGTCTGATAGAGAGAGATCTGATAGAGATAGGTCTTTTGAGGATCGGGCAGGGCGCAATCAGCGCAGGGGCGATGATTTTGAGCGCGGCGCTAAGCCCGACAGATCAAAAGCCAGATCAAAGGCCAGATCAAAGGCCGGATCAAAGGCCGGATCAAAGGGCGGGCCAAAAGCTGGGCCAAAAGCTGGGCAGGGTGATAAGCCAACATCACGTCCTTTTAAAACCAGCGCCGGTAAAAATAGTTCTGGTAAAAATAGTTCTGGTAAAAACAGCGCTGTTAAGAACACAGGTGCTAAGGGCGGGTCTGCCCCGCTTAAGCGGCGAAAATAGCCTCACCAAGTGAGGGGATAATCTGATCTGGGGTTAGGCCAAGGCGTTCTATCGGCTGGCCAGCCCGGTTTACCCAGTGGGTTTGAAAGCCGAACCGGCCGGCCCCGGCAATATCCCATCCATTGGATGAGAAAAACCGCACCTCATCTGCGCGGCAGTCAAAATGATCACAGACCAGCTGATAAACAGACGGGTCTGGTTTGAATATGCCAGCCTGGTCTACCGATAACAGCACGTCTAAATGCGCATCAAGACCTGCAGAGGTGGCGGCATCGGCCAGCATAGCTGAATCTGCATTTGATAAAATGGCGGTTTGATAGCCAGCAGCACGCGCACGCTCCAAAGCTGGCAGCGCATCATCATAAGGGGTTAAGCGGCGATAGAGGCCAAGCAAGGCATCGCGCAAGGCCGGATCGCTGAGGGATAGGCTTTCTAAGGCGAAATCCAGCCCGTCTTCGGTGATCTGCCAGAAACTGACATAATGACCGGTGAGCGCGCGCAGCCAGCTATATTGAAGTTGGCGACTGCGCCAGAGCGCGGCAAGAGCTGGCCAGTTTTTGGCTAAATCAGGGAAACGGCCAGAGGCGGCCAGCTGGCGCGCAGCAGCATCCACATCCAGCAAGGTGCCATAGGCATCAAAAACAGCGAGTTTCATGGGGGGTGCTCCTTTTGTCGGGGTTGTGTCTCTGAGCTGATATGGCTCTTTTCTCAGCGCCCGCTCTATGCTAAATTGCAGGCGCGTGGAAATCAACGCATTGGATGGCTGACCATCTGAGGCGCTGCATAGATTTATTGAACCCATGCCAGCGGTATTGATGCGGATAGGCTATCCATCAAGGCAGAGGCATGCGGGGGTGTTAAAAAAGGAGAAAGAAAAAGATGGATCCAACAATCGGACTTTATCTTGTGATTGGTTTTGTGGTGGTATTGTGCCTTGGCATCTGGGCCTTTGGTAAATTTTCAGTACGCCCTGACTAATCCGCGCTGAAGTCGCATTGAACCAGCACAGGCCAAGGCCAAGGTTAAAGCATGTAAGGTTAAAAGCATGTGCGGTAAAAAGATGATGTGAAAAGAGTGCCGTTTTGGTGCTCTTTTTTTATGATTGGCTGTTTTTATGACTGGCTGTTTTTATGACTGGCTGTTTTTATGGCTTTTTGGGGTGCGTGTAATCCTCGCCAAGGGCCCGGCCAGCCTCAAAAGAGAGGGTCACGCATTTATGGCGGTTTGACACCGCTTTGACAGGGGTAAGACAAGATAGGGCGGGATCAAAAGGTGCAGCCTGTTTATCAGCCAGAAAAGCGGCGATATCATCACTAAGCTGATTTAAATGGCTGATATCTGCACCCTGGACCAAATGGCCAAACAAGCCGGCCCCCGCCTCGCAGAGCGCACAGCCCCGTACATCCATGCCAATATGGCTGATTTTATCTTGGGTGAGGGTCAGGCTGAGGCGGACTTCATCGCCGCACACCGGGTTGCGTTTAGCGATATAAAGCCCATCTTTTGCAGGGGCATCGAAAGCACGCGCCGTGCGTGCCCATGCCAGTAATTTTTCCTGATAGAGCCCATGCATCTGCCGCTTAACCTTGTGCAAACAGGCGGCAGGGCAGCGGCGGTATACAAGCGCGCCCAAAGGCGGCTAGATTAGCCTGCTTCAGCCAGAAGCAGATATAAGCAAACCGCTGCTGCGACATAAGAGAGAATGATGGTCCAGTGAATCGAGTTGTAGACATTTTCTTCTGGAACATGCGCTGGGCGTTCTTTTTTCTGTGCTTGAGCCATGTTGTGTTCCCCCTTGAATGGCTGCTCAAATTGATGCTGAACAAGGCTGTTCAGGCTGGTCTTATTTTAGGGGCATTACGCCGATAAGTCCAGCCTGAGCCATAGGGTTAATCCATTTTCTTGACGCCAATGAACTTGCCAACAGCCAGTGAGATAAAGACCGCACCAAAGCTGAAAAGGGCGCCCATTTTCGCCGCATCCTGAACCATGCCAGGGGCAAAAGCGACCGCAGAGATAAAGAGCGAGACGGTAAAGCCAATCGCCGCGATAAAGCCAATGATCAGCAAATCAATCGTGCGCATCCCCTCTGGCATGCCAAAACGCATGACATTGGCGGCAATCGCCCCGAATAAGAAGATACCCACCGGCTTACCGATCAACAGGCCAGCCAGCACCAGCCAGGTCGCATCGCCGATAGAGGAGAAGACCACGCCGGCATTGGCAAAGCCAAACAGCATCAAAATCCATTCCACCGGCATTTTCAGCCCATGTTCCATATCATTTAAGATGTCATGCTGGTGGGTTTCTTCAGCCCCGAAAATGCCATAATCGCTATCCGCATGCGGAATAGCCGGAATAATTGGCAACAGGCCAAGGGCAGGGTGGACGCCGGCCTGCTGGAAGCCATACCAGCTGATTGCCCCGCCAATGATATAAGGCCAATAGCCAAAACGCTTGCGCATGGCAGCAGAGGCCGGATTAGCCGGATCATCGCCATCTGCTTTGCGTGGTAGGTGGTTAAAGACATACCAGACCGCAAAAGCGGCCCCAAAAGACATGCCAAGCCAGAGCGGCTGAAGCTCGCCTTGCGGATAGAAAATCGCCAAGATGACAAGGCCTGCCGCATCATCCGCAATTGCCAGCAATAACAAGAAGCCCACAGCCGGATGTTTGGCCCCGAAAATAATCCGGCCGACCAGATAAGAAAAGGCGATATCAGTTGCCGCTGGAATAGCCCAGCCATTGGCCAGAATGGCGAATTTACCAATGGCATAAGCACCAAGCAGATAGACCGTGATAGGACCTATCATCCCGCCAGCCCCGGCCATTAAAGGAGTGAGGGCTTTTTTACCGCGCAAAGAGCCATTTTTCAGCGCGACCGCTTCCCAAACCTCTTTACCCGCAATCGCAAAGAACAGCGCCATCAGCACATCATTAATCAGATAATGCAGGGTCAGCGTGCGATGCCCATCATGCAGATGACCAATGAAAAAATGATCAATCAGCACATAATCGACAATATGATGATAGCTGTAATAATCGATATTCGCCCATGTCAGCGCGATAACCGCGCCCATAATCAGCAGGACAGAATATTCGGAAACAAAGCTCCAGACACCGGTGGATTTCGCCATTTTGCACCCCTTTTTATCTGTGTTGTCTAAATGGTCGCAAAAAACCAGCCTCTTTGAAACAGATAGGCTGGCCTTCTTTAACGCGCTTACTAGATAGGGTATATGGGCATTTTATTCAAGGCATATGCCATGCCAATTTAGCGATGTCGGCTTGTGTTTTTTATATCGAGGAAGTGGCATGAAGCCTGTCTTTTTTGGCAGTGATATTTTTCGAGGCAGTGGTTATGGGGCTGGCCATCCTCTGCATATTCCCCGTGTCTGGCCAGTCATTGATATCTGTCGTGATATGGGCTGGCTGGCAGATGGGCAGTATATATCTGTTCCTGTGGCCCGCCCAGATGAACTGGCCTTGTTTCATCATCCGAGCTATGTCGCAGCCTTGCAAGAGGCAGAGCAATTTCAGGTTCTGGATATAGCGCGCCAGACACGCCATCAAATCGGGATAAAGGGCAATCCGTTTTATCCTGAGATGTATCGCCGGCCAGCAACAGCAGCCAAAGCCAGCCTGATGGCAGCTGAGATGATGCTGGCGGGGCAGGCGCGGCGGCTGTTTAACCCGTCAGGGGGCACCCACCACGGCATGCCCGATTATGCCAATGGTTTTTGTTTTGTGAATGATCCGGCCCTTGCCATAGCCAGGCTGTTGCAAGGTGGGGCCCAGAAAATCGCTTATTTAGATATTGATGCACATCATCCAGATGGGATCGAGGCGCATTTTGGCACAGATGCGCGTGTCAGCCTCTATTCGGTACATGAGGAAAATCGCTGGCCGCGCACAGGTACAAGCGGGCGCAAAGACAGGATTTGGAATCAGACGCTGCCCCGTGGCAGTGGTGATCAGCCCTTTTTATCAGCGGTGATGGATGGGTTTTTGCCTGATCTGGTGGCCTCTAAGCCAGATTATGTGATTGTCCAAGCAGGGGCAGATGCGCTGAGAGATGATCCGCAATCAGGGCTCGCTGTCTCGCAATCGGCTTATCTTTGTGTGATAGAAGCTTGTCTTGATTTGCCTTGTCCAGTGCTGATCACTGGCGGCGGTGGTTATAACCCCTTTACCACCGCGCGGGCATGGGCGGCCATTTGGGGGCTGATGATAGGGATCAGGCGTGATGAGATGGCGAAACTGATCTTGCCAGAAACCACACAAGAGATGATGAAATCGCTGGTGTTTGAGCACCGGCTGGGGCGCAATAAACCGCTTTACTGGCTGGCACGAATCATAGACCCTGTCTGTTCTGAGGTTGATAGTTAGAGGCTGTTCGCATGCGCGCTATACAGATCACATCTCTGGTTTATGTCATGAGAAACCGATTATGGCTTGGCCTGCTGGCCGCGCTGTTTGGTGTTTGTGTGGCCGCGATGCAGCCTGTTATGGCGGCAGATGATACACATCCGCAATCCGGGCTCGATATCCGCGATGTCACGCTGGTCTCATCTGAGGGGGCGGAATTTGTGTTTTCCCTTGAGATTGCCAAAACCGCCAAAGCGCGGCGCACAGGGCTGATGTGGCGTGAGCAATTGCCGCCAAAAGGTGGCATGCTGTTTATCTGGCCAGTTTCTGCCCCGCGGGCTTTTTGGATGAAAGATACACCGCTTAGCCTTGATATCCTGTTTTTCGATGCGGCAGGCCAGTTGCTCAATGCGCATAGAGATACCACGCCTTTCAGCTTGCAATCACTGCCCTCACAGGGGCCAGCACGCTATGTGGTTGAGCTGGTGGCAGGCAGTGTGCAGGCCCATGATTTAGGGCCAGGCAGTCAGCTGGTTCTGGAAAAATGGATGGAGTGATAAAAATTTGTTATAAAAGGCTTGAAACACACGGATATGAGTTGTACATAAGGCCTCGTCGGAGTGTAGCGCAGCCTGGTAGCGCATCTGGTTTGGGACCAGAGGGCCGGGAGTTCGAATCTCTCCACTCCGACCATTTTTTCCCAACATTTTTTAATTGGTAGAGATGGCTTCTGCACTGCAGGGGCCTTTTTTTGTGGCTGGTCTCTGATTTTAGAGGCTGCGCTCTTGAATAATCAGGCCCATTTATTGTAAAAGCAAGCCGGGTAAAAGCAAGCCGTATAAGCGAGGCGGGTTTTCATAAGGGGGCAATGAAGATGACAAAAGCACGTATTTATCAGCCAGCCAAAACATCGATGCAATCAGGGCGTGGCCGGACCAAAATCTGGGTGCTGGAATTTCCGCGCAGCTCTAAGGTTGCCCCTGAAAATCTGATGGGCTGGCAATCTTCTGGCGATACAGAGCGGCAGGTGCGCCTTCGTTTTCCAACTAAGGATGCGGCCATTGAATATGCTCAAAAGCAGGGTGTAGCGTTTGAAGTGGCTGAACCTAAAGGCCGGAAATTGCGGATGAAAGCTTATGCCGATAATTTTGCCACTGAGCGTAAAGGCGCCTGGACACATTAAACGCTGGAAGTGCTGGCCCTTTGGCGTTGTATTTATGCGCTTTGCAACAATGAGACGGGCAGGGCTCGTTAATCTGTGTCGTACAATTACTTTTGGCGATAGACTTTAGATGCGTGCTCAGGCATAAGATGCCAGCATGTCTGCGTGCATAAGCCTGAATGCAGGTGTTTTGCGGTCCCGTAGCTCAACTGGATAGAGCAGCTGACTTCTAATCAGCAGGTTGGGGGTTCGAGTCCTCCCGGGATCGCCATTTTCTGAATCATCGCCATTTTCGTACATAGATTCGATCGTGATAGGTTTTCTTAAGGGCAAAGGTCTGTGTTTCAGATTGGGTCTTTGGCGTTTCTCAAAAGGGCTGTTTTTGTGCATTTTTTTCACCAAATCTAGGGGGTGAAAAAAATCTTATGTCCAGATATTGAAGCAGGTCTAAAAAATATTACCCTTTTACGGTGAAAGGCTGGACCTGATTGAAAAATTATGTTTGTCTGGCTGAGCGTCTTGTTTTGACTAACAGGACTATTTCGTTTGTTTGGAGGAATCAACAATGAAAAAAATGACTTTTGCGCTGGCCGCTGTGGCTGGCCTGACAATGAGCAGCATGGCTTCTGCCGCTACTCTGGATGATGTTAAGGCTAAAGGCTTTGTACAGTGTGGTGTGTCTCAGGGTCTGCCAGGCTTCTCAAATGCTGATGATTCAGGTAACTGGACTGGTCTTGATGTGGATCTGTGCCGCGCGGTTGCAGCCGCTGTATTCGGCGATGGCAGCAAGGTGAAGTTCACCCCACTGTCAGCTAAGCAGCGCTTTACCGCTCTGTCTTCAGGTGAAGTTGACATTCTGTCACGTAACACCACCTGGACCATGACACGTGACACCCAGCTGGGCCTGAACTTCGCTGGTGTGAACTATTATGACGGTCAGGGCATGATGGTACCAAAGGCACTTGGTGCAACTTCAGCCATGGAACTGGACGGCGCAAACATCTGCACCAACACCGGTACCACAACCGAGCTGAACATCACTGACTATTTCCGCACAAACAACATGAGCTTCAACCTGGTTGCTTTTGAAAAGGCTGACGAAGTTGTGGCTGCATACGACGCTGGCCGTTGTGATGTATACACCACTGACCGTTCAGGTCTGGCTGCCCAGCGTGGCAAGCTGACCAACCCAGATGCACATGTGGTTCTGCCAGAAATCATTTCTAAAGAGCCTCTGGGCCCAGTGGTACGTCAGGGTGACGACCAGTGGTTCAACATTGTTCGTTGGACACTGAACGCGCTGATCAACGCTGAAGAAATGGGCGTAACAGCTGCAAACGCTATGGAAATGTCTGGTTCAGACAACCCTGCGTTGAAGCGTCTGTTGGGTACAGAAGGCAATTTCGGCGCTGAGCTGGGTCTGTCAAATGACTGGGCGAAGAACGCTATCATGGCTGTTGGTAACTACGGCGAAAGCTATGAGCGCAATGTGGGTCCAAACACCCCGCTGAAACTGGCTCGTGGTGTAAACGCACTGTGGAACCAGGGTGGCATCATGTATGCTGCGCCACTGCGCTAAGTTGGCCTAACGCCTAAATTATGGCTATGTCGCTCTGTTATGGGGCGGCATAGCTTTTTATATATGCATTATTAAAGCTGATTTTTTTTAAATTTTTTACATTTCAAACTGTCATCGTCTGACAATACGAGGGTAGGTGGTATCTCAGATGAATAAGAGTTCTTCATCTTTTCTAAGCTGGATGTATGATGCGCGCGTGCGCGGAATCATCACCCAAATCAGCCTGATAGCCGCTGTGATATTCGGCGCTTATTGGCTGGTGGATAATACGCTGACCAATCTTGAAGCACAGGGCAAATCACTTGGCTTTGGCTTTTTGTTCCAGACCGCTGGTTTCCAGATTAACCAGACATTCGGGACTTGGTTGTTTGATTATAATGCCGGCTCTTCGACTTACCTCGAGGTTTATTATATCGGGATAGCCAACACCTTCCTTGTCGCCGCCCTTGGTATTTTCCTGGCGACCATCTTAGGGTTTGCGATGGGGATTATGCGGCTGTCGAACAATTTCGTGGTGCGCACATTTGCCTCTATTTATGTTGAGTTTATCCGCAATATCCCGCTGTTATTGCAGCTTTTCTTCTGGTATTTCGCGGTGCTTCGTGCACTGCCAAACAAGCGCGATAAGGTTGAGATTATTCCAGATATGGTGGGGATGAACATCACTGGTCTCTATATGCCAGCGCCGATCCCGCAAGTCGGATTTGGCTATCTGGTGTGGTCTGTGGTGCTGGCCATTGTGCTGATCATCGGTCTGTCGCGCTGGGCAGCTAAACGCCAGCAAATAACCGGTCAGCGTTTCCCTGTTTTCTGGACAGGCCTTGGTATTTTGATTGTCCTGCCGATGGTGATTTATTATGCGGCTGGTCAGCCAGTGGCTTGGAGCATGCCTCAATTCTCTGAGACCGGGCCTATCTTGCGCCGTGGCTATCAAGCCGGTGCGGGCATGCAGATGATCCCTGAGATGATCGCGGTGTTGCTGGCCTTGTCCTTATATACCGCCGGCTTTATTGCGGAAATTGTACGTGCCGGTATTCTGGCGGTGAATAAGGGGCAGAGCGAGGCGTCATTTGCCCTTGGTCTGCGCCCTGGCATCACCATGCGTCTGGTGATTATCCCGCAGGCTTTGCGGGTGATTATCCCACCGCTGACCTCACAATATCTCAATCTGACGAAAAACTCGTCACTGGCGGTGGCGATTGCCTATCCGGAGCTGGTATCGATTTTCGCAGGGACCGCCCTTAATCAGGTGGGTAAGGAAATTGAGATGATTTTCATGATGATGAGCGTCTATCTGACCTTCTCGGTGGTGACCGCGATGTTCATGAACTGGTTTAATGCCCGTGTAAAATTGATTGAGCGTTAAAATGGCTAAGAAAACTGTATCTTCATCTTCTGACACAGATTTGGCTTTTGTGCGCACCAAAGACGCACCAAGCCTGCCAGCCCCTGCCTCACAAGTGGGGATCACAGGCTGGCTGTATAAAAACATCATTGCCAGCATGAGTGATTTTAACGGCCTCGGGGCGAGTGTACGCTCTGTGTTTATGGCGTTTTTCACCATCTCGGTCTTTTATATCGGCATCACCCAGCTTTATGGCTTTATTGATTTTGCCTTTCTCTCAGCTGTCTGGTCTGATCCAGAGGGGCTGAAGCGCGAGGCGTGCTGGACTGTACAGCAGGGCGGCAGCCTGCCAGATGGCTGGCATGGGGCGTGTTGGCCTTTCATCTTTGCCAAGGTAAAATTCATCATTTACGGGCCTTATCCGTCAGATGAGCTGTGGCGGGTGAATTTGACCGGCGCGCTGGGCCTGATTGGGCTGGTTTGGGTGTTGATTGAACCGCTGCCTTACCGGCGTTATGTGGGCCAGTTTTTGCTGACCATCTATCCGGTGATCGCCATTATTTTGCTGACCGGTGGCGGTTTTGAAGCCGATCGCGGCACCTTAACGCTGTTTTTGCTTGCTGGTTTGGGTCTGATCACTGTCGCGCGTCAGGCCAATGCAGGCCGGATGGGCGCGGCGATGGCTGAGCTGTCAGGTCTGGTGAGTATTGCAGGCTGGGTATTGGTGATTTATGCCGCGATTGTTGGTATTTTCAGTGTGGATTTCAGCCTTGAGCCAGTCGATACACGTGATTGGGGCGGCTTGCTGATCACGCTGGTGGTGGCGATCACTGGGATTGTGGCCTCTCTGCCGCTTGGGATTGTCCTGGCCCTTGGGCGGCGCTCTCAGATGCCAGTCGCGCGTATCTTATCAACTATCTTTATTGAGTTCTGGCGCGGGGTGCCTTTGATCACCGTGCTGTTTATGGCCTCGGTGATGTTGCCGCTCTTCCTGCCAGAAGGGGTGAATTTCGATAATTTGCTGCGTGCGCTTATCGGGGTGATGCTGTTCTCGGCTGCCTATATGGCTGAGGTAGTGCGTGGCGGCCTGCAGGCTATTGATAAGGGTCAATATGAAGGGGCTGATGCGGTGGGTCTGTCTTACTGGCAGAAAATGCGCCTGATTATTCTGCCGCAAGCGCTGACCCATGTGATCCCAGGCATTGTGAATACATTCATCGGCCTGTTCAAAGATACAACATTGGTCTCGATTGTGGGGATTTTCGATTTGCTGGGTGGGTCACAATCTGCGATTGCTGATGCGGCTTGGTCTACACCGGTACAGGCACATACGGCCTATCTGGCGGTGGCGATTATCTTCTTTATTTTCTGTTTCGGCATGTCACGCTATTCCATCTATATGGAAAACAAGCTGAGCCGAAGCCGTCGTCATTAAGTTTTAATTAGCGAAGTTTTGATCTGAAAAGTTTCAAATGAGGGAGTACTCAAAAATGGCTGCAAAAAAAGCAACCATGTCTGTCAGCGACGAAGTCGTTGTAAATATGGACTCAGTCAATAAATGGTATGGCCAGTTCCATGTGCTGCGCGATATTAATTTAGAAGTGCGCAAAGGCGAGCGTATCGTGATTTGCGGGCCATCAGGTTCAGGTAAATCAACGCTTATCCGCTGTCTGAACCGGTTAGAAGAACATCAGGCAGGGACGATTAATATTCATGGTATTGAGCTGAATAACGATCTGAAGAATATCGATGAAATCCGCCGCGATGTCGGGATGGTGTTCCAGCATTTCAATCTGTTCCCGCATTTATCGATTTTGGAAAACTGTACACTAGCCCCAATCTGGGTGCGTAAAATGCCAAAGTCACAGGCTGAAGAAATTGCGATGCATTTTCTAGAGCGTGTGAAAATCCCTGAGCAGGCGCATAAATATCCAGGCCAGCTTTCAGGTGGTCAGCAGCAGCGTGTGGCGATTGCCCGGGCGCTGTGTATGCAGCCAAAGATTATGCTGTTTGATGAGCCAACCTCAGCCCTTGATCCAGAAATGATTAAAGAAGTGCTCGATACGATGATTGAGCTGGCTGAATCAGGCATGACCATGCTGGTGGTGACTCACGAGATGGGCTTTGCCCGCAAAGTGGCGAACCGCGTGATTTTCATGGATGACGGCCAGATTGTCGAGCAGAATGCACCTGAAGAATTCTTCAATAATCCGAAGTCAGACCGTACCAAGCTGTTCTTAAGCCAGATTTTGGGTCACTGATCGCCAAAAAGGCCCTGACATAAAAGGGCCTTTCAGAATAAAGCTTATAAAAAAGAGTTTATCAGAAAAGGGCTGGCCTTAAGTGGCTGGCCCTTTTTCAATGGGTGCGCCTGAGGCGCCATATTCAGTCCAGCTGCCATCATATAAGCGGACATTCTCTTGACCCAAAAGCAGAAGAGCAAGGGTGAGGCCAGCGGCTGTGACGCCAGACCCGCAGCTGGTGATCACCGGCTGGGTGATGTCAATGCCGTTTGATGTAAAGATAGCGGAGAGTTCATCGGTAGGTTTCAGCCGGCCATCAGGGCCAATTAAATCTATGAGTGGGACATTACGCGAACCTGGAATATGGCCAGGCTGAACACCAGGGCGTGGCTCTGTGGCACGGCCTTCAAAACGCTCAGCTGGGCGGGCATCTGCAATCTGCTCTGCCTGATTGGTGTCTAGCAGATGGCGCAAGCCGGCCAGATCTATCACTCTGTCAGCGCGTGGCTCAGCAGCGATAAAATCACCAGATGCAGGCGGGGTGAGGGGGGTTGTTTCCAATGTGCCGCCGGCGGCCTGCCAAGCGGCTAGCCCACCATCCAGAAGCGCGACCTTGTCATGGCCAAAGAGCCGGAGCATCCACCAGGCGCGGGCTGAAGATAAGAAAGGCGCGCGATCATAGACCACCACTTGCTGACCAGATTTCAGGCCGAGCTTTTGCATCTCTGCTTGGAATATCTCTTTAGAGGGGAGCATATGGGGAAGAGGGCTGGCGGTGTCTGCGACAAGGTCGATATCGAAAAATTGGGCCCCTGGCAGGCGATGAGCGGCAAATTCGCCCTGCGCATCACGCCCCATAGTAGGTAGAAAATAGGTCGCTTCAAAAAGCGCGATATCAGCGCCTTGTGCCAGATTTTCTTTGAGCTCTTCAGCTTGGATAAGGGCGTTCATTTTATGGTCTCTCACTTCTGTTCATAGCGATCTGTTGGGTCTTGCGTGCTGATTTAAGCCTTTTCAAGCCAGCTGGGGACAGGCAGGCCTTTGTCGCGCAAAAAGGCTGGGTTCCAGACTTTGGACTGATAACGCGCCCCTGAATCGCATAAAATCGTGACAATGGTTTTGCCAGGCCCGATTTCCTTGGCCATTTCAATCGCACCAGCGATATTAATCGCAGAAGAGCCACCCAAAAACAGCCCTTCCTGCAGCATCAGATCCTGAATGATAGGCAGGGCTGTTGCATCGCTGATCTGAAAGGCGTGATCAACCTCGATACCGTCCAAATTGGCGGTGATCCGGCCTTGACCAATCCCCTCTGAGATAGAGCCGCCTTCTGCTTTCAGGCTGCCATATTTATAATGATGGAAGAGAGCAGAGCCTTCAGGGTCTGCCAGACCAATTTGAATATCTTTGTTTTTTTCTTTTAAATACAGGCTCATCCCACCTAATGTGCCACCAGAGCCCACAGCGCAGATAAAGCCGTCAATCTGGCCATCTGTCTGATTCCAAATCTCAGGGGCTGTGCCACTATAATGGCCCTTGCGGTTGGCGGTATTATCAAATTGGTTCGCCCAAATAACCCCGCCTGCATGGGTTTGTGCCAGCTCATGGGCCAATGTTTCAGAGACGCGGACATAATTGCCTGGATTTTTATAAGGCAGGGCCGGGACAAGGCGCAAATCTGCGCCACAGACTAACAGCGCGTCTTTTTTCTCTTGAGACTGGGTTTCAGGCATCACAATGACCGTGCGATAGCCGCGGGCATTGCCAGCCATAGTCAGGCTGATCCCGGTATTGCCAGCGGTGCCTTCGACAATCAGCCCGCCTGGCTTTAAAAGCCCGTCTTGTTCTGCGGTTTCAATGATGGCTTTGGCAGCGCGATCCTTGACCGACCCACCCGGATTCATAAATTCAGCCTTGCCGTAAATATCACAGCCTGTGGCTTCAGAGGCGGCGCGCAGCTTGATCAGCGGGGTATTTCCAACAAGGTCAAGGAAATGGGAAGCAGGCATTGGGTGTCCTATCTATGTGAAGCGGGCTCTTTTTAAGCCGCAAAATAGCGGCGCGATATGGTACGCCGCCTTGTTTTTCTGCCTGATGCGATGAACATCTGGCTTTATCACTTGTTCGGCCTATTATGTGTCATTAGAGTTAAATAATCTATGACGCATTATCAATGGCCAGCTGGTGTCTTTGCACTGATTTTTTAAGGCCGTTATCTGGGTGAGGAAAAATTTTCATGTCTCATTATGTGGATCAAGCCAATCTGGGCGCGGCGTTTTTCGAGCGCGCCGCCCTGCATCCTGAAAAGCCGCTGCTGTTTGACAAAAGAGATGGCGAATGGAAAGGCCAGTCTTATAAGGCGGTTGCTGAGAAAACCCGCCGTCTGGCTGGTTTTTTGATGGCACAGGGCATCAAAGCAGGCGACCGGGTGGTGGTCTGTGCGGAAAACCGGTCAGAATGGGCGATAGCTGATCTGGCGGTGATGGCAATGGGCGGTATTGTGGTGCCGGCCTATACCACCAACACAGAAGATGATCACCGCTATATTCTGGATCATTCCGAAGCCCGCTTTATCATTGCCTCATCAGGCCAGCTGGCGGCGCGCCTGATGCTGGCAGCAGCGCATTGCCCGGCGGTATCCGGGGTGGTATTGATGGATAAGGCTGCCATGCCGGCTGAAAAAACGCGCTTTACCGTGCATCATTTCGATACAGTGATTGCCGAGACAGAACCAGCAGAGCTGAGCGAGGTGCTGGCCGCACAAAAGCCAGATGATGTGTGCTGTTTTATCTATACATCTGGGACAGGCGGGCGCCCGAAAGGGGTGATGCTGACTCACCGGTCTATCCAGTCCAATATCACCGCGGCGATGGAGCTGCTGGAAGAAGGCGATGCGCTGGAAGAAGCACGTTTCCTCTCTCTCCTGCCGCTCTCTCACTCTTATGAACATACCGCCGGTATGCATCTGCCTTTCCAAATCGGGGCAGAGGTCTGGTATTGCGAGGCAACAGACAAAATCGCGCAAAATCTGACCGAAGTCCAGCCAACGCTGATGACCGCTGTCCCGCGGCTCTATGAGGTGTTGCATGACCGCATCACGCGCGGGGTCAAGGCCAAGGGCGGGCTTTCTGAAAAGCTGTTCAATGCGGCCGCTTCTATTGGGGCAAAACGCTCAAAACGCGAGGCGCTTGGTTTTGGCGAGCAGCTGATCGATCCGATTTTGGATAAATTGGTGCGCGGCAAGGTGCGTGGCCGGCTGGGTGGGCGCCTGAAATTCTTTATCTCAGGCGGGGCAGCCCTGAACCCGGATATCGGCCATTTCTTTATGGGGTTGGGGGTGAATATCCTGCAAGGCTATGGCCAGACTGAAGCCAGCCCGCTTATTTCAGCCAACAGGCCTGGGGCTATCCGCATCCAGACCGTAGGCCCGGCTGTGGGCGGGGTTGAGGTGAAAATCGCGGCAGATGGCGAATTGCTGGCCCGCGGTGATTGTCTGATGAAAGGCTATTGGAAGGATGAAGCCGCCACGGCTGCGACGATCAAGGATGGCTGGCTCTATACAGGCGATATCGCCGAGATTGATGCAGGTGGCTATATCTCTATCACTGGCCGGAAAAAGGACATCATCGTCAATTCCGGCGGTGATAATATTGCCCCGTCGCGTGTCGAGGCGATCCTCTCAATTGAACCTGAGATCGAGCAGGTGATGGTGGATGGCGATAAACGCCCTTATCTGGTGGCGGTGATTGTCCCGTCTGCTGAGCTCAGCGCGGCAGGGGATGAAAAGGCGGTGCAAAAGGCGGTGTCAGCAGCAGTAGAGCGCGCCAACAGCCGGCTCTCGCAGATTGAAAAAGTGCGCCGCTTTGTGCTGGCAGATGAAGCCTTTGGCACCGAAAACGGCCAGATGACGCCGACGCTGAAGGTCAAGCGCCATATCGTGCGCGAGGTCTATGGCACAAAGCTGGACAGCCTCTATCGCAAGTGAGAATGTCAGACAGATAGCAGAAAAGGAGCCGGCGTTTTTGCCGGCTTTTTT
>JBMHDN010000032.1:0-207353 GCA_049889355.1 Puniceispirillaceae bacterium (SeqCode)
TCAGCGTATCATTGCCGGCTCCGCCATGGAGCCTGTCATCCCCTGACCCGCCGGTGAGACTATCTGCGCCGCTGCCTGCTTTCAGGGTAAAGGATTCCACATTGGCGATATAATCTACTTCCTCACCACTATCGATTTTGCCATTTTTATTGGTATCGATATGGAGCCGCTGATAGAGGGTCGGGGTGGGCGCATCATCTGAATCACCTTCTTCAGTGGGATCATAAAGTTCAAAGAGGCCAGTCTTACTGTTCTTCACATACAGCGCAGAGGATAGGGTGATATCTGCCTTTTTCTGAGCGCTGGTCAGCTTTATCAGCAAGCTGTCATTGCCGGCCCCGCCATCGATAATATCATTGCCAGCACCGCCATTGAGGCTGTCATCACCTGCACCGCCATTGAGGATGTCATCGCCCGCACCGCCATTCAGCGTATCATTTCCCTCACCGCCATTGAGTGTGTCATCGCCTGCACCGCCAAAAAGCGTATCTGAGCCAGCCTGGCCGTTTAGCGTGTCGTCTCCGCCAAAGCCAAATAAGATATCATTGCCAGCACCGCCGGTGAGCACATCATTTGCTGTGCTGCCCATACGGACCAGATTGGCCGGCTTTGGGGCTGGTATTTGATTTTCGGATTGATTTTGCGGGGTGTTTGTTTGAGAAGGTTGCGTATTTGAGGCAGTCATTTTGTGTCTCCCTTGCCTTGGTTTTTATTAAAACCTGCCATTGGCAGGCAGCATGAGACGCACCCTGCCAGCAGACAGATCAGGTTCAAGACTGCCAGAAAGAGACACCCTCACAAGCTATGCAAAACGCCAAGCAACATGGCCCCAATGGCTAGGATGTTACCCGTTAGGCAAGAGATGAGATGATATTTTCGGATAGGGCAGAACAGCCAAAATGCTAAGCTTTGGTGATCTGCTTTTTGGGATCATAAAAGGGCTTTTCAACAATAGTGGCTGACTGGACCCCCGTTGCTGTTTTTACCTGCAACTGTGTGCCCAAACCTGCCTGTCCAATATCCACCATCGCAAGGGCGATATTCTGTTTCAGGCGCGGTGAATAGACAGCTGAGGTGACCTTACCTACCGGCTTGCCTGCTGCTTCAACAGGCCAGAAAGTGGTATTCGGGCCGCTCAGCGGTGCCCCCTCAATCACAAGGCCAACTTGCGTGCGGGTGATGCCTTTATCCTTGATTGCTTGAAGCGCAGATTTGCCAATGAAATCATGCGGCACATCCAGGGCCACCAGCCTGTCGAGACCCAGCTCAAACGGGTTGGTCTGAATATCCATATCCGCATGATAAGACAGCATCGCGCCTTCGATACGCCGGATAGACGAGGTATGGCCCGGCTTCAGCCCGAAAGGCGCACCAGCTGCCATGATTTTTTCCCAAAGCGCACTGCCATCGCGGCTATCTTGGAGATAGATTTCATAGCCGAGCTCGCTTGACCAACCGGTTCTAGAGATAATCAGCGGAATGCCATCTAGTATGTAAGGGCGCAGCCAGTAATATTTCAGACTGGCAATATCAGGCCCGAACAGCGCAGTCATGATATCGAGTGCGCGCGGACCTTGTAATTGCAAAGGCGAGACATCTGGCTCGGTGATATGAACATCCAGGCCGGCATGCACCGCCACCCCTTGTGCCCATAACAACACATCGCTATCTGCCAGCGATATCCAGAATTTTTGCTCTTCTAACCTCAGCAGAATCGGATCATTAATGATCCCACCGGCAGCATTGGTGATCAGGATATATTTACATTGGCCGACGGCCATTTTGCTGAGATCGCGCGGGGTCAGCATCTGCACAAATCTGGCCGCATCAGGACCGGTTATTTCTACCTGCCGTTCCACCGCCACATCACATAAAATAGCCTCATTGACCAGATTCCAGAAATTCTGCTCGGGATCACCGAAATCACGCGGGATATACATATGATTATACACTGAAAAATCACGTGCACCCCATTTCACCGTTGCATCAAAGAACGGGGATTTACGGATCTGTGTCCCAAAACCAAAATCATCTGAATGTGACATAACTACTCCTCACTGGCCTTGATTGAGAGATAACCCAAAAGCCAGCCAAAACAAGCATATAACTTTAAGTAAAAAAGAAAATGGCGGAGGGGAAGGGATTCGAACCCCCGAAAGGAATTTCTTCCTTTAACGATTTAGCAAACCGCCGCCTTCAGCCACTCGGCCACCCCTCCGCAAAAGGTATCGTGAAGTTGGCCCAAAAGGCCCCACGGCGTATGCCAGCCAAGATGTACTGGCATTCATCTTTTCTGTCAAATGGCTTTTAAATCAAATATGGATTTTATCGCGGCGATAGGCAGCAGCTGGGCATGTGATAGGCCCTATAAGGTGCGCAACCTAGAGTGTGCCGGTTTTAGAGAAGGCTTTGATCACCACAATACCTAAAATGATCAGCGCCATACCTGCCAATGAGGCAATATCCAGCTTTTCGCCAAATAAAATAAAGGCCGCAACCGTGATCAGAACCACCCCTAGGCCAGACCAGATGGCATAGGCGATCCCCACCGGCATGGTGCGCATCACCAGAGATAGGAACACAAAACAGGTTAAATAGCCTATCACCATGATGATTGTGGGAACCGGCTTGCTCAGCGTATCTGACGCTTTTAAGGCAGTGGTTGCGATCACTTCAAAAATAATCGCCATCAGCAAATAAAAATACGGGATATAGGCTGACATATACAAACCTTTATAAAACACCAGACAGATGCGCGGCACATCGCCACGCGTTGACGAAGGCGTATAAGAGCGCCAATGCGCCAGCCGCCTTAATTTTCAACGCGTCATCTTATGCACAAGATAGCCGCTGACTCCTTCAATTCCAAGGGTGCACTGCTTGAAATTTAGAGTAGAATTGTTATTTCGACAGCTATAGGCCAAAATAGGTGCCATAACACAATAAAGAATAATACAAAAGACGCCGCCTGGATAACCGGCGCTCTGTGTGCATACAACCCTAACAAGCTGACCAGCATCAGCGGGTACAGACATAAAATAGAGTAAGAGTGAAAGAGCTGAAATGGATTATCTGAACGCCATCCGCGCCTTTGTCCTGATTGCAGATGAACATTCCTTCAGAGGCGCAGCAGATCGGCTCAACCTTACGCGCTCTGCTGTATCAAAACATCTGGCCGGGCTGGAAAACCATCTCGGTGCTCAGCTGATTGAACGCACCACGCGGCATGTCCAGCTGACCGAAATTGGCCAGAATTACCTCAGCCGCTGCCGTCATATTTTGGCAGAATTAGATGAAGCTGAATCTGAAATTTCCACCGCTAAGGGCGAGGTGCGTGGCTTGTTAAAAGTCGGGGCACCCCCTGCCTTTGCTCAGCGCCATATCGGCCCGCATCTACCTGATTTTCTAAAAGATTATCCGCGTCTTCAAATTGAACTTATCACCACTGATCATCATATCGCACCCAGCGAGACCTCCATTGATCTCCATATCCAGATTTCAGGTGGCAGTCTGCCTGCTGATTTGAACGAGGTGGTGTTGGCGCGCAATACCCGCACGCTTGTTGCCTCGCCCTCATATCTGGCACAGGCCGGCACCCCAAAAGCAACATCTGAGCTATCGCGCCACAAGCTGATCACGCTGGAATATGGTCATCCGCATAATGAATGGCATTTTATGAATGAGAGCGGTGATATAGAGACATATCGGGCCAATGGCAGCCTGCGCATTGATTCAGGAGATGCGATTTTGCGGGCTGCTTTGAATGAGGGGGGCCTTGCAATGCTGCCCAGCTATGTGGTCGGCAAGCATATCCAGAATGGCGATTTGATGGCGGTGCTCGAAGAGCAAGTCCGCGAAGATGAGCCGATACGGGCTGTCTATCGCCAGAAAAACCATCGCACAGAGCGTATTGAGCTGTTGGTAGAATATCTGCGCACCCTCTATGGCGAGACACCCTATTGGGAACTGCCAGATGCCAGTTCGGCAGCTGCGAAACGCGCGGCACGCTAATCATTAAAACCAAAAAGGTCACCCAAGACAGAGTGGCCTTTTTTATAATCAGCGTGCGCCTATCAGCCTAGCTGTCCAGCTTGGCTTTCAGCATCTGGTTGACCATACCGGGGTTCGCCTGACCTTTGGAAGCTTTCATCGTCTGGCCGACAAAAAAGCCGAACAGCTTGTCCTTGCCTGCCCTATATTCAGCGACCTTATCCTGATTATCAGCCAAAACCGCATCGATCATTGCCTCAATCGCGCCTGTATCTGAAACCTGTTTCAGCCCCTTTTCTTCAACAATATCAGCTGCAGATTTGCCGCTTTCCATCATTTCAGCAAACACATCTTTGGCGATACGACCGGAAATCGTACCATCAGAGATCAGCGCGACAAGACCACCCAATGCTTCAGGGCTAACCGGGCTGTCTTTCAGGCTGAGACCTGCTTTATTCAGCGCACCGAAGAGCTCAACCGTCATCCAGTTTGCAACCAGCTTTTTATCCTGTCCGGCACTGGCGGCTTCATAAAAAGCGGCAGTGTCTTTTTCTTCGGTGATCACTGCCGCATCATAAGCAGACAGGCCATAATCACCTGTCAGACGCGCACGAATTTCATCTGGCAGTTCAGGCAAATCACCCGCCAGGCTGTCGACATAATCTTGTGTAAAGGTTAATGGCAGCAAGTCCGGATCAGGGAAATAGCGGTAATCATGCGCATCTTCTTTAGAGCGCATGGTCCGGGTTGCCCCTGTATTTGTATCAAACAGGCGAGTTTCCTGATCAATTGTGCCGCCCTCTTCGATGATTTCAATTTGACGGGCCACTTCATAATCAATCGCTTGCATGATAAAACGCACGGAATTGAGGTTCTTGGTCTCGGTACGGGTGCCCAGTTCATCACCCGGCCGGCGCACAGACACATTCACATCTGCCCGCAGCGAACCTTCTTCCATATTGCCATCACAGGTACCCAGATAGCGCAGGATAGAACGCAGCTTTTTGATGTAGGCGCCGGCCTCTTCAGCTGAGCGTAAATCAGGTCTGGAGACGATTTCCATCAAAGCGACGCCTGAGCGGTTCAAATCGATGTAGCTTTTGGATGGGTGCTGATCATGCAGAGATTTACCAGCATCTTGTTCTAAATGCAGGCGTTCAATACCGATCTCGCGCTGACTGCCATCAGACAAATCGATCAGCAAGGTGCCCTCACCCACGATAGGCTGCTGATACTGGCTGATCTGATAGCCTTGCGGCAAATCAGCATAGAAATAGTTTTTCCGGTCGAAGACAGAGGTCAGATTAATCTCAGCTTTCAGGCCAAGACCTGTGCGGATAGCCTGACGCACACATTCTTCGTTAATCACAGGCAGCATGCCAGGCATCGCCGCATCAACCAGCGAGACGTGATTATTCGGATCAGCCCCGAACGCTGTCGCAGAACCAGAGAATAATTTAGAGTCAGAGACGACCTGGGCATGGACTTCCATGCCGATAACCACTTCCCAGTCGCCTGTACGTCCTGTTACCAGATTGCTCATTTCAATCCTCCTGCTGCCTTGGCAGGTGCCAATGTAAAGCCAGCCGCCGCTTCTAATATTGCGGCCACTGAATAGAGTTTATCCTCGCAAAAGGCACCGCTCAGTACCTGCAAGCCTAGGGGCAGACCTTCATCATTGAGACCCGCCGGCACAGAAATGCCAGGGATACCTGCCAGATTGGCAGGAACGGTAAACACATCATTGAGATACATGGTGGTCGGGTCTTCTTGCTTCTCGCCAAGCGCAAAGGCAGCAGAAGGCGTCGCCGGTGTTAAAATGGCATCCACCTGTTCAAAGGCTGTGTCGAAATCCTGCCTAATCAGGCGGCGAACCTGCTGGGCTTTCAGATAATAGGCATCATAATAGCCGGCAGAGAGTGCGTAGGTGCCGATCAGGATACGGCGTTTCACCTCATCTCCGAAGCCAGCGCCTCTGGTCTTGGCATACATCTCATCGAGCGAATCTGCCTCAACGCGCGTGCCATATCGCACCCCATCATAACGCGCCAGATTAGAAGAGGCCTCAGCTGGTGCAATCACATAATAGGTCGGCAGTGCATATTTTGTATGTGGCAGGGAAATCGGCACCAATTCTGCGCCGGCATCAACCAGCCATTTCTGGCCCTGTTCCCAAAGGCCAGTGATCGCACTATCCATCCCATCCATCTGATATTCAGACGGAATGCCGATTTTCATGCCCTTCACACCTTTGGCCATGGCCGCCTTTAAATCAGGCATCGGCACATTGGCAGAGGTAGAGTCCATTGGGTCATGACCAGCCATCGCGTCCAGCATCAGGGCTGAATCTGCCACTGTACGGGTAAAGGGGCCTGCTTGATCCAGCGATGAAGCAAAAGCCACCACGCCCCAGCGTGAACAACGCCCATAGGTTGGCTTCATCCCAACAATGCCGCAAAAAGCAGCTGGCTGGCGGATAGAGCCGCCTGTATCAGTGCCTGTGGCCAGCAAAGCCGCGCCTGAAGCAACAGCAGAGGCAGAACCGCCAGATGAACCGCCTGCGGTCAAATCTGCACCATCCGCGCGGCTGTATGGATTAACCGCCGGCCCATAGGCTGAGGTCTCATTAGATGAGCCCATGGCAAATTCATCACAATTCAGCTTGCCCAGCATGACCCCGCCCTCGCTCCAGAGGCGGCGGGTCACAAAACTCTCATAAGTGGGCACAAAGCCTTTCAAGATATTTGAACAGGCTGTGGTCTCAACCCCTTCTGTACAAAACAGGTCTTTGACCCCTACCGGCAGGCCTTCGATAGACCCGCCCTCACCTTTGGCGAGCTTCTCATCGCTGGCGGTGGCCATCTCAAGTGCCTTTTCAGCTGTCAAAGAGGTGAAATGGTTCAGCTGGCTGGTTTCTTCAGCTGCTGCTAGATAAGCTTTGGTCAGCTCAAGCGAAGAAATCTCGCGCTTCTTCAGCGCATCGCTGGCCTCAACGGCGGTAAGTTTTAACATATCTGTCATGGTAGTGCCCTCTTATTCAACCACTTTGGGCACAACGAAAAAGCCGCTGGCAGATTCAGGAGCATTGGCAAGCACTTTAGCAGGCACGCCGCCATCAGAAACACCATCACGGCGCAGCGGCAGGCTATGGCCGGTCACGCTAGCCAAGGGCTCAACACCGTCTGTGTTCACCTCGCCCAGCTCTTCAATCCAGCTTAAAATTGCGCTTAGCTCTTCAGCCAGCTCTGGCATTTTTTCATCTGCCACCTCGATACGCGCAAGACGCGCAATCTTTTTGACAGTATCTGCATCAACAGACATACTTCCATCCAATCAGATTTTTGAGCCCGTTTTGCTGTCTGTTTGTTGGCAAGCGACCAACATAAAGACCAAAACCGGGCCTAACGTTAGCGGGTTGCATGCAGGCATCCCTTTTTTCTGGTAGGGTTTTTAGCATTGCATAAGGCTTTTTGCCAAGCTGAGAATGCGGTTATAACAGGATTTGATATGGCGATTTTCAAACGTGTAGAACTGATTGACAGGCTTGAAAAGGGCCAGCGCCTGATGGGGCTGGATATTGGCAAGAAAACCATCGGGCTGGCTTTAAGCGATCCAGGGCTGAAAATTGCCACCCCGCATCGCATTTTGTGGCGCAGTAAATTCACCAAAGATATGGAGGATTTATTCATTGAACTCAAAGAGCTAAATGTCGGTGGATTGGTCCTAGGCTGGCCGCTCAATATGGATGGCACACAAGGGCCCAGATGTGATGCGGTGCGCGATTTCGCCCATGCGTTGATGCGCCTTCAAGATTGGCCGATTTGCTTTCACGATGAACGGCTCTCTACGGTGGCGGTTGAAAAGGCCATGCTGGCAGAGGATATGACCCGCCAGAAACGCCACCAACGCCGAGATGCGCTCGCTGCAGGCTGGATATTGCAATCAGCGCTGGACGAAACCCACCAAGCCATTGTATAGACAGCTGGGTCAGCCAGCTTGCATGCCAAGCCGGCAACAGGCTGACCAGACGCGCCACAACCTGTAATAACGTGCTAAGGATGGCCTTCTGATGACTGCTCAAACGCGCACCGATAACGCGGCCAAACAGCCAGACAACACCTCACCAGCTAAGCTGGCTTCAGAACATATTCTGGGCATCGAGCATATGCCAGTTCAAGATATGTTTGCCTTGCTGAAACGCGCGCATTTCTTTGCTGACCATCCAAAAGAGAGTTTTCCCGATATTCTGGGCGGCCAGACTGTGGTGAATATGTTTTTTGAAAATTCAACGCGCACGCGGGTGAGTTTTGAGCTGGCGGCAAAACGCCTTGGCGCATCGGTTCTCAATATTTCGGTTTCCGGCTCGTCAGTGAAAAAAGGCGAGACGCTGATAGATACCGCCACCACCTTAAATGCCATGCATCCGGATATTTTAGTGGTCCGCCATTTCGCAGCAGGCGCACCGAATATGCTGGCCCAGCATGTGGATGCAGCCATTTTAAATGCCGGTGATGGCCGCCATGAACACCCCACACAAGCCCTGCTGGATGCGTTGACGATTGAGCGGCGGGTTGGCTCAATCTCAGGCAAGCGGATTGCCATTTGCGGGGATGTTGCCAATAGCCGGGTTGCGCGTTCCAACTTATATCTGCTCGGCGCATTGGGGGCTGAATTGCGTTTTGTTAGCCCGGCGACATTGATGCCACCTGAATTTGCTGATTTCGGTGTTGCGCTCTATCATGATTTTGAAGCCGGTATAGCTGATTGCGACATTGTGATGATGCTCCGGCTCCAGCAAGAGCGTATGCAAGGTCAGGAAACCCCCAGCCAGCATGAATATTTCAAATTATTTGGTCTGGATAAAGCAAAACTCGCCAATGCTGCACCAAATGCGCTTATCATGCATCCCGGCCCGATGAATCGCGGCGTTGAGATTGATTCAAGCATTGCAGATGATCATGAAAAAAGCCTGATACGCACACAAGTTGAGATGGGGGTAGCCGCCCGCATGGCCTGCCTTGAAGCGGCAGGGCTGGCCCGCCAGCAAAATAGAGGGCAAAAAACAGGGCAAAAGACACATAATGGCAGTGAGGGATAGAATATGGCCAGACATTTACTGAAAAATGCCCGCCTGATCTGTCCTGCGCAGAATCTGGATATCGAGGGCCATCTTTTAATCGAAGATGGGCAAATACTATCTGTTGAAACAGGCAATCCGGCGGATATCACCGCAGATGATATACATGATTGTGGCGGCGATTTGCTGGTGCCGGGCCTGATTGACATGCGCGTGCAATCGGCTGACCCCGGGGCTGAGCATTTAGAGAGCTTATCCTCTCTGCTGGAAGCTGGCCAAGCAGGCGGTATCACCCAGCTGGTAACGCAACCTGGCACGGACCCAGTCATCGATAATGCAGCGATGATTGACTCGCTTACCTTGCGTGCCAGCCGTCTTGCAGGGCCAAACCTTTTCACCGCAGGGGCGCTGACCAAAAATCAGGACTGCCAACATATGGCTGAATTGGGCATGATGGCTGAGGCTGGCGGTGTTGCGTTTTCAAGCGGCACACAGACCATTCAAGATAGCTTGTTGATGCGCCGTGTGCTGAGCTATGCCGCCATGCTGGATAAGCCGGTGATGCATCATTGCGCAGACCCTTATTTAACAGCCGATACAGAGATGCATGAGGGCGAAACCTCTGTGCGCCTTGGCTTGCGCGGCGTGCCGGCAGCAGCTGAGCAGATTATTCTGGACCGTGATTTGGCGCTGGTCGCCCTGACAGGGGCGCGCTATCACGCCGCCCATATTTCCACAGCCGCCGCAGTGAAGAGCCTGCGCCGCGCCAAAGAAGAAGGTCTCGCGGTGACCGCAGATACTGCACCGCCTTATTTCCTTTTAAATGACATGGCCTTGAGCGGCTATGAGAGCGCCTTTAAATTTGATCCGCCCTTGCGCAGTGAAGAGGACAGGCAGGCGATTATCGAGGCACTGGCAGATGGCACGATTGATATCATTGCCTCTGACCATCTACCGGTCAATGCAGATGAGAAAATGCAGCCCTTTGCGCTGGCAAGCCATGGGGCTTCTGGTCTTGAGACCCTTCTGCCTCTCTCGCTGAACCTATACCATAATGGACAGATTTCACTGATGCGCCTTGTTGAAGCGCTCAGCCTATCACCTGCTAATCTGTTGGATTTACCAGGCGGGATGATAAGCCCTGGATCGCCGGCTCATCTCACACAAATCAATCTGGATAAGGGCTGGATTTTGGATGCCCAACATTTCCGTTCGCGTACACGCATTACCCCTTTTAACCGCCAGCCAGTTCAAGGCCAAGCGGTCCATATCTGGGTGGATGGGGATAAAATGGATTGTGTGAAGGGCTGATACGATGGAACTGATACTCACGCTGGCTGCGGCCTATCTGATGGGGTCTATCCCTTTTGGTCTGGTGCTGAGCCTCGTCAGCGGGACCGGTGATATCCGCAAAATCGGCTCTGGCAATATCGGCGCCACCAATGTGATGCGTACTGGCAAAAAAGGGCTGGCACTGGCGACATTGCTGGCAGATGGCGGTAAAGGGGCTTTTGCGGTTTATCTGGTCCTCAGCTTTGGCAAGCCTGAGCTAGCAGGCTGGGCTGGGCTGGCCGCTGTTATCGGCCATTGTTTTCCAATCTGGCTTGGTTTTAAAGGTGGAAAAGGCGTGGCCACCACTATTGCAACCTTGCTGATATTGAACTGGCAGGCTGGCCTTTTATTTTGCGTGCTCTGGCTTGGTATCTTTGGTGTCTTCAGAATTTCATCGCTCGCAGCACTCGGCTCACTCCTCGGGACGGCGCTATTCATATGGCTCACCCCAACAGATGCGCATCTTCTTTGGCCTATCAGCTTGCTGATTGCGCTCTCATTCCTACGCCATCATGAAAATATCCGCCGGTTGATCAGCGGCAAGGAAGGCGCGTTTAAGAGCAAGAAAAACAGCAAGCCAGAATAAGGCGGTATTCAAAAAAAGCGCATAAATTAAAAAAAATCTGCGCTTCCTTTACGATTTATTAACTAATCATGCGCTACAACGGGGCATGGATTATTCAGAAAAGCTTAGCCGCCTGCGGCTGATTCGCACCCCTAATGTTGGCCAAATCACAGCCCGCCTGTTGCTCAGACGCTATGGCAGTGCCAGCGAAGCCTTGCTGCATCTGCCTGAATTATCAGCACGCGGTGGGCGCAAAATACGCCTCGCTGGCAAGGCCGACGCTGAGGCAGAGTTAGAAAAGCTGACCACCTTTGGCGGTGAGATGATCATTTATGGTAGCGCGGATTATCCGGCTGCGTTGCGACGTTTTGATGATGCGCCTTTCTGTTTTTCTATCAAAGGTCATAAAACATTGCTCAATCGGCCTATGCTGGCGATTGTCGGGGCGCGCAACGCCTCGTTAAATGCGCATAAATTTGCAGAAAAGCTGGCCCGTGAATGTGGTGAGGCCGGTTATGTCATTGTCTCAGGACTGGCACGTGGCATTGACACAGCCGCCCATAAGGGCAGCCTTGCCACGGGCACCATTGCTGTGATTGCTGGCGGTATTGATGTGGTCTATCCATCTGAAAACTAAGCGCTTTATGAACAAATAGGCGAGATGGGTATCTTATTGGCTGAGATGCCTTTTGGGACTCAGCCTTCGGCACGGCTGTTTCCGATACGCAACCGGATTATCGCTTCTCTTGTCAAAGGCTGCCTTGTGGTAGAAGCAGCTGAGCGATCAGGCTCGCTTATCACCGCCAATGATGCGGCAGAGCGCGGTGCAGAGGTAATGGCCTTGCCTGGATCGCCCATTGATCCGCGCACCAGAGGGTGCAATCGTCTGATCCAAGATGGCGCAAGCCTTGTGCAGAGTGCAGATGATATCTTGCATTTATTGAATCGCCTGCCAGATCTGAAGGAAATATCGATGGGCAGAGAACCATTTGAATTTAGCCTGCATATCGCAGAACAACCTTCCGAAAAAGAAGCTGCACTGGCACGTGACAAGATTGTGGAAAATCTAGCGCATGATCCAATTGATGTTGACGAATTGATGCGCTGGTGTCATCTCTCTGCCGATGTGATGGCAGCGGCCCTCCTTGAATTAGAGCTCGCAGGTCGCATATTAAGACATCATGGACATCGTGTCTCAGCCCGCCTTGATTGGGATGATTGAGACAGATAAAGGTGGCAGTACAGGATTGGGTTAGCGGTAAGCATTATGAAAGTTGTTATTGTTGAATCACCTGCCAAGGCCAAGACCATCAATCGTTATTTGGGTGATGATTACAAGGTGTTGGCATCTTATGGCCATGTTCGTGATTTGCCGGCAAAAGATGGCTCTGTGCGCCCGGATGACGACTTTACCATGCTCTGGGAAAGCGACACTGATTCCAATAAGCAGATGCGCGAGATTACCTCTGCCCTGAAATCAGCTGACCAGCTTATTCTGGCCACTGACCCGGATAGAGAAGGTGAAGCCATCAGCTGGCATGTGCGCGAAATCATCAAATCCAAAAAAGGGCTAGATAGTGTGCCCTATCAGCGGGTGGTGTTCAATGAAATCACCAAAACCGCCATTTTGGATGCCATGCAAAAACCGCGCGATCTGGATTATGATCTGATCAACGCCTATCTGGCACGTCGTGCACTGGATTATCTTGTCGGGTTTTCTATCTCGCCTGTGCTTTGGCGCAAATTACCGGGGTCACGCTCAGCAGGGCGTGTGCAATCGGTGGCCTTGCGTCTCATTTGCGAGCGCGAAGCCGAAATTGAACGTTTTAAGCCGCAAGAATATTGGTCTCTTGATAGCCACTTTGAAAAAGAAGACGGGCGCAGCTTTACCGCACGTCTTGCCAAGCTGGATGGCGAGAAAATGGACAGGCTGTCTGTCGGCAGCGAGGCACAAGCCATGGATATTGCCGCGCGTATTCGCAGTGCAAACTGGCAGGTTGGCCCGATTGAAACAAAACGTGTGCGCCGCCAACCGGCCGCACCCTTTACCACCTCCACCCTCCAGCAAGAAGCCGCCCGCAAGCTTGGTTTTTCAGCTAGCCGGACGATGCAAATTGCTCAAAAACTCTATGAAGGCATCAATATCGGCTCAGAAACAACCGGTTTGATTACCTATATGCGAACAGATGGCGTGTCGATGAGCGAAGAAGCCATTGGCGGTGCACGCACACTGATCTCTGCGCGCTATGGCGCAGATTACCTGCCAGAAAAGCCGCGCCGCTATAAAACCAAGGCCGCGAACGCACAAGAAGCCCACGAGGCGGTGCGCCCAACCAGCTTTACGCGCTTGCCTGCTGATATGCGCCGGTTCCTTGATTTCGACCAATTCCGTCTTTATGAGCTGATTTGGAAGCGTGCGATCGCCAGCCAGATGACCGCAGCTGAGATGGACCAGACCTCTATCACTCTATCAGAATCTGCTGGCCAGATTGAAATGCGGGCTAGTGGCTCAGTATTGGTATTTGACGGCTTTCGTTCTGTTTATATGGAAGATCGCGATGATGCCCAGCCACAAGCTGGCAGTGGCGGCACTGGTGATGATGATGTGCTGCTGCCGAAAATGAGCGAAGGCGAAGCACTCACAGTGCAGGATGTTGCTCCGGAACAGCATTTTACCCAGCCACCGCCGCGCTATGGCGATGCCAGCCTAGTGAAAAAAATGGAAGAGCTGGGGATTGGCCGCCCCTCTACCTATGCCTCTATCCTCTCGGTTTTGGAAAAGCGCAGCTATGTGCGCAAAGAAAGCCGCCGTTTTATTCCAGAGCATCGTGGGCGCATTGTCTCTAGCTTTTTAGAGAATTATTTTCAGCGTTATGTGGAATATGGCTTTACCGCCCAGCTTGAAAATCAGCTTGATGAGGTGTCAGACGGCCAGATGGCCTATAAAGAGCTGCTCAAGCATTTCTGGCAAGATTTTAAAACAGCCATCGATAAAGCCACTGAGCTGAGTGTGCCTGAGGTGTTGGATGTGCTGGACCAACAGCTAGAACCGCTGTTTTTCAAGCCAGATGAAAGCGGTGAAATCCGCCGTGAGTGCCGCAAATGCGGTGCTGGGCGTCTACATCTGAAATTAGGGAAATTCGGCCCGTTTTTGGGATGCACCAACTATCCTGAATGTGGCTATACCCAGCAAATCAGCAATGATAATGACGGTGATGATGGCGCAGATGATGGCGATCGCGAGTTGGGTCTTGATCCGGCAACATCTCTGCCTGTCTGGCTAAGGCGCGGGCCTTACGGGCTTTATGTCCAATTAGGCAGCCCGGAAGAGAAAAAGCCAAAACGCAGTTCCCTGCCCAAAGGCAAGCAAGCCTCTGAAGTTGATTTGGAATATGCGCTTGGCCTGCTCAGCCTGCCACGTGATATTGGCCTGCATCCCGAAACAGGGGCGATGATACAAGCAGGTCTTGGGCGCTATGGTCCCTATTTGAAATATGAAGGCAAATTCACCAGCCTGCCAGCTGAAGATGATGTGCTGGAAATCGGCATGAACAGGGCTATTGATTTGCTGGCTGCGGCAAAGGCCAAAGCAGGGCGCAGCCTTGGCGCACACCCTGATGGCGGTGAGGTCGAGCTGAAACGCGGGCGTTTTGGAGCCTATGTTGAGCATAATAAGCTGCGTGCCCCTGTGCCGCGCGGTACTGAGATGGCAGATGTGACACTCGAACAAGCCTTGGCATGGCTGGCCGCGAAAGCTGCGAAACCAAGCGCAAAAAAGGCTGCCAAGAAATCGGCTAAAAAGGCGGCCAAGAAGGCGGCTAAAAAAGCCACCAAAAAGGCGGCACCAAAAAAAGCAGCGGCGAAAAAAGCTGCAGCTAAAAAGAAAGCGTCTTAGAGATCGTGCCACGCCGGACCAAACCTGCTGCTTCTCACTCACCTGCTTATGAATTGCCGGACAGCGAGAGCCTGCGCGCCTATATGGCGACAGCCGAAGGCCGGATCAGCATACGCGATGTGGCACGTGCCTTTAACCTGCCGCCTGAAAGCCGCCCTGCCTTGCGCAAATTAATGGCTGAACTGGCCGTTGATTCAACAATCAGCCCTGATGGCCAATTACCAGAGGTCATGCTGGTTGAAATTCTGGGCTTTGACAATGATGGTTATGGGCTGGCACAGCCAGTTGAACAGAACAATACAGAGCTGCCGCTCTTATCTCTGCAACCCGCAAGAGGTGCCTTACAAAAGGCAAAGACAGGTGATCGCGCGCTGGTGCGCCCTGTAGATGCGGAAGCCGGGGACCGCACCGACAAAATGCATGAGGTCGCGCTTATCCGCCTATTGCCTAAACGCACCCGCCCCCACTTATTTGGAGAGGTGGTAAAGGGCAGAGAGGGGCTGATTGTCTTTCCAGCTGACAAAGGGCCAGGACGTCCACTGAAATTAAAAGCAGACAAAGACCAAAAGGCGAAACCTGGCGATTTGGTTGAAGTTGAGGTGATTGAACCGGCAGGACGCATGGATGGGCTAGCCCGGCTGGTACGGGTTATTGGGCGACTTGAATCGCCAGCAGGCTGGACCGCGCTGGCTGTGGCTGAATTTGGCCTGCGTGATGAGTTTGACAGTGCCTGCCTAGAGCAGGCAGAGCAGGCAGATATTCCAGAACTAGGCAAGCGTGAGGATTTGCGCGCCCTTGATTTGGTTACCATAGATGGGGCAGATGCCAAAGATTTTGATGATGCGGTCTGGGCCATTCCCTCTGAGACAGGCGGCTGGCATATAAAGGTTGCAATCGCAGATGTATCGGCCTATGTAGCCGCTGGCTCAGCCTTAGATAAAGAAGCCGAAGCACGGGGTAATTCAGTTTATCTGCCTGGCACAGTTATCCCGATGCTGCCTGAGGCGCTCTCAAATGGTTTATGTTCTCTGCGGCCTGATGAAGATCGCGCTTGCATGGTTGCTCATATTGAAATTGATTCACATGGCCAGAAAAAGAGCCATCATTTCAGCCGCGCCCTGATGCGCTCTTCTGCACGCCTCACCTATGAGAGGGTGCAAAAAGTGCTGGATGGTTTGCTGGATGAAGCAGATTTAGAGGTGCCAGCTGGCACCATTCACCATCTAAGCGGTGCTTATCACCTTTTAAAAGAAGCCAGAGATAAGCGCGGCACCCTTAATCTGCATGTGGCAGAACGGGTAGTTGAACTGGATAAAAATAACAAACCAGTCGCGATGGGTTTTAGAGAGCCGCTCACCGCCCATCAGCTGATCGAAGAATTCATGATTCTGGCCAATGTATGTGCAGCCGAAACATTGGAAAAAGCAGGTAAAATCTGTGTCTACCGTGTGCATGATCAGCCAGACCCTGAAAAGCTGGAAGCCTTGCATGATCTGGCAGAGACCATTGGCCTGTCTTTTCCAAAAGGTCAACGCGTCTCACCGCACCGCCTGAATAGCTTGCTGGCGCAGGTGGCTGGCAAGCCTGAAGAAAATATGGTCAATGATACGGTGTTGCGTTGTCAATCGCGTGCTGTCTATCATATTGATAATATTGGCCATTATGGGTTATCTTTGGCAAAATATGCTCATTTCACCTCGCCTATTCGCCGCTATGCTGATTTGCTGGTCCACCGCGCTTTGGTGATGGCTTGTGATTTAGGCCCTGAAAGGCTGGGCAGCGAAAACCGAGACACTATTGCTGAGGTCTGTACCCATATCAGCCAAACCGAGCAGAGCGCCGCACGTGCTGAACGCCGGACGATGGACAGGCTGGCAGCCAGCCTATATCAGCATCGCCGCGGCGAGAGCTTTGATGCCACCATCACTGGGCTAAATAAGGCAGGGCTCTTTGTCTCTATTGAGGGCGGACGTGCAGAAGGTTTTGTCCCGAGGCGCACCCTGCCAGAAGATCGCTATGAGCTGGATGAGAGCGGCCTTGTATTGCAAGGCAAATATGAGGGCTGGTGTTATCAGCTCGGCATGGTGGTGCATTGCCGGCTTGAGCGTATTTCGCTAGCCAGTGGCGGCCTTGATTTCAGCTGGGTTTCTGGGGGGACCAGAGGGGCCACCGGCCAAAAAACAAGGCGCGTCAAGTCGCGTTTTAGGAAACAGCGTGGGCGCAAGCGCAGATAAGCGATTTTGTCGTTTAAAAATCCCAGATACACCTTGACAAGTCAGGGTATATGCGGCATTTTCGCGCCTCAATTCGTAATTTTATTTGGAGTGAGTGACATGGCCAAGCCAGCAACTCTGCAAATCAAACTGGTGAGCACTGCCGATACAGGCTATTTTTATGTCACCAAGAAGAACCCACGCACCAAGCCTGAAAAGCTGGAGCTGAAGAAATATGATCCAAAGGCACGCAAGCACGTTCTCTTCCGTGAAGCCAAGATCAAGTAAAGCCAAAAAAACCGCCGGTCAATCTGAACGGTTTTTTGAATCACAAACCCGCCTTTTCTGGCGGGTTTTGTTTTTTTAACGAGCCTGCTGTTAAAGAGCTGTCTATCAGGATGAACAATCAGCCGCAGGTTTTGATTCTAGCGATCGCAAATTGGCCCGGATAACCAAATCGCCATAATCAATTGCATAACCAGCGACCAGCCCATTTTCCTGTAATTCCAGCATCACTTCATAATCAGGTTCAGGTGCCCCTGAGCTGGGGTCAAAATAGGCAATGCGCACTGGCCAATATTCGGTTTGTATCAGCACATGATCAAACCCCTGCTCTTGGCGTTGTTTTTTGTCTGAGATGAAGGCTACGGCGGTTTTAAGCGCACGGTCTGGCTCTGCACCAAAGAATATTTTGGCTGAAAATTGCCGCTCGCCTTTGCGGGCCTTTTCCAGCAGGGCAAGGAGATGTGATACCGGAAATAATGTGTCGGAAGGAATTGGCATCGCTTGTGTTGGCTCTATTGAAAAATAAGCTTCGCCCTTTTCACTGTCCCCCTCACCCAGCATCGCATAACCATCCAGCTTGAGCGCAGGCTCATAGCTGCTTTCCTCATGTAATTCAAAATTGAACAGCTGGCCGTCTGCCTGCTCCCAAGCCTGATAACGTGAGGCAATGGTGACCTCATCACCGCTATCATAGATAAAGCGCAACAAATAATTTTCAGATGTTGCAAGACCAGAACATTCATCAGCCAGCGCATAAGAGCTGCGCCCATCAACCCCGATCACTTCTGATGACGGGCTGACATATTCAAGGGTCATCTCATAGCTCGCCTGATGCTGAACAAGCTGACTGGCTGGCTCTGAGCCTGTCATGGCCGCAACAGGAGCAGCCGTCATGAAGCATGCTGCCAAGAGAACAGGTACAGCTGCCTGCATGATTTGCCTGAGCCCATATTCTGCTTTTTTGGCTACATATTTGGCAGCATTTTTGGCAGTGTCATCATACCAAAGCATCGGCTCCATCCTTCTTTTAAACATCTCTGGTTCAGGTTCCTATTCTAGTGTGATTTTACACAGCGGCAAGCCATTGCTAGCCAAAAGAGAAGAACTGCTTTATCAAGAAACCCATGTCCCAGTTTGATCGTCTTCTCACCACAACAAAGCAGCTTGAAGAGGCTGTCGCGCAATTCGAAAAAGCATCATTCATTGCTATCGATACTGAATTCATGCGTGAAGCCACCTATTATGCCCAATTATGTTTGGTGCAGATTTCAGATGGTGCGCTTTCTGTGGCGATTGACCCGCTGAGCCCCGATATTGATTTAGCACCACTTTGTGCGCTGCTCGCAAACCCGGACGTATTAAAAGTGTTCCATGCTGGGCGTCAGGATATGGAAATCTTTGTTCAGATGATGGGGGCTGTGCCAACACCTGTCTGGGATACGCAAATCGCTGCCATGGTCTGTGGCCTTGGCGATCAGGTGGGCTATGATAAGCTGGTTCTGCATTTTCTCGATTTACAGATCGATAAATCATCACGTTTTACCGATTGGTCAAAACGCCCATTGAGCGACCGGCAAATCAGCTATGCGCTCGATGATGTTATCCATCTTGCCAAAATCTATCCGATGATCACAAAGCAGCTGGCAAAGGCAGGGCGCGCCCATTGGACTGATGAGGATATGGCGCAATTCGCCTCGATAGATTTATATGAAATTGATCCAGAGGGTGTCTGGCAACGGATAAAATATCGCGGCAATAAACCAGCTATGCTCAACAGGCTGAAACATCTGGCCGCTTGGCGCGAGCAAGAATGCCAGCGTCGCAATTTGCCGCGAAACAGACTGCTTAAAGATGAAACTTTGCTTGATCTGGCAGGTAGCACCCCGAAAAACCCGACTGAATTCAAAAGCATCAGAGGTTTTCCTGGCGGCGAGAATGGTAAGCTGGTCCACCCTGTCTTACAAATTTTGGCAAAAGCAGAGAATACACCAAAGGCAGACTGGCCTGTCGTGCCACGGCATACTGGGCATGATAAACCGCCTGCAGCTGTCCTAGAGTTACTGCGGGTGCTGCTGCGTCATGTCACCGAAAAAGAAGGGCTGGCCCCGCGTCTGGTGGCGACAGCAGATGAATTGGAACAGCTCGCCTTGCCAGAACCGCCAGCCGGATTGCGTGCGTTGCAAGGCTGGCGCTATGAGGTTTTTGGACAATGGGCAGAACGCTTAAAATCAGGCGAAATTGGACTGGCCATTGAAAAGGGTCAGATAAAAATTCTGACCCCCTAACAAGCTCCATATTTAATTTCAGGTATCCTTACGGATTGGCGTTTAGATTGCCACCATCCAACAAGATATTCTGACCGACAAGGAAGCCAGCTTGCGCTGAGCACATCCAGGCACAGGCCATACCAAATTCTTGAATTTCACCCAAACGCCCTGCTGGTGTCTTTGTTTCCAGCTCTTTGCGCACCTCTGATTTGGTCCGCCCTTCATTGGTGGCGCGGTTGGCAATCAAGCCTTCAATCCGGTCTGTGTTAAACTGGCCGGGCAAGAGATTATTGATGGTGACATTATGCATAGCCACTTGGCGTGAAAGCCCAGCAACAAAACCGGTGAGACCAGCGCGTGCGCCATTTGACAAGCCCAATTGCGGGATAGGTGATTTCACCGAACCAGAGGTGATATTGACGATCCGGCCGAATTTTTTATTGATCATCGGGTCAATGACCGCCTTCATCAACTCAATCGCGGTGAGCATATTGGCATCAATGGCAGCGATCCAATCTTCACGTGTCCAATCGCGGAAATCACCTGGTGGCGGCCCACCTGCATTATTGACCAGAATATCAACATGGCCAGCGGCTTCTAATACCGCAGCGCGCCCTTCATCACTGGTGATATCACAAGCCACTGTTGTGATTTCAACCTCAGTCTTTCGGCGCAGCTGGTCAGCCGCAGCCTCGAGCTGATCGGCGGTGCGGGCGCACATGACCAGATTGACACCAGCACGTGCCAGTGCCTCAGCACAGCCAAACCCTAGGCCCTTTGATGATGCGCAAACAACGGCTTTGCGTCCTTCAATACCAAAATCAATCATTTTATCCTCACTCTAGTGGTAGTTCATCCTGCTGTTCGAACAGCAGACGTGCCAATGCAACAGAAACTGGTTTTTTTTGGGCCAGAGACAATGCGTTCAAAGCTGAACATATGTTTTTAACGGCATGAAGCGAGCGCGGCATGCGTGCCAGAATGTAGCGCATTGCAGAATCAGGTACAACACATTGAAACCGGTTGAAATGCCGTTCAAGCATCAAAGCCAGAAACGCATCATCTGGCAGGTCAATCTGCGCAGTTGCAAGCGAGCGTAGCCGTGACTTTAAATCTGGTAATTGCCAGTCCATCTGGCTCAGCGGCGTCTCTGATATGAATAACAGGCCAGCCTTATGTTCTGCGGCAAACCGATTAAATAGATGCAAAAGATCTGTTTCATGACAGGCAAGTGTTACATCTTCCAAAACCACCGGCTGATCAGGCAAATCTGGCCAGCTATTTAGCTGATCAGGTGTGATTTTCTGGGCATGAAAACGTTCAGCAAACACCGCCGCCAGATGGCTTTTACCAAGACCCTTTGGCGCGTGCAGATTTAGCCCAAGATAAGGCGCAGGCCAGCTCGGAAAGCTGAGCACCTTGCGGGTTGCCTGCTCATTATGTGGGGCGACAAGGTAATCATCCGCCTTGAAATTTGTTTCAGGGCTGAGATCAAAGGCCAACTGCCCCTTTGTCATCAGTTCAGGTGTAGACATGCGGCTTTATCCTACTGCTTGTCCAGCGGGACAAGGAGTAATTGCTGCAAGCCTTGGCCATTTTGTTGATAATCATCAAGCTTGCCGAGACCAAAGCCCAAACCAGCAAAGCCAGATTCGACTGCCTGCAAAGACCCTGCCGGCGTAATTTTCAATAATCCCAACTGAGCATCAAGATGTATGGGCATCACATCAATGATCACAGGCAAGCTGGCGATTTTACGCTGTTTGTCATACCAATCTGCAAAATCTGTGAAGGGTATAGCGAGGATGAGCTCATTCTCGCCCGTAAATGAAACCAGATTGGCGCGGCGCCATTCTGATTCTACCTGCGAGAGGATATCAGCCTGAAAATCACGAAATAGCAGGTTCATATTATACTGACCATTGAGATCAAAGGCTTGTTTTGCAATCGGGGCCAGTAGCCTGCCATTGGCATCATATAAACGGGCATCAAGCACCAGACGTGGTGTTTGCTGGCTGTAATCAAGTTCTGCCAACACCCAGAGTAACTGCCTTGCATCGCTGCTCTGCGCTGCGAGCTTCAGCACCTCTTCTTCAGCCTGATAAACACTTTGTTCACGCAATCGGCGTGACAGCGATAAATTATTTTCCAATGATACCAATTCGACGAGACCCTGCTGAGCAGAAATGGCCTTCGCCCATCCGTCAAACCAAGCATTTTGTGATTGTGCGCGCTGGTTCTGGCTGGACCGCATAAATAAACGGATGCCTGTTGGTTCTGCAAATAAAGGCATAACCAAAACAGGTGGGCTCACGGCTTCAGCGAAATCCAGCTGCTTGGCCAGCAAAGCTTCGCGTATATTTATCTGATTAAAGCAAATACGCAGATTGGCAATATAGCGCCCAGGCAGCACTGTTTCTTCATCAATCTGCACAAAATCAATGAAATCAGCGGGGTTCACATCTGAAAAGACCGAGAGTGTTTCATGCGTTGGGGCAAGCAACATCCGGCCCAACAACCGCTCAAATTCACTTCTGGTGATCTCTTGCATGGCGGTTTCGCGGGCCAGCTGACCGGTTTGCGCCATCTGATCAACAGCCAGAAAGCCTGTATCATAAACAGGGCCTGGGCAATCTGTCTGTTCTGCTGTTTCACTACTCTGTAAAGCAGCATTTTGCGGGTTGGTCTGGCTGCTGTTCTGAGACGTGCTTTGTGCAAGGGCGGCGCTATGCCCTGCCCCTGATATCATGACCAGACATAAGAAAACCGATTTAAGGCTATTGAAGATCCGACATTGCACAGGCATAAAGAGACCTATTGATTTTGCTTGGGTGGGAACATGCCAGACGCCATAAACTGGCAGGTGGTATGTCCTCGTCAACTCAGACAAGTCCAGTATAACGTTATTTTCGGACCTGACCAGCATGACAGACCAAAAACAACCACTTAGATATCAGGATGCAGGCGTTGATATTGCAGCAGGCGATGCGCTTGTTGATGCGATTAAGCCACATGCCAAATCCACAGCACGTGCAGGCATGATGGGCGGTCTTGGCGGCTTCGGCGGTCTTTTTGATTTAAAAGCTGCGGGCTATAGCGACCCTATTCTTGTCGCCGCAACCGATGGGGTGGGCACCAAGCTGAAACTGGCGGAACAGACAGGTCTGCATTATGGGCTGGGCATTGATTTGGTTGCGATGTGTGCCAATGATTTGCTGGCCCAAGGTGCGCTGCCTCTGTTCTTCTTGGATTACTTTGCCACTGGCAAGCTAGATCCAAAGGTGGCTGAGGAAATTGTTGCCGGCATTGCAGATGGGTGTCGTCAGGCCGGTGCCGGGCTGATAGGCGGCGAAACCGCTGAGATGCCTGATCATTATGCCCCGGGTTCTTATGATCTGGCAGGCTTTTGTGTCGGCGCAGCTGAACGTGGCCAGATGCTGGACCCGTCTATGGTGGTGGCAGGCGATCAGGTGATTGCCCTCCCCTCATCTGGTGTTCATGCGAATGGCTTTTCATTGGTGCGCAAACTGATTGAGCGTGCAGGCGTCGCTTTGGATGCGCCTGCCCCTTATGATCAGTCTGTATCATTGGCAGAAAGCCTGATGGCACCGACCCGCATTTATACATCACAGGTTCAAAAAGCCCTGCAAATTGGCGGATTACACGGTCTGGCCCATATCACAGGCGGCGGGCTGGTGGAAAATCCGCCACGTTGCTATGAGGCGGGTCTGAGCCTGCGTCTTGATATGGCGGCCTATGAAATGCCAGCACTTTTCAGCTGGATGAAGGATGAAGCAGCGATTGATTTTCATGAGCTGGCGCGCACTTTTAACTGTGGTATCGGCGCGTTGTTGTTCGTCGCGACTGATACAGCAGATGAGGTGCTCAGCAGCCTGCGTGATGCGGGTGAGGCGGCCTGGCTAGCCGGCATTGTTGAAGAACGCGGCACAAATCCGGCTGTGATTTTTGATAATCTGCCAGCACATCTCGGCTGACCGGATATCAGGCAAATCATGTCCAGCCCGCTCAAAATCGCCATCCTCATCTCAGGTCGTGGCAGCAATATGACCGCTCTGGCCGAAGCTGCAAAACAGCGTGATGATATCGATATTCTGCTGGTGGCGGCTAATAAACAAGCTGAAGGGCTAGAATATGCTGCAGCAGCTGGCCTAAATACCGCGCTGGTTCAGCGCGCTGATTATGACAGCAAATCTGCTCATGAAGCTGCCATGCTGGCTGAAATCCGGCATAGCGGTGCTGATTGGGTATTTCTTGCCGGTTATATGGCCCTGCTATCAGCTGATTTTATCGACGCGCTGTCAGGCCGCATAGTAAACATACACCCATCACTACTGCCTGCCCATAAGGGGCTGAATACACATCAGCGGGCATTAGATGCAGGCGACAGCCAACACGGCTTATCGGTACATCTGGTAACCCCTGGCATGGATGAAGGCCCCCTGGTGCTTCAGCTTGGACTGGCGGTTCAAGATGGGGATACTGCAGACAGTCTTGCCAAACGCGTATTGGCACTCGAACATCTGGCCTATCCTGCTGTGATGTTGGCGCTGGCTACTGGCGCGCTGGAAATCTGCTCAGACAGACCGGTATGGCACCAGCCACCTGTGCTCACCCTGCCTCAGGATGCCTTTATGCGGCTGGGCGTTGATTTCTGATTAAATTATTGGCATAACAGCCACAGATTTCATTCACGGCGCGGCTGATTTGTATCAGGATATCTAATCAGCTGGCCATAGCAGTATCGGGGACTGATATGAACACTGATGATCTTAATCCGCATGAGCAGAATAACCTGGCCATCTATCATGGCTTTATGACATTCAGCAAAATTGTCTGTGCTGGTGTTGCTGTTACACTTATTTTGATGGCTATTTTCCTGCTGTAATCAAGCAGATTTGATCTTTACGCCATGAAAAAAGCACGCTTATCACAAGCGTGCTTTTCTATTTTAGACAAGAGGTCTCAAAAACGCAGACCGGCTTGCTTTTTCATTTAGCCGACGATTTCGTCTTCAGTGAAGAAATGCTTGATTTCAATAGCTGCATTTTCATCGCTGTCTGAGCCATGTACTGAGTTGGCTTCGATGCTCTCAGCAAATTCCTTACGGATAGTGCCTTCATCTGCATCTGCCGGGTTTGTTGCACCCATCACTGCGCGGTACGCTGGTACAGCGTCATCGCCTTCCAGAACCTGCACCACAACTGGGCCAGATGTCATAAAGCTGACCAGCTCGCCATAAAATGGACGCTCAGCATGCACAGCATAAAAAGCTTCTGCCTGTGCCTTGGTCATCGCAATACGCTTTTGGGCAATGATGCGCAGGCCAGCCGCTTCGATACGGGCATTGATAGCACCGGTCAGGTTACGGCGTGTAGCATCTGGCTTGATGATTGAAAAAGTACGTGTTGTAGCCATGATCTCTGTCCTTTATTTCATGTGCTCGAAAGACGATTTCTCGTCAAAAACAGGGCCTCATGCGGCTTTATGTCATGTCAGCCGCAATCGCTGGCGCCTTATAGCAGACAAGGCGCAGAAATGAAAGAATTTAAACGTGATAGGACCGTTTGGCTAGCCTCAGACTTTACGTTGCCACTTCCCATTTTCGGACTGATTATAATAGCGGCAGGCCACCGCTTCCTGAGCAGACCAGATTTTCCATTGCTGGCGCGCATGGATAACCGCCTCTTCATCCCGCCCGTCAAATAAATTAAACACCCGCTCAAAACTATCCAGTTTTTCAGGTGTCAAACCAAAAGTCAGCAGAATAAATTCTGCCTCAATTGGATTATCAAATGGGTTAGTCGCAATCCAGACAGAGGCCCATTTTGCGGCCTCCATCTCTTGCTGGTTAAGCCCATGGGCTAAAAAGCTATTGGGGTTATGTGCCCACAGCGCGTCTGACAATGCGGATGCCTGTTGCTCAGAGGTGAGTATCAATAGTTTTTTGCCGACCCCTTGTGCCTTTTCGGCCAGGCTTGCCACTGTGGCCTCTAAGGTCCCATTCATCAGATGATAAAAATCGATCTGACGCAGATCAGCAGAGGCTTGGCCCGCCTGTTGATCTGGTGATGGATTTTCAGCAGCATCTGACATCATCGCGCCCTTATCGCTCTAGCTCTGGGCTTCGGGGACCTGCCAGTCATCAATCAGCGCGTTAACCAGCTGAACACCAAAACCGGTACCACCGCTCGGCACGCCAGGCTGCGCCTTGTCAGCCCATGCCTTGCCCGCAATATCAATATGCGCCCATGGGGTATCATTTTCGATGAATTTTTCGAGGAAACAGGCCGCCGTGATAGAACCGCCCCATGGCCCGCCAATATTTTTCATATCGGCAATATGTGATTTCAACTGGCCGTGATAGGCCTCACCAATAGGCATGCGCCAGCATTTTTCAGCTGTCTTTTCGCCTGCGGCAATCAACTGGCTTGCCAGCGCATCATTATTGCTGAAGAGGCCTGCATATTCCTTGCCAAGAGACACAATAATTGCCCCTGTCAGGGTAGCAAAATCAACAATCGCAGACGGTTTATAATTTTGCTGGGCATAGGTCAGCACATCCGCTAGGACCAGCCGGCCTTCTGCATCCGTGTTGATCACCTCAATCGTCTGGCCAGACATAGAGGTAACCACATCACCTGGACGCTGGGCATTGCCATCTGGCATATTTTCAACCAGCCCTAAAAAGCCGATAACATTCTGTTTGACGCCGCGCCCTGCCAGTGCACACATGGCCCCGGCGACAGCCGCTGCACCGCCCATATCCCATTTCATATCTTCCATGCCTTTTGGTGGTTTCAATGAAATGCCGCCTGTATCAAAGCAGACCCCCTTGCCAACCAGTGCGAGCGGTGCTTCATCGCCGCCGCCATTCCAGCGCATCACAACAATTGCTGAGTCGCGCACCGAGCCTTGACCAACACCCAATAAGGCGCCCATACCCATCTCTGCCAGCTTGTCTTCTTTGAGTATCTCGACCTCTAGCCCAAGCTCGCTCAATGCCTCACACCGCTCGGCAAAGGCCATTGGATAGAGATGGTTCGCCGGCTCATAAACCAAATCACGGGCAAAGCCAATGCCCTTGGCAAGCTTCATTAATGCGTCAAAAGCAGCCTCGGCAGCCTCAGCATCTGGATGGCAGATGGCCAGATGCGCCTCTGTTTCAGGTTGCTCTTTTTTGGTAAAATAGGTGTTAAATTCATAAGAATTCAGCATAGCGCCCAATGCCAGCTCAGCTGCCATATCAGCAGACAGGCCAGATGCCACCAGACAGAGCTGGCGTGTTGGCGCACTGCCCATCCGGCTATAAAGCGAGCTACCAATGGCGCGCATATCAGCGATGCTTTCCAGAGATAGCTCGCCAAGCCCGACCAACAAAACAGGTTTGTTGTCCAGTGCGCTTGTCAGAGCTGTCTTTGATTTGGCTTCAAAACCAGCATGGTGTGCCAATGTACAAATAGCCGCATTATCAGCATTTTCTGCATTGCCAAGAACAGTGTCTTGGTCACGCATCAGAAAGGCTGGTGTCATGCTATTGGCTGATGAGATAAAGGAAATTTGCAAAGAAAAAGACATGGCTGGGCTCCGCTAATGGTCATGCAGATAATATTGTAATGCCGGCGTGTTATGACAAGTCAGAAGTTTTGCATTATCGGGCAATTAATGCTAGGAATTTTTGGCAAGTTTGTGCAGGCAAATATCAGATCGCAGACCTGCTAGAGCATTCATAAAAAACAGGATAATGGCTGACCTCTATGTATTTCCAACGCTATCACATCGGACAATATGCCAGTGTTGGACTGCTTATCCTCATCAGCCTTATCGGCGTGGTCTGGCTGAACCAGGCCTTGCGGCTTCTGGAATTGGTCATTTCACGCGGCGCGCCTCTCTTCAGCTTTCTCTATCTTTCTATTCTGGCCTTGCCGCTTTGGCTGATGGTGGCCGCCCCGCTCGCGGCCTTCATTGCGGTTATCTGGGTCTTAAACCGGCTCACCGCAGACAGAGAGCTGATTGTGATGCAGGCCCTTGGTTTATCCCCTCTTCAGTTTGGCTGGCTGCCTATCTTGTTCGGGGCGATGGTAACAGCTTTATTGGTGATCAATTCGCTCTGGCTGCTTCCTGCCGGCTTTTCTGAATTTAAAACAGTTCAGCATCAGCTGCGCCACTCTATTCCAAAAGTGCTGATTCAAAATAAGGTCTTCATTGATCTAGATGACAAGCTCACCATCTTTATTGGCGGGCGGGCGGCGCAAAATGAAGTGACGAGTGTGTTTATTCAAGACAGCCGGCAAGATGACCGGACAGTGACGGTAACCGCGCAAAAAGGCCGTTTTGAAGTGCGCCCTTCTGGTCCTGTTTTATTGCTTGAAAATGGCCAGCGCACAGAGCTACGCACCAATGGTGCGGCCGCAGCGGTGCTGGCTTTTGAAACACACTCTATCGATATTGCCAGAGCAGAGGCCAGCCAGGATGCAGAGCGCACCACCTTGGATGTGAATGAAGATTCAATCCGTAATTTGCTCGATCCCAGTACAGCTCTATCACCAAAATATGTTGGCGAGCGCATTGCCCAAGGCCATTATCGCCTCGCCTCTCCATTTATGGCATTGGCTCTATGCGTGCTGGCAACGGCCAGCCTGCTCTCTGCGCGCTTGCGGCGCGACGGCATGGGACGCCAGATTGGCCTGACCATTGCGGCTGGTATTGGCTTGCAGATTTTGCTTGTCATGGCCCGCTCTGCAACGGTCTCAAACCCTTCTCTATGGCCTCTTATTTATCTGATTTGCATTGCGCCTATTCCAATCGGCATTATGCAATTAACCAAACAATCTATGCCTAAATTATTGAACAGCACTGAACTGGTATCTGCTGATGGCGGTCCAGGAGAAGGCAGATGATAAAAACATTGCCACCAACATTGTTTTTCTATCTTGCACGCCAATATATGAAATGGGTGCTCGCCCTGCTGGCCCTGCTGCTCAGCTTTATCACACTGGTTGATATCATCGAATTATTGCGCCGGAGCTCTGAGCAGGCAGAAGAATATTCTTTTGGCTATATTTTGCTGGTCTCAGCGCTGAACGTGCCTCAGCTGTTGGATATGATCTTGCCCTTTGCTGTTTTATTCGGGTCTATCACCTGTTTTTACAGCTGGTCACGCAGCCATGAATTCATCACAGCACGTGGCCTTGGCCAGTCTATCTGGCAAGCCTTATTGCCGGTCATTTGTTCCTGCCTGCTGATAGGTTTTTTTCATATTCTGGTGATTAACCCGATTTCTGCGACCACCTCAGCCTCGTATGAATCACATCTTGACCAGATTGTGAAATACAGGACGAAAACCTCTTTATCTGTGTCATCAAATGGGGTTTGGCTGCGCGATCGCACCGCTGAGCATCAGATGATCATCAACGGCCAAAGCCTGACACCTGAAGAAGGTGAAATTCAACATGCGGTGATTTATTTTCTGAATGATAAAGGCGGCATTGACTGGCGGCTGCGTGCTGAACGCATCAATTTACAATCAGGTGCCTGGGTCATTCCAGATGCGGTGCGCATTGCAAACCAAGGGGTGGAAACAGATCTTGGCAATATCAGCGTGCCGTCTGTGCTGGATAAATCTGCACTCTTACAAAGCACCAGGCCCCCGAAAACCATCAATATTTTCAGCCTGCCAAAATTTATTGATGTGCTGGGCAATGCTGGACTGCCGGTTGATAAATATCGCGTGCATTTTCATCAATTGCTCTCAACGCCGCTTAAATTATTAGGCCTTGCCATGTTGGCTGCCAGCTTCACCCTCATTCACTTCTCCCGCCAACAGCGCGTTCGGCTAATCCTGATGGGGCTTGGATGCGGATTCGCCTTTTATTTTCTCTCTGATCTGATTTATCTTCTCGGCAGCACTTCGCGCTTGCCAAATCAGCTTGCCGGATGGGCCCCTGCCCTTTTAATCTGCGCAGCTGGTGGGTATTTTCTGGCCAGAGTCGATGAACATTAAAGATGGGATAATGCTGAGACAATGAATTCAGTGATGTTTAAATGGTTTATTGGCCTTGTTGCAACAATGTTCCTGTGCAGTGCCCAAATCGCGCATGCCCAAAAATTATCGATTGTAACAATCGTCAATGGCGAGCCTATCACCTCGCTTGATCTCGCAGAGCGCACCAAGTTTCTGAGCCTCATTACCGGATTGGGCGCCGGTGAAATTGATGTTGAACGCGTGCGTAATGATGCCTTGCAGATGCTGATTGACGAGCGGCTGAAATTCCAGGCCGGTAATGATTTAGACCCGACCTTGCTGAGCCGCTCGCGTCAAGCTGCCCGCCCTTTGATGGACCAGAATTTTGCCCGTGATGGTCTGGGCGGCGTGCAATGGCTCAAGCAAAATGGCATCAGCACAAATACAGTGCTTGAACGTGTAACATCTGATTTTGTCTGGCTGAATGTGCTGCAAGCTACCTTTCCGCGGCAATTCTTGAATCTCGATAATCTGGCTGAAATTGAATTAGAACGCCTGAAAGGCAATCTCTCCGAACCACAATATCAGATTTCAGAAATTGTGTTGGTGCCTGGTCAGGATCGCAACCTTCAGCAAACCTTATCTATTGCCAATGATATCCAACGTGCTGTGCTGAGCGGCGCTGATTTTTCAGCGATTGCCCAGCAATATTCACAAGCTGGTTCTGCCCAAAATGGCGGCCTTGTGGGCTGGGTACAGGCAGGACGGCTTGATAATCAGTTAAAAGAGGCACTGGAAGCAGCAGAAGATGGCGATATTCTGGCCCCTATTAATCTGGATGGGGTTGTTTATATCCTGCGCCGAGATGGATTGCGTGCAAAGGGCTTGCTCGACCCCTCTCGGGTGCGTGTTGATTTGGCCCGCATCGTCCAGCCGCTATCTCTTGAAGCAGATAGTGAAACCCTTAGCGCAGCTGTGACCTCTCTTGAAGCCCAAATGGCAAATATCCAAAGCTGTGATGCGCTGGTTGCATTACATGATTCACTTGGCTCTAATCTGGGCGCACGTATTCAAGATGTCCAAATTGGCGAATTGGCCCCACGTCTGGCCAACAAGCTGATCGAGATGGAAAAAGGCGATATCAGCGCGATAGAGCGTGTCACAGAAGGGCTGGTGGCATTCATGGTTTGTGAACGCCAACAGCCTGAGGTCAATCTGCCAAGCCTTGAGAGCCTGAAACAAGCAGAATTGGACAAGCTTTATTCGGTCCTCAATACGCGCTTGCTCAATCGGTTGCGTCGTGCAGCCACCATCGAAAAGAGAGGTGAATAGGGATCATGGCTGAGGGCATGCCTGGACTATTGCCTGTTCTTGTTAGCCCGGGCGATCCCGCAGGCATCGGCCCTGAGATAAGCCTCAAAGCCTGGCTGCAAGGCTGTCGCCAATTTGTGCTGATGGGCGATGAAACACATTTATCTGAAATTGCAAACCAGCATGGCTGGACCCTGCCTTTTACAAAATGGCAGGGCGGACCCATTCATCCAGATGCACTCCACATATATCCGATAAATTGGGCACAAAAGCCGATTGCAGGACAAGATGACCCTCACAACAGCGCGCAGATTATCGAAGCGATAAAGCAGGCAACAGAGCTGGTTCAGACAGGTAAAGCCGCAGCATTGACCACCAACCCTATTCATAAATCTCATCTTTATCAGGCTGGATTTGCTTACCCGGGCCATACTGAGTTTCTGGCCGCTCTTGACGGGCGCGCAGGACAAGAAATGATGATGTTGGCCAATCCTGATTTAAAAGTTGTACCGGCGACCATTCATATACCGTTAATGGAAGTAGGTGGCGCGCTGAATAAACAGACACTCACCGCCCTTTTCCTGCGTCTTGCCAAGAGCATGGCGATAGATTTTGGCCTGAGCCAGCCACGCATCGCGGTCTGCGGTCTAAACCCGCATGCTGGCGAGGCCGGACATCTTGGTGTTCAAGAAGAAACCATCTTGAAACCTGCCATGGCTGAGGCCGCGCTGAACGGTGTTCAGCTCACAGGCCCACACCCTGCAGATACGCTGTTTCACGCCGCCGCACGCCAGCATTATGATGTGGTTGTTGGCATGTATCATGACCAGGTCTTAATCCCTGTGAAAATGCTGGATTTTCATGGCAGTGTGAACATCACGCTTGGCCTTAGCTTTGTGCGCACTTCGCCAGATCACGGCACCGCTTATGATATTGCTGGCACCGGACAGGCAGATCCTGCCAGCCTGATGACGGCGGTGAGCATGGCAGCTGAGATGGCACAAGCGCGGCAAGCCTATGAGGACAAGGCCCGTTCATGAGCGATAAAATTGAACAATTACCAAGCTTGCGCACATTGGTACAGGCAGCTGATCTTACCGCGCGCAAATCACTTGGCCAGAATTTCCTCTTTGATCTCAATCTGACACGCCGCATTGCCAGAGCAGCTGCCCCGCTGGATGGGACTGTGATCGAAATTGGACCAGGTCCTGGCGGTTTGACCCGTGCGCTCTTGCTGGAAGGCGCAGAAAAGCTGATTGCCATTGAAAAAGATTTCCGAGTGAAAGATTTTCTGAGCCATTTGATTGAAGCCGCAGATGGGCGCTTAGAATTGATTGAAGCGGATGCGCTGAAACTGAACCTGGCTGAAATTGGTCATGAACCACGCCAGATTGTAGCGAACCTACCTTATAATATCGCAACACCGCTTCTGATTAACTGGCTGAGCCAATCGACAGCCTTTTCACGGCTGACCTTGATGTTTCAAAGAGAGGTGGGTATGCGCATTACCGCCCAGCCAGGTGACAGCCATTATGGCCGGCTGGCGGTGCTGGCCAATTGGCGTGCTGAGACCCGTATGCTTTTTGATATTCCGCCAGAAGCTTTTGTGCCGCCGCCGAAAATCACTTCATCGGTGGTCCAACTCCGCCCCTATGATAAACCGCTTTTTCCCTGTCATCAGGCAGATTTAGAACAAGCAACCGCGATTGCCTTTGGCCAGCGTCGCAAAATGCTAAGGGCCAGCTTTAAGGCCCAAGGCGGCGCAAAATTTCTGGAAGATTTGGATATCAATCCAGAAGATCGCCCTCAAGATTTGGATATAGCCGCCTTTTGCCGCATTGCAAACGCGCTCTCTGCCACCAGAGATGCGCCGTAGGCCTCAGACATTGTCACGCAAGCTGGATACAAATTGTGGCAGGCCTGACTGACGGTGCCTGCGCATACGCTCAGCGGTCAGGATGGTCCGCACTTGGGCAACAGACTGGTCCAGATCATGGTTTATAATCACATAATCATATTCAGGATAATGGCTCATTTCTGCGGCAGATTGGGCCATCCGTGCCGCCACCACCTCTGCGCTATCCTGGGCACGGCTAAGCAGCCTGTTTTCCAGTTCTGAGACAGATGGCGGCAAGATGAAAACAGAGACCAGATCGGTTCTGGCGGCATCGCTGAGTTGCTGGGTACCCTGCCAGTCAATATCAAAGAGCACATCTCGCCCGCCTGCCAGCGTCTGTTCTACCAAATGACGCGGTGTCCCATAATAATTGGAAAACACATGCGCATATTCAAGGAAATAGCCTTGATTGATCCGCAGCTTAAATTCTTCCTCATCGACAAAGAAATAATCTTGGCCTTCCACCTCACCTGGCCGGCGTTGGCGGGTAGTTGCCGAGATAGACATGGTCAGGTCTGGTTCTTGTTTTAACAGCTTTCTGGCGATAGAGGTTTTGCCCGCACCAGACGGAGAAGAGAGCACCAGCATCAGACCGCGTCTGGAAATGCTATCACTGGAAAGGGCATTGGACTTCATAATTTCATCCTCAAACAAGCCTAATTTTCTGCAACAAGGCAATTACTGCTGGGCCTTATAGGCCTCTGTCTTGCGGTATTTTTGAACATTTCGGTTATGAGCGTCCAGTGTTTTGGCAAAAAAATGCCCACCTTGCCCATCTGCAACAAAATAGAGATAGTCGCTTGCCTGTGGATTAGCGGCAGCTTGTAAAGCAGCAAGCCCCGGATTGGCGATCGGTGTTTTGGGCAGGCCTTTGATACGATAAGTATTCCAGCCATGCTGTTTTTTCAGATCACGGCGCGTTAAACGGCTGGGCAGCGGGCCATCACCAGCCAGCCCATATGCCACCGTCGGATCTGATTGCAGACGCATTTTCTGTCTTAGCCTGTTTTCAAAGACAGAGGCAACAAGACCGCGCTCTCCTGCTTTGCCTGTTTCCTTTTCAATCATAGAGGCCAGAATGATCAGCTCATCGCGCGATTGAAGCGGCAAATCATCAGCCCGTTCTGCCCAAATCAAGGCTGATTGCATCTCCATCTTAGCTGTCATTTTTTGAACCAGGTCAGCACGGCTCATCCCATAGCTGTAAAAATATGTATCTGGAAAAAGGCTACCTTCTGGCGGGATACGGGTGATAAAGCCTTGCAGCATCGGCGCCTCATTCAGCGCCGCGATCACATCTTGACTACGCCAGCCTTCTAAAATCGTTAACCTGCGCTGATAAGATCTGCCGGTGCTGATTTGGGCCAGTGTTTGTTGCAGACTGGCCTCTGGCATCAGCTGATATTCGCCGATTTTTGGCTGAAATTCAGGGCCATTGTAAAAAGGGGTTTTCTGATACCAGCGATAATAATCATAATGGCGGCGATCTGATATCAGCCCGGCACGCCATAAGGTCCAGCCAATCGCCATATCGCCATCACCTGGCTTGACGATAATCAAGGTGGGTTCAGCCAATTTACCAGGCTGATCCCCCAGCTGTTTCACATAGGCAAAGCCAGCAAAAGCCATCCCAGCGATAAGTACCACTGCAGGTAGTGAAAGCCGCCATAGGAATAGGCCGAAAAACCGCAGAAAAGAGCGGCCTTTACCTGACATTAATCAGCGACCTGTCCGATAATCAGAGAGGCATTCGTACCGCCAAAGCCAAAGCTGTTGGACATGGCATTGCGCACCGTCCGCTTTTTGGATTTCAGAGGCACCAAATCCATATCTGCAACCGCTTCTTCTGGGTTTTCCAGATTCAAGGTCGGTGGCACCTCGCCATGATGAACAGCAAGGGTAGAATAAATCGCTTCAATAGCCCCTGCTGCGCCCAGCAAATGGCCTGTCGCGCTTTTGGTAGAGGACATGGAGATATGGGCGGCCGCATCACCCAACAAGCGGCGTACAGCCCCTGCTTCAATCAAATCACCAAGCGGTGTAGAAGTGCCATGGGCATTGATATAGTCGATATCATGCACGCTGAGGCCGGCCCGCTTTAAGGCTGCTTCCATCGCCCGATAGCCGCCATTGCCATCTTCGGCAGGCGCGGTGATATGGTGTGCATCACCTGACAGGCCATAACCTTTAACCTCGCCATAAATGGTGGCACCGCGTGCTTTTGCATGCTCCAGCTCTTCGAGAACGACGACACCAGCGCCCTCGCCCATCACAAAGCCATCACGCCCTGTATCCCAAGGGCGAGATGCAGCTGTTGGATTGTCATTATAGCCAGTGGAAAGCGCGCGTGCAGCGGCAAATCCAGCCATACCAAGGCGACAAACCGCCGCTTCTGCACCGCCAGCAACCATCACATCTGCATCATCCATGGCGATGAGACGCGCCGCATCACCAATGGCATGTGCACCCGTTGAACAGGCGGTAACCACAGAATGGTTCGGGCCTCTGAATCCATAGCGAATAGAGACCTGACCAGAAATCAAATTAATCAGCGCAGATGGAATGAAAAATGGGCTCACCCGTCTTGGGCCGCGTTCATTCATCAGTTCGGTTGTTTCAACAATCGATTGTAAGCCGCCAATGCCTGATCCAATCATCACCCCTGTGCGATCCTGATCAGCGATATCAGTTGGCAGCCAGCCTGAATGTTCCACCGCCTCAATCGCCGCAACCAAACCCAGCTGGATAAAGCGATCTAACTTGCGCTGTTCTTTTGGCTCAATAACCGCATCCATATCCAGCCCGCCAGGCTGATCAGTAGCCGGGACCTGACCTGCAATTTGACAGGTGATATCATCTACCTTGAAATTGGTGATGTTGGAAATGCCATTTTTGCCGGCCAAAATAGAGTGCCAGTTATGTTCAACCCCATTTCCGAGTGGGGTGACCATACCAAGACCAGTAATCACAACGCGGCGCATGGTTTTCTCCTTCTACCTATGCCAATCTGATTTATCAAAATTATGACAGAAAGCCTGCATTTAAGCGACAAAATAAAACGGCCGGAGAACGAAGGAAAGCCGATAATCGGCAAACCTCATTCTCAGGCCGTCTCGAAACTCTTGAAACAAGAGAGATGCCTTAGGCTGCGCTCTCCAAGAAGTCGATCGCATCTTTGACTGTCTGGATTTTTTCAGCAGCGTCATCTGGGATTTCACAGCCGAATTCTTCTTCAAACGCCATTACCAGCTCAACAGTATCCAGGCTGTCTGCGCCCAGATCATCGATGAAAGACGCACCTTCCACCACTTTATCAGCGTCAACGCCAAGATGTTCTACAACAATAGCTTTTACGCGTTCGGTTACATCGCTCATGTAATCCCCCTCATCTCTCTCAAATTAGGTAAGCCAAAAACGGCTTTTGGGCAAAATGTTGCGGCGGTTTAACACAGATTGATCTGGATTGCCACCCCTTGTTTTGCCATCATAGCTTCTGGATTGGATACTGCAAGGATTGAAAGCAGCCATAATTGCATATTCTCACCATGCAAATGCGCTATTCAGCTCATAGCCAGTGGCACCTGCAAGACCAGCCTTAGAGCATCGCCATCCCGCCATTAATATGCAAGGTTGCCCCGGTCATATACCCAGCCTCTTCAGAGGCGAGATACACCACTGCCGCCGCAATTTCTGCTGCAGAGCCAAGACGTCCAGCCGGGACATTGGATAAAAGATTGTCTTTTTGCTGATCACTCAGCACATCTGTCATCGGCGTGGCGATAAAACCAGGTGCAATCGCATTAACAGTGATGCCGCGGCTCGCCACTTCTGCGGCCAGTGCCTTACCAAAACCGATCAGACCGGCCTTTGAGGCGGCATAATTGGCCTGACCTGGATTGCCTGTCGCCCCCACAATAGAAGAGATATTGATAATCCGGCCCCAGCGTGCCTTCATCATAGTGCGCAAGCCTGCACGTGCCAGCATCATCGAGGCGGTGAGGTTCACATCCAGTACGGCCTGCCAGTCTTCATCTTTCATGCGCATCATCAGGCCATCACGGGTGATACCGGCATTATTGACCAGAATGTCAATCGGTGCACCGGCTAGCTCTGCGGCTGTATCCATCAGCCCGGCCACCGCATCCATATCTGAGAGGTTGGCTGCCGCCACAAACGCGCCCTCACCTAATTCTGCCTGAAGCTCTGCCAGCTTTTCAGCACGTGTACCATGCAGCACAACCTTTGCGCCTGCGCCATGCAAGGCCCGTGCAATTTCAGCGCCGATACCGCCTGTTGCGCCTGTTACCAAAGCGGTTCTTTGTGATAAATCAAACATGATACTGCTCTCTTTTTTGCCGGTTAAATTCTAATACAGAAGGCTGTCTTACGCGCCAAACACCGCTTCAATATCAGCCATTGTTTCCGCATTTGCAATCTCAACATCGCTCAAGGTGCGCTTCACCAGACCGCTCAGCACCTTGCCTGTGCCGAGCTCAACAAAACGAGACACACCGGCCTGCTGCATCGCTTCTAGACTCTCGCGCCAGCGCACACGCCCACAAACCTGTGTCACCAGATTTGCACGTAATTCCACCGCGCTGGTCTCGGCATCTGCTGTTACATTACAGAATACAGTCATGGTCGGTTCCTGAAACTCAGTACTGGCTAGCGCATCTGCCATAATATCCGCAGCTGGTGCCATCAAATCACAATGGAAAGGTGCACTCACCGGCAATTTCAAAGCCCGTTTCAGCCCTGCTTCTTTGGCAGCGGCAATGGCCGCATCCACGCCCTCTGCCGTCCCTGAGACCACAATCTGGCCTGGGGCATTATCATTGGCAATCTGAACCAGCCCAGCGGAGGCCGCATTGGCAATAATATCTTGAACCTGCTGCATATCTGCACCCAGCAGTGCGGCCATAGCCCCTTCACCAACTGGCACAGCCTCTTGCATGGAATCACCGCGCAGGCGCAACAGCCGCGCCGCATCGTCAAGGCTGAGCACGCCCGCCGCCGCAAGGGCTGCATATTCGCCAAGAGAATGGCCAGCCACCACTGAACCTAAGTTGTGCAAATTCTGACCCGTCTTTTCCTCTACAGCGCGCACCACCGCCAGCGCAGAGGCAAAGAGTGCAGGCTGGGCATTGCGCGTGAGTTTAAGAGTCTCGTCTGGACCTTCTTTCATCAGCGCAAAGAGGTCCTCGCCCAGCGCATCGTTAACCGCTTCAAAAACAGCCCGCGCCGCGCCAGATTCACCCGCCAGTGCGACCCCCATACCAACGGCTTGTGCACCCTGACCCGGAAAAAGAAATGCTGTCTTTGACATGTCGACCCTCTTTTATCTATTCATCCACAATTTATGTGATAATTTCCTAGGCTATAGCAGGTGGCTTTACCTTGCATCAATGCCTTTTTCTAAAACGGGTCAGAAGTGCCTGTCCTCTGTAAAAACCCTTGCATTGCAGACAAAAAAGGCGTAAACGCATGCCATCTGTGCCCATTATATATGTGGTGCGATACTCCCTTGCCAGTTTTGTGCCTGCAACCCAGCCCAGGGTTCGGTACACCAAAAGCTGGCTGATTGGCCGGCATACCGGTCAGTAAAAAGCCATAAGGAGAGACATATGCGGCTTTATGAATGCGTGCTGATTGCGCGCCAGGATGTCAGTGCTGCTCAGGTAGAAAGCCTGGTAGACGAATTTACAAGCATCATTACAAATGATGGCGGTTCTGTGAAGAAGCGCGAATATTGGGGACTGCGTTCTCTGGCTTACCGGATCAAGAAGAACCGGAAAGGCCATTACGTGCTCCTGAACCTTGAAACAGCACCTGCCACACTGGCAGAATTTGAGCGTATCATGGGTCTCAATGAAGACATCCTGCGTTTCTTGACTGTTTCAATCGACGAAGTTGAAGAAGGCCCATCTGTGATGATGCAGGCCAAATCAGAGCGCAGCGAGCGTGGTGAACGCGGTGATCGCGGTGATCGTGGTGATCGCGGCGGCAATAACGAGCGTTATGCCAGCAATCGCGCCTCAGCCCCTAAATCAGACGAAGCGAAAGGTGAATAAAGATGGCACAGCTTGAAATTACCCGTGAAGCCGTCCGCCGTTCAGGTGGTCGCCGTCGCAAATCATGCCCATTTTCAGGGCCGAATGCGCCAAAGATCGATTATAAAGATGTGAAATTGTTGAGCCGCTACACCACAGAGCGCGGTAAAATCGTTCCATCTCGTATCTCAGCTGTCTCTGCAAAGAAGCAGCGTGAACTGTCAACAGCTATCAAGCGTGCACGCTTCCTGGCCCTGATGCCATATGCTGTGGTCTAAGCTGGGATAGAAGGAGAGATTATTATGGATATTATTCTTCTGGAGCGTGTGGAAAAGCTGGGCAAGATCGGTGATGTCGTATCGGTTAAGCCAGGCTATGCACGCAACTTCCTGCTGCCAAAGGGCAAGGCCCTGCGCGCCAATAAAGCGAATATGGCGAAGTTCGAAGCAGAACGTGCAGAGATTGAAGCACGCAATGCTGATGCCAAATCAGCCGCAGAAGCACAAGCAGCAAGCATGGGCGATCTGAGCGTCAATCTGGTGCGTGCTGCCTCAGAAATGGGCCAGTTGTTTGGTTCTGTTTCTGCCCGCGATATTGCCGGTGCAGTAGCTGAAGCCGGTCATAGCGTGGATAAAGCACAGGTCGTGATGGATAAGGCGATTAAGACCCTTGGTCTTTTCCCTATCAAAATCAATCTGCATGCCGAAGTTCAGGTATCGGTAACCATCAATATCGCGCGTTCACTTGAAGAAGCACAGACACAGCTTGAGCTGGGCCGTGCGGTCACAGGTGGCGACAATGACGAAGATGACGATGATGATGCCGTAGAAGTCATGGTTGCTGATGAAGCGCCAGCGGATGAGGCAGAAGCTGAAGCTGAAGCTGGTGACGCTGCAAGCGAAGGCGAAGACGAAGCCAGCGCATAACGCGTATTTTACATCTCAATTTTACAAGACAAAGCCGGACAGAAATGTTCGGCTTTTTCTTTGTGTGAGCTGAGGGATGCTTTTCACTAACTTCTTCTAGTTATCCACATAATTCACAAGCGACCCTGCCTTTTAAAACTGTCATTTTAAGAACATCATGAATGACCCGATTACAGATATTGTGAAAAACGCTGGCCAGAGCCCAGAGGCCAGTGATGGTGATAGCGGTGCGGTGCTGGCCATTGGCGGGGCAAAACAACGTGATTTGCCCCATAATCTAGAAGCTGAACAAAATTTCCTTGGCGCTATTCTGATTGATAATGAGCTGATGGACAGGGTGGAATTTGCCCTGCGCCCTGAACATTTCTATGATCCGGTGCATCAGCGTGTGTTTGAAACAACTTTGCGTCTTATCAGCCGTGGCCAATTGGCAAGCCCTGTTACCCTCAAAGCCTTTTTCACCAATGATCCCGCCTTTCAAAATGAAGATCCGGCCCAATATCTAGGTGATTTGGTTGATGGGGTGGTCTCGCTCTCTGCGGTTGAAGATTATGCACGGGCGATACATGACAGTTTTGTGCGCCGCGAATTGGTGCGCATTGGCGATCAAACAGTGCGTGATGCTAGCCATGCCTCTCTGGATGAAGAAACAGGCGCACTGATCAGCAAGACAGAACAGGCTTTGTATAATCTGGCTGAAAATGATGATTCCAGCATGGGTCTCAGAAGTTTTGATACAGTGCTGGAAGAAACCATCCAGCGTGTTGAACAAGCTCAGAAAAGTGACGGCGGGCTATCTGGCCTATCTACCGGCCTGACAGATTTAAACAATCTGATGGGTGGTTTGCATGATTCGGACCTGATCATTTTGGCAGGGCGTCCAGGCATGGGTAAAACAGCCCTTGCGACCAATATCGCCTTTCATATCGCCACCACTACCCGATCTGGCGAGAAATCTGCACCGGTGGCGTTTTTCTCACTCGAAATGGCAGCTGACCAGCTTGGCACACGTATTTTATCCGAAGTGGCAGAGGTTGATTCGATCAATATCCGCAAAGGCGAATTATCCACAGATGAATTTGGCCAGCTGCTGGATGCACGTAGCCGCATTACCAGCGCGCCTTTTTTCATTGATGATACGCCGGCCTTATCGGTGAGCCAGCTGGCCAGCCGGGCACGACGTCTCAAACGCACCACAGGCCTTGGCATGATCGTGGTGGATTATCTCCAGCTTTTGCAGGCCCAGCAGGGCATGCGCCCTGAAAACCGAGTACAGGAAATCTCGAATATCTCGCGATCTCTCAAAGCGATTGCAAAAGAGCTGCAAATTCCGGTGATGGCACTCTCTCAGCTATCGCGTGCGGTTGAACAACGTGAAGATAAACGCCCGCAACTGGCTGATTTGCGCGAATCCGGCTCTATTGAGCAGGATGCGGACGTCGTTTTATTCGTCTATCGCGAATATTATTATCTGAACAAGTCAGAACCTGAACAAAAGGAAAATGAGACCACCGAGAAATTCGGTGAACGGGTTCAGCTCTGGCGCGACAAAGCAGATCATGCACTTGGCAAAGCTGAGGTGATTGTCGCCAAGCAGCGTCATGGTCCGACTGGTGCGATTACAGTGAGCTTTGTGGACCGCTTTACCAAATTCCAGGATTTGGCGGTGGATGATCGCCTCCCAGAAGGGTTCTAGTACTTATCCTTTGTGGCCTTCTTTGCAGCCTTCTTTACTTTGTGCTTCACTTTGTATTTTTAGAGGTCAAGCTAGCCGCTTTTCGCCTTTTTTCTGCCCTATCTTTCTGATAGGCAATGGTCATGTTACTCTTGCGCTGTGGTGCGCATAGCAAGGCCCAGATTTAGGTGAAAAACAGATGATGAATGATAAGCCACATCCAGACCTCAAACCAGGTCACGGCGCCTTCATCATTAATTTGGACAAAATGGCCAGTGCCGCGGCCCATATTCAACAGCTGGTCGGCCCAAATATCCAGCTAGGCGCCGTTGTGAAAGCCAATGCCTATGGCCATGGGATGAAAGCGGTATCAACCCATCTTTATAAACATGGGTTACGCCAATTTTATGTTGCCCAGCTTGAAGAAGCGCTGGCTTTGCGCTCAGCGCTGCCAGACGCACAGATCACGGTCTTTGAAGGCTTATTGCGCGGCACTGAAGAGGCCTATATCGCGCATGGTCTCACTGCTTGTGTTAATGACAGAGCGCAGATGGAGCGTGCAATACAATGCTGGACATCGGGCCTTGCCTTAAAGGCAGATTTGCAAATCGACACCGCGATGAGCCGCCTTGGCCTGCCTATCTCAGAAGCTGAAGCGCTTATCAGCTCAGGCGCGTTGCCAACAGATTTAGTGAAGGTGATGAGCCATCTTGCCTGTGCTGACGCGCCGGCACATCCCCATAATCAGATGCAGCTTGCCTGCTTTTCAGCGCTGGTCAGCAAGGCTGGCCTGCCCGCCTCACTAGCAGCAAGCGGCGGTGTATTGCTAGGGCCAGATTATCATTTTAATCAGGTGCGCCCTGGTATCCTTCTCTCAGGTTACCCCCCATTTGAAACACCCAGCTTTGCCAAAAATCCGGCCTTATCCTGGTATGCGCCGATTTTGCAGATCAGACAGATTTCAAAAGGAGAGAGCGTTGGGTATGGGGCCAGCTTTGTAGCAGACAAACCGTGTCGCCTCGCCACCTTGGGAGCGGGCTATGCTGATGGCTATCCACGTGCCCTGCAAGAGGCTGGAAAGATTGAGATAGCCGGCTATGTTGTGCCTATTGCTGGACGGGTTTCGATGGATTTGATGGTGGTGGATGTAACAGAGATTCCAGACACTGTGCTGGAGACCGCAAGCCATGCCTGCCTCTTAGGGCCACATTTTGATGCAGAAGATATGGCAAAGGCCACTGGAACAATCACCTATGAAATTTTAACAGGTCTTGGCTTGCGCCATACAAGACTCTATGATGGGGCTGACCATAACGGATCAGTTTAAATTGCAGCAGAGATGACAGGCTGACCCCAGCATCAACTCTGCCTTCATTAGGGACAAAACGGTCAATATGATTTTGAGGTTTCTACAATCGATTGGCCGCGCCTTTCTGGGTTTCCTCGGCGTTTTTGGTCGGCTTGCGCTCTTTACAGGCAGTGCCATTCGCTGGTCTGTTCAGCCACCCTATTATGGCCGCCAGCTCCTTAGGCAAGTGATTGATATCGGGTATTATTCACTGCCTGTTGTGGGACTGACCACCTTGTTTTCCGGCATGGTTCTGGCTCTTCAATCCTACACAGGTTTTGCTCGTTTTTCGGCTGAAGATACAGTGGCGACTGTGGTGGTGCTATCGGTGACACGCGAATTGGGACCTGTCCTTGCCGGCTTGATGGTCGCTGGACGCATAGGCGCTTCGATGGCCGCTGAATTGGGCACGATGCGCGTGTCTGATCAGATCGACGCTCTAGATACGCTCTCAACCCGCCCAATGCAGTATCTGGTAGCACCGCGCTTGCTGGCGGGTACCATCTGCTTGCCCTTTTTGGTGCTTGTCGGCGATATTATTGGGGTTTTTGGTGGCTATATTGTGGGTGTCTATCGCCTCGGCTTTAATTCCAGCCTCTATCTGGCCCGCACTTTGGAATATCTAGAAGTATCAGATGTTATGCTCGGCCTTATTAAAGCAGGTGTATTCGGCTTTCTGATTGCGCTGATGGGCTGTTATCACGGCTATCATTCCGGGCGCGGTGCACAAGGTGTCGGGCAAGCCACCACCAATGCGGTGGTGTCGTCTTCTATCTTGATTTTGATCGCCAATTATCTGGTGACCGCGGTGTTTTTTGGGAATGGGTAAAATGACCACAGAGAACGCCAAAATTGCAATCCAAGATTTGCATAAATCCTTTAACGGTAAACACGTGTTAGATGGGATCAGCCTGTCTGTGGCAGCCGGCGAATCCCTATGTATCATCGGCACTTCTGGATGTGGCAAATCTGTCACCTTAAAATGTCTGTTGGGGCTGATCACCCCTGATAGCGGGTCTATTCTTCTGGACGGCGTTGAAACAGTTGGCCAATCGCGAAGCGCACGCGAAGAGATGCTGCGCCGTTTTGGCATGACCTTTCAGTTTGGCGCCTTGTTTGATTCGTTGCCTATCTGGCAGAATATCACCTTTCGTTTGAGCCAGCGCGCCCCGCTGAACAAAGCCAAAGCACGCGAAATAGCAGCTGAAATCGTGGGTCAGCTTGGGCTAGCACCGGCTGTGATTGACCAATATCCGGCTGAGCTCTCTGGCGGCATGCAAAAACGCGTTGCCCTGGCTAGGGCGATTGCAGACAAGCCGGAGATTCTGCTGTTTGATGAACCGACCTCTGGGCTTGATCCGATAACCGGCGGCGTCATTGACAAGCTGATTGTGGATTCGGTCAAGAGGCTGGGCGCAACCACCCTTACCATTTCACATGATATGGCTTCGGTACGGCGTATTGCTGACAAGGTGGCGATGCTGCATCAAGGCAAAGTGATCTGGCACGGGCCAGTCTCGGAGATGGATGACACAGGCATTGCTGAGCTTGACCAATTTGTAAAAGGCAAGCCAAGCGGACCGATCACCGATCATCTCAACCGTCAGGCTGAGGCAGGCAGAGGCTGATAAAACCCAATGGCACGATCTTCAAAAAGCTATGTATGCCAGTCTTGCGGCTTTACCGCGCCCAAATGGGCCGGACAATGTGATGGCTGTGGCGCCTGGAATACGCTTAGTGAAGAGGTGGTCGAAAAACGCCCTGGCCCTGCCCGCAATTTATCCGGTCAGAAACTGGCCCTAGAGAGCCTGAATGTCGCCGCTGACAAGCCCCCTGCCCCGCGCCATATCTCAGGCATATCTGAGTTTGATCGGGTCACAGGCGGCGGTCTGGTAGCCGGTTCTGCCTTACTGATTGGCGGCGATCCAGGCATTGGCAAATCAACCTTGCTGCTACAGCTGGTGGGGGCACTGGCCGCCCGCGGCAGTCGCACCGCCTATATGACAGGCGAAGAATCAGCTGATCAGGTGCGGATGCGTGCCCGCCGCTTAGGTCTGGCCGATAGCAGTGTTGGATTGGCCGCGGTGACCAATGCGGCTGATATTGCCCAAACCATTCGTGATAACCGTGATTTGGATGTGGTGATTATCGATTCCATCCAGACCATGTATCTGCCGACCCTTGATTCTGCCCCTGGCACGGTCTCACAAGTGCGAGCTGCTGCCCAAGAGCTAATCATGGCAGCCAAATCAAGCCAAGCGGCGGTGATTTTTGTTGGCCATGTGACCAAAGATGGCTCTATCGCTGGCCCGCGCGTGCTGGAACATATGGTCGATTGTGTACTCACCTTTGAAGGTGACAGATCGCATCATTTCCGGATTTTGCGCGGGATCAAAAATCGTTTCGGACCAACTGATGAAATCGGCGTCTTTGAAATGGGTGAAACTGGCCTAGCAGAGGTCCCGAACCCGTCTGAGCTGTTTCTGGCAGACCGGCGCGAAAATGTAGCAGGCGCAGCCGTACTGGCCGCAATTGAAGGCTCACGCCCTGTGCTGGTTGAAATCGAAGCGCTGGTCGCGCCCTCATCTCTGGCTAGTCCGCGCCGTAATGTGGTGGGCTGGGATTCCAGCCGCCTTGCGATGCTGACCGCTGTACTCGAAGCCAGATGCGGCGTGCCCTTATCAGGCCGGGATATATTCTTGAATGTAGCTGGCGGGCTGAAAATTCAGGAACCTGCCGCTGATTTAGCTGTCGCTGCAGCATTATTGAGCTCTGTTTCAGGCCAACCTGTCCCTGAGCGCGCTGTGTTTTTCGGCGAAGTCGCTTTATCCGCAGAAATCAGGCAGGTTGCACAAGCAGATGTGCGCTTAAAAGAAGCCGCAAAGCTGGGGTTTGATGAGGCCTTTATCCCGCGCATGCGCAAAAATAAGAAGAAAGAGGCGCCATCTTCTAAAATATCAGGGTTGAAAACCGCAGAATGTGATAATTTGTCAGATTTAATTGACATTTTAGGCGGGTTAACATGATCTCGCCAAGCAAGCAATTAAGGCGGTTGTGCTGTTGATGGATTTTCTCAATACATTAAATGTCGTAGATTATGTGGTGCTGGTTATCCTCGGCATCTCAGCGGCATTTGCGACCTTGCGTGGCATGACACGCGAATTTTTAGGGTTGCTTGGCTGGTTTATTGCGGTCTTTGTCGCCCGCTTTTCTGCCCCAGTGCTTGAACCTTTGATTGAAACCTATCTGAAAGTACCTGGCCTTGTCGAAGCGATTGCTTATGCGGTGCCTTTTGCGATGTCGATAGTCATCTGGTTTATTGTGGCCAGCCTGATTTCACCTGCCTTGAAAAAGGCTGGTCTAAAGGGGATGGATCGCTGGCTGGGGGCGTTGTTCGGCTTACTTCGTGGGGCTTTGGTGGTGTGTCTGATTTATCTGGGCTCGGTTATGGCCCTTGGTGATGAAGATCGCCTGCCAGAAGCCATGCGCAGCTCTGTATCAGCTGATTACATCCGCGACATCGCCTTTATCGCAGAGCCCCTGATGCCAGACAGCATTGCAGAGCAAATGGTTGGTATCAAACGCCCAGCTGCTGAGAATATTGAAATTGAAACGCCGGCCTTTATCGAACGGGGTATTAACCGTGTTGAACAAGGTACCGGCAATGTAGATGACAGTCTTAACCTTTTGAATGATGAACAAAATTAATGACTTCTGTAACCACCTTTCCTTTTGATGATGACGCGCTGCATGAAGAATGCGCGGTGTTTGGTATTTTCGGGCATGATGAAGCCGCCTCTATGGCAGCACTCGGCCTTCATTCGCTCCAGCATCGTGGCCAAGAAGCCACCGGTATGGTGACCACAAATGGCGCGGGGCTGTATCAAAAACGCGGCCTTGGTCATGTCGGTGAACATTTCAGTGCTGAGACGGGTTTTCAGGCAGAACTGCCAGGCCATGCCGCCATTGGCCATAACCGCTATTCAACCACTGGCCAATCTGAATATCGCAATATTCAGCCTTTCTTGACTGAACTGGCCTTCGGGCCTTTTGGATTGGCCCATAATGGTAATTTGACTAACGCCGAGCGGCTGCGTCATTCGCTGGTCGATACGGGCAGCTTGTATCAATCCACCACCGATACCGAGACCATCATCCATCTTGTGGCCCGCGCCCATGCAGAAGAGCCAGTTGCCAGATTACGCGAAGCCCTGAAACAGGTACAAGGGGCTTATGCGCTCTTGGCCCTCACCAAAGACAAGCTTGTCGGGGTGCGCGATCCGCTTGGTATTCGCCCGCTCGTGCTGGGTAAAAAACAAGAGGCCTATGTGCTGGCCTCTGAGACCTGTGCACTGGATATTATTGGTGCAGATTATGTCCGGGATATTGATCCTGGCGAGATGGTCGTGATCGATAAGGACGGTCTGAAATCCGAGCGATTAACCCAGCACAAAACATCACGTTTTTGTATTTTTGAATATATTTATTTCGCCCGTCCAGATTCGATGCTCGAAGGGCGTTCTGTTTATCAGGCCCGCAAAGCGATTGGTGCAGAACTGGCAAAAGAATCCGCTGTAGAGGCTGATTTGGTCATCCCTGTGCCAGATTCAGGTGTACCGGCGGCTCTTGGTTTTGCAGAAGCCTCAAACACATCCTTTGAATTGGGTATTGTGCGCAGCCATTATATCGGCCGGACTTTTATTCAGCCAAGCCAGGATGAGCGCATCTCGTCTGTGAAGCTGAAACACAGTGCTAATCGCGAAATTGTCAAAGGCAAAGACATTGTGCTGGTTGATGATTCCATCGTTCGCGGGACCACCTCACGCAAAATTGTATCAATGATGCGTGATGCAGGGGCACGCAAAGTACATATGCGTATCGCCAGCCCACCAACGAATAATCCGTGTTTTTATGGGGTGGACACACCTGACAAAGACAAGCTGATCGCCGCCCAAATGAGCCTTGATGAAATCGCGGCTGAAATTGGTGCAGATAGTTTGGCCTTTATCTCGCTCGACGGATTATATCGTGCGATGGGCGAGACAGAACGCAATAATGATACACCGCAATTTTGTGATGCGTGTTTTACCGGTGATTATCCAGTGCCAACCAGCAGCTCGCAAGTGCGCACTGGCAAGGAAAAAAGCTAGGGCATGCGCCTGTCTATTTCGGGAAAAGTGATATGAAATTAAAAGATAAACTTATCCTCATCACTGGGGCCAGCCGCGGTATTGGCCGGGCAGTTGCCCTGGCTTGTGCCAAAGAGGGTGCTGAGCTGGTTATCACCGCGCGCACCACCGCAGCCTTAGAAGAATTAGATGATGAGATTCAGGCCATTGGCGGGCGCTCTGCTATTGTTGAGATGGATTTGACAGACAGGCCGGCTGTCGGCCGTCTGGCGGCTGCGATTGCCTCACGCTGGGGCAGATTAGACGGGTTTGTCGCCAATGCAGGCCAGCTGGGCCAGCTTGCCCCACTCCCGCATAGCGATCCTGACATTTTTGATCGCACCTTGCAGATTAATCTGAGCGCTGTCTATGACCAGATTAAAGCCCTCGACCCGCTCTTGCGCCGTTCTGAAGCAGGGCGTGCTGTGCTGGTCTCGTCTTCTGTGGCGGTGCATAACCGTGCCTTTTGGGGTGCCTATGCCATTTCAAAAGCTGGCCTCGAAGCGATGGGTCGCATCTGGGCAGAGGAAAGCGAACAGACCCATATGAAAATCAATATGCTGGACCCTGGCGGGACAGCCACCGCGATGCGCGCTTCTGCCTTTCCAGGTGAAGATGCCGACACCCTGCCAAGCCCGGCTGATATTGCCCCTGCCTTTATCTCTCTATTAAGCGCGGAATGCACATATCACGGTGCGACGCTCAAAGCGCGAGAGTTAGCCGGCCTGTAAAAAGATTATCGGCCTGCTTTTTTATTAGCCCGCCTTTGAAAGCGCAGCGGTGATAACATCGCATATATCGCACGGTCCATTATGTCCGGTCGACCTGCCAGACGCATGGCCAGTGCCAATCCCAATAAAGGACCAAGGGTGAGCCCATGCGCCCCTAGCGCTGAACACAGGCTGATTGTGGGTAGATAGTCGCCCATTAAAGGCTGCCTATCAGATGTGGCCAGCCGATAAGACACCCGCCCTTTCCAGTTTTCAGGCTTTGCAGGCAATAATTTAGCCAATGTGGGTGGCAAAAGCCCATGATTGTGAAGATGTGCCGCATCGCGCACCCCTTCTAGTCGTCCATGATCAAAGCTGGCACCCATCACCTGCTGGCCCGCGATAGGTGGCAGGATATAGCCGCCATAATGAAAGGCGGTTTTCAGCTGGCTGAGCGGATTATTGCGTGGCAACAAGCTCAGCTGGCCTGTCGTGACTTGTAAAGGCAGGAGAGGCTGTGCAGCCGAAAAAGCAGGCAATAAAGACAGCAAATTTGGTAAATCTGAACCTGCGGCCAGCACAAGGTGATCGCCTTCAAAAACCTGTCCTGTCTGGGTTTTGACCTGCCAGTCCCCGCTCTGCCCTGAAATAGAAGTGATATGTTGGCCTGTCGACACAGGACTGTTAGCGGCCAGACCGGCCACAAGGCGTGGTGGTAAGATCACTTGTGCAGCAGCTTGCAGCGTCGCCGATAGGCCGCTATCCAACCCTAATGCCGCATCAGCTATGTGGCTATCTGCCAGCTGCATCAAATCTGCTGGCCAGCCTTGATCAGCCAATTTTGCCTGCCGCTCTGCCTCTTTTTCCGCCAAATGCCCCAGTACTGCCCCTCTACTCTGCACCGCGCCTGTTTGTTCTGCCATCAGACGTGCATAAGATAGCGCAGAGACAGAAAGCCGACCTGCTGGCTGGTCGGTGGCGCGCAGACGCGGCGATTGCAAGCCAGCTGGATTGCCAGAGGCGGCTGAGGCCAGCTGTGGCCCTGATTCAAGCATGTGATGAGACAGACCAGATTGGCGCAGGCCTGCCGCCACCGATGCACCGGCGATACCACCGCCTAAAATGAGTGTATGTTCAGGGGGGGTATATGGTGCACCAAGCGCTTTATCATACCGTTCTGCTACCAGCATATCGCGCTTACGGCCAAATCCGGGGCGTTTTTCGAGCTGAAACCCCGCAGATGCTAGGCCCTCTCTGACCGCCCGCGCTACGGTAAAGGTGGCGAGCTTTGCGCCATTTTTACTCAGCCGTCCTATTTGTGAAAACACAGTCTCTGACCAGAGCGATGTATTTTTGGCCGGCGAGAAACCATCCAAAAACCAGATATCAGCTTCAAAATCCAAACCAGCCATCATCTTATCTGCCAGCCCGTAATGCAGATGCAGATGAATATTATCCTCTTCAAAGAACCGGTGATGCACCCCGGGCCAGCGTGGCGGCCAAACAGACCTCAGCATTTCGGATAAGGGCGCTATGGCCTCAAAAGGTTGATGGGCAAAAGCGACATGCTCTAGGTCCGGCGGGATTGCCTCAAAGCTGATAAAATCTATTTTTGCAGTGCTTTTCACCGCACGATAGAGGTCTATCAAAGCCAGAAAATTCAACCCGGTGCCAAACCCTGTCTCAGCAATCGTGATGTGATCACAATTTTGTAATAGTTCAGGCAGTCCTGTGCCGTCTAAAAATACATATCGGCTCTCAGCCAGCCCGCCATCATTTGAAAAATAAATATCCCCATGTCTAGCTGAGCGCAAAACCCCGTCTGTCATGGTCAGGCTCGGCATCTCTAAATGGCTGTGTGCGGTATCCGTATTTATCATCTCAATCTGGCATCACGATCTGGCATCACGATCTGGCATCACATCTTTCACGGTTTTTGGTTACTGCTCTCAGATATGGCGCATTTTTTAGTTGTACAGAAGGGTTAATTTTAAAAATGATAAGAACAGAGGAGCGGATGGCAGACTTCATTAAGATGGAGGGTTTTGCATGCTTTTGCTGCTCACAAAATTGCTGCGCGCATTTATCCATGTTGGCACGCTTGAAATCCTGCTCAAAGATGGTCGCCTCATCAGCATAGAAGGCCCCATTAAAGGCCATCACATCCGGCTTGGGTTAGACAACATCTATGGCTTATGGTCTCTTGTCCTGCGCCCTGATCTGAAACTGGGCGAGCTCTATATGAAAGGCGATTTAACCCTCATAAAAGGCGATTTGCGGGGGTTGCTGGCCTTTGCTGTGGCCAATAAAGGACATTGGGAAGCCAGTAAATTTGGGCGTATCACCCTGATATTGGCGCGTATGAGAAGCCGCTTTAGTTTTGGCAATCATCTGCGTGTTGCCGCACGCAATGTGCGTCATCATTATGATTTAGGAGATGACCTTTATCGGCTTTTTCTTGATGACTGGCGACAATATAGCTGTGGTTATTTTGAAGATGAAGATGATCTGCTGGACACAGCCCAACAGCGTAAAATAGCGCGTATTGCGGCCAAGCTGTGTTTGGATGACCAGCACCGCTTATTGGATATCGGATGTGGTTGGGGCGGGCTGGCAACAGCCTTGAGCCAGCTGGGACCAAAGATACATGTAACTGGCATTACGCTCTCTGAAAACCAGCTCAGCTATGCACAAAAGCAGACCAAATTGCAGGGCATGACAGACAGGCTCGATTTTCAGCTGATGGATTATCGCAAAATGTCAGGACAGTTTGACCGGATTGTCTCGGTTGGCATGTTAGAACATGTTGGACCTACCCATTTTAGCCCTTATTTCAGACAGATAGAACGCTTGTTAAAACCAGATGGTGTCGCCCTAATACATGCTATTGGCACAAACCACAGGACCAGCCATTGCAATGCCTGGATCAATAAATATATCTTTCCAGGTGGCTATTTGCCGGATTTGTCTGAAATGACAGAACATGTGATGCAGGCAGGGTTAACTTTAACCGATATTGATATCTGGCATCAGCATTATGCCTATACGCTAAACGCATGGCATGAGCGGTTTCTGGCTGCATCTGACAGGCTGCCAGACAGATATGATGCTGAATTTCAACGCATGTGGCGGTTTTATCTCAGCGGATGTGAACAGCTTTTCAGACAAGGTCATATCATGGTGTTTCAGCTTCAAATCACAAAAGACCCTCTTTCGGTTCCCTTATGCCGGTCCTATATTGAGGAAAAGCAGAAAGCCTATGAGCAGACATTATGGCAGATACCCCCTTTTGGCAGACGACCCCACTTGAAGAGATGAGCCCCGAACAATGGGAATCTCTGTGTGATGGATGCGGGCAATGCTGTGTTTTAAAGCTGGAAGATGTGGATACAGGCCATGTTTATTACACCGATGTGGCCTGCAAGCTTTTGGATTGTAACAAGGCAAGCTGTACAAACTATCCTGATCGCAAAAGCCAGGTTCCAGATTGTGTGCTGCTGACTCCTGATAATCTGGCCCAACTCAGCTGGATGCCGATGAGCTGTGCCTATCGCCGGCTCTATGAAGGGCGCGGCCTGCCAGACTGGCACCCGCTGGTCAGTGGCACCCCAGATTCCGTGCGCGAGGCTGGTATTTCTGTTGCAGGGCGGGTGATACCAGAGGCTGAGGTCGCTGAACATAACATGCCTGACCATATTGTAATTTGGCCAGATGAAGCTGGCAGGCCGCTTGAAAAATAAAGCGTACTGAAAAAAATTGGCCGGATAAGGGAGACGCGCATCATGCAGAATTTTGACAGACGCTGGATTTGGGTCGGGCTGATGGCCTTGCTGGCATTGGCGGTGATCTGGCGTGGTGAATTTTCCAACTCAGGCGACCCGAGCTGGACTCGATGTAAAGAATCCCTGTTTGAGCAGATGACAAGCGGCAATTGCACGCTACGTTATCAAGGTGAACAGCGCCCGGCCTAATACCGCTCATCAGATAGAAGGGTATAAAATGCCAAAAATGGTGAAGAAATCAAATCTGCCAAGCAAGATCTGCCCGGTCTGTGACAAGCCTTTTAACTGGCGTAAAAAATGGGCCCGTGATTGGGAAAATGTAATTTATTGTTCTGAGCGTTGCCGGCGTTCAGCTCCTAAAAACACGGCCTGATCACGCGTTATAACACCCATTTTTCTAACATCTCTATCGTTTCTGCTTCTTCTGGGGCTTTGTCCCAGCGGATCGCGTGAAACCGTGGAAAGCGCATTGCAAGGCCTGATTTATGGCGGGTTGATCGGTGTATAGAATCAAAGGCCAGCTCAACCACCAGCCGTTTTTCCACTTCTCGAACTGGCCCGAATTTCTGGATGGTGTTGTCGCGCACAAATTTATCCAGCTTTTTTAATTCCAAATCGCTGAAACCAGAATAAGCCTTGCCGACGGGGACCAGCTGGCATGTGCCATCATCAGCCGTCATCCAAGCCCCAAAGGTAAAATCAGAAAAGAAAGATGAGCGTTTGCCATGACCGCGCTGGGCATACATCATCACCACATCTGCGCTTAATGGATCGCGCTTCCATTTAAACCATTGGCCCTTTACACGCCCTGCCTGATAGAGGCTGTCTTTACGTTTCAACATGACCCCTTCAATGAGGTCGGTGAGATGCGCTTCGGGTGAGCGGCAACTATCTCGGAAAGCCGCAATTTCAGCCGCTGAGCCATCCAACAATTGAGACATATCCAGATGGTCGCCAGCGATATCAGCCATAATGTTTTCAAGCTGTGTGCGGCGGGCGGCAAGCGGCTCTTGGCGCCAATCTCTTTGCCCCTCTATCAACAGATCATAACAGCGCATAAAAACAGGCTGTTCAGCTATTAGCTTTTTTGACGGCTTTTTGCGGTTGAGGCGTTGCTGCAAATCATTGAAACTGCCCATTTGTGTAGGTCTTCCAGCCAGCAATTCACCGTCCAATGTCCCTTGCCATGAAAGCGGGGCCACCATTTCCGGAAAAGCTGCTGAAATATCATCACCAGAGCGTGAAAACAGCCGCACCCCCTCGTCAGCTGAGACCAGCTGAACACGTGCACCATCCCATTTCCATTCAATCTGAAATTGCTCAAAATCGAGCGTCTCCACCTCATCTGCATCCAGCGGGTGGGCCAGCATCACCGGCCGGAATACTGCCTTTCCCTCTGAACTTGGCCGCTCAGCGCGCCCTTCCAGCCAGTCAAACAACGCCGTATAAGGCGGTTCAAAAAGAGGCCAGAGCTCTTCTATGTCTGCCACATCCTTATCATAGGCATCTGCAAGGGCCACACGGGCAAGACGTGCAGACACCCCAACCCTGAGCCCACCTGTAGCGAGCTTTAACAACGCCCATCTGGTGCGCCCATCCATAGAAGACAGCCAACCGCGCATCCAGTCAGCTGCTTGTGAACGGCTGGCGTGCTGCAAGGTCATCACCACATTGCCCAATGTTGGAATATCACTATTCACCCGGTCTGGTTCAGGCCAGAGGAGCGCGGTGGTCTCTGCCAAATCACCGACAAAATCGTAAGACGCCGCAAATAAGGTCTCATCACTGACTGACTGTGCCAATTCACGCACCAGAGAGGCCTTAACAGACTTAAAAGATAAATCGCCGGTGAGCGCCGCCAGGCCATAGCCTCTGTCCGGGTCTGGTGTATGTTTGAGCCAATGCACCAGATGGGCCAGCTTGACAGTGCGGCGCGGCGAAAAGATAAGCGCTTCAAGAAGTTGAGAGAAGGCGATCATGCTGTCTCTCCTAAATGACCACCCACCTCATTGCCGGCTTCATCCCCGGCTTCATCCCCGGCTTCATCCCCGGCTTCATCACCGGCATCTCCCCCGGCTTCATCATAGCCGATAAGAGAGAGCGCTCTGGCACGATATCCTTGTGCTTCAAGAGCATGAATAAGTGCATCTTCGCGCCCATGGGTAACCCAGACTTCTTTTGGATTAATCTCAGAGACAGTGCGCAATAAATCAGGCCAGTCTGCATGATCAGACAAGATAAGCGGACATTCCACCCCACTTTGTTTGGCACGCTGGCGGACTTGCATCCAGCCAGAGGCAAAACACACCAGCGGATCTGGCAAGCGTTGTGCCCATTTCGAGCCAAGTGCAGAAGGCGGTGCAATCACAAATTGGCCCTTTAAAAAATCTTGTGGTTTGCCACGCTCTTCAACTGTGGCAGGGCTGAGCGGGCCCAAATCAACACCAAAATCGCGGTAGAGCGCGCATAAGGGCTGCATCGCCCCATGCAGGTAAATCGTCTGGTCCCAGCCTGCTGCCCGCAACAAGGCAATCACCCGCTGGGCCTTGCCAAGCGCATAAGCACCAATCACAAATGCACGTTCTGGGAACAACGCACGCATCGCCAATAAGCGTTGCATCTCGCTATGCGGATCAGGATGGCGAAAGACTGGCAGACCAAAGGTGGCTTCGGTGATAAATACATCACACGCCACCACCTCAAAAGCCGCACAAGTCGGATCTGCTTTGCGCTTATAATCACCGGCAGCGATGACACGCGTTTCTTTTTCTTCCAAGATAATTTGCGCAGAGCCCAGCACATGCCCAGCCGGTGCCATGGATACAGACAGGCTGCCTAGATTCAGGGATTGGCCGTAGGATAGCGGCGTTTTTTTCTCAGCAAAATTGACGCCATAGCGTGCGGCCATAATGGCAAGCGTCTCAGGGGTTGCGATAACATGTCGATGACCAGCGCGCGCATGATCTGCATGGCCATGGGTAATAAGGGCTGTATCCACAGCCCGTACGGGATCGATAGCTGCCCATTTATCTGGCAGATCAGCCGCTGTTACAGTCTCTGGACGCAATGTGAGCCCATGAGGCTCAACTTTAATCCAGCTTGTATCCATTTATCATTCTGCCCTTACTCGCCCTGCCCCCGCATATCAGCAATCAGATTTATGTCTGACCAAAAAGCTTTTTGAATGCGTCAGACTTTATCCCGCGCAAATCTTCGCGCCTGTCTTTGCCAAGCGTCAGCCCTTTTTGAAAAGATGGCCTGTCGAGCAATTTCTCGCGCCAAGCTTTGACATGCGGATAAGCGGTAATATCCACCTTCTGGCGTTTATATGAAATTGACCATGGCAGGATTGCAATATCTGCAATGGTCAGCGTATCTGTGGCCACAAAGGCAGATTTTTCAAGCCGGCGGTCTAACACACCATAAAGCCGGTTGGCTTCATTGGAATAGCGGTCCATCGCATATTGAATTTTCTCAGGCGCATAAAAATTAAAATGATGCGCCTGACCCAGCATCGGGCCGAAACCGCCCATTTGCCACATCAGCCATTCATGCACCGCAATCTGACCGCGTCTATCTTGCGGCATCAGCTGGCCTGTCTTTTCAGCCAGATATAGCAGGATAGCCCCTGATTCAAAGATGGAAACAGGGGCGCCATCAGGACCATCATGGTCGATAATGGCTGGCATCCGGTTATTCGGGGCGATCTCTAGAAAATCAGGGGCAAATTGCTCGCCCTTGCCAATATCGATGAATTTGACCTGATAATCGAGACCGAGCTCTTCTAAGGCTATGCTGATTTTATGGCCATTTGGTGTGGACCAGTAATAAAGCTCTATCATGCGGGTGTTCTCCGGCTTTTCTTGTCGCATCGGCAATGCGTTTATTTTTTTTCACGCCTCAGCTGTGGCTCAGACAAACTGATTGCGCCCCAAAACCCTACAAAAGAAATGACCAGCCACATCTGGCAACTGGCCCTTGGGTGCGCTACATCTGAACAAGGGTGCACCCGTTGTCAGTTAACATGCGAAGTTGTGGAATAAAAAACAAGTGGGCGATTTACGAAAAGCTGCATCTGATTTGACACCCGATTTGCTGCCTGATTTGCTGCCTGATTTGCTGCCCGATTTATTTCAGGGCTGGTTTGAAACACATGGCTGGCAAATTTACCCGCATCAGCAGGAGATGCTGGTCCATGCACACCATGATAAATCCTGTTTGATGATCGCCCCCACCGGTGCTGGCAAAACCCTCTCAGGCTTTCTGCCCAGCCTGATTGATTTGCATCAAAACCCTCAAGCAGGTTTGCACAGCCTCTATATCTCACCGCTTAAAGCGCTGGCTGAGGATATTGCGCGCAATCTGGAAAAGCCAGCACAAGAGATGGGGTTAGGGCTGACGATTGAGACCAGAACGGGCGATACCAAAACCGCTCAGCGTAACCGGCAACGCCAAACACCGCCGCAAATTCTGCTTACCACACCAGAATCACTCGAACTGATGCTGGCCTGGCCAGAGGCCACCACATTATTCAGCGGGCTGAAGACGATTATTTTAGATGAAATACACGCGCTTATTGGCACAAAACGTGGTGATTTGCTCTCATTATCTGTTGCCGGCTTGCGCCGCTTGGCCCCGCAAGCACGCATCGTTGGCCTATCTGCGACCATTGCAGATGCCAGCCAAATCACCCCTTATTTATCTGAAACGCCAGATAGGGTGGAAATCGTTAAACCTGATCTGAATAAAAAGCTTAGCCTAGATATTCTGCAACGTGATGATTTAGAGATGCCATGGGCTGGCCATTCAGCTGCCTATGCCGTGCCGGATATCTATCAGCTGATTGAGAGCCATAAAATGGTGCTGGTCTTTGTCAATACCCGCGCACAGGCTGAATTGCTGTTTCAGGCGCTCTGGCATATCAACGATAAAAATCTGCGTATCGGCTTGCATCATGGCTCGCTTGATAGCGCCCAGCGCAAAAAAGTAGAAGCCGCGATGGCCGCTGGCGGCTTAGATGGCGTGGTCGCTACTTCTTCTTTGGATTTGGGCATTGACTGGGCTGATATTGATTTGGTGATTCAGGTTGGTGCTCCAAAAGGGACCGCGCGGCTGGTTCAGCGTGTTGGCCGGGCAGGACATAGGTTGGATGCAACCTCTAAGGCTATCATGATACCTGGCAACCGTTTTGAAATGTTAGAGGTGATTGCAGCACGCCAGAATGTACGTGCCCAAAAATTGGACCGGCTGCCAGAACATCGCGGTGCCTTGGATGTGTTGGCTCAGCATATTATCGGGCGAGCGATTTCTGGCCCATTTTTCGCTGACAACCTCTATGAGCAGATCAAAACAGCCCCTCCCTATCATAATCTCAGCCGCGCTGAATTTGATGAGGTGTTGGATTTCGTATCTACAGGCGGTTATGCGCTCAAACATTATAGCCAGTTTCAACGGCTGGTCTGCGGGGTAGATGGTGCCTGGCGTCTGACCAGTCGGCAGGTGGCCACACGCTGGCGCATGAATGTCGGCACGATTGTGGAATCAGGTACCCTTAAAGTGCGGGTCAAGGGTGGGCCGGTCCTCGGTGAGGTGGAAGAATATTTTGTGCAAGGGTTGGTCTCAGGCGACAGCTTTATCTTCGCTGGCCGAATGCTGGAATATGTCGGTATGAAAGGGATGGTGGTGGAATGCCGGCCGACTGTTTCTACTGAACCGAAAGTCCCGGCCTATGCAGGCGGGCGTCTGCCGCTCAGCGTCAATATGGCAGAAACCGTGCGTGAAATTCTGCAAGACCCTGATATACAGCACTATTTACCCAATCAGATAAAGAACTGGCTGGCGATACAAAAACAACGATCGCGCTTGCCAGATACCAAAAGCCTGTTGGTAGAAAATTTTCCGCGCGGGCCAAAACATTATCTGGTGGCCTATTGTTTTGAAGGCCGGAATGCCCATCAGACACTTGGCATGCTGCTGACGAAACGCATGGAGCGGGCGGGATATCAGCCACTTGGTTTTGTAGCCACCGATTATGCGATTGCGATTTGGTCGCTGAAGCCTGCAGATGACATTGATAAATTATTGAGCGCAGATATGTTGGGAGATGATTTAGAAGAATGGATGGCAGAGAGCAGCATGCTTAAGCGATCCTTCCGGCAAGTGGCCACGATTGCAGGTTTGATTGACAAGAAAAGCCCTGGGATGGAGAAAAATACCCGCCAAGTCACCATCAACACAGATTTGATTTATGATGTACTGCGCCAGCATCAGCCAGATCATATGCTGTTAAAAGCAACGCAGGAAGATGCAGCACGCGGCCTGACAGATATCCGGCGGCTGTCAGATATGCTCACGCGTTTTTCAGGGCATATTGACCATCGAAAACTCAGCCGTATCACACCGCTTGCCGTTCCGCTTATGCTCGAAGTCGGACGCGAATCGGTTACCGCATCAGGCGTAGAGGCGATGCTGGATGATTTGCAAAATGAACTGCTCAACGAAATGTTGCCTTAAATTGAAATGACCCAAAATCCTGATAAACCCTATGTCCCGATTACCTTGAAAGGGGCTGTGCTCCATCTCTATCCGGATGGCACGCTATATTGGCCGGATGAGCGGCTGTTGATAGTCTCAGATTTGCATCTTGAAAAGGCAGCCGCACAATCCAAAGCCGGGCCCCTGCCGGTTTATGACACGCCCCAGACTTTGGCAGATTTAGAAGGCGCTTTAACAAGAGCACCGGTTGAAACTTGTATCTTGCTGGGCGACAGTTTTCATAATGAAGAGGTGGCGTTGCGCCTACCACAAGAAGCACGTCATTTTTTTGAGCGGCTCGCCAGTGATAGGCGTCTTGTCTGGATATTAGGCAATCATGACCCCAGCCTGCCTGAGTTTTTGCCTGGACGTGCTGCCCAGTCTATAAGCCTTGGCCCTCTTAGTTTTTGTCATATTGCGACGATGTCAGACCTGCCAACTGGCACCGCTGAAATTTCAGGCCATTATCACCCCAAAGCGCGGCTTAAATTACGCGCACGACAGCTCAGCGGAAAATGCTTTATTCAGGATGATCAGCGCTTGATTTTGCCAGCCTTTGGACGGTTCACTGGCGGGTTGAATATTCTTGATCCAGCGATTTCAACGCTGTTCGCTGGCCAAAAGCTGGTGCATTTCTGCCATGGCACCAAAATTGTTAGCCTGCCTTATGACAAGAGACGGTTAAGCTATCCTCAAAAAGGCATTTAATTCCCTTATTTATCAATCCGCATGGTGGAAAGCTACGTATAGAGCTTTGTTTAATTGGGGATTTTAAAAAGCAGATGCGTATCGCAGTTATAGGGTCCGGCATTGCCGGTATGGGGTCGGCCTGGCTACTCAGCCAGAAATATGATGTTACTCTCTTTGAAAAAGACAGCCGAATTGGCGGGCATGCACACACTGTTGATGTGAAGGTCAAGGGCCAGCCGGTTAGTGTAGATACCGGCTTCATTGTTTATAACACCCTGAATTATCCCAATTTAATGGGTCTGTTTGACGCGATGAATGTCGAGACGATTGACAGCGATATGTCCTTTGCCGCCTCGATTAATGGCGGTGCCTGTGAATATGAAGGCTCGCTCAAAGGTTTGGTGGCACAACCCAGCAATCTGTTAAAACCACGCTATTGGCAGATGATATCAGGGCTGGTGCGCTTTTACCGCACAGCTGTGCATGAGGTTAAAAAAGGACCGGCTGGGGAATCGCTGGCTGATTACATCACCCGCACAGGGCTGAATGAGGCGTTTGTGGAAGACCACCTTCTGCCCATGGCAGCAGCCATCTGGTCTTGTCCAGAAGAAGAGATGATGCGCTTTCCGGCCCGCTCCTTTATCAAATTTATGGAAAATCACCGGCTTCTTGATTTCACTGGCCGTCCTGTTTGGCGCACAGTCAAAGGCGGCTCGCGTGGTTATGTGACCAAAATTAAGCAAGCGCTGGCCGGGAAAATTCACACCCAGACTGACATCACTGGCCTGCGCCGTGAGGCTGGCGGGGTGATGATCTCTATCAAGGGCGAAGGTGATGTCTGGTTTGATAAGGTGGTTATGGCAGCGCATGCTGACCAGAGCCTTAAGCTGATCTCAGATGCCAGCGATGACGAGAAAGCCATATTGGGTGCCTTTGATTTCCAGCCCAACCAGGTCTATCTGCATGGCGACCATGCGCTGATGCCAAAACGCACCTCTGTATGGGCCAGCTGGAATTATCTCTCTGGCTATGGCGCGCCAACCCGCACGCGCGCTGGTCTTGATGATTTATGCGTCAGCTATTGGATGAACAAGCTGCAATCCATTCCAAATGAGCTGCCGTTATTTGTGACATTGAACCCGCCTCAGCCACCAAAAACAGAACTGATTTATGGTAGCTATGCCTATGATCACCCGGTTTTTGACCAGAAAGCGATTGACGGACAACAAAAATTACCGAGCATACAAGGTAAGAACGGGCTGTTTTTTGCAGGCGCTTGGACTCGCTATGGCTTCCATGAAGATGGGCTGGCCTCAGCGGTGGCGATTGCTAAGACACTCGGCGTTGAGCCATCTTGGCAGAGTCCGACCACCGGTTATCAGCCAGTATCAGACCAAATGGATGCGCCATTGACGGCAGAGCTGCCTCATTAACCTGTTCAGATAGATTGAGCTGATTTTAAAAAAGGATAATTTTTTATGTCAGATGCTGCTCATCTTGTGCTCTCAGATATTCACCATACCCGCCATGGTGATAAGAGGACAAATGCGCCCAAACATTTTCTGGCACGTCGTGGGCTATCTGTCCTAATCGATTTAGACAGGCTTGATGAAGCGGGCAGGCAATCTGCTTTTTTCAGTATAAACCGCTTTAACCTTGTCAGTTTTTCTGAACGCGATTTTGGGCCGAATTATAGACAACCCAAATCACATAAACCAATTGCACTGGCAGATTATGCACGTCAAATAGCGCACAACTATGCCCCAGATATTGAAATTCAGCAGATACAGCTATTGGCCTTTCCACGCATTCTGGGGATTATCTTTAACCCGATAAGTGTGTTTTTATGTCGTGATTTAGCCGGTGATATCCGTGTGATCATTTATGAAGTGCACAACACATTTGGTGATGCTCATAGCTATGTTGCGCTGCCAGATAAGACAGGTCATGCCAGCCTACATCGTTGTGATAAAAAACTTCATGTCTCGCCGTTTTTTAACATGGACGGCTTTTATGATTTATTTTTCAAGGAAAAAGCAGCTGAGCTGAGGCTGATTGTGAAATATTGGCTTGCCCCGAATAAGCCTGCCCTCACCGCCACCATGCGTGGCACGCAAACCAGCCTATCATCACTAGATATATTAAAAATGCTTTGGCAAGCAGGCCAGTTCCCAAGCCGGCCTTTGTTATCAATCCATGTTGAAGCCTTGAAATTATGGTGGAAAAGACTGCGTTTCCACCCACGACCGGACCCACTTACCCCCGCACACAGCAAAGCAACTAAAAGGGAGACTCGCCATGTTAAATGAACAATTTTACCGGATGCGTGTTCGTTTTCTGGAACTGATGGTCTCTAAATTGGAATTTGGCTCTCTTGATATAACCCTGCCAGATGGCAAAAAAATCTCAGTCAAAGGCCCTCAGCCAGGTCCAGCTGCTGATATGCAACTGCATGACCGGGCGGCTGTGGTGGCGCTGGTTTCAGAGGGCAAGATGGGCTTTTTTGAAGCCTATATGGCAGGCCAGGCGAGCAGCTCTGATACCACCGCCCTGATTGAACTGGCGGTGATGCATCTGGATTATCTGGAGAGCAAATTAAAGCTTGGGCCGCTCAAAGCGATTTTCAATAAAATCCAGCATTGGATGAATCAAAACAGCAAGTCGGGCTCTAAGAAAAATATTTCCTATCATTATGATCTGGGCAATCCGTTTTATGAAACATGGCTGGACCCATCTATGACCTATTCCTCTGCGGTCTATGCAGATGAACAGACATGCTTGCAGGATGCGCAAACTGAAAAATATAAGAGACTGGCTGATTTGGCTGAGATTCAGCCAGGTGACCGCGTGCTTGAGATAGGCTGTGGGTGGGGCGGCTTTGCGGAATATGCTGCCAGCCAGCGCGGTGCGCATGTAACCGGTATCACCATTTCCAAAGAACAATATGATTATTGCAATGAGCGGCTAGAACGCGCCCAATTGAGTCAAATGACGGATATTCAACTGACAGATTATCGCGATTTGACTCAGAAATTTGATAAAATCGTATCGATTGAAATGTTTGAAGCGGTCGGCGAGAAATACTGGCCTGTCTATTTTGACAAGCTCTCTCAGTCTCTGAAAGAAGGAGGCAAAGCGGCCCTGCAGGTCATCACCATCGATGACAGCCAATTTGATAGCTATCGTGCGACACCTGATTTCATCCAAAAATACATCTTCCCTGGTGGCATGTTACCCTCCATGTCAGCGCTTGAGGCGCCGCTCCAGCAATCGGGTCTCGAGCTGACCACTGCCAATGGTTATGGCCTGCATTATGCCCGCACACTGGCAGAATGGCGAGACAGGTTCCTAGCTGCTTGGCCAGAATTATCACAGACAACCAGCTTTGATGAACGCTTCAAGCGGATGTGGGAGCTTTATCTGTCTTATTGTGAAGGCGGCTTTAAGCGCGGGCTGATTGATGTAAAACAGATGCTCATCACCCATCGTGGTCATGCCTGAACCCCGCCTTTATCTCACCAGATGAAATGGGTATAATCTGTTTTGATATCTCCTGACGTATAGGTGTCAGGAGTATATAGATATGTCGCCAGACGCCTCACAATTTCAATCTGCAGCACACCCTGCCCGCTTTGAGCCAGAAGAGTTTTTCACTGGATTTTTAAAGGCATCCGGCATGTTTGTTGACCGATTTGGAACAGTTCAACGCCGATTTGTAGCTGACATACAATGCGAGCCCCATGAAGATGGATTCAGCCTGCATGAAAGTTTCTTATTTGATGATGGCCTGCGTGAAGAGCGGGTCTGGTATATCAGCCGTCAGGCCGATAACGCCTTTCGAGGCACCTGCGCAGATGTAGCTGGCCATGCATCAGGCACGTTGAAAGGTCCTGCGTTGCAATGGCGTTATGACTTTTATCTCGATATTTATGGCAAACGGGTCAAAGTGCGCTTTGATGATTTGATGGTTCAGCAATCATCTGGCGTTGTTTTAAACCGCGCCAAAGTGCGTAAATTTGGCCTGTTGCTTGGTGAGCTATTTATCACTTTCCACCGCGCAGATGCGGCTACTGATAAAGCCGCATGACAGCCTCATTTTTGCGGCAGCGAAAAGCGCCGCATAACTGGTCTAAACAACCCGCCTATAAGGGGTAAATGCGCCAAGAGCTGGCTGGCTGAATCCCAATGGTCAATATGCGCGCACACTAGGCCATTTTCATCAAAATGTATTTCTGACATGCCAGTTAAATCTATGGCTATCGGTTTTTTCAGCGCGATATCGCCAGTCATCCGCCATTTGATATAGCCTGCCTGTGCAGATTGGGCGATATCCAGAATTTCGAAATGCGGGTTGTTCATCACCTCAAACATATGTTCAAACACATGGATAAAAGCATCTGGCCCAGCCAGCTGGTTAAACGGGTCTGTAAAGCGCACATCCGCGCTCAGCATCTCGCGCAATGGGCTGAGCTTGTCAGGCGAGATGGCCCCAAAAATGTCAGCATAGGCAAAAAGAGCAGCTTGTTGTTTTTTCGATAACGCCATCGGTCATGCGCCTTTTACCAGAGTGAGGGGTGCTTATTTGCCAGTTCTGGCTCGCATGATCTTAAAATAGAGCCTATCTGTCAGATATTTCAACATTTTCATCTGTCTGACAAACCGCTTTGGGAACGCGATTTCAAACCTATCTGAGGCTAAACCACGTAATATTTCAATCGCTGCCTGTTCTGAGGTGATGATATCAGGCATATCAAAATCATTCACCGAGGTGGCATCGGTTTCAACAAAACCCGGATTGATAATCTGTATTTTAATGCCTTTAGGTTCCAGATCAAAATTGAGCGATTCAGCCAGAGCAATGGCCGCTGCCTTTGTCGGGCTATAGGCAGCTGCTTGTGGCAAACCGCGATAGCCGGCAACCGATCCCATTAGGGCAATATGCCCTGCCCTGCGCGCCGCCATGTCAGGCAAAATATGAGAGAGCATCCGGACCATGCCCATGTAATTCACATCCATCTGCGCCTCAAAGCTGGCCACATCAACAGGCGGGGCGGTTTGCGGATGATAAATACCGGCATTCAATACCGCGACATCAATAGGCCCGTGACCTAAGACAGCTTGCCGTACTGCTTCTTCGCAAGAGGCTAAATCACTGACATCTGCTTTGACGGGCAGAATATTCGGGTTGGCCTTAGCGAGCGCCTCTAATTTATCGGTGCGCCGGGCTAAGGCAGAAACGACCCAGCCTGTATTGGCGGCCTTTTGCGCCAATGCTGCGCCGATACCCGCACTCGCGCCGGTAATCAGCATATGACGCGCGCCGTGATGACTTTGTTTGGTTTGTGGTGATACCGCCATAGACTAGCCTTTGACTCTCAGGCTGCCACGCCCGCCATCAATCGCCACAATCGAGCCGGTCATCCAGCTATCCTTTGCCAACATCATTTGGGCCATGGAAACCATATCATCAGGCTGACCAAGCCGGCCAAGCGGATGGGCCTGTGCCAGCCCCTTTGCCATGGCCTCATGATCGGTGATCGGCTTTGCCATTTTGGTCATCGATAAAGATGGAGCAATCGCATTTACCCTGATATGCGGTGCCAGCTCTGCGGCCAGGGCCCGTGTCAGCCCCTCAACCCCTGCCTTGGCAGAGCCTATCGCTGCATGGGCCGTAAAGCCTTGTGTTGCGGCAACTGAACTAAATAACACCACACTGCCTTGTGCTGACTTCAAGGCAGGCATAGCAGCTTTGATGGCAAGCGCCGGCGCAATCGTGTTCAGCCAATAGGTATCTGCAAAATCAGCGGCAGAAAGATGGCCGAGCGGTTTCAACAAAATAGACCCTACTGCCCAGACAAGCCCGTCAAGCACGCCCTCAGCACCAGCTGCCTCATTCACCGCGGCTGAGAGACTGGCCTCATCTTTTGCATCAAATAAACTGTAGGTGCTATTGAGCTGTTGAGCGAGTGCGCTGAGCTCTGTCTCATTCCGGCCAGCCAGATGCATTTTTTGACCAGCAGCAGCCAGTGTCTTTGCCAGTGCTGAGCCCATTCCGCCAGTTGCACCGAATATGAGGATTTTTCCCATTTTTTGTCTTTCCTGACATGGCTGTGATATTTTGTTATCTCTACGGCTCAGAGGACCATCAGGATCAACTATCTAATTGTTCAGACAGCGAGATTTCACGAGGTGAGATATGTTTTTTAAACCCGGTCAGCATAAAGAAATGGGGCTGCGCTATTCCCCGCTCAAAGCGCTGATTGCACCGCGCCCCATTGGCTGGATTTCCACCCTCTCAAAAGAAGGCGTGGCTAATCTTGCCCCTTATAGCTTTTTCAATGGTGTGTCGGAATTACCGCCTATGGTGATGTTTGCCTCTGCGCCAGACAGGCGCGATGACAATGTACACGGCCAAAAAGACTCGCTTGCTAATATTCTGGAAACAGGCGGCTTTGGCGTGAATATTGTGAGCGCGGCCCTTGCAAACCAAATGATGGAATCATCAAAGCCTCTACCTGCTGAGAGAGATGAATTTAAAGCCGCGGGTCTGACCAAAAAACAAGGTGAAATAGTGGATATCCCACTTGTAGCTGAAGCCCCTGCCCATCTGGAATGTCGTTATTATTCGCATATCACCTTGCCGGATTATCAGACCGGTGATGGCACCATCCAAGGGACCGTGATGGTGATTGGCGAAATAGTGGGGATTCATATAGACCCTGCCTTTATTGAAGATGGCAGGTTGGATGTCACAAAATACCAGCCAGTCGCGCGCCTTGGTTATGGCGATTATGCAATGGTCTCAGATTTATTTGAGATGTGGCATTCTGGCTGATGTCTGAGTCTCACCAAGGTCAGCGGATAGCACATAACCGCACTTGCATAGACACATAGCCTGGCAACACAGAACGGGTAAAATTCAGATCAAGCAACCAGTTTTCTGCTGCAACCGACAAATCGAGCGGCAAAACCCCTGTTTCAATTTTCTGTCCGCCCAGATAAATAAGGCGCACATCAATCGGCTGGTTGGCATCAAAATTCGGTGATGTTTTGTTCCCATTCACCTCGCTCTGGCCTTCAAGGGATATGCGCAACCCCCCGTCAAACAAGGCAAGCCGGCTTTCCGGGCTGTTGTAAAGCGGAGTGGAAACACTCATATCCACTTCTTCGACCAAGCGGCAATTCACCGGCTGGCTCGAGGTTTGAATAGCCTCATAAATCTGTTCAATACGCACCCCGTTGACCAGCTGGCGGCGGACCAGCTTTGCAAGGCGCTCATTTTCGATAATCGCTTCTTCTGCTCCAAAGCTGCGTGCTGCGATGAGCTCTTGATAGCGTTTATTAAGCTGGTCAAATTCTCGCTTTAAGCGCTGATTATCCTGACGGCTTTCTTCTAAGGCCAGCTCTGCATCCAGCTGCAGGCGCCTTGTATCAAGGCCGCCCCATTCCCATCCAAGCCAGAGTGCAAGTCCGATCACAATCAAACGCACCAGCCAGGCCATATAGCCACGTGCTTCTTGTCTGCGATATCTCTCTCTGGTTTCAAAAAAATCCATGGTGATATTTCTATTATTCTGGCGATTATTCTGGCGGTTATTCTGGCGGTTATTCTGGCGGTTATTCTGGCGGTTATTCTGGCGGTTATTCTGGCGATAGGTAAATTGCCCCTACCCCTTAACGCAAATCATCTTGCATTCCAAGCACTTGCATCTGATAAAGATAAAAAGGCTAGACCATTGGTCACCATTTGACCAGAAAATGGCTGAGACCTAAAAGTTATCGGGTATGAGACAAGGATAATGAGCGGGCGCGCTATAAAATCAACATCCAAATCACACAATACTGCCCCGCGAGCCTTTCAGCGTATGCTCTCAGGCCGGCGTTTGGATATTCTGAACCCCAGCCCATTGGATATTGAAATTGATGATATCGCCCATGGGCTGGCCCGTGTCTCACGTTGGAATGGCCAGACCTCAGGCAAATATGCCTATTCGGTGGCCCAGCATTCTATTTTGGTTGAACAATTAATGCACCGCAATGCCCCAAAGCTGGAACTGCGCTGGCGGCTGGCTTGCTTGCTTCATGATGCTTCTGAATATGTGATTGGCGATATGATCACGCCCTTTAAGGCGGTGCTAGCCGATAATTACAAACAGGTCGAAGCCAGATTGACAGAGGCGGTACATTTGCGTTTTGGTCTGCCACCTATTCTGCCTGACCATATTCAGCAATCCATCAAGCGTGCTGATAAAATGGCCGCCTGGTTAGAAGCTACAGAATTGGCTGGTTTCACACCTTTTGAAGCCAGCAAGCTGTTCCCAAAACCACGCGGGACCAAAGATGCTGCAGCCTTGATTGATCTGACGCCTCTCTCACCGAACAAAGCCAGTCAGGCCTTTTTGCACCGCTTTAAATTACTGGGCGGGTCATAAAGCTGGTTTGAAAGGCTTTACCCAGCCTGCGCTTTGCGATAGATAGTCAGGGCACATGCGATGAAAGCGTCCAAAGGCCAGACTATCCGGCCGGCTGGGCGTGCTTTTTGGGGGCATGGTGAAATTGGTAAACACAGCAGACTTAAAATCTGCCGCCGATAAGGCTTCCCGGTTCAAGTCCGGGTGTCCCCACCACATATCGCACCATTGCTTATCCTATTTTTCAGGATAGAGGGCTGATGTTTTTCCTGCCTTTGTTTGATGATAACCCCACTTTGCGCAAGCCCTTCATCAACTGGCTGTTGATTGCCTTTATGCTGGGTTGGTATTTTTTGTTCCAGCTTCAATACCCACCGCAGCTGGCCTATGTCATCGGCTTTATTCCAGCGCGGTTTTTTGGTGAGGCCATCTTGCCACTACCGCCAGGCTTTGAGCTGTTTACCCCGACTGTGACCTTATTCTCAGCGATGATCTCGCATGGCAGTGTGATGCATATCGCCGGCAATCTCTGGATAGCCTATCTGCTCGGCGATAATCTGGAAGACAAAATGGGCCATTTTCGCTTTTTGGTCTTTGTGCTGATTTGCGGTGTGGTGGGCAATCTGGTCCATGGGCTCACTGATACCACCTCACCTGTACCGCTGGTCGGCTATTCAGGGGCGGTAAGCGGCATGATCACCGGTTATGTCCTGCTGTTTCCGCGGGCCAATTTCAGATGTTTGATTGTCGTGCTGGTATTTTTCAGACTGATGAATATACCCGCACTCGCGGTCTTCCTCATCTGGGCCTTTGGCCAGATTTCAGGCTTGTTGAGTGCACCAGACGGGGTCGCCTATTTTGCACATTTGGGCGGGGCGGTGGCTGGTGCCCTCCTGGTGCCGTTTTTCAAGCGACGTGATGTACAGCTTTTCGCCCCGCAATGCTCACAATCAGGCATCCAGACCGCCAGCAAAGTCAGCTTATCGGCGATGCGCCGCAAATCATCTGTCCCCAGTTTCCAGCGCCACCAAAAGGGCCCATGGGGATAGGATAGGATAAAAGAGCAGCTAAAAACCCTTAGCAGAGCGGCCTAGCCATCGATGGCGGCGTGAAAGCCGGCTTGTTGGACACGTTCAAGCGCATCATTGGCAGCGCGAGCCACTTGCGCGCTATCTAGGCCGGTTAACACCATCGCTGTGCCAAACTGGCCTGGTTTAAACCAAGGATAGCTGCCAACCGATACCCCTTCAAATTCAGCGGTGATGGCGGCCATGATGGTGGCGATATTGCCTTCACCAGTCTGGACCTGAACCGTGATACGTGTTGGCTGAACCCCGCCTGTTAAGCTGGGGGCAAGGCCCGTAAACATCGCCTGCATGATAGAGGGCACACCGGCCATCACATGCACATTTTCAAGGATAAAGCCGGGGGCTGCGCTCACCGGATTATCAATGAGGCGCGCGCCTTCAGGGATACGGGCCATACGCTGGCGGGCTTCGTTGAACTCAATATCTGTGCCCTTATAATGGGCTATCAGCCTATCCCACGCCTCCGGATGGACAGAGACAGGCCTGTCAAAGGCAGCCGCCACACAATCAGTGGTGATATCATCATGGGTCGGGCCAATCCCGCCTGAGGTAAAAATATAATCATAGGCCGCTGATAACTCAGCGACATGGCGGATGATGGTCTCTTTTACATCTGCGATCACCCGGGCTTCGACCAGCTGAATGCCAAGGGCGGTCAGCTCTTCAGCCAGCCACCCGATATTCTTGTCTTTGGTCCGTCCTGATAGAATTTCATCTCCGATGACCAGAATGGCAGCTGTTGGATTGGGCATGTGAAAACCTGTAAAAGAGTGAAAATAGAGGTCCTATTTAGCCAACCTTGATAGGGCAAAGACACAATCAGGACTTGGCATAGCCACAATATTGGCTTATCTGCAAGAAATGAAAGCCCCTATTTTAGAAATGAATTGGAAAAACAATGCGCGGTGAGCAGGTCATTTTGCACGGCAAAGAAGGTTTTGAAGGCATGCGCAAGGCTGGGCGTCTGGCTGCTGAAGTGCTAGATATGATAACCCCGCATGTCGCAGCTGGTATCACCACAGGCGAGTTGGACCAAATCTGTCATGATTATATCATCAAGGCTGGGGCGACCCCTGCCCCGCTAAATTATAAAGGCTTTCCAAAATCCACCTGTATTTCACTGAACCATGTGGTGTGCCATGGAATCCCAGGCCCAAAAAAGCTGGTAAAAGGGGATATCCTTAATATCGATGTCACTGTTATACTGGATGGCTGGTATGGCGATACATCGCGCATGTATTTTGTAGGCGAGCCACCGGTGAAAGCTAAAAACCTCAGCCGCATCACCTATGAATGTCTGATGCGCGGAATCGAGGTGGCACGCCCTGGCAATACGCTGGGTGATATCGGCCATGCTATTCAATCCTATGCTGAAAAAAACCGCTGTTCAGTGGTGCGCGATTTCACTGGCCATGGGCTGGGACGCGTGTTCCATTGTGCACCAACCGTTCTGCATTACGGACGCCCTGGCACAGGTTTGGTGCTAGAACCTGGTATGATTTTCACCATTGAGCCGATGCTAAATGCCGGTCGGGCGGAAACCAAGATTCTAGATGATGGCTGGACAGCGGTCACGCGCGATCGCAGTGCGTCTGCCCAATTTGAGCATTCAATCGGCATTACAGAAGGGGAAGCTGAAATTTTCACCCTCTCGCCAGCTGGTCATAGCCAGCCGCCTTACCGCGTTTAATTTTTTTCATTTTCACAGAATTACACCGCTAAAATTAACGTTAAATTAATACTCTCGCGTTATACTCTCCTATTATGAGCGAGACGATTTCTGAACCAGCTGCGGATATGAGCCGGCCTGAAAAGAAGGCTGAGAAACGCGAAACTTCCCAGATGAAAGAGGCAGGCAGCCTGAAAGCCGTTCTGCCGGTTTCAGATGTACAGGACGCATCGGCGGGACATCGCGGGCGTATGCGCGATAAGCTACTTGAATATGGCGCCGCCAATCTGAGCGATGCCGAAATTCTGGAAATGGCCCTTTATAATGTCCAGAAGCGCAGTGATGTAAAACCGCTGGTCAAAATGCTGTTGAAACAGTTTAAATCCATTGGCGGTGTTATAGCGGCCACAGATGAGGAATTGCGCGCATTCCCCGGTGTGGGCGATGCGCTGATTTGCCAGTTGCGGGTTATCAATGAAGCAGGTCTGCGCCTGACACGCGATAATTTAAAGACAGACAAACCGGTGATGCAAAATTGGAAAGCTGTTTTGCGCTATGTGACAGACAAGCTGAGCCATGCGAAACTTGAGCATTGTCTGGTGCTCTATCTTGATTCTCAGAATCGTCTGATCACCGATGAAATTCTGACAACAGGCACGAATAATCAGGCGATTCTCTATCCGAGTGAGATTGCCAGATCGGCCCTGCGCCATCATGCCAATGCGGTGATATTGGTTCATAATCATCCATCACATGACACACGGGCGAGTGATGCCGATATCCATATCACCCGCAAAATAAAAGACGCTTTAAACGCGGTTGATGTTGAGTTGCATGATCATCTGATTGTGGCGGGCCGGCATTGTAAAAGCTTTAAGAGCATGGGCCTGCTCTGAGATGAGCACAGATACAAAATGAAAGGGCGGCCAACATACGCCAGATAACAGACATAGCAGAAATTGAATAAGGGTATTTCGGGGCAGGACAGGTTTTCCCCTTCACACAACCACATTGTCATTCAATGTGATCTTCATCGGAGGAAACCATGGCATCACCTTCAGAAACACAAAAACCGCCAAAATCAAGGCGCGGTTTCAATGTCGGGCAGGATAATATTCAGCCCTTCGGTCTTGATATCCATAATCCTGTTTTTGTTATCTCAGCAGCTGTCATTATCCTGCTGGTTGGATTCGCCCTCTTTTATCCAGGACAATCTGCTGAATTTTTCGGCTGGCTCAGACCAGAAATCACCCAGCGTGCAGACTGGATTTTCATGATCTCAGGCAATCTGTTTGTGCTTTTCTGCCTGTTTTTAATTGTCTCTCCGCTGGGCAAAATACGCATTGGCGGCAAGGATGCGACACCTGATTATTCACGCCTTGGCTGGTTTGCCATGCTGTTTGCAGCGGGTATGGGAATCGGGCTGGTCTTTTACGGCGTGCTTGAACCTGTCTTCCATTCGCAAGCACTGCCGCTTGATGGCATAGCCTCGGCGGTGAATGGCGATGCGGCGCGCCTAGGCATGGCTGCCACCATCTTCCACTGGGGATTACACCCTTGGGCGATTTATGCGGTGGTCGGGCTGGCCCTGGCCTTTTTCTGCTATAATCGCGGTTTGCCACTGACCATTCGTTCTGCGTTCCATCCGCTCCTTGGCGACAGGGTCTGGGGCTGGACAGGTCATGTGATCGATACGCTAGCGGTGTTTGCCACCGTGTTCGGGCTCGCCACCTCGCTTGGCTATGGGGCTGAACAAGCCACAGCAGGCATGAATTACCTGTTTGGGACAGGGGATGGCGCAGGTGTCAAAGTCTGGCTGATTATCGGCATTACCATAGCCGCCCTGGTGTCGGTGGTCGCCGGTTTGGATAAGGGCGTCAAACGGCTGTCTGAATTTAATATCGGATTGGCCTTTTTGCTGTTGCTCTTTGTTTTCATTGCCGGGCCAACATTGGTAATCTTAGAGCGCTTCTTCCTTGGCATCATCGATTATGGCCGGTATCTGGTCCCACTCAGCAACTGGATTGGGCGTGAAGACACCGCCTATATGCATGGCTGGACTACTTTTTACTGGGCCTGGTGGATCAGCTGGTCACCTTTTGTGGGCATGTTTATCGCGCGTATTTCACGCGGACGCACGATCCGTGAATTTGTGATTTGTGTGCTGTTGATTCCAACCCTTGTCTGTCTGTTCTGGATGTCCAGTTTTGGCGGGACAGCTATCTGACAAATCGCAGAGACAGGCTATACCGGCGTGTCTGAAACCATCTCAGCCTGGCAGCCTGAATTATCCTTTTTCAGAATGCTGGAGGCCCTGCCTATGGCAGCGATTACCAGCCTTGCCGGGGTGGTATTGGTGGTGGTGTTTTTCATTACCTCATCTGATTCCGGCTCGCTGGTGGTCGACACCATCACCGCAGGCGGCAAAACAGATGCCCCTGTGGTTCAGCGCGTCTTCTGGTGCATTTTTGAAGGGTTGGTCGCGATTGCTTTGCTGCTTGGTGGCGGGCTGGTTGCTCTCCAGGCCGCGGCGATTGCAACTGGACTGCCTTTTGCGATCTTGCTGGTGGTGATGTGCTGGTCGATTTATCGCGGCCTATCCACTGAAAAAGCAAAAGAGTAGGCAAAGGGACAATATCAGAGATGAGACAGAGGTTTTAGGATTTATCCTCAGGGTTGCGCAATGCGCTCAGACCTTGTTTGAACTCGCGGCTCATCTCACCAGCGCGTCTGGCCCCTTTCAACAAGGTCGGGCGCGCTTTTTCAAGCCCTTTTTGTGCCAGCTTGCCCGCCTCTCTGCGGACAGCAGGATTGCGCGCTGCCACAGCCACAGCATTGATCAGCAAGCGACGGATAATCATCTCAACCTCATTGTTAAAATCGACAAAAACCAGCTCGGTTCAGCCTTTTCCTCTGCTTTACTATAGCTTTTTTTACAGAAAAATGATATAGCCCCCTCATGCAAAAAATGACAGGTATTCTTCTATGATTGAACGCTATGCCAGACCCGAAATGACGGCTATCTGGTCAGCCACGAGCAAATTCCAAATCTGGTTTGAAATCGAAGCACATGCATGTGATGCACAAGCCAATTTAGGTGTCATTCCAAAAGAAGCCGCAGCGGCGGTGTGGGAGCGTGGCGCCTTTGATATTGCGCGCATTGACGAGATTGAGCGCGAGACCAAACATGATGTGATCGCTTTTTTAACTAACCTGGCAGAATATGTTGGCCCGGAAGCCCGCTTTGTGCATCAGGGTATGACCTCATCAGATGTGCTGGATACCACCTTGGCTGTTCAGCTGACCCGGGCGAGCGATTTATTGCTGGCTGGCGTTGACAGGTTGCTCAAGGCGTTGGAAAAACGCGCTGAAGAATTCAAATATACACCGACCATTGGCCGCTCTCATGGCATTCATGCAGAGCCGGTGACCTTTGGGCTCAAGCTCGCTGGTTATTATGCTGAATTTGCCCGCAATAAAGCCAGGCTGGAAGCTGCACGTGCTGAGATTGCAACCTGCGCCATTTCTGGTGCGGTCGGTACTTTTGCACATATTGACCCGGCAGTTGAGGCGCATGTCGCAGCTGAGATGGGGCTTGAGATTGAACCGGTTTCAACACAAGTCATTCCGCGTGATCGCCATGCAATGTTCTTTGCCGCTTTGGGTGTGATTGCCAGCTCTATTGAGCGTCTGGCCACTGAAATTCGCCATCTTCAACGCACCGAAGTACGTGAAGCTGAGGAATTCTTCTCTAGCGGCCAGAAAGGCTCGTCAGCCATGCCGCATAAACGCAATCCAGTGCTGACTGAGAATCTGACCGGTCTGGCGCGCATGGTCCGCGCAGCGGTGATTCCGGCGATGGAAAATGTAGCGCTCTGGCATGAGCGTGATATCAGCCATTCGTCGGTTGAGCGTTTTATCGGCCCGGATGCGACCATCACACTTGATTTTGCCCTGCACCGCCTCTCTGGCGTGGTGGAAAATCTGCTGGTTTATCCAGACGCCATGCAAGCGACCTTGGACAAGCTTGGCGGTCTGGTGCATTCTCAGCAAGTGTTGCTGGCCCTCACCCAAAAAGGGGTGAGCCGCGAAGATGCGTATCGTCTGGTTCAGAAACATGCGATGGATGTCTGGCAGACAGGCGGCAGCTATCGCGAACGTTTGGGGCAAGACTCTGAAATCACAGCGGCGTTGAGCGCAGAAGAACTGGATGCGCTGTTTGATCTGGATCAGCATTTCCGCCATGTCGACACGATTTTCAACCGTGTTTTTCAGGCCGGTAAATAAGGGGCATAAGAGATGAGCCAATCTGAGACACCTCTTTATGAAGGCAAGGCCAAGATATTATATCCGGGGCCCGATAGCGGCACGCTCATTCAATATTTCAAAGATGATGCCACCGCCTTTAATGCCCAGAAAAAGGCCCAGATTAACGGCAAAGGCACGCTGAATAATGTGATCAGCACCCATTTGATGGGCGCAATGGATGAAATCGGCATTCCGACTCACTTCATCTCTCAGCTTGATAGCCGGCGTCAGCTGGTCAAAAAAGTTGAGATTGTCCCACTTGAAGTGATTATTCGCAACGTAGCTGCCGGTTCTATCTGCAGCCGCCTTGGTCTCACCGAAGGTGATGCTTTGCCAGAGCCGCTGATAGAGTTTTGCTTAAAAGATGACAGCTTGGGCGATCCGGTCATTGCCTCAGAACATATCTTCACCCTGCGCCTTGCCAGTGATGAGGAAATGGATGTGATCAGCGATTACAGCTTCCGCATCAATGATTTTCTGCGTGGCTTGTTTTTTGGTATCGGCCTCAAACTGGTTGATTTTAAGCTGGAATTCGGACGCCTCGAAGAAGGTGGGATGACCTCTATCGTGCTGGCAGATGAAATCAGCCCGGATAATTGCCGCCTGTGGGATCGCCAGACCAATGAAAAGCTGGATAAAGACCGTTTTCGCCGTGATTTGGGCGATTTGGTTCAAGGCTATTCTGAAATCGCCAGGCGGCTGGGGCTAGAGCTGCCTGCTGCTGACTAATTTTGACCTGCATCATGAATGGATAAAACGATGAAAGTTACCATCTCCATCTCTTTGAAAAACGGTGTGCTGGACCCAGAAGGCCGCGCCATTGAACAATCGCTTGGCGCACTTGGATTTTCTGAGGCAAGTGATGTGCGTATTGGCAAAATCATCACCCTTGATATCGACACAGATGATGCCAGCCGCGCCCGTCAACGTGCTGCCAGAATGTGCGAGACCATGCTGGCCAACACGGTGATTGAAGATTATAGCATCGAGGTTGAAGGCGAATCATGAGGGTAGCGATACTGGTCTTTCCCGGGTCCAATTGTGACCGCGACATGATGGTGGCAATGGAATCGATCACTGGCCGCCGCCCTGCCCTCATCTGGCATCAGGAAACACAGATTGATGCTCAGGATTTGATTATCCTGCCTGGCGGCTTTTCTTTTGGTGATTATTTGCGGTGCGGGGCGCTGGCGGCGCGTTCGCCTGCGATTGAGGCGATGCTGGATCATGCGGCGCGTGGCGGCGCGGTGCTTGGCGTCTGTAATGGGTTCCAAATTTTGCTGGAAACCGGCCTGTTGCCTGGCGTCTTGGTCAAAAATGAAGCCTTGAATTTCATTTGCCGCGAAACCAGCCTGTCTGTTGTACCAGACAACCGCTCTGTTTTTACCCAGAATCTGGAACAGACTGATCAGCTTGTTATCCCTGTTGCCCATAATGAGGGCAATTTCTTCGCAGATGAGGATACATTAGCCCGCCTTAATGATAATGGACAGGTCGTGCTGCGCTATGGCGAGGGCGCGCATCCGGGCCCGTTCAACCCCAATGGTTCAGCTGAAAATATTGCCGGCATTTGCTCAGATAATGGGCGGATCATGGGTATGATGCCGCACCCTGAGCGGGCGATGGGAAATGGTCATCATTCAGATGGCGGGCGTCGTTTCCTGACGGCAGCATTGAATGCGCTGGAGAGCTGAGTAAATGGAACGTGCAATGACCTTTGATGATGCCGCGATGATGGGGCTGTCTCAAGATGAGTGGCAGCTTATTCAAGACCGGCTGGGGCGTCTTCCAAATATGTGTGAATTGGGCATTTTCTCGGCCATGTGGTCAGAACATTGCTCGTATAAATCCTCCAAAAAATGGCTGAAAACACTGCCTGTGGACGGACCGCAGGTCATCCAAGGCCCTGGTGAGAATGCTGGTGTTGTCGATATTGGCGATGGTCAGGCTGTGGTGTTTAAAATTGAGAGCCACAATCACCCCTCCTTTATCGAACCCTATCAGGGTGCGGCAACAGGGGTTGGCGGTATTTTGCGTGATGTCTTTACCATGGGTGCACGGCCTGTAGCCTTGTTAAATGCCTTGCGTTTTGGCGCACCAGATCATGAAAAGACCAAGCATCTGCTCTCAGGTGTGGTCTCTGGTATTGGCGGTTATGGCAATTGTATTGGCATCCCAACCGTCGGCGGTGAGGTTAATTTCGATCCGTCCTATAATGGCAATATTCTGGTCAATGCGATGGCTGTCGGCCTGGCCCATTCTGACCGGATTTTCTACTCAGCGGCTACTGGCCCCGGCAATCCGGTGATTTATGTCGGCGCAAAAACAGGGCGTGATGGGATTCATGGCGCAACCATGGCCTCTGCTGAATTTTCTGAAGAGAGCGAGAGCAAGCGCCCAACTGTTCAGGTGGGCGATCCGTTCACCGGCAAGCTGTTGATGGAAGCCTGCCTTGAATTGATGGCCGCGGGTGCGGTGCTTGCTATTCAAGATATGGGTGCAGCTGGTCTGACCTCTTCTTCAGTTGAGATGGCCTCGAAAGGCGGCCTTGGCATGGAGATGGATCTGGATTTGGTGCCAGTGCGCGAAACCCAGATGAGCGCCTATGAGATCATGCTCTCTGAGAGCCAGGAACGCATGTTGATGGTTATTGACCCAGAACAAGCGCAAACCGCGCGCGCCATTTTTGAAAAATGGGATCTGGATTTCATGCCCATCGGCAAGGTGACTGACACTGGGCGTTTGGTGCTGCTGAAAAATGGCGAGACAGCATGCGATATCCCACTCGATCCGCTGGTCGATGACGCACCTGAATATGACCGCCCCCATGAAAAACAGCCTGTACCGGCCAAGCTGGGTGCTGATGAGCTGGTACAAGACATGCCGGCCAGCCAAGCGCTCGCCACCCTGTTGGCCCATCCAAATCTGGCCAGCCGGCGCTGGGTTTACGAGCAATATGACAGTCATGTGATGGCTGATACGATTGTTGGGCCTGGCGGAGATGCCGCACTGGTGCGCGTTCATGGCACAGATAAGGCATTGGCTGTTACCACGGATTGCAGCCCGCGTTATGTACTAGCTGACCCAGAGACAGGTGGTAAGCAGGCTGTGGCCGAAGCCTATCGCAATATCATTGCCGTTGGTGCAAAGCCACTGGCGGTGACCAATAATCTTAATTTTGGCAATCCGGAAAAGCCAGAGATTATGGCCCAGATTGTGGGCTCGGTGCAAGGCATGGGCGCAGCCTGTCTGGCCCTTGATACGCCTGTGGTCTCTGGCAATGTGTCCTTATATAACGAAACAGACGGTCAAGCTATTCAGCCCTGCCCGGTCATCGGTATGGTCGGCCTTGCGCAAGATTGGCGCAAAGCCCCTGAGACTGCCCTGACACAAGCCGGTCTAAGCCTGATTGAATTTGGCGGCAAGCCTGACGAAGCAGGCTGGCTTTCTAATTCGCGCTATGCTGAGATTATGGCTGATAAAACAGGCGGTGCACCGCCTTTGGTGGATTTAGAGCTTGAGCGGGTGCAAGGTGAGTTTTTGCTGGCACAGGCAGATGCAGGCACCATGGCGGCGCTGCATGATATCAGCGATGGCGGCATGCTGGTTGCGCTGGCTGAAATGCTGATGGCTGGCTCAGCTGGGGCTGAACTAACGCTTGGCGGTGACAATCTGCATGCCGATTATTTTGGCGAGTCGCAGGGCCGTTATCTGGTGGCTGTTGAAGATGCTGATGGCTTTATGGCTGCCGCAGAATCAGCTGGTATAGCAACGCGCCTTATCGGCTCAACTATCGCAGATGCTGTCTTGAAAGTCAGTGAAGCGGACACCATATCTGTGACAGATTTGGCAGATGCTTTTGAAAAAGGCTTGCCAGAAATCACAAGCTGATAAATGCTGGCAACGCATTGGTTGTTCAGGCCAAATCAGTTGGAAAAATCAGGAGAGCAGACAGATGGCGATGCAAGCACATGAAATTGAAGAGCTGATTAAAGCCGCTTTTCCTGATGCAAGCGTACGTATCGAGGATCTGGCCGGTGATGGCGATCATTATGCTTGTTTTGTAGAAACAAAGGCATTTGAAGGCAAAAACCGTGTGCAACAGCATCAGATGGTCTATCAGGCATTAGGCGGACGTATGGGCGGCGAATTACATGCGCTGGCGGTGCAAACCCGTGTCCCAAAATCTGATGATGAAAGCGCATAAAGGATAGTTAAAATGAGTGAATTAAATAACGCCGTAAAAGAACGTATCGAGACCGAAATCAAGTCAGAAGATGTGGTGCTGTTCATGAAAGGCAGCCCTATTTTCCCACAATGCGGTTTCTCTGCGGCGGTTGTGGGCGTATTGTCTCATTTAGGTGTGCCTTTTCATGGCATCAATGTCCTGGATGACAATGACATTCGCGAAGGCATTAAGCTTTATTCTGATTGGCCGACCATTCCCCAGCTTTATGTGAAGGGTGAGTTTGTAGGCGGCTGCGATATTGTGCGTGAAATGTATGAAACCGGTGAATTGCTGGAAATGCTCAACACGCATGGCATTAATGTTCAGCCTCAAGGCTAGGCCGCTTGCCTGAACTTGTTGCATGATAGGGTGCCTGCGTTTCAACTGCCCCTTTTGGGCAAGATAGGCAGGCCGACATGTCACTTCTAGAACCTGAATTCTATTTAAATGGCGCATCAGCTGCGGATATCGCAGCTGAAATAGGTGCTGGTGCGGATATTAATGAGCGTACGCAAGATGGCTCAACCGCACTTCATCTGGCTGTCTATTATCAAGGGACGCCAGAAGCGATAGGCGCGCTGATTGATGCTGGCCTTGATGTGAACGCTGTTTCAACTGACGGGACCACACCACTGCATGATGCAGCCAGCAAAGGCCATTGTAAAGCGATTGAGATTTTATTGGCAAATGGGGCAGACATTAATGCACGCCGCCCCAATGGCGCGTGCGCGTTGGATTGGGCTTATAAATATGGCACAGAAGAGGCTGCAGAGCTACTCAGGACATATAACAAGCCGTAACCAGACTTGTTATCATTCTTCTGTTTCGTCTGTCAGATTTTCTAACCCAAAGGCTCTGTCTTCTTCAATCTTGGCGATGCGCAGCTGAAACCAGCTATAGAACTCCAACCTGCCCATCTCTTGGGCCTGTAGATGTGCGCCATGCTGCCCCCATGCCCTGATGGCCTCCCGGCTCTCCCAATAGGACACGGTAATGCCAAGACCTGCCTCATCACGTACAGATTCCATACCTAGAAAACCTGGCTGTTCTTCGGCTAGGCGCACCATCTGCTCTGCCATCATCTCATAGATATCTTGGCCTGTTTGTGCACGCTGATTGGTAAAAATACAGGCATAATAAGGCTTGGGCCAATTCAAAGACATGGCGCTTTACTCCATCTGCAAAGGCGATAAACAGATGGGCAAATGACAATCATTCACCCATCGATATACCAGCTTAAATCAATTCATAAAAAATAGGCCAAAAAAAAAGCACCGGCCAAAACCGGTGCTTTTTGCATTTCCAATACCCGTCATAACAGACGGGATAGTCACTTAACGTGAGTAATATTCGACCACCAGATTTGGTTCCATCTGAACTGGGTAAGGTACTTCTTCCAGAGATGGGACACGCACGAATGTAGCTGTGCGCTTATCGTGATCAGCTTCGATATATTCTGGGACATCACGCTCAGTTGAGGCGATGGCATCCAGAACAGCTGGAATTTCTTTTGCTTTGTCACGCAGCTGGATAACATCACCAGCCTTGACCATAACAGAACCGATGTTACAACGCTTGCCGTTGAGCAGGATGTGACCATGGTTGATCAACTGGCGTGCCGCAAAAACGGTTGGGGCCAGCTTTGAGCGATATAAAAAGGCGTCCATACGTGATTCCAAAATACCGATCAGGTTCAGACCAGTATCACCACGGCGGCGCACAGCTTCAAAATAATATTTCTTGAACTGCTTCTCGCCAATATTACCGTAATAGCCCTTTAGCTTCTGCTTCGCCATCAGCTGGATACCGAAGTCAGTTGGCTTCTTGCGACGCTGACCATGCTGACCAGGTGCGTATGAACGGTTATTGAGCGGAGATTTTGCACGACCCCACAGATTCACGCCAAGACGGCGGTCAATCTTATGTTTTGAAGGGCGGCGCTTGTGTTCGACTTTAGGTGCCATTATCACATGTCCTTGTTTTATCTTGTTTTATTGGCCCGGTAGTGCCGCTGGCTTGCGCCTTTAGCCGGGACCCCTACCGCAAGGGCAGAACTCCACTTTCCCGAGAATGGCGCACATAATACAAAAAATATGAAGACCGTCAAGCAAATTTGGCGGATTTCCTAGGCTAACAGCGCATTGCCGGCCTGTTTCATTCCTATTTGGGATCTCGCGGTGCTCTGGCAAAGAGCGTAAGGACACCATGGAGCGTGCGCAATTCCTGATGAGAGGGTGCCGCGCGGCCAAATAGGGTGCGCAAATTACGCTTTACAATCGGGGCCATTTCAGGAGCGGTAAAGAAACCACGCGCCTCTAACATCTCTTCTAATCGGGTGAAAAAGAATTCACGCTCTGCAATATCGGCAGGCTGAGGTGCATCAGCTGAAAAAGGCCCGCCTTGATCCAGCAGGCAAGCCATGCGCCATTCCCAGCCCATCACCATCACCGCTTGTGCCAGATTGAGCGACATGCCCTTTGGATTGAGATCTGCAGTCGCCACTAAATCAGCTAAGGCAAGCTCGTCATTATCAAGGCCGGAGCGTTCTGAGCCGAAAAGAAAGGCGACCCTTCCTGTCTCATGAGTGGTGTGATGGGCTACAGCCATGCCGGCGGCTTCACGCGGACCACAGACAGGCTTTGCCAAATCGCGCGGACGTGCAGAGGTGGCAATCATAAAGCTGATATCATGGCAAGCCGCAGCCAGCGTGTCATAGACACGCGCCTCAGCAATAATATCCTTGCCAGAGGCGGCCATCGGTTCAGCAGCTGGATTTGGCCAGCCATCACGCGGGGCAACCAGCCGTAAATCAATCAGGCCACAATTTTTCATCGCCCGTGCAGAGGCACCGATATTCTCGCCCATTTGCGGGCGAGCCAATATCACTACCGGCGGGCGATAGCCTGCAGCCTGCCAGATATCATCTGATATTGGATGAGAGGTTGAGGAGACCTCAGACATGCTGACCAGCTTGTCCGTTTAACTGCATCAGCTTCCAGAACATGCCGTCTTGTAAGGCAATGACCGACGCATCAATGATATTAGTCGACACGCCGACCGTACGCCATTTCAGCCCTTTGGCATCCTGAAATTCAATCAGCACACGGGTTACTGCCCCAGTACCGGATGTATCATCATGCGGCTCAAGGATACGCACCTTATAATCGATCAGCTCTACCTCATTTAAAGCTGGGTAAGCACGTCCCAATGCTTTGCGGATCGCACCATCGACCGCATTGACAGGGCCATTGCCCAATGCGACCTCATGGTGGGTTTCGCCCTCGACTATAATCGCAGCAGAGGCTTCTGATTCCACCACCAACTCGCCTTTGGCATTAAAGCGGCGTTCATCCATGACCCGAAACCGGCCAATTTCAAAATAAGTCGGCACTTCGCCCAGAAAGCGTCTGGCCAAAAGTTCGAAACTGGCTTCAGCGGAATCATAAGACCAACCATCAAATTCACGCTGTTTGATCTCTCTTATCAGATATTCAATGCGCTCATCTTTTGCATCGATGCTAAGCCCCACCTCTTTGAAACGCGCCATAATATTGGCCCGGCCTGACTGATCTGAAATCAGATAATGACGCTCGTTACCCACGGTATCAGGTGGTACATGTTCATAAGTGCGCGGGTCCTTTTGCGCAGCTGAGGCATGCAAACCGCCCTTATGGGCAAAGGCCGCCTGACCGACATAAGGCGCATGTGCATTAGGCGCTCGGTTGAGTCGCTCATCCAGCATCCTGGACAAACCCACCAGACGCGGAAGCTTGTCTTTATCAATGCTGGTCTCATAACCTAATTTTAGCATCAGATTTGGAATAAGGGTGATGAGGTCTGCATTGCCACAACGCTCGCCAATGCCATTAATGGTGCCTTGAATTTGGCGTGCACCGGCTTTGACTGCAGCCAGCGAATTGGCCACCGCCTGACCTGTGTCATTATGACAATGGATACCCAGATTGGCGTCTGGCAGATGGGCTTTTGTCTCAGAGACAATGTCAAAAATCTCATCAGGCATAGACCCGCCATTGGTATCGCACAGTACAATCCAATCTGCCCCGCCTTCAAAAGCAGCCCTCGCACAGCTCAGTGCAAAATCGCGGTTGGCCTTAAACCCGTCGAAATAATGCTCACAATCAAACATCGCCAGACCAAGACGCGCCTTGGCAGCGGCAACTGATTGGCGGATCATCTCCAAATTTTCATCTAACGTGGTATTCAGCGCGGTCGTTACATGAAAATCCCATGTTTTACCAACCAGACAGGCCCCATCTGTATCTGGTTCCAGCACCGCTTGCAGGCCTGGATCATTTTCAACAGAACGCCCGCCACGCCGGGTCATACCAAAGGCTATGAATTTGGCCTTCTTCAATTTCGGTGGCGCACTGAAAAACCCGTCATCTGTCGGGTTTGCGCCAGGCCAGCCGCCTTCAACATAATCAATACCAAATTCATCCAGCGCCGCCGCAATGGCTTGCTTATCTGCAACAGAGAAGTCAATACCGCGAGTCTGTCCACCATCACGTAATGTGGTATCAAATAGCCAGATTTTTTCGCCTGCCATTTTGGACTGTCCCTTTTTTCTCTGCTCACTTAAAGATCTGTTGTCATGCGTGATTGTCTATATCGCGTTTCAGCCTGTGGCGCAAATCCTGCCCCAATTGAAATGCTTAGCGCCTGCGCCAGCTGGTCCCCTCCGGCCCATCCAGCAATTCAATATCCATCGCCAGTAATTTATCACGGATCGCATCTGCCGTTGCAAAATCACGGGCACTACGCGCTGCATTGCGTGCTTCGATATCGGCCTCAATCGCCGCCTCATCTGGCCCATCTGCCTTTGCCCCACCTTTTAGCCAGACCTGGCTGTCTTCTTCTAGCAAGCCGATGAGAGCGGCACTGGCTTTGAGCTGAGCAGCGGCTTTTATATCGCCTTTATTGGCCTGTTTGGCGAGTTGATGCAGCACCGAGATAGCCAGCGGTGTATTTAAATCATCACATAAAGCAGCCAGAAAATCAGCATGCGGCTCAGCGCTTTGTTCCACCTCAGCGGTGGCGGCATAAAGCTTATCCAGCGCAGCTTTTGCTTCTGCAATCTGCTTGTCTGAAAAATCAAGCGGGGCGCGATAATGGGCAGAGAGCAGACCAAGACGGATAGCCTCGCCGCGATGTTTTTCGAGCGCTTGTGCCACAGTGGTGAAATTGCCCAGTGATTTGGACATTTTCTCGCCATCGACTGTTACATAGCCATTATGCACCCAAAAACGAGCCATCGTATCTGTGCCATGGCCACAACAGCTCTGGGCGATTTCATTTTCGTGATGGGGGAAAATCAAATCAAGGCCACCAGCATGAATATCAAATTCAGCCCCTAAATAGCGTGCTGACATGGCTGAACATTCAATATGCCAGCCAGGGCGGCCATACCCCCATGGGCTGTCCCATCCAGGCTGATGAGGCTCAGATGGTTTCCAGAGCACGAAATCAGCCGGATTGCGCTTGTAAGGGGCAATTTCCACCCGTGCACCAGCGATCATCTCATCCATAGATCGGCCAGAAAGCTGGCCATAATCAGACATAGAGCTGACATCAAAAAGCACGTGGCCTTCAGCAGCATAGGCATGACCCTTTTCAATCAATGTCTGATTGAGGGCAATCATCTCTGCAATATGATCAGTGGCGCGTGGCTCAACATCAGGGTGCAATACCTTGAGGGACTTTGCATCTTCATGAAAACAGCTGATTGTATCTTCACAAAGCTGGCGGATATCGATATCGCGCTCAGCCGCACGGGCATTAATCTTATCATCTACATCGGTGATATTGCGCACATAACAAACAGCGCCCCGGCCATAGAGATGACGGAGCACACGCACCAATACATCAAACACCACCAACGGGCGTGCATTGCCAACATGGATGCGGTCATAAACAGTTGGCCCGCAGGCATAAATCCCTATTCTAGACGGGTCTGCCGGCTGAAAAGGCTGTTTAGCGCGTGCCAGCGTATTATGCAGAACAAGCTGAGGAGACAAGCCAGACATTAGGCAACCTCGCCGGCCAGACGTTTGGCAATACGCTCGCGGCCCATGACAGGCAAGAGCCCGGCCACTTCTGGGCCACGTGCTTGACCGGTCAGTGCCAGACGCAGTGGCATAAACAGCCCTTTGCCCTTCTTGCCCGTTTGGCCTGAAATGGCCGCTGTCCAATCTTTCCAAATATCAGCTGAAATCACCTCTGGGAGATGGTCAATCGCCGCCGCACACACTTGTGCATCTTCAATCACCGGGGTGATAGGGCCAGTGCACACCGCCCACCAATCGGCTGCTTCTAAGAGTTTGTTCAGATTGCCGCGTACCGCTGGCCAGAAGCAGGTGATATCACCTGTAATACCTAATTCTACCAACCTCGCTGCTACATCATCAGCCGAATAATGCTGAAGGATACGCGCATTCACCATCGCCAGCTCAGCTGGGTCAAATTTTGCGGTTGCCCGGCCAAATCGGTTAAGGTCAAACCCTTCAACAACATCTGATAAATGGGCATGCGGCTCAACCGGATCAGGTGTACCGATGCGTGCCAGCAAGCTGGAAATCGCGCCGGCTTCAATGCCCTCTTCGCGTAATTGCTGGACAGACAGGCTGCCAAGGCGCTTTGAGAGCCCTTCCCCATCTGCCCCTGCCAGCAAGGCCAGATGCCCCATTTTTGGCGGGGTTGCGCCAATCGCTTCAAAAAGCTGGATTTGCGCCGCTGAGTTGGTGACATGGTCTTCGCCGCGCAAAATGGTGGTGATACCATGATCGGCATCATCCACAACCGAGGCCATGGTGTAAATCACCCGCCCATCTTCACGCAAAATAACCGGGTCTGACAGGCTGGACATCGGAAACGCCACCTCGCCGCGCACCAGATCATGCCAGCGCACTTCTGCTTCTTGATCTAGCTTAAAGCGGTAATGTGGCCGGCGGCCCTCACGCTCAAACTGGGCTTTTTCAGCATCGCTCAGCCGCAAGGCAGCACGGTCATACACAGGTGGCTTACCTGCCATCAACTGGGCTTTGCGCTTAAGATTCAATTCTTCTGCGGTTTCATAACAAGCATAGGCACGGCCCTGTTCAAGCAGCTGGGCGAGCACCTCATCATAGCGGCCTAGGCGTTCTGACTGGCGATCTTCAACATCCCATTGCATGCCCATCCATTTCAAATCAGCCCGAATGGCTGTTTCAAATTCTGCTTTGGACCGTTCTGTATCCGTATCATCAATGCGCAGCATGAACTGGCCACCTGCCTTGCGGGCAAATAGATAATTAATCAGCGCGGTGCGCAGATTTCCCATATGCAGATGCCCTGTCGGGCTGGGGGCAAAACGGACTTTTTCAGTCATCACTTATCTCATATTACTCATTTATGTCGTCAGTTATATCACGCATGGCTCAGCTGCCATCTGGTCGATAATGGCTGGTCAGCGGCAAACGCCTATCGCGGCCAAAGGCACGCACAGAGACTTTTGGACCTGGGGCCGCTTGAAAGCGTTTATATTCAGCCCTGAATAACAAGGCAGAGGCACGCATCACATCGGCTGAGTCAAAGCCGCGTTCAATAATAGTCTTACAATCTACCATCTCTTCGGTCAGAGCTTGCAAAATCGGGTCTAGCATCTCATAGGCTGGCAGCGAATCTGTATCTTCTTGATCATCGCGCAATTCTGCAGAAGGCGGGCGGGTGATGATGCGGCTTGGGATAGGCGCAACTTCAGGGCCCAGACCACCACGTGGCATCGCCCCATTACGCCAATTGCATAAAGCAAAGACCTGCAATTTCCAGACATCTTTGAGCGGGGCATAACCGCCACACATATCGCCATAGAGCGTTGCATAGCCCACTGCATATTCTGATTTATTGCCAGTAGCCAATACCATATGGCCCAGCTTGTTAGACAGCCCCATCAACAGCAAACCGCGCAAACGAGATTGGATATTCTCTTCGGTAATATCAGCTGCGCGCCCATCAAAATGCGGGTCCAGCAACTCATCCATCACTGCCATCGCAGGTGCAATGGTGATGGTATCTAGCTCAACGCCGAGGTTTTCTGCCAGTTTATCTGCATCTGTTTTGCTGATATCGGCGGTATAGCGCGAAGGCATCATCACCAGCTTAACGCGCTCAGGTCCTAATGCATCAACCGCCAGCATCGCCACAAGGGCAGAATCAACGCCGCCTGAGAGCCCAAGCACCACGCCCGGAAAACCATTTTTTTCCACATAATCACGCACACCCAGCATCAATGCGCCATAAAGTGCTGCCTCACCTTCAGCAGGCTTAGAAATCTGTCCTGTTATTTGCCACTGGCCGGCTGTTTCAACACATGAAACAAGCCCTAACCCCTCAGAGAAAAGTGGCATTTGTGCAACCAGCTTACCCTGCCCATCCAGCACAAAACTGCCACCATCAAAAACCAGCTCGTCCTGACCACCCACCATATTGACGTAAAAAACAGGCAAATCTGTTTCAGCGCGGCGGGCGGCGGCATGCGCCAGCCTGCTGTCTGATTTGGTAATATCAAACGGGCTGGCATTCAGTGAGAGGATCATCTCTGCACCGCTCTCAGCCAGCGTTTCTGCCACCTCTGACGACCAAATATCCTCGCAGATAGCAAGCCCGATGCGCACACCTCGCAGCTGAACCGGTCCGGCAGGAGCACCGGCGGTGAAATGACGCTTTTCATCAAAAACGCCATAATTCGGCAGCTGCACCTTATCACGCCGTGTCTGAATAGCGCCTTCATCCAGCACAAAAACTGAATTGGTAAGTGTCTGACTGTCCTGATGGGGTGCGCCTAGCAAAATGGCAGGCCCGCCATCAGCTGTCAGACGCGCCAGTTCTGAGACCGCTTGCGCAACCTTTTCCATAAAATCAGCACGCAACACCAAATCATCACATGGATAGCCCGTCAGCGCCATTTCAGGGGTGAGCAGGACATCAGCCTCTTGTCCCTTTGCGCGTTCATAGAGCGCACAAAGACGTTCAAAATTACCATTAATATCCCCCATTAAGGGGTTAAACTGGGCCAGCGCGACCCGCAATTTGCGTGTCATTACTGTCTACCCTTCAACTTCTGCATCTTTTGGCAGCAAAAATTCGCGCCCGATTTTCACGCGCGATTGACCATCATAGGAAATAATATCTGCAGTGGCGTAGGTTTCAGACCATTTTTCAGGTAGATATGAGCCTGTGCCGATCACATCAACAGGGGCTTTGGCCAGCGCAAAGACACGGCATTTATCAGGGCCAAACCCGCTGGAGGCCACAATCCGGACTTTATCAAAGCCGGCCTCATCCAGGGCCTCTCGCATCGACCAGACAGAGGCAGCAGACACCCCTGTACCCATCAGATATTTGAGTTCTGAATCACTGCGATAACCGCGAATAGCCTCTGGCACATGCCGATCCAGAACCGCATAAGAAGCTTGTGTATCCAGCCCTTCGATAAATCGCCCACCATGGGTATCAAGGCGCACTGAAAGCTGGCCAGCATGGGCGAGCGCTGGCATGGCACGGGCCACCCGCAAGGCATCGGTGATCTCAGCCCCGAAATAATCAACCAGCACGGTTAGCGGTTTATCAGGGAATGTTTTATGGAACATTTCGGCCGCACGCACTGTGTCATTGGCATAACCAATCAGCGCATGTGGCATGGTGCCCATGCCTTTATCGGTATCAAAGAAATGGGCTGTAGCATCTGCTGCACAGCCGACAAAACCGATTGCATCACCTTTTAAACGGGCTTTGCGTGAGCCAACAGACGCGCCATAGGCCATCAATTCAGCCATCTGAGCACCGGCACAATGGCGGGCATCCATCGCCAGAAACGCCACATTCGGCAATTCCATACACATCTGATAAGCATTATAGGCCGCAACACAGGCCGCGCCCAGCCTTTGCAAAAATATCGTTTCTAAATCGACCAGCGACTGGAATGAACCGGTGATATATAAAATCGGTTCACCTGCACCCACCCAGGCCCCTTCTTTTTGGCAGAGCGTGATGTCAACTGATTGCCCACGCGCCGCCATCATGTCTTTAAGCCATGAAATAGCCAAGTGCGGGGCTGAGGTCACCGGCCTGCGCATAAACACCGCATAGGTGACATCCATATCACCATGCTGGGCAACAATCTCTCTGGTCAGATTAAAATAGCTGTCCGTCAGAGCAGGTTGCTCAGATGGTGTCGGCCCCAATCTGCGGGCTGTCTTATCAGCAATATGTTCCATATCGGCCTGATTCATTTTTGATGACATGGCATCAATCCTGCAAAAAACACGAATGGCAAGGCAGAGGCGAAATCTGCCTTGCGGTATTCAGCTTGGAAATCAGCCAGCCAGGCTGAGAGGAGCCGCCTGATCACGCCGCTTTTTCAGCAAATCTGCGATCAGGAATGCCAGTTCAAGAGACTGGCTGGCATTCAGGCGTGGATCACAATGGGTGTGATAGCGATCGCCCAAATCCTGCTCTGTCACAGACGACACACCGCCGACACATTCTGTTACATCCTTGCCGGTCATCTCAAAATGTACACCGCCAGGATAGGTGCCCACCTCATCATGAGCAGTGAAGAAGCCGGACACCTCACGCATCACATCATCAACCCGCCGGGTTTTATAGCCGGTGGATGCTTTGATGGTATTGCCATGCATCGGATCACAGCACCAGACCACAGAGGCACCTGATTTTTGAACTGCCCTCAGCAATGGCGGCAATTTATCGATGACCTGATCAGCACCCATGCGTGAAATCAGGGTCAGACGACCCGGGATATTATCTGGGTTCAGCGTTTCAATCAGACGCAGCAATTCATCTGGATCAGATGTTGGACCACATTTCAGGCCAATCGGGTTATCAATCCCCCGCATATATTCCACATGCGCCCCATCCAGCTGGCGGGTGCGATCTCCAATCCAAAGCATATGGGCAGAGGTAGAATAATAGCCCTGCTCGTCTGTGATGGTGTCTTTACGTGTCATGGATTGCTCATAGCCCAGCAGCAAGGCTTCATGGCTGGTAAAGAAATCTGTTTCTCCAACCGCATTGCTGGTCATCGCATTAATCCCGCAGGCTTCCATGAAACGCAGACATTCATCGATACGCAGCGCCAGCTCTTCAAAACGCTGTGCCTGATCGCTGTCTTTGATGTAGGACAAGGTCCATTCATGAACTTTATGCAAATCGGCCATACCGCCTTGTGCAAAGGCCCGTAGCAGATTCAAGGTCGCTGAGGATTGTTCATACACACGCAGCAGGCGTTCAGGGTCGGGGATGCGCGCTGCTTCGTTAAACTCAATCCCATTCACCATATCGCCGCGATAGGACGGCAATTCCACCCCGTCAATCACTTCGGTCGGGGCTGAACGTGGCTTGGCAAACTGGCCAGCCATCCGGCCAACTTTAACCACCGGCATAGAGGCACCAAAGGTTAGCACCACCGCCATCTGGAGAAACACCTTAAAGCTGTCACGGATCATATCAGCTGAAAATTCAGCAAAGCTCTCGGCGCAATCACCACCCTGCAACAAAAAGGCTTGGCCATTGGCCACATCACCAAGGCGCTGGCGCAGCCGCTGGGCTTCACCTGCAAAAATAAGCGGTGGCTTTTTAGACAAAAGCGCCTCAACCTCGGCGACCTTTCCGGCATCCGGATATTGTGGCACCTGTTTGATTGGCAAATCGCGCCAGCTATCAATTCTCCAGGCCATTTTCTGTCCTTCCTCTTGCAAACTGGAACCTCTGGTCCCAAAAGATTTTGAACGCCTTTTTCAAAGCGTTCAATGCCACCGCATTACAGCTCGTTTCACCTGTTTGGCGCAGCGGCAGAAATTATGCCTACACAATACAGCCGAAAACAAGAAAATGCAAAAATTACAGACTATTTCCGATAGATTTGAAACCTGCAGGCATAGCCAAACGCATAACCCCGCTTTGCCAAAGGGCAGATTGGCCTGAGCAGGAGACTGACTATTCAGCCAGGCGGGTAGGTGTGCGCATCGTCACAAATTCTTCAGCCGCAGAGGGGTGAATGCCGATAGTGGCATCAAAATCGGCCTTTGTTGCCCCCATTTTTACTGCAATTCCAATGCCTTGCATAATCTCAGCTGAATCTGGTCCGACCATATGCACGCCGCGCACTATATCGGTGCTATCCTCAACAATCAATTTCATGAAGGTCTTTTCATCACGCCCTGATAAGGTGTTGCGCATCGCCCGGAATTGAGAGGTGTAAACACGCATCTTGCCATAGCTGGCCACCGCCTCTTCTTCGCTCAACCCAACAGAGGCAATAGAAGGCTGACTGAAGACAGCAGAGGCAACATTGGCGTGATCTGCCTTTCTGTCCATCCCGCCAAATTCGGTGTCGGCAAACGCATGCCCTTCAGCAATGGCAACCGGTGTCAGGTTAATCCGGTCTGTCACATCTCCCACCGCAAAAATCGAGGCGATATTTGTACGGCTATAAGCGTCAACCTTGATAGAGCCATTGGCATTGACCTCTACCCCAGCTGCTTCAAGCCCGAGGCCATCTGTTTTCGGCTTACGCCCTGTGGCGACCATCACCTCATGCGTGGCAAGTGCTGAGCCATCGCTCAACATCACCTCATAACCCGCTTCTGATTTCGCCACCTCAGAGATGGTTTTGCCAGCATGGAGCGTGATACCACGTGCCGTCAGGCAGTCTGCAATATGGCTGCGTACCTCTTCATCAAACCCGCGCAAGGGCAAATCGCTCCGATAAACCAGATGCACATCAGAGCCTAGCGCATTGAAAATACCGGCAAATTCCAGCGCGATATAGCCGCCGCCATAAATCACAATCGAATCGGGTCGCTCTTTTAAATCCAGCGCCTCGTTTGAGGAAATAGCCATCTCTAGGCCCGGCACATCTGGATGGGCAGGCCAGCCACCAACTGCAATCAGAATTTTGTCGCCTGTCAATTCACGCCCTGCGACCTGCACATTATTGGGACCGGTCAGTACGCCGCGCCCCTCAATCAATTCAGCACCAGCATTCGCCAGCAGGCGGCGATAAATGCCTTCCAGCCGCTCAAGTTCAGCATCTTTAGCTGCGATGAGCTTGCCCCAATCATGGCTAGCATGTCCAACCTGCCATCCAAAACCGGCCGCATCTTCAAATTCATCTGCAAAAGAAGCACCATAGACCAACAGCTTTTTCGGCACACAACCGCGCATGACACAGGTACCGCCTGGACGAGATTCTTCGATCACAGCGACTCTTGCACCATGGCCAGCTGAAATGCGCCCTGCGCGCACCCCGCCTGAACCGGCCCCAATTACAATCAAGTCAAAATGGTCATTTTGTGTGTCTGAGGCCATCTGCGTGTTCTCTTGTCTGAAAAATTTAGGTGTACGCCAACAAAGACCAAAATGACTTCGCCTGCGCATCCTAGACATAAACACTGAAGATGGTGTTTTCAATGACCTGTGTCTAACTTAACGCCTTTCTAAAAAGCGGGGCATTGTAGGATGTTTTTCGGGTGCCTGTTGCGGCGTGATCAAATGTCCAGCAGACAAAAAACAAGATGACAAAAATTATCAACCAGCCGGAGGATACGCGGACGCTCAAATCCTTCAAAATATACCCGGTTGTAATAGGTAACAGACACACTGCCTGAACAGACACCAAGCCCGTCCGTACTGTTTGCATGGCTTTGTTCGATCAACAAAGTAGACAGAAAACTGGCCAGGAGCGGGCCTGAACCATCGCGCGCAAGTGTGGTATTTACAATCATATATCTGTCATCTGCCAGCACTTCCAACTGAACCAACAAGTCCAAATTCACTGGCTGATAGAGCCAGCGTCCGGGCAGGCTATCCATAAAACATCCTTGCTCGCTAGACAAATCACCACTTCGAATTAAAGTATCAAGCCTATTCATCCCACCTCCTTCTTTGAAGATTGTTCATCCCATGCGTATCATGTAAACAATGTCGCAACGCTTTTGAAAAGTTATCCACTTGTGCCGTCCGATAGGTGCTTTATGACCAGCCAACTCCTCTGGACCCCGTCTGAAAAACGTAAGAATAACAGCCGTCTGGTCGCTTTTGCTGACTGGCTCAAAGAACATAATTACCATGATTGGCAAGGCGATTACCTGCGACTCTGGCAATGGTCTGTGGACGAAAAACAAGCCTTCTGGTCTAGCTTGTGGGACTGGCATAGGGTGATCGGGGATAAATCAGGTCCGGTGATGGCCAGATTATCAGATGGCCCGCAAGCCATGATGCAGACACGTTTTTTCCCGGATGCGAATGTGAATTTTGCCGAAAATTTGCTTTGTGGTTATGACCAGCCTGACATTGGCGCAATGGCGGCAATTGCAAGCCACCATGAAAATGGCATAGTGGACAGGATGACACGTGCTGAGCTCGCCGATAAGGCCATGCGGATGGCCGGCTGGCTGAAAGCACAAGGTGTGCAAAAGGGCGACCGTGTCGCTGCCTATATTCCAAATATTGCCGAAGCGGTTATTACCATGCTGGCGAGCTCAGCCATTGGTGCGGTGTATTCCAGCTGTTCACCAGATTTCGGCTTTGGCGGAGTGCGTGACCGCTTTGGCCAGATTGAGCCCAAGATTTTGGTAACAGTGGATGGTTATCGCTATAATGGCAAAGAGATTGACAGGCTGGAGATTATTGCCCAGCTCACGAAGGCTATGCCGTCGATCCACAAAGTGCTGGTGAAAGGCTATCTATCTGATCAACCTGATCTTTCCTCTATCCCGCAGGCCGCCTTGCTAGCAGATGCCTATCAGGCTGAACCGATTACCGCATTTGAGCCGATGGGTTTTAATGACCCGCTCTATATTCTCTATTCCAGCGGGACCACAGGCGCGCCAAAATGTATTGTCCATGGCATTGGCGGCACCCTTCTCCAGCACATCAAGGAAGGTGCTTTACATGCTGATATTAAGCCAGGGGATTCGGTCTTTTATTTCACCACTTGTGGTTGGATGATGTGGAACTGGCTGGTTTCTGCCCTCACCCATCAGGCAAAAATTGTGCTTTATGAAGGCAATCCCTTTGCCCCAGGGCCAGAACGGCTTTGGCAGATGGCAGAAACCGAAGAGGTCAGCCTGTTCGGCACGTCAGCCAAATATATCGATGCGGTGCGCAAATCAGGTTATGAACCGGCAAAGAGCTGTGATCTCAGCGCCTTACAAACCATTTGTTCAACAGGCTCTCCTTTGACCAGTGATGGATTTGCCTTTGTCTATAAGGCGATTAAAGAGGATGTGCATCTGGCGTCGATTTCCGGCGGTACAGATATTGTGTCCTGCTTTGTCTTGGGCACGCCCGTGCGATCTGTTTATGCAGGTGAAATTCAGGCGCGCGGACTCGGTATGGATGTCGCCGTTTTAAATGATGAAGGCCAGCCGGTGCGCGGTACGCAAGGCGAATTATGTTGCCTCTCCGCTTTTCCAGCCCAGCCAATCGGCTTTTGGAACGACCCAGATAACAGCCGCTATCAAGATGCTTACTTCAACCATTTTGAAGGGATCTGGCGTCATGGCGACTGGGCAACCCTAACCGAACATGACGGAATTATTATTCATGGCCGCTCAGATGCGACACTGAACCCAGGCGGGGTGCGTATCGGTACCGCTGAAATTTACCGGCCTGTCGAAGCCTTTGATGAGGTCGCAGAAGCACTGGTCATCGGTCAGACTATCAGTGATGATGTGCGGGTGGTTTTATTCATCCGGCTTGCCGTGGGCGCTGTTCTGGATGAAGCACTGATAAAGGCGATCAAATCCGCTGTTCGCAGCAAAGCCTCACCGCGTCATGTGCCGGCAAAAATCATTGCGGTGGCTGATATTCCGCGCACCCGCTCTGGCAAAATCACCGAGCTGGCGGTACGTGATGTGATACATGGCCGGCCAGTGAAAAACACCGAAGCACTGGCCAATCCAGAGGCATTAGACCTCTATCGCGATTTGCCAGAGCTAAATGAGGATAACTAGCGTGAGACGGCTGGGTTAACGCCCACCTTCTGCCTGACGCACAAAGCCGTGAACCGCAGAAGAATTAGCAAATTTCTTGCGGCCAGCTTTCAGCTTAGGCACCTCAGCGCTCAAAGCTTGCAATTCAGCACGCTGAACCGCTTCGCTATCCTCAAAATCATCCAGATCTTGTGCCGTACAGAAAATAGACAGATAGGTGTGGTTTGCCCCGACCTTATCTGCCTTAACTTTGAATTTGGCTTTTGAGCCCACAGGCCATTTCTCACGCAGCACCAACAACATATGAAAAGGCTTATCTGCGGTGTCATGGGCGTTGAAAATCGCTTCACAAACAGCATCCATCTTGTCCTGCACTGCTTCTAATGGCTCAGATTGCAGACCGGTATCGAGCATATGCCCCAGCCAGTTTACCTGGTCATCCAGGCTAGCCAACTCGGCTGGCACTGCGCGCGGCGCATCTGATTTGATATTCAGCTGGTGGACTTCAAGTTCACCCATCACCCGCATTAACCTGTCTGACATCACACCTATTTCCCGATTATCTGAATATATATCTGTTAAAGATTACCAACTGGCAAATGACGGCATATTGGCGATGCGATCCCAAATCTGTCAAGTTCTGTTCTATGGCTGGCCAAGCCTAATTTGCAGAGGCTGCATGTTTTCGCATCAACATCACTTCACGCCATAAGATAAACAGACAGGCAGAAACCACTATGCCGGCACCGAATAATTCTAGCCCTGTAGGCTCTTCTGAAAATAACAGATAACCGACAACCCCGCCGCCCGGGACTTGAAGATAACGCAGGCTAGAGACCACCACCGCCTCGCCATATCGAAAGGAGCTCGTGACCGACACTTGAAGGCACGAGCCAGCCACCCCAAGCAAAACAAGTAAAAGCAACAGCCTATCGTTATTTGGCTGGCTGAGATCAGGCCAGGCTATTTGCAGACCCATATTCAGATAAGGCGATAGCAAAACAATCAAAGATATCACAATCCCGCCAAATAAATTATACCAGCAAGCAACTGATACCGGATGTTCTGTCTTGCCAAGCTGGCGCAGCAAAATATTCAAAACCGCCATCAATAATGCGCCGGCCACCCCAAATAGCACACCAATGGATAAATCTGCATTAAACGGGTTGGTAATAATAAACACCCCGATTAGGCCTAGCAAAACAGCGGACCAACGATAGGGGCCCACCTTCTCACCCAGCCAGAAAGGAGCCAGTAAGGTTACAAAAAGAACCGAGCTCTGGAACATGGCCGCGGCGAGGCCCAACGGTGCATAGCGCAAAGCTAAAAACCACAAGGTGATGGTTGCTGTCCCCAGCACACAACGCATCAATAGCAATTTGCGATTGCCGATCTGCATCATTTTGGTTCGGCGGAACAAAAAGGCGGCCAGAAAGAGCAAAGGCAAGGAAAGCCAAAAACGGTAAAATAAGATCACCAAAATGGAAACACCCTCAAGCGAGAGTAATTTCACCAGCACACCAGTGATAAGGCCGAATGTGACAGCCAGTACAGATAAGCCAGCCCCAATCAGATTTGCTGTCATTTTTAGACACCCCGCCTGTGTGTTTAAAATGGCTTGCCATACATCCAAAACACCAGAATATAAGTATAGAATATAGCTGTTTATACCATCATCACTGGCTTTGGATGCAATATAGGATTTAACATGATGCGCATTTCTTCTCATTTCTCAACATCAGCTCTGGCTCTCTTGATGATGGGGGCGAGCCTGTCATTCACCCTGATGCCCGTCTCTCAGGCTGAGGCAGATGTGGTGGCTGAACGCAAAGCCAATTTTAAAGGCAATGTTATGGCAATGCGCCAAATCGGACGCCTGCTTGGGGCCGGTGATTTTGAAACCATTGCTGAAAACGCACAATCTATCGCAGATTGGGCAGCGGTCATGCCGGATTATTTCCCAGAAGGTTCACAAAGCGCTGGGACCAACCCTGCAATCTGGCAGGAATTTGAAAATTTCAGCGCACTAGCCAAAGCCAATCAACAAGCCGCTTTGCGGGTGGTAGAGGCAGCTGAGGCCGGTGATGCAAACGCCATAGGCGGGGCGATGCAGGAACTTGGCGCAACCTGTAAAAGCTGTCATCGCAGCTATAAATACTAAATCTTAAAAATAGGCTGGTCGCAATAGCGGTAGTAAATGACACACTGCGACCAGAATAATCATCAGCACCAACCCAACGGCACGGCGCGCGCTGGATACCAGCTGCACAGGCTTATCAGCGTGTCGGCTGCGGCCATGTATCATGGCTGGGACCAAATTATGGCGCAGCCAGAAGCCATAGACCAGCATCGCCAGCAGATGCAATCCAATCAGAACAAACAAGATATTGCCCAGGCGATGATGCAGACGTGTCGTCTCTTGAATACGCTCATAGGCCATATGCGCCAGAGGGCCGTCAAACAGAATATCGTCTGAGGAAAAACTGCCGGTGATTGCGAGGCAGGCAGGCAGAAGAATGAGGGCAAGTGAAGCCCAACCGCCAAGGGCAGAATGGCCAGCACCTGATGAAGATTTGCGCCGAAAAATATCTGCAATGACCAACAGAACAGCGCGTGGTCCTCTCAAAAAATGACGGAAACGTGCGCTCTCAGAGCCGATAAATCCCCAAATGAGCCTGAAAAGACACAAACCCATGACCGTCAAACCAAAGCGTTCATGCAGGCTCATCATATCTTGTTTGGCAGAAATGATGGCCCCGATGATACAGACAACCAATGCCCAGTGAAACAGCCGCAATGGCAAATCCCAGACCAGCACGCCATTTGGAGAAGCTGGCGGTGTGTGCATAGCCTCATTGCGGGCGGTACTTTTTGATGGCGACATCTGTTAAGGCCCTTTTTTTAACTGACCTGCATCCAGCGGCTACATTCAGACCGAAAATAATAAAGATTGAACAAAGACGCATAGGCTTTCTTACTATAGGGTGAGATGAGCGCGATGTTCAACGCAGAAAAAGAAGGCCCGATAAATGGAACAAATGACACAGGCCCAAACAATCCTGCCTTTTAAAGCGGCGCTTGACGGGCTATGTGCAAAAGACAGCGATTTTGCAGGGGCACGCGCCAAATGGGGCGATCCGCCAGATCGCTTTATGGCACAGAATTACGCCAGCCTCGCACGTATCATCCTCGGCCAGCAAATCTCACGCGCGGTGGCAACCACCCTATGGTCACGCCTTGAGGATAGGGGCTGGGTTGATGCCCCTGCTCTTGCCAGTCTGGATTATGTCGATTTACAACATCTCGGCATCTCAGGGCGCAAATCAGAATATCTGATTGATCTGGCACGCGCTGTGGTTACAGGTGCATTGAACATTCATGCGCTGGCAGATAAATCCGGTGAAGCTGTTCAAGAAGAACTTGTCTCTTTTCGCGGCATTGGCGCTTGGACAGCCGACAATTATAGGCTTTTTGCGCTGGCCGATATGGATGCGTGGCCTGGCAATGATCTGGCCTTGCAAGAAGGGCTGAAACGCCTGAAAGGGCTTGAAAAAAGGCCCAGTCACGCTGAAATGAATAAAGCAGCCGAAGCTTGGCGTCCTTATCGCGGCGCAGCGGCGCTGATGCTTTGGCACATCTATGCCAAGCTGGTCCGTGAAGCCAGCCCTTCTGCTATCTGATAGGCCTTTGTTGCCTGACAAGATAGTCAGAGGAGCGCCTCTTGTTCTGCCACAGCTATTGGGTCTATCGGGCGCACCAACCCTTCATGATCATTGGCGACTTTGCCCACATCATTGGATACCGCATGGGCGGTAAAAAAGGTGCTGCGCGGCGGGATGAGACATCGCCTTGCCGCTGTGATATCGCCGCCAAGCCAGTCCTGCCAGCATCCCTGCGGCAAAACCAGCGGAGTGCGGTGATGCAGCTTTTCCAGATGCCCTTCTGCTGCCCCTGTCATGATCACAAAATGAGGCTTGTCTGATTTGCCTGTCAAATCCTTAAGCAACAAACCAGCAAAGGCCATCACCCGCCCATCTTTAATCTGAATATAATAGGGTTTTTTCGGGGCCGCCCACTCAAACCAGCCATTAGCCGGTACCAAACAGCGTGTGGCTTGAAACGCATGACGGAAAGTGGGTTTTTCCTCTACCGTCTCAAGACGCGCATTAATCAGTCGTTTGCCAGATTTGGGCATATCTGTTCCAAACGCCGCTTGAAAGGCTGAAAGCTGGCCAAGCTTATCTTCTGCCTTGATCACTAAGCTGGTCTGCCCTGGTGCAATATTCCATCGTTTTTGCAGATTTTCAGTGATATACACACCAAAGCGCTGCATCAGCTCATCATTACTTGTGGTCAGTGTAAAACGTCCACACATGAACATGCTCCAACTAAAGGGCAGATAACGCGCCGGCCTTTCCCATTCATATCTGAGAGGATAGATAAGATTTGAGACTGCCAGCCTTTAAATAAAATGCCAATGGCGATCCAATCAATTTATTGAAATCTCGGCAAATAGTTTTTAAAAATTCAGTTATGAGCGCACCTATCCTATCCATCACATCAGAGCATATCAAAAAAGCAGCCACTTGCCTGAAATCAGGTGAGCTGGTGAGTTTTCCGACCGAAACAGTTTATGGTTTAGGCGCTTTGGCTTCGGATGCGCGGGCAGTTGCCGCCATTTATGCCGCTAAAGAGCGACCCAGCTTTAACCCGCTCATAGCGCATTATGCAAATGAACAGATGCTGGCCGGTGATGTAGAACTGACAAAGTCAGCGCAGCAGTTGATACAAGCCTTCTGGCCTGGTCCCTTGACCCTTGTGCTCAAACGCAGTGAGACATGCCAAGTAGCTGCATTAGCCAGTGCCGGGTTGGACAGCTTGGCGGTGCGTATGCCCTCCCATCCAGATGCAAGGGCGCTGATCACCGAAACTGGCGGTCCCATTGTTGCGCCATCTGCTAATCTGTCAGGCCGGCTCAGCCCGACTACAGCCCAGCATGTCGCCGAACAATTAAAAAATCGGATAAGCCTTATTCTGGATGGCGGTCCTTGTGCTGACGGCCTTGAATCCACCATTTTAGATATGCGTGGTGATACAGCTATCTTGCTCCGCCCCGGGCCTGTAACAGCTGAAGATATTGAACAGGTAACAGGTTTTGCGATAGAGCCATATGCCGCGTCATCAGATGAAGCAGAAGCCAGCCTGTCGCCTGTTGCCCCAGGCCAATTAACCAGCCATTATGCCCCAAAGGCACCCTTGCGCCTGAATGCTACCTCAAAACAAGAAGGCGAGACCTATATCGGTTTTGGAGCAAGCATAGCAGATGCAGATTTTCAGCTCTCAGACAATGGGAATTTGACAGAAGCCGCCGCCCGTCTATTTGATATTCTGCATCAAGCTGACGCATGCGGCCAGCCCATTGCCATTGCCCCGATCACAGCACAGGGGCTGGGTTTGGCCATCAATGATAGGCTGCAACGAGCTGCTGCGCCGCGCGATGCAGATATAAAGAAGCTGAAGTGAAATAAAAAGGCACCTAAAAGATGACCGCGCTTGATATCGTTAAACAGAACCTGCCTGCTGATCGCATTTCATGTGATGCAGGCGATATGGCCAGCCATCTGGTAGACTGGCGGCGTGCTTATCAGGGCAAGGCTTCTGCTCTGTTGCAACCGCGCACCACCGCAGAAGTAGCTAAAATTCTGGAAATTGCAAAAGACCATCACCAAGTGGTTGTCCCGCAAGGCGGCAATACCGGTCTTGTGGGTGGCGGTATCCCCAGCCAAAGTGGTTCAGACTGGCTGTTGTCTCTGTCTAAAATGAACAAGATTGAAGAGGTCAATATCCAGAACCGGTCTATGACTGTTCAGGCAGGGGCTATCCTGCAAGATATTCACACCAAATCAGCGATGGATGGGTTATATTTTCCCTTGAATCTGGCCGCCAAAGGTAGCTGTTCTATCGGTGGTAATATGGCCACCAATGCAGGCGGGGTGAATGTGCTGCGCTATGGCACGACCAGAGACCTCATTCTTGGACTGGAAGTGGTGTTGATGGGTGGTGAGGTGATGGATATGCTGACCCCACTGCGTAAAGATAATACAGGCTATGATCTAAAAAACCTCTTTATCGGCTCAGAAGGTACGCTTGGGATTATCACACGGGCCAATCTGAAGCTCTTTGCCTTGCCAAAAGCACGCGCCACCGCCATTGCCGCCATTTCAGATGTATCAGATGCCCTGCCCTTGCTCTCGCAATTACAACAGATGAGCGGCGAAGCGGTTGAAGCTTTTGAATTGATGCCAAAAGTGCTGGTCGAAGCGGTGCTAGTACATTTTCCCACCATCACCCCGCCTCTTTCTGAGATACCGCCTTATATCCTGTTGATGGAGATTGCCTCATCTGATGCAGCAGATGGCGAAGCGAATGCGCAAGGTGAGATACCTTTGCAAAATGTCATGATGCGCTTCTTAGAGCAGGGTTTTGAGAAAAACCTTATTAAAGATGCCACGCTCGCCCAGAATGAGGCGCAACGCCAAGCGCTATGGGATATTCGTGAAAACGCCCCTGAAATTGCCAATACAGTAAAAGGGCCTATCAATACTGATATCGCCGTAGCGCGTGCCGATGTGCCTGATTTTTATAAACAAGCATCGGCCGCCATTCATGCCATTCATCCGGCAACACGCATTTGTGGCTATGGCCATCTAGGAGATGGGAATCTGCATTTCAACTTATATCCTGGTGCAGGCAAAGACGAGGGTTGGCAGCAGAATCGCGATGCAGTGAAAGAAGCTGTCTATCAGGTACTGGCCGATTTTAACGGCTCAATCAGTGCAGAACATGGCATTGGCCAGATGAAAGCTGAGCAGCTAAAGAGCGTAAAGGCGCCAGCTTTGCTAAATAAAATGCGGGCTATCAAACAGGTGTTCGATCCAGAAAACCTTCTTAATCCAGGCAAAATACTGCAAGATTAAAGAAAGCTTTGCATAAGGGGTTGCACCGTTACACGCACAGACAGATAGACAGATAGGAGCCTGATATGACCTCTCGCGATAAAAAGCCCTTAAATGGTGCAGATATTGTGCATTTCTGGTTTGAAGAATCTGTGCCTGAAAACTGGTTCAAAAAAGACCCTGAATTTGACGCAATGCTCACCGAACGGTTTGGCCAGCTTGTGGAACGTGCTTTGGCAGGCCAGCTTGATGACTGGGCAGCAGAGGCTGAGACATGTTTGGGCCTGATCCTATTGTTGGACCAGATGACACGGAATATCTATCGCGATACGCCGCGTGCCTTTGCCGGTGACGAGCTTGCCCTCGCGCTGTCCCTTAAGATGGTGGATAAGGGCTGGCTGGATAAGGATAATGGGGCAAAGCGTCAATTCGCCCTGATGCCGATGATGCATAGCGAAGATTTGGCGATACAAGATGCTTCTCTGCCATTATTTAAGACCCACACGATGGATATGGTCTATGATTATGCGGTGCGCCACCGCGATATCGTCGCCCGTTTTGGCCGCTTTCCACATCGCAACGCGATTTTAGGTCGCCCCAGCACGGATGAAGAAGCTGCGTTTCTTACCCAACCAAACAGCTCGTTTTAAGGACGGGCAAGGCCCAGTTCTCTGGCTTTTTCAAGAACTGCCTCAGGCTGGACAGATGCGATTGCATCTTCTTTGAGATAGCCTGCCTTTGCCCCTTTAGGCGCTGACATGGATGGGTCTGTATCCGCGCCCATTACCATCACCACCGGCTGGCCAGCACGCGCGGCAACAAAGGTCGGCCCTGTATCATTACCAACACTCAACACGGCACCATGGGCCAGTATCATCAGATCAGTGAGGCTGGTCTGACCCATCCAATTCAGTGCTTCTGGCACGGCGGAGGCGAGCGCATCAATGGCAGCCTGATCTGCCTTGGTACCGATTAAGACAGGCTGAATGTTTTGTTCTAGCAATAGGGTTGCAAGCCGCGCATAATGAGCTGATGGCCAACGCTTGCTGGGCTTGGCCAAGGAACAGCCTGGTATCAGCAAGGCATAGGGCCTGTTCAGTTGCGATGTGAGATGTTCAGGCAGTGTGCCATCTGCCAGAAAAGCCAGATCCGGGGTATGATCACTTGCACCTACTGCCCGAACAGCGATCAACATACGCTCCACATTATTGATACCGGTAAAATCTGGCATCTGGTGGACCGCCCCTTTGTGAGACGACACCCAAGTGCTTTTCGGAGCCAGAAAACGCTGATAGCGTTTAGTGCGACCCGAATTTTGCAAATCTATCACCTTGTCCCATGGCTGGTTCAACAGCTGATATAGACGATAGAGCGCAGCGGGCTGAGATAGGCCTGCACGCGGGTCCAGATGAATAGCGTCAAAATAGGGCATCATCTGCACCAGCTTTTCGAAAGGCGCGGTGGTCAGCAGATGAATCTCAGCCTCAGGAAAGCTGGCACGCAAACTGGCAAAGGCATCTATCGCCTGAATGATATCACCAAGCGCACCATGTTTAATAACCAGATAGCGGGCTGTGGCCTTAGATGAATTTAACGAGGATGACGACATAGAGGCCAGCTGTTCACAGGTAGGGTTTTACGATTAGCCGTTTTATAGCCCTTTTTTGAAATCAGCATCAAGTCATGGCACTTTAATTGGTCGTGCGCATGCTCAAGAAAACGGTTCAAAAACCCCAATAAAGATGCTAGCACTGAGGGTATATTTATGTCGTTTAGAGTATCTTTCATGACCTCAGCAGATATCATTGAATTTATGAAAAATATGGCCTTAAAGTCTTATAGCAAACTGCTGAAAGTCATGGCTTTGCTGCTGGTCGTCATGGCGCTGTATCTTCCTGGCGGTTTGGCGGGTAGTGCACTTGCCCACGCATCTGATCTGCATGAAGATGAGGTGGAATTTGCAGCTGATGAAGTTTCCATTAACCGAGAAGAAGGGATTTTGATCGCCACGGGTAATGTGGTGCTCAAACAAATGGGCCAAATCCTAAACGCCGATAAAATCATCTATAACCAGACAACCGATATCGCCCTTGCAAATGGCAATGTTGTGTTGACCATGCCGGACGGGACGTTAATCCGGTCTGATCAAATGGAACTGGACGAAAATTTTACCCATCTAGTGGCCAGCCCTGTCATCGCACAATATGAAGATGGCAGCCGGTTTTCAGCTGAAACAGGTGAGCGCACCGAAGATATCCGCGCGGTGTTTGACCGGGGCCGTTTCAGCCCGTGTAAATGTGATTATGATAAGGGAGAGAGCCCGATTTGGGATCTCCGCTCAACACAAATCACTCATGATATGACGACAAAGACCATCAGCTATAAAAATGTGCGTATGCATATTTTTGGCGTGCCGGTGTTCTATACGCCTTATCTGGCCCATGCGGACAGCTCAGTAAACCGCCGTTCTGGCTTTCTGGCGCCCAGCTTTGGCTATAGCCGGGATATGGGTGCGATTTTCACCCTGCCTTATTTTCAGGTGCTGGGGCCGACACATGATGTGGAATTTAAACCCACCATCTTTTCCAAACGCGGTCAGGCGATGCGCACTGAATATCGCAAACGCTGGGACAAGGCATCTCTTAATGCCAGCCTGATCACAGGCCGTCTTGAAACCTATAAAAAGAACCGCGAGCAAGTGGCCGCGGTGGATGCGCGCTTTGTCAGCCGTCTGGGCGAAGACTGGCACATTGATGCCAGATTACGCCGCGCCTCTCAGGATACATTTATGCGGCGTTATGGCTATGAGAGCGATACTAAATTAAAGAGCGAAATTGTGGCCACCAAACTGGACACCAACCGCTATTACCGTGTCGAGGCCTCAGATGTTCAAGGTCTTGGTGCAGCTGACAAACAATCAAATGAACCGGTCATTTTGCCTTCGGTTTATTATGAAAATTATCAGCCAACAGGGCGCAAAGGCCAGCATATCCGCACTGAAATCTCAGCCCTCCAGCTGGATAATGATGATGGGCATGAAATGGTCCGCTGGGTCGCTGAGGTTGAAGGGCGTCAGCAAATGGAGATGGTAGGCGGGATTGTTGATGTGAATGTCGGTGGTCAAGCCAGTTATTATGATGTGCAAAAACGTGCTGATGGCGGGGATTTTATTGGCGAGATTGGCCGGGCTCATGGTTTTGGCAGCCTGAGCTGGCGCAGCCCGTTATCTGTTGATTTTCCAGAACGTCGTTTTGTGGTCGAGCCACAAGCCAAATATACCCATATTTTTGGCGCTAATCGCAATGATGAAATCCCAAACCGAGATGCGGGTGATTTCCGCTTGGATGAAGCTAATTTGTTCCTAGAAAACCGGTATCAGGGCAAGGATTATGTGCTCCCCGGCGGGCGGGCTGACCTCGGGATAGCAGCGCTAACCTCAGATGATATTATCGGTGATGTGAGCGGCTTTATCGGTGTATCACGGCATTTATCTGGCGAGCGCGACCAGAACCTGACCACACAAGATGATAATGACTATTCTGACTATGTCGCCAGTTTGAGCTTTGACCCGCCTGGCCCTGTTTCAATCAGCTGGTCTGGCCGGATGGATTCAGAAGATTTTGAGTTGAATGAATCATCTACCCGCCTTGATGTGGCCTATGGCGGGACCAGCCTTGCCCTGCGCCATACGCAAATCTCAAAAGCGCATTTCACCAGTGCCACCAGCGATTTAGAGGAAGCCACAGCAACCCTCACCCAAGCGCTGGGTGCAGGCTGGTCTGCAAGGGCGGAACAAATCTGGGATTTATCAAATGGCAAGACCAAGCGGGATAAATCCACTGTCTCGCTGGCATGGGCAGGCGGTTTCCAGGATTGCCTCACCCTGTCTCTTGATTACAAGCGCGACCCGACCAAAGACCGTGATATCAAGACCATTGATGAGGTCCAAATCGTGCTCAATTTCAAATATCTGGGCTCAATCAGCCAGTCTGATTTAAAGAACAGATAAAGGCGGGGCTTTGGCTTGTCTAGCCTGTTACCACCGCCCAAATCACCACCAGAACCGTCAGTATAATCAGCGCTCTGGTCAAGAGCAGGCTATTTTGCAGACTGCGGGCCATGATGACACCGGCAAAGCACCACAGGCTATGCAGGACAAGCTGGGCTACAGCAAAGCTGAGCGGGATGAGGATAAGCTGGACCATCTCAGGACCAAGTGCAGGCCCAAAATCTGTCCAGGCAAGCACAGACATCACCCATGCTTTGGGATTGAGCGGATGGACAATCAACCCTGAGAGATAGCCTGCCCCAGCCTGCTTCTCAGCAGGTCTGTTTGCATCCTTATGCTGCGCAGTTTCTTTTTCTGAAATGGCAGAAGAAGGCTGAGCCTGCCACCCCCGCAGGGCCAGCCAGATCATAAAGCCAGCAGAGATATATTTAAACGCTTCTTTGATAAAAGGCTGTTCAGCCAGCAAGAGCAGCAGCCCAAACGCCATCGCGACATTAAGGCATATTTTGCCTGTTACCAGCCCCAGATTAAAGCGCATAGCCGGCCAGAAACCGACCCGCGCGCCAAGCGACATAATCAGCAAATTAGCTGGCCCGGGTGTGCCCACCATAAACAAAATAAAAACCCATAAGGCCAGCAAGCCATCGATATTGACCATTGGTGCCTATCCGTCCTGACCTGGATGCGGGGCTGGAAATGTCTGGGACAAATCAAATGCCTTATCTGAGGGGCCCTGTTCTGCAATCTGCTGTAATTTTACCGCAGCTTCTTCAAGAGTTGGGATATGACCTGCCGGCACCCACCACATGACCAGATGCGGGCCCTCCATCGGATAAAACCATTCTGTGCGACGGGCCATAATCGGTTGATGCGGGGCGCTCATCATATAGCGGCGCAGGCTGGGCACATCGCGCCAGAGCGACAGGGTGACAATATACTCATCCCCAAAAGGGCGAAAATCTATAGCATTCCCTGCCCTCTCTTTCGCTCCCTCTTCTGCTCCTTCCTGTAATCGCCAAACAAAACCATCAGCGCTGTCTGCGGCCCTGTTCACGTCATCAAGTGCCGCTACAAAATCACGAAGCAAGGGCGAATCTAATCTGTCTTTCAGATGCGCGATATTCAGCTCTGCCAAATGAAAATCAACTAACATTGCTTGCGTCCTCTTTGCGGGTTTTCACCCATCTTGCTTTTTATGCAAGGCCCGAAAATCAGCTTCTAACATCTGACCATCAAAATCGACATGACAGACATTCACCTCATGACGCCGACACCAAATTTGAACACCGCGATCGCTAAAGCCAGCTTCAAGGCGCCCATAATCACGCAGACTCGCCGCATCGGTCTTGCCCGCTTCTTGCTCATCAGCGCAAAGCGCACAGACAATCGGCTGTTTAATCGAATGAAGAAGATGTTGCATGACAAATACTCAAAACTGAAAAGCCAAAAGATAGCCTGCAAAGCTAGCCTTGACCAGCCTAAAGCTTGGGTTAAGTTTTGATAGAGGCAGCATCATGAGCATATAGGGGCTTTATCATGGCGATAGCAAAATTAAGCAGCAATGAGGCGCAGCTAGCCCTCAAAGGCTGTCACAGCGATTGGCAGCTAACAGCTGATGGGCAGTCTCTCACCCGCCATTTCAAGATAAAGCCCTATGCCGCCGCCCTCGCACTGGCAAACCAAATGGCGCGCTTATCAGAAGAACAAGATCATCATGGGGATATTTGTTTTGGCTGGGGCTATTGTACCATCACCATGACCACCCATGATGTAAAAGGCCTTTCCGTACGCGATTTCAGGCTGGCAGAAGCGATTGACAAGCTCCCCCTATCCTAGGCTGTCGCTGTGGTGCTCTTTTAGCCACTTTATGAATAAGGCCGCCCCTTTGGTGACATTCTCCCGCCAATTTTCTGTTGCATCTTCATCTGCAAAATCACTGCCATATTTTAGCAAAATGGCTTTTTTCCTGGCCAACGCGGCTGCTTTTGCCAGGGCATAGCCTTCCATATCCACCATATCGCTGGCCAGTTCTGGCTTATCTCTTACAAATTGATCGCCTGTGCTGAGTGTGGGTCCGGTACTGGCAAGCGTGATATCACCGGCCAAATCACCCTCTTCAAACGGGGTGATACCCAAAGGGGCCATCGGTCGCGCATCCATATCACGCTGACGCACACGCGCAACCTCATGCAATTTTCCTGCCAGTTCAAGGCGGAGCACACCAGCAGTGCCATAATTGATGAGCAGCGCACAATCAGGCTCAGCAAGGACGCAGGCAACCGCCAGCGCGGCATTGACCTTGCCCACCCCTGTATAGATAAGCCGCAGCCGCCCGCTATCCATTGCAGGCCCGAACCCGGCCTCTCTCAACATGGCCTCTGACAATTCAGCCTCTAAGGCAACAGATAAAGCAATCATGTGGAAAATCTCTCTTGGCCAAAGCTTTGCACCACCTCTCCTCACTCATAGGTGCTGAGATCGTCTGAGGCATAGCGCAAGGTGGTATCATATTTCACCAAATCATCTTCTATCGGCAGCCAATCCAGCTTGTCTTTATAATTCACATGGAAAGTGGGGTTAAAATCACCGGGGTCGGCCAGCGAGCCAGCATAGAGATGCATGCCGCCTTCATAATGCGCGGCTTCAAAACCCATGGGCGAGCCGCAATCACCACAAAAATGACGCCAGACGCCTGTTGAGCTCTGAAATGTCTTAGGGGCTTTACCAGTCCAGCTGAATTGTTTCAATGGCACACCGAGCCAGCCTACAACAGGCGCACCGCAATTACGCCTGCAATCATCACAATGACAATAACACGCCCAACTGGGCTCACCATCAAAGGCCCAGCTGGTGGCTTTGCACAAACAATGACCTGTGGTGCACTTCTCATGCGCGCTTTTTTCAGACATGGCTCATTCCCCCTGACCTGCCTTCTTTTTCATAGAGCGATTAAAAAGAAAAACACCACCCCAAGTAAAGAGGTAAAAACCCGCCACCATCAGCATGGCCGGCGTCGGGTCTTCGATGGTGCTCATAGCACCTGCATAGGCGGCAATCAGCGCATAAGGCACCGTGCCCAAGAGCCAGGCTGCTAAAAACCGCCAGAACCCCATACCGGTGAGCCCGGCAAGGCAAGCGGTTATCTCAGGCAACATCGGCACTGCACGTGAGATGAGGATCATCCAAAGGCCATAAGTCTGAAAGGCAGATCTAGCGCGCGCCCTCTCTTCTGGTCTCGGCATCAGCCGCTCAAACAAGCGCAAGCCATAAAGACGGCTGAGCCAAAAGCCTGTGAGACCAGCCAGCAAAAGCCCCAGCACCGCAAAAGCAGCACCGATAATCGGACCCAGCAAAAACCCGGCGATTAACACAGTGGAAAGAGTCGGCACAGATAAAAAGATATCAATGAAAAGAAGACCGGCTATAACCAGACCGATATAGACCGGCGGGCTATTTTGTGTGGCCAGCAAGGCGTCTTTAATCGCGGCTGGCTGTATCACACCGCTGATATAGCCAAAAACCAGCAAACAGATGAAAAACCCGGCCATCATGGCCATTAATTTAAATAAGGCTGTCATTTCATTCAACAAAGCCAGATAGGCGAGATGCCCGCAGGCCAGTCGCTAGACCCATTTGTCATTTTCGGCCGTGAGGTTGCCGCCAGCTTCGCCTGTATTCACCACGCCGCGCGGTTCAGCTAACAACACATGGCATTCCTCATGCGCAAAAGGCTTATGCTGAACCCCTTTTGGAACCACATACATCTCACCCGCGTTAAGTGCCACTGTCTGGTCTGCCATTTCAATATACATCGTCCCTTCGACCACTAAAAACATCTCGTCTGTATCAGCATGATCATGCCAGACAAATTCGCCTTTGAACTTTGCCAGTTTCAACTGGTAATCATTCAGCTCTGCAATCACCCGCGGTGACCAGAAATCAGAAAATTTGCTCAATTTTTCTTTCAGATTAATCGCTGTATCTGGCATCAACTCATCCTGTCTATAGTCCAACATATCGGTATATCAGCCTGCCCCCAAAGCGGGGTATGCTAGGGGCTGTTATCTTAAAAGCTGGTCAGCGCATACCAGATGACAAATAAAATCCAGCCCATCAGATTCAATTCAAAGACCAGCAGATAAAAAATGATGGTGCCAACACACAAAAAGACTAAATTTTTGATGAAGGCTTTATCCAAGGCATCTATTCCACTGTCTTTGAATATGGTTGAATAAGGATTAAGATTTTATCTTCTCCTTTATCCACTCCGAACTTCTTGGAAAATAGCTAAATCTACTCAGATGAGGAACACTAAATAAAAAAACTTTCTCTAATTTTAATTTATCTGCCTCTATTGCACCAACGTTTAAGGTACATATTTTTCGTTGAGGATTGGGTTTCAATTCAATTTCGCAATACTCATTCACAATCATCTTATTCTTAAAAAAATCATTTGCTCTTTTTCCGTTACAGATAACAAATCTAGGTTTTACTAATGACAATATGAATTTATGGACTTGCCAACAAAGTTCTTCATCTACTTTGCGTAAATTGTTATCGTAACTATCTTCATCTACCGTTCTTACAAAACTAATATTTGAGGAACATACTGTCTTTAGGTCAGGTGGAAGATCGGCAAATAATTGCTTTATTCTTTTCTGATGGGTATGGAGACCAGGTGGTTGGGGTTTTCCCCTTGCAAACCAAATACCCTCTGAAAACTCGTTAAAATTCTCATTTTTACGAAGTAAATGGTTTTCTATCGTATCTTCTTCTGGATTTTCAAATTGGTTACTTGAACCTCCAGGATTTGAACCCAGAAAATACCAATCACCTTTTTTTAAGGTATGGTTTGCTGAATACAAAAGTGACCCAGGGCGGTTGTTCAATCCTGTATCAATTAATAATTTTTTAATTGATTCAATCTCTTCCATATATAAATTCTAGCATTCTATTCTTTCTTTTCCCATTCAATTTTCAATTTCCTCTACACAAGATCATATTCCACATGGAGGGATTCTAATCTCTCCTTTTTTTGACGATGTTTCTTGAGGACGGAATAAACAGAGTTTCCAGTTTCACCCCACCATTTTCCAATTTGAGTAGTGATACCTCTCTCAGTGAGGAGTTTAGTCATTTTGCCATAAGACATACCACCGTCCTGCAAAGACTTAATGTGATCATACAATTCTTTTTGTCTTGCAAAATATCTATCACTATTGCGCTTAGCAAAGCTATTAGTCCGGTTTGAAACTTGAAAACAGAGATAATGAGAGTGTCTTGGTTCGCCAAATCCGTATTGGGAATTACTCGACTGTAACCGATTTGGCGAGGTTGCGGGGCTGGTCTACGTCCGTGCCTTTTTCAACCGCGGTCAGATAGGCCAGAATCTGGGCAGGTATCGCCAGAATAATTGGTGCAACCAGCGGATCACATTCATCGAGTACCACCATATCACTGGCAAAATCCACCTGTGCAGCCGCTTCTTTTGTTGCGATCAGGATCACCTCACCGCCGCGTGCTTCGGCTTCGCGCAAATTACTGGCCGACTTGGCAGACACCTCATCATTGCTAAGCATGGCAACAACCGGCAGCCCCTCTTCTATCAATGCAATCGGCCCATGTTTCATCTCACCAGAAGCAAAGCCTTCTGCGTGGATATAAGAGAGCTCTTTGAGCTTTAGCGCACCTTCCATGGCCAGCGGGAACAGCATATCTCGGCCTAAAAACAGGCAGGAGCGTGCAGTGGTCAGCCGCTGGGCAACCGGCCGGATCGCATCAAACAAACCCGTTGCACGCCCGACCGCGCCAGGTACCCGCATCAGCAAATCATGGATCCGCGCTTCTTCAGCCGCCTCTAGCGTGCCATGTGCCCGGCCAAGAGCAACTGCAAGGCTGAGCAAGGCCGTGAGCTGGGCGGTAAACGCCTTGGTTGAGGCAACCCCAATTTCAGGACCGGCTCTGGTCGGGATGACCGCATCTGCCTCTCTGGCAATCGTCGATTGATCAACATTGACCATGCCATAGGTTTTAAGCCCCATCTCTGCGCCATGGCGCATCGCCATTAGCGTATCAAGTGACTCGCCTGATTGTGAGATGACCAGCACTGCACCGCCATTTACGGCAACAGGATGGCGATATCGATATTCAGAGGCGACCTCGACAACACACGGGATACCTGCAAGACGTTCAATCCAATAGCGGCCAATCTGGCCAGCATAATTGCTGGTCCCAGCCGCCAGAATGGTCAGATGCTTAATCTCACTTAATTGTTCATGACTGAGCGCGGCAGAGAGCCGACCTTCCCCATCTGTCATCGCAGACAGCGTATGGGCAATAGCATCAGGCTGTTCATGGATTTCCTTTTCCATGAAATGACGATAGCCAGCCTTATCAACCAAAATAGGGCTGGCAGTGGTGATGATCACTTCCCGATTTGCAGGCGCGCCTGACAGGTCAAATATCTCGGCCTCGCCTTTGCGGATGACCGCGTAATCCCCATCTTTTAAATAGATGATACGGCGGGTGAGATGGGCCATTGCAGCCGCATCTGAGGCAATGAAGCTTTCGCCGTCACCAAGGCCAATCGCCAGCGGTGAGGCATTGCGTGCCACCATCATAGAATCTGGATAATCTGTGCTAATGGCGGCCAGCGCATAGGCCCCTTCAATTTGGTCCAAAACCGAGGCAATGGCTTTTTCAGGGGTTAATCCAGATGACAGCGCGATATCAAATAAATGGGCCAGCACTTCAGAATCAGTATCGCTGGCAAATGAAATCCCCTTTGTGCTTAATTCAGCACGGAGCTCTGCGTAATTTTCAATAATCCCATTATGGACAATGGCGATTTTATCGCCGGCCATATGGGGGTGGGCGTTTGCCTCTGTCACGCCGCCATGGGTGGCCCAGCGTGTATGGCCGATTGCCAGATGACCGCTGAGCGGAGAGCCATTTAATTTTGCATCCAGTTCGGCGAGCTTGCCAACCGCGCGGCTGACCGCAAGGCCAGTCTCAGAAATGGCCGCGATCCCCGAGGAATCATAGCCACGATATTCCAACCTTTTGAGCGCATCTAACAAGATAGGGGCAGCATTTTGATCGCCAATCTGTCCAACTATACCGCACATATCGAACCTCGTTTAACCTAGCCGTTAGCATGATGAGCAACAAGGTGGGATAACACACCACCTTCTTTTCATGGGCTTACCATAAAAAACACCCTAAATCAGGCAGAAATTTGCTACAACCAAGATATCTGGATATATCTGTAGTTGCTGAACATTTGGGCAATAAAAAAGACAGTAGGGACGTTATGGCATTCACCGCTATTATTTTGGCTGCAGGCAAAGGCAGCCGGCTCAAATCAAACCTTCCAAAGCCCCTACACCGCGTCGGTGGTCACCCGATGCTGGGCTGGGTCATAGATAGCGCAACCTCAGCAGGCGCAACGCAAATCATCCCTGTAATTTCAAAGGACAGCCCTGCCCTCGAAGCCTATTTGAGCGATTTTGAAGTCGCCATTCAGGACCCGCCACTTGGCACAGGTCATGCGGTATTGGCCGCCTCAGCCCATATCAAAGATAAATCAAAGCCGCTCATCATCTTATTTGGCGACACCCCGCTTATCAGCGCAGCTAGTATCTCAGCCCTCGCCAAGACCATTGAAGAAGGTCTTGATATCTGTGTGGTAGGCTTTGAGACAGAGACCCCGAAAGGCTATGGCCGGCTGGTCTTTGATGGTTCAGGCCAGCTCACCCGTATTGTTGAAGAATCTGAGGCCAGTTCCGCTGAAAAGGAAATCACAACAGTGAATGGCGGGATGATGGCAGGGCGTGCAGATGTGATGCTCAGCTTGCTTGAAACCCTCTCGCCAGACAATTCACAAGGCGAGATTTTCCTGACCGATATTGTCGCCTCAGGTCATGCAGCAGGTCACAAGATTAACGCTATCTTCATCGACCAATCTGAAATATCTGGCGTCAATAGCCGTGCTGACCTGGCGCATATTGAAACGTTGCTACAACATAAATTACGCGCCGCCGCAATGGCACAAGGGGCCACGCTGATTGCCCCTGAAACGGTGTTTTTATCAAGCGATACCGTCTTAGAGCGTGATGTGGTTATCGAACCGCATGTGGTGTTCGGAGCTGGCGTCCATATTGGTGAAGGCAGCATCATCAAAGCTTTTTCACATCTTGAAGGGGTGCAGACAAAAGCCTGCTGTGTTATCGGGCCTTATGCGAGACTGCGGCCGGGCACTGAACTGGATGAAGGCGTGAAAATCGGCAATTTCGTTGAAACCAAAAAAGCCCGCATTGCGGCCGGGGCGAAAGTCAACCACCTCTCTTATATCGGCGATGCAGAGGTCGGAGAGCAAGCCAATATCGGGGCGGGCACCATCACGTGTAATTATGATGGGTTTAACAAACATCAGACTCTTATCGGTGCTGGTGCGTTTATTGGCTCAAATACCGCGCTGGTAGCACCTGTATCGGTGGGAGCTGGTGCGATTATTGGTGCAGGCTCAACCATCACCAAAAATGTACCAGATGACGGTCTAGGCCTAACAAGAGCACCGCAAGCCAATTCAGAAAATATGGCCGATAAGCTGCGTCAGCGCTTTCAAAAAGCCAAGAAAAAATAATGTAATAAGCCTGAGGAATGCTGATCCATGGCCGGAAACATCGACAAAAAACATCATGCGCATCTCGCAACCTCTCTGGTGGCAGAAATGCTGGATAATTTGCATGACAAAAAGCTGTTGGTTATCGGTGATGTGATGCTGGACCAATTTGTAGATGGTGTGGTGAATCGCATGTCGCCAGAAGCGCCAGTTCCGGTCTTATCGCGCTCACATACACAAAAAATGCCAGGTGGTGCAGCCAATGTCGCAGGCAACCTGGCGCATCTGGGTTTAGAGGTGATATTGATAGGTCTGGTCGGCAATGATGCCGCGGGTCAGGATTTACAGGCTGAACTGGCAAAACTACCACGGCTGTTATTTATGCCTGTTCAAGATGAGAGCCGGCCAACCACTCAAAAAATCCGCTTTCGTTCTGGTGGCCAGCAAATGCTGAGAGTAGATGATGAATCTACACAAGATGCAAATCTTGATATTGAAGCGCAAATCATCGCCCGAACGCGCGCACTTATAGATGATGTGGACGCCATCATTTTATCTGACTATGCCAAAGGATGTTTGACTCAAACAACCATCCAAAATGTTATCAAAGCTGCGGGTGAAGCAGGCAAGGCGGTGATACTTGACCCGAAATCGCCTGATTTCGGACTTTATAAGGGAGCGGATATCTTAACCCCTAATCTGTCTGAATTATGCAAAGCCGCAGGTCGCAACCTGACAAACCACCAAGATATTGCAACTGCGGCCATTCATTTATGCCAGATGCATGATATTGGGCATATGTTGGTGACCTTAAGCGGTGATGGGATGATGCTTGTCTCAGCTTCTGATGAGGCGGGCGACACTGCACTTCATCTGCCGGCCAAGGCTGTTGAGGTGTTTGATGTGTCAGGTGCGGGTGATACGGTTGTGGCCGCTCTATCAGCGGGCCTTGTAGCATCTCTGCCTGTTGCAAAGGCGATGAGCCTGGCCAATCTGGCAGCTGGCATTGTGGTGGGCAAATCCGGTACCGCTATTGTGAGCCCTGGTGAGTTGCTTGCAGAAAATATCCTGCAATCTGCAGGAGGCAAAAAAGAGGTGGAAGACGATACCTCTACCCCGCTATCTGGTCCAGATAATTGGGAACAATTGGTACAACAAACCCGCCTATGGCAAAATCAGGGCCTGCATGTTGGTATCACAAATGGCTGTTTTGATTTGCTTCATCCCGGACATTTGCATGTGATCCGACAAGCCGCCACCTACTGCGACAAGCTGATTGTAGCCATTAATACAGATCGATCTGTCAAAATCTTAAAAGGGCCATCACGCCCCCAACAAAATCAGACAGAACGCATGGCTGTTCTCCAACATCTGCCGGCGGTATCTGCTGTGGTGGTTTTTGATGAAGAAACACCGGCTGCATTATTTGAAGCGCTCAGACCAAATGTGCTGATAAAGGGCGGCGATTATAAAGCAGAAGAACTGGTCGGCTATGACCAGATTATCGGTGATGGCGGGGCGGTGCATATCATTGATACCCTGCCCGGTCATTCAACCACCAATTTGCTGGAATCTTAAAAAGACTTTTGAGATGACCAAAAAAAGGGCTGGAAAATACCCAGCCCTTTTTTCTCAATATATTCAGCGCTTTATCAAGAATCCAGCACCTGGCCTTTTTCCATATATTCCTGATCAATATCCAGAATATCCTTGTCCTGAATAGCCCGTTCAAATGATTGCAGACGCTTGAAAATCGAGATCAGCTCAATAATCGTGGTCCAGCTATTCACCAGATATTGGAAGGAATTAGACACTTGCGAGAAGGCGGTGATGATTTGCTGCATCACCCCATAGGTAAAGGCCGCCGCCGCAATCGCCGGGATCAGAATAATATAGACAAAGATATTATCTGTTTGCAGATACAAGCCGCGGAAGACATTGAAATACATGTAATGGAAATAGAGACGGAAATAATTACGTCTCACATTGCCAAAAAGCTCCATCACTGTTGGTGGCTCAGCACGTGTTTCATCATCTTCGCCATAAACAAGCTCTTTGCGATAGGCCGCTTCAACACGCTGATTGCGAAATTCAAGGCCTGGCAATTTGATACCCACAGCTGCCAAGAGACCTGTCCCGAAAATTGACCAAAACAGCGCAGCGGTAAGCAGTGGATAAGGAATTGCGCCCACAATTGGCAATGTATCCACATAGCTGGACAGCGAAATCAGCAAAGGCAGGAAGGCAAATAAAGTCATGATCGCATCAACGATGGAAACGCCCAGCCCTTCCATAATACCGGCAAAACGCATGGTATCTTCCTGCACACGCTGGGCTGCCCCCTCAATATGGCGCAACCGGCCCCAGCGCGACATATAAAAATCATTCATCGCATTACGCCAGCGGAAGATGTAATGGCTGACAAAAAAGCGCGTGGCGACATAAATCACCATCCAGACCAGCGCGATTTGCGCGAAAATCAGAATAAGGCTGTAAAACTCACCTGGGGTCACAGAATTTTCAGGGTTGAGCGCATTTTGAAGCAGGTCAAAAAATGGCCGCCGCCAATGGTTGATCGCAACCGACACCTGCACCGAGAAATAAGTGGAAAACAGGATCAGCTGAGAGCCAACAATCGACCAGATCTGCCAGGGGTGTGGACAATAGCGGAACCAAAAGCCGGTAAATAGCGCACTAATGATGAAATAATAAATATAAAACCAGATAAAGTCAGGCGTGAAGAAAAATCCCATCCCAACAACAGGTTCAGCCCCTTCTGGTCTGGCCAGCCCAAAGCTCGCTCCTAAATCTGCGCCAAACAGATACCAAAAGGCCACCACAATCGCAGCCCAGACAATGGCACTGGTAAAAAACAGCTTTGGTCTTGGAAAAAATGACTCAAGCATCTGTTAACCCCTCTCCTGATGACAACCGTCTTTATTGTAATTCTGCATCTTCTACTTGTCGGTGCAAAGCGATATTTACCACCACACCGAGCGCAGCAAATACACTCAACATGGCGGTGCCACCATATGAAATCAATGGCAAAGGCGCACCAACCACTGGCAATAAGCCCGTCACCATAGCGATATTCACAAAGACATAAGAGAAAATCATCATCGCAATCCCCACACAAACAAGCCGGCTGAACCGGTTTTCAGAGGAAAGCCCAATACGGAATATACCGCCCAATATCGCCAGATATACCCCAAGCACAACCAGATTTCCGACTAGACCAAATTCCTCGCCTATCATGGTAAAGACAAAATCGGTTTGTTTTTCGGGTAGATAGTTTAATTGAGATTGAGAGCCCATCAAAAAGCCTTTTCCGAAAAGCCCGCCTGAACCAAGCGCAATTTTAGATTGGGTGATTTGATAGCCTGCCCCCAGCATATCTGCCTCTGGGTTCAAAAACGTCATCACGCGCGCTTTTTGATAGTCATAAAGCTGAGACCAGATAACCGGGATTGAGGCCAGAACGCCAGCAAGGCTCAGGAAAATATAGCGTTTTGGCAGGCCTGCCGAAAAAATAACCGCTAAGCCGCCGAGCATTAGCATCAAGGCAGTGCCCAAATCAGGTTGTGTCACCACAAGACCAAAGGGAATAGCCAGCATCAAAATGGGAATGATATAGCTTGAAATCCGGCTGATATCATCAGGCTGGCGTGTTGAGAAATAGCGCGCCAAGGCAATAATAAGCGCCAATTTAGCAGGCTCAGATGGCTGAAAATTAAAGCCGCCAATCGCGATCCAACGCACTGCCCCTGTACCAACCCCTATCACCGGCAATATGGCCAGAACGGCCACAGCACCCAGCAAGCCAGCATAGCTGAAATCATAAATCAGGCGTAAAGGCAGGGCCGCAATGACGATAATCATCACCACCCCGAGGCAGGCCCTGATGATATGGCGTTCTGCCCAAGGAGACCAAGCCCCTTCTGAGGCAGAATAGAGAGCCAAAGAGCCGACCAAAACCAACATCGCGGTGAAAAGCAGCATCAGCCAAGGAACGGCTATCACGATTTTAAAAGGCGTATTGGGTCTGCTCATCTCATCACACCCCTTCGCGTCCCAGAAGATAGGCAAAGACATCACGCGCGACAGGCGCGGCCATGCTAGAGCCTGAGCCGCCATGCTCTACCACAACTGAAATCGCATAGCGCGGGTTTTTATACGGGGCATAGGCAACAAACAAGGCGTGATCACGTTCTTTCCATGGCCTGTCAATATTATCAATAATGCCGGCATCACGTTGTGCTTGAGTAATCCGTTTGACCTGCACCGTTCCGGTCTTTCCGGCAATCTGATAGTCTGGCAAATCATAACGCCGCGCCGTCCCAAATCCACCTTGCATCACCGCGCGCATCCCGCGGCGCATCTCGCGCAATATATCAGAAGAGACTGGTATGGGTTCAAATTTGCGACTGTCTAAATCATCTGATTGAATGATGGTCGGGCTGATTTGTTGGCCAGTGGCAATACGCCCTGTCATCACCGCCAGCTGTATCGGCGTGGTCAGCACAAAACCCTGGCCGATGCCGGCAATCACGGTCTCACCCGGTGTCCAGCTGGTCCCATAGCGTGCTTTCTTCCAATCTCGATTAGGCATCACGCCAATTTTCTCACCCGGAATGCCAAGGCCAGATACCTCACCAAGCCCAAAACGTCGGGCCATTTCATGAATCTTATTAATCCCTGTTTTCAGTGCAATCTGATAGAAATACACATCGCAGGATTGGGCCACGGCCTGTGTGCCATCCAGCGCGCCATGCCCCCCTTCTCGCCAGCAATAAAAATTGCGATCGCCAAATTCAAAAAAGCCGCTACAGCCAATTTTGGTACGCGGGCTGATAACCCCCGCTTCCATCGCCGCTGCCATGACCACCATTTTAAAAGTGGAACCAGGTGAATAAAGGCCCGATAAGCTCCGGTTCAAGAGCGGGTTGCGTGGATGGGTGTTCACCCGGCTCCAATCGCGTTGTAACAACCTGTCGGTAAAAATATTTGGATCATAGGACGGCAAGGATACCATCGCCAATACAGCGCCAGTGCGGATGTCAATCACCGAAACAGATCCCGATTCAGGCGGAATAAGATTATCCTTCGCATCTTTGAAAATTTTATCATCACCTGCTGCAATATGCGCGCGCAAACTCTCATTGGACATTAATCCACGCTGGGCTTCAGATGAGGATAAATCCACCGGCCGCGCATTGCCTTGCTGCAAACGGTTAGTGATAAAATTCTGTAAATCGATATCGATGGTGAGATGCAAATCATCCCCCATCTCAGCTTGCCTATCGGTGAGCATGCGTACCGGCTTACCGCGTGCATTCACCTCAATGCGCTCCTGACCTTCACGCCCACGCAGTGAAGCCTCAAAACTGCGCTCCAAACCCGATTTACCTGTGCGCAAGCCAGGCAGACGGCGCAACCGCCGATTTTCTGAAACCTCACGTGCCGTGACAGGCGAGACATAACCGGTGATATGAGATAATAATGCGCCTTGCGGATAAATCCGCCTGAACCGTCGCTCAAAGACTGTACCGGGCAGCGCTGATGCGCGTACAGCAAGACGCGCAAGTTCTCGCTGGGTGAGATTTGAGCGAATAACCACTTCCAGAAAATCAGGCTGTCTTTCTACCTGTTCCAATATATCGCGGCGTTGCTGGGGGGTTAGCCTGACAATATGACCAACCTTATCGAGTAATTTATCAATATTATCAACATGGGCTGGCACCATCGTTACTTCAAAAACTTCTGAATTATCTGCCAGAATACGGCCACGGCGATCATAGATACGCCCGCGCGGTGCGACCATCAAACGCTCGTTAAACTGGTTATCATCCGATAATTTTTGATAGGCAGCAGACTGATTAATCTGGATTTGATAAAGCCGGCCGACCAGCACGGCACTCAGCAGTAATTGACCGCCAGCCACAAATAACATACGGCGCGAGATATTGGTTTTTTGTTCTTTATTTTCTTTGCGTTCACGGCGCATCGCCACATCAATTCCTCAGGCTATAAGAATCCAAACCTAAATCATGTTCATCCATTATTCATCCGGCTGACAAGGCTATTCAAAAAGAACATCACCACAAAAATAACAGGAAAGAAGATGATATTCAGGCCTGTTTGAAGCGCCATCTCACTCAAATCCGGAATGGTCAGATGAACCGCCAGAAAAACACCAAGCCGCCACAGCGCAATCACCAGACAGACCGAGGCGAAATGGGCCCAGAGCGACAGAAAATCCTCCCCTTCGCGGTCAAAGGGCCGATAGGTCAGCCAAATCACCAATATCGGCAGGTAAATCACCCGCACACCCAACATATCAAGCCCTAATATTTCAGCAAAAAAGGCAATGATCCAAACAGAACTTAAGGGCAGGACCAGAGGTTGATAGAGTGCCAGAAGATAGACATAAAACAAGCTCAGCATTGGTGTAGCTGACGAAAAAAACGACCAATTGGCCAGTTGCATTTCCACCAGAACCAGAAACAGCCCTATCATCAGCACCAAAAAGCGAGAGGATAGAAACCGAGCTGGATGGGTAGGCTGAATGGTTTCCTTCATGCGGCTGAGATAGCCACCATCTGTGTTATGCCGCCCGCCACTCTGGCGGCTCTGTCTTTGGCCTGCATGACCAAATCCGCGACCACCGCTTGTGCTCATATCTGTTTTCGTGCCCACCGCACGCCCACCACGCACCATCAATTGCGCTCCGAGGGCTGTGTTTGCTGATCAATGACAGGCAACACATCACGTGTATTAAACCCTTCTAGCAAACGTTCATCTTCTGGATTGATCAAAGGGGTAAAAAATCCGTCTAAATCAGAGAGCTCAGCTGAGGTTGCTTCTTCATCACGCAGCAAAACCGAGACAAAGGAGAGCTGGCGCAAATCTACCGATGGGCGCACCAGCACCTGTTCACTGGATATCTGTTCGATACGACCGACCGGAATACCAGCTGGCAACACACCGCCATGACCTGAGGTCTGCACAAGCTCGCCTTTGGTAGGGCGCGCTTCAAGCGGCAAAAATTGAAGCTTTAAGAGCAGGCTGTTCTGGCCATGAATAAGGCCTGGCCAACTTGAGCGGCTGAGAATAACTGGGATACGCGCATTCACATCACTGAGCAGTAGCACACGTGAATAGCGGTTCCCCGGTTCAACAATCATGCCCACAAGCCCATCTGCGGTTACCACCGGATCGCCGCGCCGAACTGCAAATCCCTCACCATGCTGAATCAGCACTGTTTGCACAAAACTGCTGCCAGGGGCTGTAATAACGCGGGCGGTGACCGCCACCCTGTCTTGCGGGATCACCGCGCCCAATACTGAACGTAACTGGCGGTTTTCTGATTCTAATATTTCGGCGCGTCTTTGCCACCGCCGTAGCCGCTCATTTTGAGCTTTAAGCCGCTGTGCCTCTTCGCGCAGGGACGCCACAGTGCGCATCCCTTCAAACATGTTTTCGATTGACTGGATAGGGGCAGCTACCGCCTCCATCAGCGGTGCGATAACCTCTACCACACCTGACTTCACATGACGGGCAGCGGTAATGTCGGCTTTGCCTACAAAAATCAGCAAAAAACCAATCAAAACAAGAAGGATTTGGGGCAGCCGGCTGGCACGTTCTTTTCGCCTGCCAACCAGTCGACCTTCCATCTTTTCTTAAGCTCCGATCAGCACGTGGCGCAGGGTTTTCAGCTCTTCTAAACAGCGTCCAGTTCCAACAGCCACACAAGAGAGCGGGTTTTCTGCGATCGCAATCGGCAGGCCTGTGGCTTCACGCAACACTGTATCAATCTCGCGCAGCAACGCACCGCCCCCTGTCATCACGATACCTTTTTCAACGATATCAGCAGCCAATTCAGGTGGTGCCTGTTCAAGGGCCATTTTCACACCCTCAACAATCTGTTTCACCGGACCTGCAATCGCATCTGCAATCTGTGCTTCGGAGATATTAATCTCCTTTGGCACACCATTGACCAGATCGCGGCCACGCACTTCGATTTTGGTCCCGCTCGCCTTTTCAGGACGGCGTGCAATACCAATGGATTTCTTGATACGCTCAGCAGTGGATTCACCGATCAGAAGATTATGCGTGCGGCGCATATAGCCAATAATCGCTTCATCTAGCTTGTCACCGCCCACACGCACAGAATGGGCAAAAACAATATTGCCAAGCGATAGAATAGCCACCTCAGTGGTCCCACCGCCAATATCTACCACCATAGAGCCAGATGGTTCTGTTACGGGCAGTGCTGCACCAATCGCTGCTGCCATTGGCTCTTCAATCAGGAAAACACGGCGTGCACCAGCGGCTTCAGCTGACTCCTGAATAGCCCGACGCTCAACCGCGGTAGAGCCAGACGGCACACAAATGATGATTTGTGGGCGGGCTATTGAAAAACGGCCATGCACTTTACGGATAAAATGCTTAATCATTTCTTCGGCAATTTCAAAATCAGCAATCACGCCATCTGCCATAGGCCGAATAGCCTGAATATTGCCTGGGGTTTTCCCAAGCATCACTTTGGCCTCTTCACCAACAGCCAGCACTTGGGTCTTGCCGCGTACCTGTGCCATCGCCACCACAGATGGCTCATCCAGCACAATGCCTTTGCCTTTGACATAAACAAGTGTGTTGGCTGTCCCCAAATCAATACCGATGTCGGAGGAAGCAAAACTTAATAGTGAGCCCAGCATCTCAATTCGTCCCGTGAATAGTGCACATAAAAGGTTGTTGTAGTATTTGTCAAAGCGCTTTGAAAGTCAAAAAAGAATAGTCTGTTCAAATAGAAAACTGGCCACTTTTCTTTACCAGAAAAGCAGCCAGCCTGTCATTGCGTTTATCGCGTGATGAATTTAGTTCTTCGCTTTGTCCACAAGGCGGTTTGAACCAATCCATGGCATCATGCCGCGCAATTCTTCACCCACTTTTTCGATTGGGTGCTCAGCATTGCGGCGACGTGTCGCTTTGAAGCTGGCCTGATGCACTCTGTTTTCCAGCATCCAGTCGCGGGTAAAGCGACCTGACTGAATATCATCCAGTACCTTTTTCATCTCGGCCTTGGTCTCAGATGTCACAATGCGTGGACCAGTGACATATTCGCCATATTCAGCTGTGTTTGAGATTGAGTAATTCATGTTGGCAATGCCGCCTTCATAAATCAGATCCACAATCAGCTTCACTTCATGCAGACATTCAAAATAGGCCATTTCAGGGGCATAACCTGCTTCGGTCAATGTCTCATAGCCAGCCTTAATCAGCTCAACCAGACCGCCACACAGCACAGCCTGCTCGCCGAACAAATCGGTTTCGCATTCTTCTTTAAAGCTGGTTTCGATAATACCAGAGCGACCACCACCTACGGCAGACGCATAGGACAAGCCAACATCATGGGCATTGCCTGAGGCATCCTGATGCACAGCGAGCAGACATGGCACGCCGCCACCTTTCAGATATTCACCGCGCACAGTATGGCCAGGGCCTTTTGGTGCCACCATGAAAACATCCACATCTGAGCGTGGTTCAATCAGGTTAAAATGAACGTTCAGGCCATGAGCAAACGCCAGAGCAGAACCAGCACGCATATTGGCAGCAATCTCGGCATAATAGATGTCAGCCTGCAGCTCGTCTGGGGTCAGCATCATAATCACATCGCCCCATGCCGCAGCATCTGCAACGGTCATGACCTTGAAACCTGCTGCTTCAGCCTTTGGAGCTGAGGCAGAGCCGGCACGCAGCGCAACGGCAACTTCAGCCACACCACTATCTTTCAGGTTCGCTGCATGTGCATGACCCTGAGAGCCATAACCAACAATAACAACTTTTTTGCCTTTGATCAGGCCGACATCGGCATCTTGATCGTAATATACGCGCATATTTCTTCTCCTTAGGATTTAGGATTACGAGACAGGTGGTAGCTTCCTTCTGCTATGCTGTCAATTTGGATTTAAGTTTTCAGGGCTGATAACGGCCAGATTGGCTGTCTGAACCGTGCTTTGGCTAGTCAGCCAGGTCTATTTGATTGCCGCGGGTAATACCACAGACACCGGTCCGCGCGATTTCGACCTGACCCAAGGCACGCATCAAATCAATAAAAGCGGTGACTTTAGATGAATTGCCGGTGATTTCGAAAATGAAGCTGTTGAGCGTGCTATCTAATGTTCTTGCTCTGAAGCTGTCAGCCAGGCGCAATGCTTCAACCCGGGCATCGCCGTCATTGAGCACTTTCACCAGGGCCATTTCACGTTCTACATGGGCAGGCCCAACGGTGAGGTCTTCAACCATATGGACCGGCACGATTTTAGCCAGCTGGGCTTTGATCTGTTCAATCACATTGGGTGTGCCGGTTGTAACCACCGAAATGCGTGATGTATGCTGGGCCGCATCTACCTCAGATACGGTCAGGCTTTCGATATTATAGCCGCGCCCTGAAAACAGGCCGACCACACGGGCCAAAACGCCCGGCTCATTATCAACCAAAATAGACAGGGTATGCGCTTCAATAGCGGTATTGTCGAACATGATATCTCCTTAAGAAGAGCGTGATGGCCATTTTCACAGGTTATGGCCACCAAAACAGAGTAAACCAGATACTAAAAACCGAAAGGCTAGACGAGAATTTTGCCTTCTTCAGAAATAGCGTCTTCGCTGTCTTCTGGCCCCAAAATCATCTCATTATGTGCAGCACCAGATGGGATCATCGGGAAGCAATTTTCTTCTTTTTCAACACGAATATCAGCAATGACAGGGCCATCTGTGGCCAGCATTTCCTGAATAACACCATCCAGATCATCATTAGTCTGCGCCACCAGGCCCTTCATGCCAAAGGTATCCGCTAGCTTGACGAAATCAGGCAATGAGGCTGAATAACTCTCAGAATAGCGCCCACCATGGATCAATTCCTGCCATTGCCGTACCATCCCCATCCATTCATTATTGATGATGAACATTTTCACCGGCAAACGATATTGTGCGAGGGTGGAGAGTTCCTGCATATTCATCATGAACGAAGCTTCACCTGCGATATCCACGACCGTAGCATCTGGATGCGCAATCTGTGTGCCCATAGCAGCAGGCAGGCCATAGCCCATCGTGCCAAGGCCACCTGAGGTCATCCAGCGGTTTGGCTTGGAAAACCCGTAATATTGAGCCGCCCACATCTGGTGCTGACCCACTTCAGTTGTGACATAGGTCTCACGATCTTGTGTCAGTTCAAACAATCGGCGGATCGCATGTTGTGGCTTGATAATCGGGCCGGTTTGTTTGTAAGCCAGACATTGACGCCCGCGCCAACCTTCAATTTGATCCCACCATTTTTTCAATCCGGTTGTATCTGGTGCAAAAGACTGTGCCTTCATCTCAGCCAGCAGCGCATCAATTACCGCTTCTGCATCACCAATAATACCCAAATCAACAGGCACATTTTTATTGATAGATGACGGGTCAATATCGACATGAATTTTCGTAGATGCAGGCGAGAAATCAGAGAGGCGGCCAGTCACGCGATCATCAAAACGTGCACCCAGATTGAGCATCAAATCACAATGATACATCGTCAGGTTGGCTTCATAGGTTCCATGCATACCCAGCATACCAAGGAAATGCGGATCATCATGTGGCAAGGCGCCAAGACCCATCAATGTCAAAGTGGTCGGCCAGCCCGTCATCCGCACCAATTCGCGTAGCTTTTCAGAAGCAGCAGGCCCTGAATTAATCAGACCGCCACCGCCATAAATCACCGGACGTTTTGCCTTTTTCAGCATTTTGACCGCCTGTTTAATGAGGTCAGCATCTGGCTTGGTCTGAGGCTGATAGCGCGGTGTTTCCATCACTTTGGCACCCTTTGTGCGATAGGGTGCATCCAGCATCAGGATGTTTTTCGGCAAATCAATCACAACTGGCCCAGGGCGGCCTGAGCGCGCCACATGGAAAGCCTCTTCAACGGCGTCATGCAGCTGGCCTGACTCGGTCACCAGATAATTATGCTTGGTACAAGGACGGGTGATGCCAGAGGTGTCAGCTTCCTGAAACGCGTCTGTTCCGATCAAATGCGAGGGCACCTGACCTGTCAGACAGACAATCGGCACTGAATCCATCAGCGCATCGGTAAGGCCAGTCACCGCATTGGTTGCCCCAGGGCCAGAGGTGACAAGGACCACTCCCACCTTACCGGTTGAACGCGCATAGCCTTCGGCTGCGTGGACCGCTGCCTGCTCATGGCGCACCAGAATATGCTTGATGCGATTATTTTTGAACAAGGCATCATAAATTGGCAACACCGCACCGCCTGGATAGCCAAAAATTACCTCAACGCCCTGATCTTCCAGCACTTTTAAGAGGAGCTCAGCCCCTGGCATTTGCTGGGTGGCATCTTTTGTATTTTCTGCGTTCGCGGTCATCATCTTAACCTTTATCTTCAATTGAGACGTTTTGCCCTGTTTCAATATCGACCATCTGATTCGGAGCAAATGTGATAGCCATCGACCTGTTCCCTAACTTGGTCCCTAGTCAGTGCGCTGATCTGTGCGCTGATCTGTGCACTGTCTTCACATCGTGCCGTGTAATCGGTATTTCAATCTGTATTCCATATAAAAAAGGCCGCACCTGCGCTTATCGGAGCAGGATATATGGCCGTCACTTCGACCAATTAAGCAATTTATGCCCCATGGTCAAGTAAAATTGATAATTTTTGAAAAGAAATTATCGAATTCATCGTTTGATAATTTCTGATTCACCTGAATATCGCTAATAAAATTATTACGAAGCCAGGTTAATTGACGTTTTGCATAATGGCGAGAGTCGCGCTGAGCCAGATATACCGCGCGTTCCAGCGTGATCTCCCCTGCCAAATGAGCTTCGATTGCCCGCACACCTAATGCCTTCATCGCTGGCAGAGAGGGGTCAAGCTGGCGAGCCAACAGCGCTTTGACTTCGTCAACTGCGCCCTGTTTCATCATCTCATCAAAGCGCCGGTCAATCGCCTGATAGACCGCATCACGCGGCGGGGTCACCGCAATCCGCAGGGGTTTGCCTGACAGCTGCCCCTCACCTGGCTGTTTTTGCCAGACAGAAAGGGGGGTAGCTGTGGCCCGCACAACAGCCATCGCTCGCACAAGGCGCTGACTGTCTCCTGCCTCTAATTTATCACCTAATTCAGGGTCAAGCTGGCGCAGTCTTTCTTTAAAGGCTGGCCCGCCCATTTCGGCAAGCTCAGCTTCTATCTCGGCAACCAGTTGGGCAGGCACATCCGGAATAGGCGATATCCCCTTCATCGCCGCATTCAGATACAGCCCGGTACCGCCAACCAAAATGGGCAATTTCTTTTCGATACGTGCCTGTGCCACCTCGCTTGCAGCCAGCGTCAGCCAATGCGCCACTGAACAGCGTGCGCTTGCATCCATCACGCCATAAAGCCGATGGGGGACGCTGTCTAAATCTGGCTGAGGCGGGCGCGCAGTCAGCACATTCAGATCGGCATAAATCTGCATAGAATCCGCATTGATAATGACTGCATCCAAACGTTTGGCCAGCGCGATAGCCAGACTGGATTTCCCACTTGCCGTAGGGCCGGCGATGACCAGATAATGCGTGTCAAATTGAACCATATTGGTTATCTGTCCTCAGTGGGATAGGGTATGATGCAGAAAAAATAGACTGCCATATGATAGTATCGCCCAGATCATGTTCCAGATCATGTTCCAGATGATGTTCCAAGCGATATTCCAAGTGATGTTATAGACCAAGCAGAAAAGGATGCAAGAAGTGGGCTCATACCAAAGGTTTCTTATCAGCACGAGTTCTGTGCAACCGGCTGGCCAAGAGATGGTTGCCACATTTGCCGACAGCCAGAATCTGACGATTGAAAACTGGCTCAGCCAGCCAGACAGTCCTCGCACAGCCTGTTATGCAATGGCTGGCACGCCCATAGATATGGCATCTTGCATCAGACTTCGCGCGGATGCAGATATGGCAAAATTAGATATCAACTGGCAATTCAGGCAGCATCCTGTGCGGTTGTTGTTGGCAGATATGGATTCCACCATCATCACCTCTGAGTCCCTTGATGATCTGGCAGAAATGGCCGGTATCGGTGAAGCGGTGCAGGATATCACCCGCCGCGCTATGGCTGGCGCGCTTGATTTTGAAGAAGCGCTGAATGAACGTGTATCGATGCTAGCAGGGCAACCGGACAGCCTGCTCAAAAGGCTGATCGAGGAGACCCAATTCATGCCCGGGGCTGAGACCTTGCTGCGCACCCTCAAAGCCCAGGATGTGGCGTGTTATCTGGTATCAGGCGGTTTTACTTTCCTGACCTCTGTTGTGGCTCAAAAACTCGGCTTTGACGGGCATTATGCCAATCAGATGGCTATTGAAGATGGGCAATTGGCAGGGACTGTCATCGGGCCTATTTTAGGCCGTGAAGCCAAGCTGGAGCGCCTGTTAGAGCGTGCACATACCCATGGAATAGACCTGAGCGAAAGCTGTTGTATCGGTGATGGGGCGAATGATCTCGCCATGCTAAGAGCAGCAGGCCTTGGTGTCGCTTATCAAGGCAAACCCCTGCTCCGCCAAGAGATAAATACCCAGCTCAACCATACTGATTTAACTGGGCTGTTATTTCTGCAAGGTATTGCTGAGCGCGATTTTCAATAAATATGTAACAACCGCATAAGAGACCAAGGAAAAACCCCTGCACCACGATAAATGTGGAACAGGGGTTCTTTTTTTGAAGTTTTATCAGAGCGGGGCGTTATTCTTTGCCAGCAAACGGAAGCTGAACAAAGCGTGTGCGCCCTTGCTGTTCAACCAGCAACAACACGCCAGACTTACCTGCCTCTTCTGCTGCTGTGATACCCGCGCTTAAATCATCGAGCGAGCGCACAGCACGCTGGCCGACACGCCGGATTAAGCCACCTGCCTCAAGGCCTTGACTTGCCGCAGGCGAACCATCAATCACCTCAGTGATAACAATACCGCTGGTACCTTCTGGCAGGTCAAAGCTCTCAACCAGCTCAGCGGTCAGCTCTTGGGCTGAAAAACCGAGCGCACCAAAGCTAGTTACATCGCTTTCTTCAGCTTTTGAGCCACCATCACCATTGATGAGACCGCCTTGCTCTGCTTGTTCGAGCTCACCTAACACAACTTGTATCTCTATGGTCTTGCCATTCCTAAACAGCTCAACAGCCACTGATTTTTCAACTGGTGTTTCAGCGACAATCCGTGGCAGATCGCGCATACGCTCAATAGTCTTGCCATCAAAGCTGAGCACCACATCACCTGGCTCGATGCCCGCTTCGTCAGCAGGCCCATTTTCAGATACCGCTGAAATGAGCGCACCTGCCGCTTCATCCAGACCGAGGCTTTCGGCGATATCAGGTGTGATTTCCTGAATAAAGACACCCAGCCAGCCGCGCTTGGTCCGGCCAAAATCGCGTAATTGCTGAACCACATTCACTGCGAGGTTCGAGGAAATGGCAAAACCAATACCCACAGAACCACCAGTCTGGCTGAAAATAGCGGTGTTGATACCGATAACCTCGCCATCCATATTAAACAGAGGCCCGCCAGAATTACCGCGGTTGATAGAGGCATCAGTTTGGATGAAATCATCATAAGGCCCAGAGCCAATATCACGGCCCCGCGCTGAGACAATACCAGCTGTTACCGTACCGCCAAGACCAAATGGATTCCCAATGGCCATCACCCAATCACCAACGCGAAGGGCGTTTGAATCGCCAAATGATACAGCTGAGAGCACAGTGTCTTCCGGATCAATTTTCAACAATGCGATGTCTGTTTTTGGGTCACGACCAACCAGCTTGGCTGGGAAACTGTCATTATTAGCCAGCGATACAGTGATTTCGTCTGCACCTTCAATCACGTGATTATTGGTCACCACATAACCTGTTTTATCAATGATAAATCCAGAGCCAAGTGACTGGGCACGCCTTGTCTGACCCCGATCCTGAAACTCTTTGAAGAATTCTTCAAAAGGAGAGCCTGGCGGGAATTGCGGCATTTCCATAGATGGGCCAGTGCGCTCGATTGTTGTGGTTGAAATGTTTACCACTGCCGGCGATTTAGCCTCTGCCAAATCAGCAAAGCTTACCGGCCTGTCTGCTGCATGAGCCAGTTGGCTCAAACAGAAGAAAAGAAAAACAGTAACAGCACTGAGCAAACCAAATGAACGCCTATCGGTTTGAGTCTGCATTTTTGCTGAAATAGATTTAGGGGAAATATGATGCTTGATAGGTATCTGCACGTTTTCATCCTTTTTTCAAATGCCAGCCAAGATATCAAAAAAGGCTGGCTATCTTATCTCTGCCGTTCTGTCTTAAACACCGACAAGAAATTTACACCTTATCTATATGGTGCCTTTTCAAGGCGCGAATAGGGTAAAAATCAGGCCAGATTGTGACCGCTGTAAAAAGCCGTCACCGCTCTGGCCTGTTTTTGATTATCTATGTCTCACAGCGCTTACTTTTGGCCTGAGCTATCCTTAAAGAACCGGAAGAACTCAGAATTTGGTGAAATCACCATGGAGGTGCCCGACCCCTGCCCCATTGAGGCACGATAGGCTTCCATTGACCGGTAGAAGCTGAAGAACTCAGGATCCTGACCGAACGCATCCGCATAGATGGTAATCGCCTCTGAATCCCCGGCACCGCGCAGTTCCTGAGACTGACGGCGTGCTTCTGCCAATATCACTGTACGGGTTTTTTCAGCATCTGCCCGGATTTTCTGAGCTTCTTCTTCACCAGTCGCCCGGAATTCACGTGCTTCTCTTTCGCGCTCAGATTTCATCCGGTTAAAGATGTTCTGAGAGGTGGCGGTCGGATAATCAGCACGCCGCAGACGCACATCGATAATCTCAATGCCAAGCGCGGAAACTGAGCTGTTCACCTCATCCCGGATAGAGCTGTTGATATCTTCACGCTCGCCGGTGAGGATCGAGGCAAGTGTCTCTTTACCCAGAACACGGCGCACAGATGAATCAATGATGGATTCAAGACGTGCACGCGCGCCCAATTCGTTGCGCACTGTCTGGAAGAACAGCAATGGATCTTCAATGCGATAACGAGCAAAGGCATCTACCTGAAGACGTTTCTGGTCCGCCAGAATAACCTCAACTGCCCCTTGTGGAATCAGCGAGAGCACTCTGCGCTCATAATATTCAACATCCTGAATAAACGGGACTTTGAACGCCAAACCTGGCTCTTGGATGGTGCGCTTTGGCTCACCAAACTGGAGCACCAATGCCTGTTGTGTCTGATTAACAGTGAACAGCGCGGAAAAGGCACCCAGCCCGAACAGCACAGCAAGGCCAATAATGATGTTACGTGTCGCTTTCATTATTTTGTCTCCCCGCTTTGGCTGGTTCTGTTCAGCTCTTTAAGAGGCAGGTAAGGCACAACGCCGCTGCCGCCTTCACCATCGACGATGATTTTCTCAACATTCTGGAACACTGATTCCAATGTTTCGATATAAATCCGCTCTTTGGTGACGTCCTTATTCATTTTATAGGCCTGATAGACTTGGTTAAAGCGTGAGGCATCACCAGTTGCGCGGTTGACGACCTCAGCTTCATAGGCCTCGGCCTCAGCCACCAGCTTGGCGGCCTCACCACGTGCACGCGGGACAATATCATTACGGAAGGCCTCTGCCTCGTTTTTCAGACGATCACGGTCCTGGCGGGCACGCTGAACATCATTGAAAGCATCAATAACATCTGCTGGCGGGTCAACAGCCAACAGCTGAACATCACGCACCGTGATACCTGCGCCATATTCATTCAGCAAATCCTGCAATTTATTGCGCACTTGTATCTGAACTGCCTGACGGCCTTCGGTTAGCACCGTCTGAATACGAGTCTGGCCGATAATCTCACGCATAATGGCCTCAGCAGCGACCTTAATGGTTTCATCTGGATCTGCCAGATTAAACAAATAAGAGCCGGCATCGCCGATACGCCAGAACACCACAAAGTCGATATCTACGATATTTTCATCACCAGTGATCATCTGGCTTTCATCTGCAATATCGCGGCGTGTTGAGGAACGCCCTGATACATCGCGGAAACCAATTTCAAGACGGTTATCGCTGGTGACCTCCGGGGTTAGCACCTGCTCAATTGGATATGGGATATGATAATGCAGGCCAGGTGCGGTTGTGCGCACCCATTCCCCAAAACGCAAGACCACACCTTGTTGCTGCGGATTCACGCGATAAAAGCCAGTGGCGAGCCATAAACCGATAAGCACAATCAAACCGATCAGGATAATCCGAGATGGTTTTCCGCCGCCTGGCATATATCGGCCAAACTGCTTTCTGGCGTCATTGATGATCTTATCGAGCTCTGGCGGCTGGGGTCTGTTTGACGGGCCTTGTCCGCCACCCCACGGGTTTTGGTTGTTCGGGCCACCGCCACCCCACGGGCCACCGCCCTGAGGCCCATTGCCACCACCTTGATTGTTCCAGGGCATATTCTGCTCCCATAAATGATGTGCCTACCCTAACCTGTAACAGCCAGATTGGGCGGGCTTGTCTTAATTTTTCCATCGGATGCTTGCGCAAGCCGCCTAAACACCCTATCTGGACGGATATCACACCGCCCACCATAATATCAGCATTCAGAGCCGGATTTTCAAGAATGGTTGCAAAATTAACAGAAGAAAATATCTATGATGCCTTGCGCACAATCACACTGCCAGATGCCGAGGCCAATCTGGTGGCGAGCGGAGCCATATCTGGGCTGGTGATCAAGCATGGTCATGTCGGTTTTGCCCTTGAAATTCCATCCGCGCTCGCCCCCCAGGCAGACACCATCCGGCGACAGGCCGAAGGGGTGGTGCGCAAAATTGACGGGGTGTTATCTGCAACAGCAATGATGACTGCGCATTCACCCGCAGGTCAGGCGCCTCAGCAAGCCAGCCCATCTCAGCCTCAACATCAAGGACAGGGCCAGCCAGCAGGGGCCCGCACCCCGCATCAGCCTGCACGCCATGTGATCGCTGTTGCCTCTGGCAAAGGCGGTGTCGGCAAATCCACCACCTCGATTAATCTGGCCCTCGCGCTCGCCGCCCGTGGCTTGAAAACTGGCATTTTAGATGCAGATATTTACGGCCCCTCCCTGCCACGCCTCACTGGCACAGACCAAAAGCCAGAAAGCAGAGATGGTAAGCTGATACCTCTTCAGGCATTTGGTCTTCAAATGATGTCAATCGGCTATCTCATCAGTGCTGAAAATGCCGCCATTTGGCGTGGCCCTATGGTGATGAGCGCGCTGGAACAGATGCTGCGTGATGTGGCATGGGACGGGCTGGATGTATTGGTCATTGATTTGCCACCTGGAACAGGCGACGCTCAATTGACCTTGTCACAGCGCGCTAAGCTAGCAGGTGCCGTCATTGTCTCTACCCCTCAGGATCTAGCGCTGATTGATGCCCGTAAAGGCATTAACATGTTTGAAAAAACTGAAATTCCGATTTTGGGTATTTTGGAGAATATGAGCTATTTCATCTGTCCGGATTGTGGCGGGCGCCATGATATTTTCTCATCTGGTGGTGCGCAAAGCGAGGCGTCACGCCTTAATGTGCCTTTCCTTGGCCAGATACCGCTGGATATGGCTATTCGCGAGACATCAGATGCTGGCACACCAATTGTGCATGCCCAGCCAGACAGTCCGCATGCCAAGGCTTATCTCGATATCGCTGATCAATTATTGACCCAGCTGGAGAGCAGCGGCAAAAGCGCCCCTAAATTCGTCTTTGAATAAGCCATATTGGAGACGCGCTTTAAAATAGCGGTGTTGGCGGTGTTTTCCGACGTAAATGATGATAGCTGAAAGCAGGATGTTCTGGGCCAGCGTCAAACTGTTCAATCAATTGACTGTCCCACTCATCGTTGTTGAGCGCTGGAAATAATGCGGCCGCCTCTGGGGCAATATCCACTTTGGTGAGCTCGATTTCAGCACAATAATCAAGGCCGAGCTTGTAGATCTCGCCGCCCCCAAATAAAATAATCCGATTCTCATCACAGCCCTGTGCGCTCAGCCAGTCTTTGGATAAGGCAAAAGCTTGTTGGAGCGTGCCTGCACGCATTGCCCCCTCTGCCTGCCAGTTTGGATCGCGGGTCAAGACAATCGATGCACGTCCTGGCAGGGGTCGGCCGATGGAATCCCATGTCCGGCGGCCCATGATCAATGGGCAACCCATGGTCAGTTGCTTAACGCGTTTCAGATCGCCTGGCAGATGCCAGAGCAAATCCTGCCCGTCTCCGATCACCTGGTTTTTTGCCATCGCCACCACACAGATGAGCTTGTAATCCATTTTCTTTATCCTCAGATGAAAAGCTTAACCTGCGCGCGCTTACACAGCGATAGGGGCCTTGATGTTGGGTGCGGCAACATAATCTTCAATCGTGAAATGCTCGAATTTAAAATCTTCCAGCTGGTCTGGCGGGTTCACCAGACGCAATTTAGGTGGCTTGCCTGGGGTGCGGCTCAACTGTTCACGCGCTTGGTCCATGTGATTAAGATAAAGATGGGCATCACCAAGCGTATGGACAAAATCTCCGACCTTCAGGCCTGTTACATGAGCAATCATATGGGTCAGCAGTGCATAGGAGGCGATATTAAAGGGCACACCAAGGAAAATATCAGCAGAACGCTGATAGAGCTGACAGCTCAGCCGGCCATCTGCGACATAGAATTGAAACAGACAATGACAGGGCGGCAACGCCATATTGGGGACATCAGCCGGATTCCAAGCTGAGAGGATATGGCGGCGTGAATGCGGGTTGTTTTTTAGCTGCAGGACAAGCTCGGCCAGCTGGTCTACCTCGCTGCCATCTGGTGTCTGCCAGTGTCGCCATTGCTTGCCATAGACAGGACCCAAATCGCCCTTTTCATCTGCCCATTCATCCCAAATGGAGACGCCATTTTCCTGAAGATAGCGGATATTGGTATCGCCACTGATGAACCAGAGCAATTCATGAATGATAGAGCGGATATGTAGTTTCTTAGTGGTGAGAAGCGGAAATCCCTCATCCAGTGAGAATCGCATCTGCCAGCCAAAGACAGAGCGTGTGCCGGTACCTGTGCGGTCACTGCGCTCAAAACCCTTGCTCATCACATGTTCCAGCAAATCAAGATATTGTTGCATAGCTACCTACCACCCTCTAAATCAGGTATTAAACCTAGCAAACCAACCCATAGCGCGCAATCTTCAGATAGCGGTTTTTCCACTTCAAAAGAGGCTTAATGCGCCATATGGCCAGCTTTTACTTTCATAATCATCTGCAACACCCTATATTGGAGATGTTCACTTCTAGTGGACTATGGCGATAAACATGCTGCGGCATAAGCAGGGCGGACCCGGGGGCGGTACCCGGCGCCTCCACCATTTTTGTTCTAACAGAGCCTGACTTCAGGCAGATGGACAAAAGCTATGGGGGCGAAATAGGATCGACGCATGTAGTAAAGGCAGTGTCTTCGCTCGGTATGATATCCGCCGTTATCGGGTCGATTGAGTAGTTGCAAACGACAACAATGCTCCGGTTGCAGTAGCTGCCTAAGGGCGGTTATTAAAACCAATTTAAAGTCCTGATGGCTTGAGCTCTGTCAGGCGGGGTTTGGGTTCGCACCTGGCAACAGAAGCGTTCCCGCTTTAATGAGATGGCAACAGCGTAGCGGCGCGCCTTGTTAAAGCCAAAACTGGGGAGAGAACATGTCAGAAGATCAGGGCGCACAGCCTGGTATCAATTATGAATTATTGGTTGAAGATGCCTTGCGCTCTGTGGTGCGCGGCGCATTATCTATTGCCCAGCATACAGGTCTGCCTGGCGAAGCGCATTATTATATCAGCTTTCTAACCGAATATCCTGGCGTGGAGATGCCAGCTCAGCTTAAAGAGGCAAACCCACAAGAAATGACCATTGTCCTGCAGCATCAATTCTGGGATTTGGTGGTTGAGGCTGAATATTTTCAGGTGACATTGTCGTTTGGCGGCAAACATTCCACCTTAGTTGTGCCTTATGCCGCGGTGTCACATTTCACAGACCCGTCTGTTGGCTTTGGCCTGCAATTTACCGTTGAGGACCCAAATGCCCCTGCAGAGACAGATGCTGAGGCAGAAGCTGGTGCGCACAATTCAGATGAAACAGCGCTTAGCACAACAGGCGCACAAACAGCGCAGATGGCTGACACATCAAGCGAGCAAGCAACTGAGAGCGAGGCTGAAATTGTTCAGCTTGATGCCTTCCGCCGCAAACCTGCACCATCTGCTTAAATCACGCATTTTTGTCACATCGTAATCGGGCGTGTTTTATCCTATATGCCTATCACGACCTATGACGCACAGATCAACAAATGGTGACTGAACATGGCTGAATTTACTTACACACCTCTCCTGCCAAAAGGGGATGATACCACTGATTATATTCATCTGGGTGGCAGCGACTATGTGTCTGAAATTGAGATTGACGGGCGGTCTTTTATCAAGGTGGCTCCAGAAGCGTTGAGCACATTATCCCGCCGTGCTTTTGAAGATGTCAGCCATTTATTGCGACCAACGCATCTGGCACAATTGCGTGCTATTTTAGATGATCCCGAAGCGAGCCAGAATGACCGGTTTGTGGCCTTGGAGATGCTGAAAAATGCGGTGATCGCCTCAGATAAGGTGCTGCCTATGTGCCAGGATACGGGCACGGCGATTATATCAGGGACCCGCGGCGAACAGGTATTGACCGGCGGTGATGATGCCAAGGCACTGTCAAAAGGCGTGTTTGATACCTATCAGACCTCAAATCTGCGCTTTTCTCAGCTTGCCCCACTGAGCATGTTTGAAGAGAAAAACACCGGTAACAACCTGCCAGCTCAGATTGATCTCTATGCTGGCAAGGGTGCTGAATATCATTTCACCTTTGTGCAAAAAGGTGGCGGTTCAGCCAACAAAACTTTCCTGCATCAAAAGACAAAAGCCGTGTTGAATCCAGAGGGGCTGCGCGGTTTTTTAAAAGAGGCAATTATCCAACTCGGCACCGCTGCCTGTCCACCCTATCATCTGGCAGTGGTGATTGGCGGTACCTCTGCTGAGGCCAATCTGAAGACAGTCAAACAGGCATCTATCCGCGACTTGGATAATCTGCCCACCTCTGGCAGTGCATCAGGTCATGGCTGGCGCGATCTGGAATGGGAAGAGGCCATTTTGCAAATGACTCGTGAGATGGGTATTGGCGCGCAATTTGGCGGTAAATATTTCTGTCATGATGTGCGGGTTATCCGCTTGCCGCGTCATGGCGCTTCCTGTCCAATTGGCATAGGTGTGTCTTGTTCAGCTGATCGCCAGATTAAGGCTAAAATCAATAAAGACGGCCTGTGGCTGGAAAAACTGGAAACAGACCCGGCCCGTTTCCTGCCTGATGCTGGACCCGCCGACACCGCTGATGAGGTGGTTCAGATAGATTTGACCCAGCCTATGGCAGATATTCAGGCAACCCTTAGCCAATATCCGGTCAAAACACGTGTCAGCCTGACCGGCCCGATGATTGTCGCGCGTGATATTGCCCATGCAAAATTACAAGAAGTGCTGGAAGAGACAGGCAGCCTGCCTGATTACATCAAAAATCATCCGGTTTATTATGCTGGTCCGGCCAAAACTCCTGACGGCATGGCCTCTGGCTCATTCGGCCCGACCACTGCAGGGCGCATGGATAGCTATGTCGATCAGTTCCAGGCCGCCGGCGGTTCTCTGGTCATGCTGGCCAAAGGCAATCGCTCAGCTGCGGTACGCAATGCTTGTGCCAAACATGGCGGCTTTTATCTGGGCTCAATTGGCGGTGTCGCGGCCAAGCTGGCATTGGACAGCATCAAGAAAATCGAGGTGCTGGAATATGCGGAGCTCGGCATGGAAGCAGTCTGGAAAATCGAAGTTGAGAATTTCCCAGCCTTCATCATCATGGATGATAAAGGCAATGATTTCTTTAAACTGGATTAACCGCGGTCAGTGATGGCTGCGTTTATGCGCGCCTAGCTGGCTTTGCTGTCGATCAGCTTTGCACCCAGCCCTTGCATATCTGCACCGATGATATCTGGCCCGCCTGTGGCCCAATCTAGTAGTTGGACCAGATGCACCACCTCAGCGCGTGCATCCTGCATCTGGTTGATACAGCCAATATTGCCGGCTACCACCATCGGGACATCCAGCGCATCTAATGTTTCGACTTTGCGGGCTTTCAATGCGCCCGATAATTCCGGCTGAAGCACATTATAAACCCCAGCAGAACCACAGCATAAATGCGGATTTTTTGGGCTCGCAATCTGAAAACCGAGTCCGCTTAATAAAGATTTTGGCAGGTCGGTGATTTTCTGACCATGTTGCAGTGAACAGGCCGCATGATAGCCAATTTTAACGCCCCTTATATCACGCACAGCCTCTAGGGCTGGCAGACGAGCCAGAAATTCAGTGATATCACAGGCCGCATCAGACACCCGCTTTGCTGGTTCTGCCCATTTAGGATCGTGGCTGAAATGATGGCCATAATCTTTCAATGTGGTGCCACAGCCTGAGGTATTTACAATCACCGCATCAATTTTCTCTGAGCGCATCAGACCATCAAAAGCGGCAATTGTATTGGTCATTGCCTCATGGGCGGCCTCTTCTGCATTGATATGGTGGGCCAGTGCCCCACAGCATTTGGACTGGCTGCGCACTGACACACGCACACCATGCCTATTGAGCAAGCGGATGCTCGCAGCATTAATCTCGGGCTCAATCGCACGCTGGGCACAGCCTGCCAGCAAAATCACATGGGCTTTTTGGGTGCCGGTGGCTGGATAGCTCTGGTCTGCACTGCCAACAGGGTCCAATGGTTTGACGCGGCGCGGTGCAAGGGCCAGCATCGCCGCTATTTGACGTGGCATCAGCCCCTTTAACGGCTGAGACAGAGCCGCGGCAATCAAGCCAAGCCGAAACAGGCGCGGGCGCGGAACCATCACGCTAAGCATCCAGCGCACCAGCCTGTCCATCATCGGGCGGCTGCGTTTCTTTTCGGTTTCTGCCCGTCCAATATCCACCAGATGCATATAATCTACCCCAGACGGGCAGGTTGTCATACAAGACAGGCAGGTCAGACATCTATCTAAGTGATAGCCGGTTTGCTCAATTTCATTTGGCTGGGCGGCATCGCCATCCTGAAGTAAATCGCGGATCATCCAGATACGGCCACGCGGGCTATCGCGCTCATCACCAGTTATCACATAGGTCGGACAAGTCGCTGTGCAAAACCCGCAATGCACGCATTTACGTAAAATTGATTCTGCTTCTTCAATCGCCGGGTTTTTCAGCTGTTCTGCGGTAAAATTAGTCTGCATCTTCAGCTCTCCTTGCCGCCTTCGCGCAGTGCAACCATTTTGCCAGGACAGAGAATATGGCGTGGATCAAAGGCTTCTTTCACACGTCTGTTGATATCGGCTAGCACGCTGTTAGCTGGCTGGAATACAGGGACGCCCTGGCTGGCGTCTGCGCCGTGCAGGCAGCTGGCATGGCCGCCATCAGCTCCAAGAGAGCTGCGTATAAGCTCGCCCAAACCAGCGTCATGACCGGCAATCCAGACCAGCCCACCTGCCCAATCCATTAGCCAGGTGCAATCTGTTTTCTGGGTCAATGTCTGAACCAGTTCAGGGCCTGCCTCAGGGGCAACAGACACCCGCCATAAAGCGCCCTTATCTTTTAACCATGTCGCTTCTGCAATATGCCGCCACAGATCTTCACTTTGCGACTGGTCAAGCTGTGTCACCGGCAATGTGGTGAGCATGCGCGCAGTTTTCAGACGATCTGCCACAGATTCAGCCACACCTTCCAAACGCAAGACAGCACCAAATTGTGCTTTGTCATCGAGCAAATCCCTTAAAAAGGAAGCAGGCAGAATCGCCCCGGCTGATGGTTCTACCGAAGAGCCAAAGGCCGCACGCAAAAAGGCCCGCGCCTCAGCTAGATGAGCGCTTGCCACAATCAGAGACTGGCTGGTCTCAGGTTTTGGCAGCGTTTTTAAGGTCACCTCATCAAGCACCGCCAGCGTACCAAAAGAGCCTACCATCAATTTAGAGAGGTCATAACCGGTAACATTCTTCATCACCCGGCTACCAGATTTAAAAATATCGCCGCGGCCAGAGACACCATTAAACCCCAGCAAATAATCACGCACACCGCCAGCTGAAATCCGTCTCGGGCCTGATAAGCCGGTACCCAGCAATCCGCCCAGCGTGCCGCGACCAGAAGTGCCCAAATGAGGCTGGAGATAAGGTGGATCAAAAGCCAGCATCTGATTTTGATTATCCAAGAGAGTCAGGATCTCATCTAACGGTGTGCCTGTATGTGCGGTCAGCACCAGCTCTGCCGGTTCATAATCAATGATGCCGCTCAGCTTAGATGTAGAGAGAATCTGGTCTGCCTCAACGCGCTCACCAAAATCAGACAAGCTCGCACTGCCTTCAATGCGCAGCGGCTGATTATCTGCCAGCGCGCCCTGAATGATGGTCTGAATATCTGCCAGTGATGAAGGGGTATGCTTGTGCATCCCGCCACTCCTTTTTTTAAGCGCTATATTAGGCTAGAAACGTGGCAAATCGGGATGTGGCAATTTGCCGTGATGCACATGAAGGCGTCCCAATTCAGCACAGCGATGCAATGTCGGAAAGACTTTACCTGGATTCATCAGATGATCCGGGTCAAATGCGCATTTCAGCCGCTGCTGGGTTTTCAAATCATCTTCATTGAACATTTCACCCATCAGATCACGTTTTTCAATGCCCACGCCATGTTCCCCAGTTAAAACACCACCAAGCGCGACACAATTGCGTAGGATTTCTGCGCCAAACTCTTCAGCACGTTCTAACTCGCCAGGCGCATTCGCATCAAACAGAATAAGCGGATGCAGATTGCCATCACCGGCATGAAATACATTGGCGACACGCAGACCATAACGCTGAGACATGCCTGTCATACGGGTTAACATTTCAGGCAGAGCCTTGCGGGGAATAGTGCCATCCATGCACAAATAATCTGGCGAAATGCGCCCAACCGCCGGAAAGGCTGATTTGCGGCCGGCCCAGAATTGCTGACGCTCTTCTTCTGAATGTGACAGACGGATTGAGCTGGCTCCCGCTTGTTTCATCAGCGCCTCGACACGGGCCAACAGCGCATTGACCTCTACCTCTGGCCCGTCTAGCTCGATAATCAATAAAGCGGCGGCTTCGCGCGGATAGCCAGCTTGTGCAAAATCTTCTGCCGCCTGAATGGCCGGCCCATCCATCATTTCCATGCCTGCTGGAATAATGCCGGCTGCAATCACATCTGAGACAGCCTGACCAGCCTCTTGGGCCGTATCAAAGCCAGCCAGCATCGCACGCTGAGTCGCCGGCTTTGGCAGAATGCGGACGGTAACCTCGGTGATAACGCCAAGAAGCCCTTCTGAGCCAGTCATCACGCCGAGCAAGTCAAGCCCACCTGAATCAAGATGCCGTCCGCCAAGGCGTACAATCTCGCCTTTCATGGTCACCATTTCGATGCCAAGCAAATTATTGGTGGTGAGCCCATATTTCAGGCAATGCACACCGCCACTATTCTCAGCGACATTGCCGCCTATTGAACAGGCAATCTGAGAAGACGGATCAGGGGCGTAATAAAAGCCTTCATCCTGAACCGCATGGGTGATCCCAAGATTGGTGACGCCAGGCTGGGTCACCACACAGCGATTATCATAATCAATATCCAAAATGCGGTTGAACTTGCCCATACCAAGGACAATGCCATCACCAAGGGGTGTGGCCCCGCCTGACAGAGATGTACCTGCCCCGCGCGGGACAATTTTAACCCCTGTCTGGGCACACCATTTCATCACCTCAGCTACCTCAGCGGTGGTTTCAGGCAAGACAACCAACAAAGGCAGCTGGCGCTGGGTATTCAGCCCATCTGCATCAAAGGCGCGCAGTGATGCCATGTCATCTAGCACTGATTCAGGCTTGATCACCTGACGTAGCGAGGCCGCCAATTCTGAACGGCGGGCAATGATGGTGTCATCTGCTTGGATAGGTTGCATAGCGTCATTCCCTGCAATATGGTTTTTTTGGTTTTGCCTCTTTTGACAATTTAGTGTGCGCCATAACAAAAAGCCAGCATGCGGATGCAAACTGGCTTCGTTTTTACCATATGGCGGGCTGAGACAACAGCGGTGAGCACAAACCTTATGGTTGCGCTTGTGGGCTATTAGCCTTGACGTGCCTTCATGCGCGGGTTGCGCTTGTTGATTACGTAAAGACGGCCGCGACGACGCACCACCTGACAGTTACGATCGCGTGATTTCAGTGTTTTCAAAGAGCTGGCGACTTTCATTGTACCGCTTCCATTTGGTTAAGAATAATTCAGTGAGCGGTTTTCTACCAAGCACACCGCAGAAGATCAAGAGAGAAATGAGTTGTTCGGCAAAGAATCAGCCTTATCTTGGCCTGATATCTGCTGTTCTTTGCCTTTTACCTAGATATGGCAGGACACACCTGTGCCTTTCAAGCCGCAATAGCCGTTCGGCACCTTATGCAAATATTGCTGATGGAATGTCTCAGCATAATAAAAGGTCTGAGGTCCAGTAATCTGGGTCGTTATCGGATCCATACCAGCTTGTTGCAATGCCGCATTATAGGATTTTGCTGTTTCATGGATAATGTCCAGCTGGTCCAAATCACCGGCAAAAATGGCGGAGCGATATTGTGTACCCACATCATTGCCTTGGCGGTTGCCTTGTGTTGGATCATGTTCCTGCCAGAAGCTGGCCAGAAGCGTTTTTAACGGCAGAACAGCCGGATCAAAGACCACCAACACCATCTCAGCATGGCCTGTGCGCCCGGAGCACACCTCTTCATAGGTTGGATTCGGGGTCAGGCCGCCTGCATAGCCTACCGCTGTGGTGTAGACCCCGTCTAACTGCCAGAACAGCCGCTCTGCACCCCAAAAACACCCCAGACCCAGCTGGATTTGCGCCAGCCCTTCTGGAAAAGGTCCTTTGAGCGGCTGGCCATTTACCGCGTGTTTATCTGCTATAACCAGTGCAGCATCACGCCCTGGTAGGGCTTCATCAGGATTGGGTAATCTGCTTTTAAATGGGTTTGAAAACAACATGACAAGACACCTCTGGCTGATGCGATCTGTTTGTGCTTCTTAAATTAGGCCTGCCGAGACAAAGCGGCAAGAGCAGGCAACTCTTTACCTTCCAACCATTCTAAAAAAGCCCCGCCAGCAAGCGACAGATAAGAAAAATCATCTGAGACGCCAGCACCGTTAAGTGCCGCCACTGTATCGCCGCCACCCGCGATACTGGTCAGCTGGCCTGCTTTGGTGCGCTGGGCAGCGGCAGTCGCAAGCGCGTTCGTGCCCTGATCAAATGGCTGATGTTCAAAGGCGCCCATCGGCCCGTTCCACAGCAAGGTCGCTGACTTTTCGATCACCGCAGACATGGTCTCGACAGAAACCGGGCCAATATCCAGCACCATCTCATCCGCGGCCAGACTGTTATTATCCGCGATGCGGTGCGCCACATTGGCCCCAAATTCACGCGCCGCCAGCCCATCTTGCGGCAGGATAATCTCAGTATTTTGTGCCTTGGCCTCTGCCATAATGCGCTTTGCATCTTCTATCATGGCTGTTTCAACCAAGGAGGCGGCCATATCCACCCCTTGTGCAGCTAAAAAAGTATTGGCCATCCCGCCGCCTAATATCAGATGATCCACCTTTGGCAGGATATTTTCCAGGACCGCCAGCTTTGTGGAAATCTTTGCTCCGCCCACTAAGGCGGTGACAGGCCGCTTTGGGGCTTCTAGTGCTGCGGCAAGCGCATCCAGCTCAGCCCCAAGGCTAGGGCCAGCAAATGGTGGCAGGTGATGGGTAATGCCTTCGGTTGAGGCATGCGCACGGTGAGAAGCAGAAAAAGCATCATTCACATAGAGATCGCCAAGCTGTGCAAGATGCCTGGCAAGGGTCGTATCATTGGCTTCTTCACCAGCTTCAAAACGCAGATTTTCCAGTAAGATGATATCATTTTGCAGGGCGGCCTCAATGCAATTCGCGGCCTCATCCAGCGCAGTGAACAACACCTCAAATCCACATAGGGCTGAGAGATGCGCGGCAATAGGCGCGAGCGACATCTCAGGCACATGCTGGCCTTTTGGCCGACCAAAATGGGAAAGCAAAACAAGCTTTGCCCCTTTATCGCGTAAATTCATCAATCCAGGCAGGATACGTGTCATCCGCGTATCATCACTCACCTTGCCATCTTTGAGCGGCAGATTAAAATCAACGCGGACCAGAACCGTCTTGCCCTCAAGATTCTGATCAGTAATGCGCTGGATAGAAGCGTGCGTGGCTGTCATGAGAAAACCCTCATAGATTAAGTGTTAGCCCATCTTGGCTGATATCGGCACATAGGCTGACGCTTGGGCATTGGTGGCTGTCATACTCAATTTTACCTATCACAGCAAGCCGGTGTGTCTGCGTAAAAACACCGCTACGAACAGTTTATTTTCAAGCCTCCCCCAGCAAAGCAGAGGACCAGGTTAAAACAACCATCTTGCATGCCAGGTCCTGCCTCGCTAAGCTCTGCCACCATTTCAAGGATGATATGATTTTATGACAGGTTGGCAGGAATTTATCCAAGGCATCAAAGACGAATTGCCATTGCAATTGGGTGTCATCCCCTTTGGCATGGTGTTTGGCCTATTGGGTATTGAGGCAGGCTTGAGCGTCTGGCAGACCTTCTTTTTATCCATCATTTTATTTGGCGGGGCCAGCCAGATTGTTTTTGTGCAGATGATTGCAGCTGGCACACCGCCAGCGGTGATTTGGGGCTCGGTCTCTGCGATTAATTTGCGCCATCTGCTCTATAGCATGTCTATGGCGCGTTATTTGCGCGAACTGCCTTTTGGCTGGCGGGTGATATTAGCCTATCTTTTGACCGATGAAGCCTATGCGATTTCCATTCGCCGATTCCAAGACAAACCGCATCATGACAAGATGCATTATCATTTGCTGGGTAGTGGCCTGACACTTTGGACATGCTGGATATTATCGACCGCGGGCGGCATTCTGGCAGGTGCCAGTATCCCTGCTCATTTAGAACTTGGTTTTGCTATTCCCTTGACCTTTATTGCGCTTGTCCTGCCTGCTTTGAAACATAAGGCTGAGATTTTGGCCGCCCTCGCCGCTGGAATTACCGCTATTTTATGCCAGCCTATGCCTTATAATCTCTGGCTGATCACTGCTGCGCTGGTGGGGATTGCAACAGGGATGGCCAGCCGGCGCATCTGGCCGGAGCACAGTTCATGAATATCTGGCTTTTGATCGTCTTATGCGGTGCGGCGACTTTTCTCTCGCGCTTTTTGCTGATTTCTGAGATTGCACCTAAAAAGCTGCCTCACTGGCTCAGCGAAGCCATGGGGTTTGTGCCGGTTGCCATTCTAACAGCGATTATTGTACCGGCAGTGCTGATGCCAGAAGGCAGCATCATGCTAGAGGGGAATTGGCGCATTCTAGCTGCGATTATTGCGGGTATAGTCGCGCTGACCAGCCGGAATGTCATTGCAACCCTTGCCGCCGGACTGGTCAGCCTATGGCTGTTAATGGCCCTTTTTGGCTAGGCGAAAAAGACGCCCATCCATAATCCCAAGACCCAATGCCACCACCCCAAAACCCATAATCGCTTGCCAGCCAACCCACTGGCCCAGCAACACCGCATCCAAAAATACCGCAAAGACCGGTACAATGATGGTCACCAACAGCACATTGGATGCACCAGCCAGCTGAAGAATTTTAAAATAGAGAATATAGGCGATAGCTGTACCACCCACGCCTAGGCCGAGCATCGACACGGCTATTTGCCAGTTAACAATATCAGACAGCTCAGGCACCCCCTCCACAAAGGGGGTGATGACCAGCATTTGAACAGCTGCCGCCATCAGCATCCCGCAGGCAAGCTGGGTCGAAGGGAATTGAGCCAGCCTAAGGCGCCCCCACACACTGGCAAAAGCATAGCTGATGGTCGCCCCCAAAACCGCAATCTGGCCAAGAGAGGTGGGGCTGATATCCAGCAGATTTTGCGGACCTATTACCAACACCACCCCAGAAATGCCGATTAAAACACCGATCAGGCGATGAAGCTTTAGACGCTCCTCAGCCAAAAAAAGAGCCGAGACAAGCACCCCTGCAAAGGCAGTATTGGCATTTAAGATAGAGGCGGTGCCAGCTGAAATGCTTTGTTGCCCCCAGGCTATCAGCACAAAAGGCACGGCATTATTGATAAAACCCATGATGAAGACAGGGCCCCAGAAGGCCCGGCTCATTGGAAAATACTGACCCAGATATCTCAGCCACAGCCATAGCGCCAGCGCCCCGCAACAGACCCGCAGGCTAACAAGGGTGAAAGGCGCGGTTTTCGTCAGCGCGATTTCAATAAAAGCAAAAGAGGCGCCCCAGATGAGTGAGAGCAAAAGCAGATAAATCCAAGCTTGTTTATGCATGAAATACCTTCGCAATTTGGAAAAAATGCACAACAGCAAAAAGCTAGTTCAGCCAGGCCAGAATAGCCAGCCCCATCATCCTGAGCCCCATCGCCAAAAACATCCAGAGCAGAAGTTTGCGAAATAATTCAGGTGAGAGATATTCCCGCATTCTTCGGCTTATCTCAAAGCCAAATAATCCGGTTAGCGTGCCCACCAACATGAACGGCCAGAGATTGGCCCAGTCCAATAACCCTGTAAAGCCATAGCCAATGAATAAAGGCAGGCAGCCAAGCAATAGCAAAAAGCCCATCGCATCTACAAATTCATCACGTTTGGTATGACGTGCAATCAGATACAGCGTCATCGGCACACCCCAAAGCGAGGTCGCACCGCCTATCCCGCCTGAAATCAGGCCGGTGATGATTTGTGCCAACCTGTCATGTTTATCTGCAATTTTCGGCTGAAATCCGATGATATTAATCAAAGCAAAAAAGCTCACCGAGAGACCGATTAGAAAAGTGAGTCCGTGATTGCCGAGCCGCACGGTGAAAAATGAGCTCACAAGCATTGCTGCCATCATCGTGCCTGCCAGCAACCCATAACGGCGCACCAGCAATCGAGGGCTTCGCGCCTGACTAAATTGCCAGAGATTGCTAATGAACATCGGCACCAGATTAATCGCAATCGCCATAAGGGGACTGATGAAAAAGCTGAGCAAGGTAATAGAGGTGGTGGGCATGCCAAGGCCCAGCAACCCTTTAATCAGCCCTGCAATTAAGAAGGTGATACCTGTCATGATTAAAAGATCGAAATCCATTGTCACATCTTTGTTGAAACAGGTTAAAATGGGCTATCTAAGGCGTGAAAGCAGCTTGCAAAGCATGCCCAAATCGCTTTTGATGCGAGCATGAAGACATTGCTGCTCATTATTCACGCTCCCTCGCCAAATACAATGATTTTGTCTGATGCGGCCTTGCATGCGGCACAATCTATTGCAAATGACAGCGCTGATAATCTGAAGATTCTGCGTAAAACACCAACAGAAGTGATGGCAGAAGACTTACAGACAGTCGATGGTGTGTTGCTTGGCACGTTGGAAAATATCGGTGCCATGGCCGGGCTGACAAAGGATATGTTTGATCGCTGCTATAATGACTGGCTGGGGCGGCATGAAGCCTTGCCAGTTGGTATTTACATCCGTGCAGGTCTTGATGGCACCGCAACCAGCCGCCAGCTATCAGCCATCGCCTCAGCCCAGAAATGGCGCTTGGTTCAACCCCCGCTGATCCTAAAAGGGACTTATGATCCGGCTTTTGAAGAACAGGTTTCAGAGCTGGCGATGATTATGGCAAGCGGGCTGGATATGGGGCTTTTCTGACCAGAAAAAACCCAATCCAACTGGCGGTGTAAAACGTAAAGAGCCACACCACTATCGAGACCAGATATGCGCCTCATTTCTTTTGCTTTTGAAATATTACCACTTGTTGCCTTATTTATCGGCAACAGCCTCTATGATATTTTTATTGGTGCTATCTCAGCGGTCATTGCTGCGCTTATCTTGAATATCTATGTCTATATCGCAGAAAAAAGGCTGTCTTCTTTTGCGCTTTTCTCAGTACTGATTTCAGCTGTGTTTACAGCGGCCAGCGTGCTGGCTGGTGACTCGCTCTTTATCAAGATTCAACCAAGCCTGTTCAATGGTATCTTTGCGCTGATGCTGCTGGGGGGTTGGGTGCGTGGCAAAGCGATGATGAAAGTATTTTTTGCCGCCCAGTTTCATCTTGATGACAAAACATGGCGGCTTTTATCCTTGCGCTGGGGGTTGTTTATGGCAGGGCTGGTGCTGGCCAATGAATGGGCCTGGCGCAGCCTCAGCGATGATGGCTGGGTCTATTTCAAGATTTTTGCCGTTGCACCAGCGACTGGCCTGTTCATGCTGGCACAGCTTCCGGCCACTTTGAGAGGCCGCATAAAAGAAGAGAAATAAAAAAGCGGGTATGATAACCCGCTTTTTTTGATGTCTTTTCCGGTTAAAATATAAGGTTTTTATGCTGGCATAACCGCATAATCCAGAACCGGGAAATGCACAGCCACATGGCCTGCTTGCTCATTTTCAATATCCAGTGACACGCGGCGCGCATCCAGATAGCGAAGACGGCCCACCACATCGGGATCCGCTGAAGGCACATGCTGGCGCACAGATACCTGCTGGCCGATCTCAAGCCCGCCTGTAAAAGCCGCCTTGATGCCTGTCGGGCTTTCCGGCGCACTGTTCAGTGCCACGCCGAGTGCGTCTTCTCCGCTCAGCGTATGGGCGATACGCCCTTCGCCCAGATCATCCATCGCCGCGCCATGTGCATTGAGGTGGTCAAACCCATTTAAAAAATCAGGCCCTTGATCCCAGCGCCCGCCGATAAACCAAGTGAGTTGGCGCAAGGCTGCATCCGCATAGCTGGCTTTTGAGCCAAGCAGAAAATCTTCCCCTTTTTCTTTTTGTGCAGCCAATATCCGATCCATCTCAGACAATCCAGCCTGAAGCTGGAGCGCAAAAGACGGGATACGGGCTTGCATATCTTCAGGGTTCCAGCCTGCATCAAAATAGATGGAGGCGCGATCCTGAATAAAGCCATCAGGGGCCGTGCCAATCACACTGGAGATCACCAACCGAACCGCGAGGCCGAATAAATGCACCCCGCAATAATGGCCCAGCTGCAAATCACGTGCGCCATCGCTGCTGGCAAATAAGGCTGGATAGCGCGTGCCAAGCTCAAGGGCGATATTCTGGCTGTCCAGATAAATGTCAGATCCGATTTGCAAGACCGGGGTGCGGCGATAACCGCCAGTCAGCGGCATCAATAGAGGCTTTGGCGGCACGCGGGGGATTTCCACCTCGTCCCAATCCAGGCCAAGCAGGCCAAAACACACACGCAGCTTCATAGCCACCGGAGATTGTGGGTAATGGTGATAAATAAGCTGGCTCATCAAAGCCTCCTCAAATTAGCATTTTTCAACTCGGCTCAAGCTAGGCTGAGAGAGATGGAATATCAAGTAACCTTCTTCCTAACTCTTGGATTTAATCTGGCCAGAAAAGGTCTATATCTGGTACCAGAGCAAAAAGAGCCAGATAAAATCGGTTCAGATGAGGATGACATGGGCTTTACGCATCATTGGAAAGAGGCTTTTTCAGGCGCTTTGGGTCTCAAGGCCTCTTTTGCCTATATCGCGCTGCCTATAGTACTGGCCATTGTGCTCTCCTCCTATATCCTTAGAATCATTGGCGCTAACAGCTCAATTGGCATTTTTCTGAATTGTCTGGATGGCTGGGTGTTGTTAAGTGCGGTGGGCGTGATATTGGGCTGTGTCAGCCTAACACAAAGCCTGATACCAGAATGGCATAGCCGGCTGGTGCGCTGGCCTCTCTGGCTGGTGCTGCATCTTGTGATCACCTGCGCGATGATTGCCATTGCCCTTGTGATCAGCGGCTTTGTGCGCTGGCGTGCGATACAAATGATGAGTGGATTGGGATAAACCCTAACCCACAAAGGCCTTTTCAATGACAAAATCACCCGGATTGGCGTTTGAGCCCTCGCGCATGCTTGCTGCCTCACAAATCGCCTTCATATCCAGATTCATCGCCATTGACCCGCAAATCATGACGCGATCTACCGCAGGATCAAGAGGTGGCACACTATAACGCTCAAAGAACGCCCCTGAGGTCATCAAATCGGTGACACGCCCCATATCAGGGCTGGTCTCACGCGTGGTTGTTGCAATATGCCGCAATTTACCAGTGGCCATATCGCCGACCAACGGGTCATGTGTAACCTGTTCAATGAGATCATTGCCATAGGCCAGTTCTGCTACCTCGCGGCAGGTATGGGTAAGAATAACCTCTTCATATTGCTCATAGGTCCCTGGGTCCCTCAGCAAGGAAGCAAAAGGAGCAATCCCTGTACCAGTCGCTATTAGATAGAGCCGTTTACCTGGCAAAAGGGCATCAAGCACCAGCGTGCCCACAGGCTTGGTCCGCATGATGATATAATCACCTGCCTGAATATGCTGCAAGCGCGAGGTAAGCGGGCCATCGGGCACTTTGATGGAATAAAACCCGAGTGTTTCAGACCAGAAAGGCGCCGCAATCGAATAGGCGCGCAGCAATGGCTTACCCTTTTCATTCAGCAGGCCGATCATCACAAATTCGCCTGAACGAAACCGGAAAGCAGACGGTCTTTCAACCTCAAAGGAAAACAGCCTGTCTGTCCAATGCTGCACCGACAACACTTTTACCGCATCTGGCGTATCTACACGCACAACTGGCATTTCTTCGGCTGGCATTTCTTCAGCTGGTAATTTTTCGATTTTTGACATCACATCAACCTTCAAAATACAACAGGTGGCACAAGCCGACACACAGGCTATATCAAACCTCCCTTATGTGGGCTGTTCAGCTTCAAAAGTCAAATCTAAGCACAAACAAGCCCTTAAATCTCGCAGCGGCAATAAGCCGGTTATGCTGCGTTTCACAGTCGAAAACCTGAAGGTCTTAAGCAAAGGTTTAGCATTGACTAACTTCTAAAGTATACTATATCTTTATCACCGCCGGATAATAGGTCTATATGGATATAAATTCTGCATGACTACCTCGAACCTAAACACAACGATTATCTATAAAAATCCACGCCCTTTGATGGGTATGGGTATTTTCTTGCTCGCTTGTGTTCTTATCTGGCAGCCAAGCGTGCCGTTGCTGAATTTGGTGGCAGAGACGATTTCTGAAGCCTATCTGGCGGTCAGCACCTTTGTAGCTGGCACCTTGTTCTTGTTTTATGGGGTTGAGCGCATATTGCGCGTGGATTTAAGCGAACGCATGGCAAAGGCCGGTATCTGGCAGGTACCCATTGCGGCATTGCTGGGCGCCCTACCTGGTTGTGGCGGCGCTATTATTGTTGTTACCCGCTATACAACAGGAAAGCTCAGCTTTGGGGCGGTGCTCGCTGTTCTGACAGCAACCATGGGGGATGCAGCTTTTCTGCTGATCGCCAAAGAGCCCTTTACTGGTGCGATGGTTCTGGTCATGGGCTTTGTTGTTGGCACGCTTACCGGATGGCTCGTCGATAAAGTTCACGGCACCGAATTTTTGCGCCCAAATCCACCAAAGCCAGCTTCAGAAGGGGCAGAGGTGCGAACTGAAAAGCAGGCCTTCAATCCGTTCATGGAAAAACTGTGGCTGATGCTATTCATCCCAGGCTTGTGTTTTGGTGTAGCAGGCGCATTTCAGATTGATGTTGATGCGCTGCTGGCCAATAGCATGATCGACCGCCCAGCAACCTTGCTTGGTTTTGCAAGCGGGATTTTATGTCTGACCATGTGGCTGGTGCCGCGTTTCATGCCACAGATGGCCGGCTTTCAATCTGGTGAAGACAGCTATCTGCGCAGGGTGATGACGGATACAAACTTTGTCACCAGCTGGGTTGTTGCTGCCTTTTTGTTATTTGAAATCAGTGTGTTTGTTTTCAACATTGATATATCCCTGATGTTTAAAGGATTGGCGCTTTGGGTGCCTTTGGCTGCTATTTTAATCGGCTTCATCCCAGGATGTGGCCCGCAAATTGTGGTCACCAGCCTCTATCTGGCAGGGGCCATTCCGCTATCAGCCCAACTGGCTAATGCGATCAGCAATGATGGTGATGCGCTATTCCCAGCCATTGCGCTTGCCCCAAAGGCCGCAATTGTCGCAACCCTCTATTCAGCTGTGCCGGCACTTGTTATAGGATATGGGTGGTATTTTATGATTGGCAGCTGAGGGGGCAAGAGGCCATGTCTGACAAATCATCCTCTAAAAACTGGGAAGAATGGGCAGATATCGCCAGCGGTGAATATAAAACACCTGCTGAGGAAAAGATCAAAACCAGCCCGGATGGTTTGGAAATTCGCCCCTTTTACAGCGCAGATGATTTGGCCGATTTGGGCCATCTGAACAGCCTGCCTGGCGAAGCACCTTTTACACGCGGCCCGAAAGCCACCATGTATACAGGTCGTCCCTGGACGGTACGTCAATATGCTGGTTTTTCAACCGCTGAAGAATCCAATGCTTTTTATCGGCGCAATCTGGCTGCCGGTCAGCGCGGCCTGTCAGTGGCGTTCGATCTCGCCACCCATCGCGGTTATGATTCAGACCATCCGCGGGTCGTAGGTGATGTGGGAAAGGCCGGTGTGGCGATTGACACCGTTGAGGATATGAAAATCCTGTTTGACCAGATCCCGCTTGATGAAATGTCAGTATCCATGACGATGAATGGCGCGGTTCTGCCCGTTTTAGCAGGCTACATCGTTGCCGCTGAGGAACAGGGTGTCCCGCAAGCTAAGCTGTCAGGCACCATTCAAAATGATATTTTGAAAGAATTTATGGTGCGCAACACCTATATCTATCCGCCTGCCCCGTCTATGCGGATTGTCTCAGATATTATTGCCCATACGATGGCCGAAATGCCGAAATTCAATTCTATTTCGATTTCCGGCTATCATATGCAAGAAGCCGGTGCCAATCTGGTTCAAGAACTGGCCTTTACGCTGGCAGACGGCCTAGAATATGTGCGGGTGGCCTCTGAGCGTGGTTTGGATGTGGATAAATTTGCCCCACGTTTGAGCTTCTTTTTTGCGATTGGGATGAATTTCTTTGCTGAAGCCGCGAAATTGCGTGCGGCCAGGACTCTCTGGTCTAGATGGATGGAAAAACTCTTCCAGCCTGATGATCAGCGTAGCCTGATGCTCCGCACCCACTGCCAGACATCCGGGGCCAGCCTAACCGAGCAAGACCCATATAATAACATTATCCGCACCACGATTGAGGCGATGGCAGCTACCCTTGGTGGCACACAATCTCTGCATACCAACAGCTTTGATGAAGCCATTGGCCTGCCTACTGATTTTTCAGCCCGTATTGCCCGCAATACCCAGCTGATTTTGCAGCATGAGGCCGGTATCACCGATACTGTCGACCCGCTGGCTGGCTCTTATTATGTCGAAAATCTCACCGCACAACTGATTGAACAGGCAGATGCGCTGATTGAAAAAGTAATGGGCATGGGCGGGATGACAGAGGCGGTTCAGGCCGCCTTCCCAAAGGCTGAAATTGAGAAAGTCGCCACTGCCCGTCAAGCCCGTGTTGATTCTGGTCAGCAGGTGATTGTCGGCGTGAATAAATTCAAACCAGCAGAAGCCACAAATGTGGAGGTGCTGGAAGTGGATAATAGCGCGGTTCGTGAAGCCCAGATTGCACGTCTCGAAAAAATCAAATCAACACGTGATCAGGCAGCCTGTGAGGCAGCCCTTCATGCGCTAAAGCAAGCCGCCAGCAGTGATCAAGGCAATTTGCTGGCTTTAAGTGTGGACGCTATGCGTGCGCGCGCATCAGTTGGTGAGGTATCAGACGCGCTGGAAGCTGCCTTTGGCCGCTATCAGGCCAGCACAAAGGTGGTGCAAAACATCTATGCCAATGCTTATGGCGATGAAAGCCAGCTGGCCCCGATTGCCACCAGCCTGTCTGACTTCACAGATACCCATGGCGAAACCCCGCTGCTCTATATGGCCAAGCTAGGTCAGGACGGCCATGATCGCGGCGCAAAGGTGGTGGCGAGTGCTTTTGGTGATTTCGGTCTGGATATCAAAATGGGCACCTTGTTTGAAACCCCAGAAGAAGCGGTGAAAAATGCCATTTCAGAGGGCGCACATATCATCGGCGTATCCTCTCTGGCGGCCGGCCATAAGACCTTAATCCCTGCTCTCATCCAAGCCTTAAAAGATCAAGATGCTGAGGACATTGTGGTGATTTGTGGTGGCATCATCCCACATCAGGATTATGCGTTTCTGCGCGATGCTGGTGTGGCCGCGATTTTTGGCCCTGGCACCCCGGTGACACAAGCAGCCAAGACCACGATTGATGCGACCAATGACCATCTCAAACGGATGCATAATTACCGTCAAGCCAGACTGAATAAACAAGGCTGACTTTGATGCGTTTATGCGCTGGGCACCACCTTGCCTGGATTCATAATGTGATGCGGGTCAAGAACGGATTTAATCGCCCGCATCACAGCGAGCGCGACCGGGTCTTTTAAACGGCTCATCTCTTTTTTCTTGGCCAGCCCAATACCATGTTCTGCACTAAAGCTGCCCTTATGTGCGACCACTAAATCATCCACAATATGGACAATCTGGGCTCTGAGTGCTTCATCTGGGAAGGCTTCATCATCTGCAGCCAGCACATTGAGATGCAGATTGCCATCGCCCAGATGTGAGAGCGGTGAAAGCCGCACGCCTGGCACAATCGGCTCCAGCTTAGTGATACAATCTTCTAAAAATGCCTCTATACCAGAAAGCGGCAGGGCGACATCAAGCGTAACACCTTGTGGAATAATCATCACCAAAGCCGCAGATTCGCGCAAATGCCACATATCATAACGCTGTTGCTCATTCTGAGCGACGACCGCGTCAAAAATCTGACCCTCTTCAAGTGCCGCGCCGAGCAAATTTTCTAATTCTGCGGTGATCACTGATTTGCCATCTGAACCGATAGCGGCGCGTGCTTCTTCAGGTGTGGCAATTTCCATCAAGACACTAAAGCGCGGCGGATTTTCAAAAGGCTGTTTGAGAAGTGGGAGCTTTTCAGCATATTGACGCATCAAAATATCAGGCATCAGCTCAAAAGCTTCGACCGCGCCGCCTGTGGCCCGCTGCATCCGGTTCAGCACCGCGAGCGCATCTGAAATACTGTTTAAGGCCAAAAAGGCGGTGGCACGTGCCTTTGGCATCGGCACCATCTTGAGGCTCGCAGCTGTGATGATACCCAGCGTGCCTTCTGCACCGATAAACAGGTTTTTCAGATCATAGCCTGTGTTGTTTTTGCGCAGGCCAGAGAGCAGGTTTAAAATCCGGCCATCTGGCAAAACCACCTCTAAACCTAAGCATAAATCACGCGTATTGCCATAGCGCAGCACATTACTGCCGCCGGCATTGGTCGAGAGATTGCCGCCAATCATACAATTGCCGCGCGCCCCAAAATAAAGTGGGAAAAAGAGATCAGCTTCTTCTGCCTGTTTGTGTAATTCTTCTAAAATACAGCCTGCCTCGACTTCCATGGTCATCGCAGCCGCATCAAAATGGCGTATCTGTTTCATCCGCTCTAGGGATAGGATAATCGCCTTATCCATACCGCTGGTGGTCGCCCCGCCACATAGACCGGTATTGCCGCCCATTGGCACAACAGGCACTTTATGTTCATGCGCCCAGCGCATAATCGCAGACACCTCAGCGGTGGAAGATGGACGCAAAACAGCTTCAGCCTGGCTTTCAAACATGCCTGTCCAGTCTGTTATATAGCGCGCAATATCATCCTCAGACGCACACAGGAGCGCTGCCTCATCTAATCCATCAAGTGTTTGCAAAGCATCAAGCATAACCTACCCTTGCCTTTTTTATTCTGTGCCATGACCTATCATTGAGGGGAGATGGCCAGTTTTTCAAGGCAAAAGCAACATAGCTGTATCAAGCAGCGGTAAAAATGGATACTGGCAATCGGTTTTCTAGCTGTTAAGCTAGGATACCAACGGTGCTGTGACATGCCGATTTGATGAGGGAGACTGTTCTATGATGCGTCTTTATTTTGTTTTTACATCACTTTTTCGCATCTGCTTTCTAGCAGTTATGCTTTGTTTTTCATCCTCTGCCTTTGCCGCTATTACCTTGCGGCTTGAAGATGGGGTTTCCTTACAATTCTCATCAGGTGATTTTGACATTCAACGCTATACAGGCGAAATGCGCGATGTGGTGCTGTTTCAAGATGACCAAATGGTCGCCGAAGCTGATTTTGTGAAAATGCAGACAAGCGGCGAATTTGAGACTGCTTCTTTTGTGATTGATGATCTGGTTGTTGAAAATCTGCAGCTCTATCCAACAGATGGCTCTGAACTGATCGTAAAATCCATTACTGCACAAGATCTGCCCCTTGGCCTGATAGCCGGCGCGCCTGGCACAGCAGATGATCTGGCTGGCATGAATTGGGATCAGGCTTTTTTCAAAATTGATGAGATGCTGTATCTAGATGCCCCGGCTGGCTTTGGCGCCGAAATCGCCTCTATTGGGTTGCGCGATATTGGTATTCTGCAACTCGCCGCTGGCACCAGCCTGCTGGAAAAAATACGCCTTGAAATGCCGATGATGCGGATTGTCCCGCTGGGGCGCTCACCAGCGGCCACAGAGTTTGAAACCTGGCTTTCACGCCTTGGACGTGATGATCTGATCATTCAGTTGAACACCCAGACCAATATGCGTGAACAGGCTGATATTTTGCGCCAGATTACCGGTTTTGAGCTGGCTTTATCTGGCCTTGGCGAGATTTATTTTGATATTGAAATCGGCGTGCCCACGCCCCTTTATGAAGCGGCGATGATGCAGGTTGCCACAGGTGAAGCAGAAGAAGAAATGTTGGGCATGTTATTCAGTGCCGCAACGTTGCATGGCGCACGCCTCGATATAGCAGATGGTGGGGCGTTGGCCTTAATCGACCAATCACCAGAGATGCCAGAGAGATCAGCCCTGGCTCAAGAAGCCGGCTTTTTACTGACCAGCTTCTTGCCGCAATATGGGCCTGAACTCGCCGCCACATTAGGCCAGTTCATTGAACAGGGTGGCAGCTTACAGCTGACCATTGTCCCGCAAATGGCAATGCCCTTTGAAGCGATGCTAGGCTTTTTATTCTTGCCGGATTTGGCAATCGAACAGTTGGGTATCAGCCTGACCCATCAACCTTGAGGCAGATAAAAGCCAGGCTATCCTATGCAGAATTTATATGATGGCTAGCTGAACAGCCGGCCAAGTACCCGCGTCATGCGCGCCGCAAAAGCGGCTGCATCGGCTGGTGCTTTGCCTTCTAAGATGCGCGCCTGATCAAAGACCAGCTGAGCTGCATCTTCTAACATCATATCTGAGGCGTTAGTCTTAGCAGTTTCATTCAGGCTTTTGATCAGCGCATGCGTGGCGTTGATTTCAAGAATCCGCGGCGTGCCGGTGAAATTCTTGTCATGCGCACGCATCAGCCGTTCCATCTGAACATCCATGCCATTTTCATCTGCCACCAAGCAGGCTGGACTATCTGTTAAGGTGCCTGATAAGCGCACATCTTTAACCTGATCGCCCAAAATCGATTTCAACACACTCAGAACTGGCTTGAAATCTGCCTCATCTGGCTTGTCTGTCTCAGCTTCGGTTTCGGTCTTGTCAAATTTATCAAGAGACACCGCACCACGGCTGGCTGAGGTGAAGTTCTTTTCTTCAAATTGCGGGATCAATGGTAGCCAGAATTCATCCACCGGGTCGGTCAAGAGCAAGACATCAATATCACGTGCCTTAAAGCCTTCCAAATGCGGGCTTGCTTCGGCCTGTTCAACTGATTCAGCTGAGAGATAATAAATCTCATCTTGCCCTTCAGCCATTTGCTCCAGATAGGTTTTTAAGGAGATAAGCGCACCAGAGCGTGCCGATCTGAACCGGCAAATTTCCAGAATTTTGTCTCTGTTATCGGCATCTTCATATAAGCCTTCTTTGAGTACTAACCCGAAATTCTCCCAAAAGGCAGTGTAGTCCTCAGGCTTGTTTTCTGCTTGTTTTTTCAATTCACCTAAAACGCGGCGCACCAAGGCTTTTTTGATTTTCACCACAGATGGATTTTGTTGCAGCATTTCGCGGCTGACATTCAAATCCAGATCAGGTGTATCCACCACACCGCGCACAAAACGCAGCCAGGCTGGGATCAAATCCTCGCACTCATCAGTGATAAACACCCTGTTGATATAGAGTTGGAGACGTGATTTGCGCTCCATATTGAACAGATCAAAAGGCCGCTGAGACGGGATGAATAACAGGCTGGTGTAATTCACCAGACCTTCTGTGCGATTATGCAGGCTGAGCATCGGGCTGTCATAGCCTGCGCCGATTTGCTGATAAAATGCCTCATATTGCGCGTCTGTGATCTCGGACTTATCGCGTGTCCAGAGCGCAGAAGCGGCATTTAGCTGGCGCATTTCTGCACCATCAGGGGCATAGCGCACCGGATAGGCGATATGGTCAGAATATTTCTTCACCAAATAATCAAGACGCGCTTCATCGGTAAATTCTTTGGCTTCCTTTTTCAGATGTAAGACAAGGTCTGTCCCTGCCACATCGCGGCTGGCGGGGCTAATCTCATAGCCTGATTTGCCATCAGATGACCAAGTGTGCGCCGCATCACTGTCTGCTTTGCGCGAAATCACCTCAACCTTGTCTGCGACCATAAAGGCAGAGTAAAAACCAACACCAAATTGCCCGATCAGCGAGAGCGTGCCAGATGCATCCTCTTTTGATTCTGCTGATTGGCTGAGTTGCTGGAGAAATTGTTTCGTGCCAGAACGTGCAATGGTACCCAGCTGGTTTTTCATATCTTCTTCGCTGAGGCCAATGCCGTTATCACGCAAGGTCAGCGTATTTTTATCTGCATCTGGAATGAGGGTAATCGCGCCCTCTTCTTCTGCCAACAAGGCTTGATCTGTGGTCGCTAAATAAGCGCGCTTATCCAGCGCATCTGAAGCATTTGATATCAACTCGCGCAGGAAAATCTCGCGGTTTGAATAAAGGGCATTGATAACAATATCGAGAATCTGGCCTGTATCGGCCTCAAAAGCATGCGTCATGGTGCTCATATCTGATTATTCCTTTGATGATTCCATGCAGGCAGATGACCTGTTGAAAAAGATATGCCAGCATGTAGGTTAGGTCAGATAAGATTTCAAGAGATGCAAGCCAGCAGAATAGGCAAAACAGGAGAGGGGGTAAGATGGCCGAAAACCATATCTTCAAAAAGCCTAAACATGCTGACAAATTTTATCATTTGCTTGCTGAAATGCTGGCGGCGCAAGCTGATCCTAAAACAGCAAAATGGTTCACCGATTATCTAAAAGGTGTGATCACCTATCGCGGGCTGAAAACACCGATGCTCAAAGGTATTTTAACGGATTTTTTCAGTGCAACCGCGGCAGATAAGCTGCCCGAGGAAACCCAGCTTGCCCATATCCGCTATTGGCTTGGCAAGCCCATGGCAGAGGATAAGCTTACCGCTTTACTATGGCTGGAAAACTGGATAAAAAAGCAGCTTAAAGAGCCTGATCGCCAACCCCATATTGCACAGGCCCTTTCTATGCTGGAAGACGGCTTTCAGTCAGGCGATATTCATGATTGGTCAACCAATGATTGGTGTTGTGTGCGCGTGCTCGAACTGATCCCGCAAAAAGCACCGAGCTTTGTGCCAAGGCTGATGGGCTGGGCCAAAGCAGAGACGATCTGGCAGAAACGTTCTGGCATTCTGGCCTTCAAAAAATCAGCTAAATCTGGTGCCTATCACACTGAAATTGAGACATTAATCAGTTTACTTCTACCAAGTGATGAACGGTTTGTGCAAACAGCGATAGGCTGGGTTTTAGCCGATGCCTCACGCAAATATCCAGATTGGGCAGCACAGCAATTTGACATTTATTTTGATCAGTTAAGCCATGAAGTGATTGTACGTCATGCCAAATATCTGCCAGATTATGACCAGTTAAAACAGCGAAGCAGAGAGCGCCGAAGATGATTTATAAAATAGCCTCACGCACAGAATGGCAAGCAGCCGAAGAAGCTGGCCAGTTTGATGGATCAGCAGTTGATCTCGCAGATGGCTTTATCCATTTTTCAACCGCCGAGCAGATGAAAGAGACCGCCGCCAAGCATTTTTCCGGCCAGTCTGATTTGTTGCTCATTGCGATAGATGACAGCCAGCTTGACATCATCTGGGAGCCTTCGCGTGGCGGCGCCCTCTTCCCGCATCTCTACCAGCCTCTGCCGCTCAGCGCTGTTGCCCAAAGCTGGCCTCTGCCGCTCGGCCCAGATGGGGTGCATCAATTCCCAGATGAGTCTGTTCTGCGCCTAGCGCACATCGTCTTTTCGATAAAAAACCGAGAGCAATCCCGCAAGTAATGCAAAGCCAGCCGAGATGCGTAAAATCTGGCGCACCGTATCGCTGAACATAGCTTGCAAATCAGCGCGCACTTCTGCTGACTGGCTGGCCGGCCAACTCTCTGGCAAGTTCATCACCGCCATCATCTGTTGCTGGCCACGCAAAATCTGCATATCTTGAGATGTTAAACCAGATTGCATCAGCCAGTCATAAAACATCTCGCCAAAGACCAGCGCCTGAAAATAGCCAAAAACAGCAATCGCCAATAGCGGCCCGATGCGCGCAGCGGCATTACTGACCCCAGAGGCCAGCCCATCACGCCCTGGTCCGGCCGCCGCCATCGCCACTGTTGTCAGCGGTGTTGCAAAACACCCCACACCCAGCCCCAGCACACACATAGGCAAGACCAAACCAGCCCAAAAATCGCCATCAAAATAAGACAGCCAATAGAGCGCAATAGCCAGCAACACGCCTGATGCCATCAAAATACCGCGCGGGCCATGTGTGCTGACATAGCTGCCTGTACGGCGCGACATCACCGCCACAATCAGCGTAATTGGCAGGCCGGTGACACCAGCTTTAAAGGCGCCATAATCATAGCCTTGAATCACCATGAAATTGAGAAAGAAAGTGCCGCCTTGGAACCCTGCAAATAAGATGAGGGTTTGCACACTCACTAAAATAAACCGCCTGTTTACCATCAAAAAAGGAGGCAGCATCGGATGACGCGCTCGGGCTTCATAGATAAAAAAGCCCAGCAAAAAGACGAGCCCTGTCATACCAAGCCCCAGCTGTGCTGTATGAATGGTCCCTACCCTGCCTGCTTCGAGTGCCGCGGTGATCAACAAACCCAGACCAGCTGTGATCAAGGCTGAACCCCATATATCAAGTGGCAACGGGTTTTCAGGCTCAAAAGGCGGCTTAGGCAATTTGCTGAGCAGCCATAACACCACCAGCGATACAGGCAGATTAATGAAAAAAATCAAACGCCATGAGAGATAATCCACTGCAAGACCACCCACCACAGGCCCAAGCGGGATAGCAAGGGTGAGCATAGCTGACCATCTGCCAATGGCCGGGCCACGCTCACCAGGTGCAAAAGACGCATTAATCAAGGCCAGACTGGCAGGGACCATAAGCGCGGCCGCAATCCCTTGTGCAGCACGTGCTAATATCAGTTGAAACGGGGTCACTGCCAGACCACAAGCAAGAGAGGTCACGGCAAAGGCAACAATCCCCCAGCGCATAGACCGCCGCCTGCCAATCGTATCGCCTAAGGCGCCGCCTGCCATCATCAGCGCAGCCAGAAACAGCAGATAAATTTCCAACACCCAATGCGCATCGGTGGTGCTGGCAGATAGCGCGGTCTGAATAACCGGCAAAGCCACATTGAGCGCCGTTGCGTCAATAAAGCCCATCGCGGTTGTCAGCGCACAGGCAATGATAACCAAACGCTGTTGATAGGCAGAATAGACATTTGTCATGGCATTTGACCTCTTTGTTTTGCCTGTTTTTTAGCGTATGAACATAAAAGTTGAAGGGTGTATCTCATGCCTTATCATGAAATCTGGCACTGATCATGTCCTAATCTTGCCACCCCTTCATGCCATTAGGAAAATGGCATAAAAAACGCATCTGTTCTGTTAAGACCTGAAAGCTTAAAATCTGCACTCATGAATATAACGACCCTCAGCACATGGTTTCAGACAGCTAAAAGCCAGGCCAGAACGCCGCTGGGCTTACTGTTCATCATGGCTTTTATGATGCCACTGGCATTTTCCACCTGGTCAGCTTTGCTGAATAATTTTGTGGTCGAGCGCGCCGGCTTTGACGGTGTTCAGATTGGCTGGCTCCAGTCTGTGCGCGAGATACCTGGTTTTCTCTCATTTGCGGTTGTGTTTGTGCTGATTGTGGTACGCGAACAAAAACTGGCCTTGCTGTCTTTGATGGGGCTGGGCGCGGCCACGGCTGTTACCGCCTGGTTCCCCAGCTATACAGGCCTTTTGATCACCACCTTTATCGGTTCTGTTGGCTTTCATTATTATGAAACCGTGAACCAATCTTTACAGCTACAATGGCTGAATAAAGATAAAGCCCCGCAAATTCTGGGATGGCTGGTGGCTGCGGGTTCTGCAGCTGCGCTGGTTGCCTATTTATTCATCACCCTTGCCTTTACTCTTGGCGGGCTGGATTATGAACATGTCTATCTGGTGGGCGGTGGTGCCACTTTGCTGATAGCCATCTGGTGCTGGTTTGCCTATCCGCAATATCAGATAGGCGCGGTACAGCATAAAAAGCTGATTTTGCGCAAACGCTACTGGCTCTATTATGCCCTGCAATTTATGTCAGGGGCCAGACGCCAGATCTTCCTCGTTTTTGCCGCTTTTATGATGGTAGAAAAATATGGCATGGCGGTGCATGCCCTCACCTTCTTATTCTTGCTGAATTTTGTGGCGAATATCATTTTCGCCCCGATAATGGGCTGGCTCGTTGCGCGTATTGGCGAGAAATGGTCCTTAACCATTGAATATATCGGCCTGACCTTGGTGTTTCTGGCCTATGGTGGTCTTTATATCATGGATTGGGGAATCTGGGTGGCTTGTGTGCTTTATGTGCTTGATCACCTGCTCTTTGCCATGGCATTTGCGATGAAAACCTATTTCCAGAAAATCGCCGATCCAGCTGACATCGCGCCGACATCGGCGGTGGCCTTTACCATTAACCATATTGCAGCGGTGTTTCTGCCAGCTTTGCTTGGCTATCTGTGGATCACCTCACCAACAGCTGTCTTTTTGCTTGCGGCGGCAATGGCACTTGTATCGCTGATGCTGGCGCTTTTGATACCACGCCACCCAAAAGAAGGGCATGAGACATTGCTGTCTCATCTGTTCAACAAAACTGAGATGATTCGAAAAAAAGCAGCTTAATTGCTGCCTGACCTATGAGGATTTAACCATGCATGATGTTTTTCTTCTCTCTGCTACACGTTCGGCGATTGGCAGCTTTGGTGGCACCTTAAAAGAAACACCGCCTATCATGCTTGGCACGCAAATTGCCAGCTCAGCTATTGAACGCTCTGGTCTTGATGGCAGTGATATTGACCATGCGGTATTTGGCCATGTGCTGCATACGGAAACACGCGATATGTATTCACCGCGGGTGATATCGGTAAATGCTGGCCTGCCTGAAAGCGCACCTGCCCTACAGGTAAACAGGCTATGTGGCAGCGGGCTGCAGGCGATTGTGAGTGCCACTCAACTGATCCAGCTGGGCGATAGTCAGGCTGCACTGGCTGGCGGTGTCGAGGTGATGAGCCGCGGGGCCTATATATTGCCGCAACAACGCTGGGGTGGCCGGATGGGCGATGGCCAGGTTCAGGATATGATGATTGGCGCGCTGACAGACCCGTTTGGCATTGGCCATATGGGCATCACCGCTGAGAATGTTGCAAAAGAATATGATATCAGCCGAGATGAGATGGACCAATTTGCGCTCCGGTCTCATCAACGTGCCGCGGCGGCAACAGAGGCTGGATATTTCAAAGCGCAGATTACAAAAGTTGATGCGAAAATGAGACGCAAAAGCGTTCCCTTTGATACAGATGAGCATATCCGCGGCGAAACCAGCATAGATGAGCTGGCGTCCTTGCGGGCGGTATTTGATAAGGAAGGCATTGTCACAGCTGGCAATTCATCCGGCATCAATGATGGGGCGGCTGCCTTGGTGCTGGCCAATGGTGAGACTGTCCGACAAAAAAGCCTCTCACCGATGGCCAAAATCATATCTTATGGCTTTGGCGGTGTGCCAGCACGTATCATGGGTATGGGCCCTGTTCCAGCCAGCCAGCGGGCGTTGGACAAAGCCAGCCTGAACATCTCAGACTTGGCGGTGATTGAAAGCAATGAAGCCTTTGCAGCGCAAGCTTGCGCGGTTTCAAAACAGCTTGGCTTGCCAGAGGATATCGTCAATCCAAATGGCGGGGCGATCGCTCTTGGCCATCCGATTGGAGCCACCGGTGCTATTTTGATGACCAAGCTGGTCTATGAGCTCAAGCGCATTGATGCACGTTATGGCATGGCCACCATGTGCATTGGCGGCGGTCAGGGTATCTCGGTGATCATCGAAAACCTGAGTGATTAAAACAGGTTTTTATATCCAAAATAGACGCTATAGCAGGCTTGAGAGGGTGATTTGCGGGCGGGCACCAAAATGGCAAATCACCTCGCCTGCGCATTTGCTGGCAACGATACCAGCCTGCTCTAGGCTATAGCCTTCTTGTACCCTGCCAAACAGATAGCCTGCGGCAAATAAATCACCAGCACCTGTGGTATCCTGAACCGTGCCTGTTGGCATAGCCGGCACATCAGCGACTTCGCCATTTGAATAGATACGTGCACCATCGCTGCCCTTGGTGAGGACCAGCTCAGACAGACAAGCCAACCATGGAGCCAGTTCGGCAGGTGATATCCCGCCTGCCAGTGCTGTCATCTCTTCCACATTACAGAACAGAATATCAACATGGTCTTTGATATATTGGCTCAGCGCATCGAAATGACGCTCAACACACCAGCTGTCTGATAAAGACACAGCAATTTTGCTGTTGTTCATGCGGGCCACCTCAGCTGCCTTTTCAAACAAGGCAGGCCCGTCAGGTGCATCAAAAAGATACCCCTCCAGATAGAGCACATCTGCATTGAGATCAGCGGTAATATGCTGGGGGCCGAGGGCAATAGAACTACCCAGAAATGTATTCATAGAACGGGCCGTATCTGGGGTGACAAGAATAATAGACCGCGCGGTGGCTGGACCTTCTTCTGCGATTTTACCCTGAAAGGTCACCGCCCCGTCCTGCATATCCTCTGCAAAAAATGTACCTAATTTGTCATCTCTGACTTGGCCGACAAAACCAGCACGCCCACCAAGGCTGGACAGGCCATAGGCAGAATTGGCTGCTGAGCCGCCAGCTTGCATCTCATGTGTTGGTAGATTTTCAGTCAGATAAACGGCGCGGTCTTCGTCTATCAGGTTCATACCGCCCTTATCGACCGCATGGGTGCTCAGAAAACCATCGGAAACCGGGGCCAGCACATCCATAATGGCATTCCCCACAAAAATCACATCTAACCGCATCGTAACACCCTGAATATAACCGCTATCGCCAATATCTGGCGCAAACCAGTGGCATCTTAGAGAAAACGCAATAAAAAGTGTAATAATTTTTTAAAATGAAGAACTAACAGACAAAAAACGACTTGATAACAGCGGAACAGCCTGTTTATTGCGCCGGCTGCCTGACCATCAGGAAATTACCCAGCACCACACAGCCAATGCCGATAAAGCTGAGTGTTGTCCAGTTATAGCCTTCAAATAAGCTGGATATCAGGAGCGCAAAGACCGGGAAGACAACGGTGGCATAAGCGGCCTTGCCAGCCCCTATCCGGCCAACAAGAGTGAGATAACAGCTAAAGGCTAAAATCGTTGAAAATAAGCTGAGGTAAATCAACCCGCCGACATATTGCGCTGTTGGCTCCATGATAAATTCATGGCCACGTGCCAGGCTGATTAAGAACAGCCAGAGCGCGCCAAAAAGCATCCCCCAGCTATTGGCTGTCATCACCGAGATATGCTGGCGCTGCAAATGGGCTGAGACCTGATTGCCCAAACAGAAAGATAAAGTGCCAAGCAAGCATAATATTAGCGATAACCAGGCCTGACCGGTGCGCATAATCTCTTCTGCATATAAAAAGCTGATGCCTAAAATGCCGATAATGGCGGCCAGCACCTGACCGGTTGCGGGCAGTTTTCGTGTACGCAGCGTATCCAAAAATAAATTAATCAGCGAGGCACTTGAAAACATCACCGCTAACATGCCTGAGGCCACCCCGACAGAGCCATAATAGAAAAGCGTGAAATTCAGGCCAAAAATAAAAAGGCCAAGCGCCATAAAGGCCGGCAATTCAGTTAAAACAGGCCGCAATCTTGCCCCGCTGCGATAGCTGATAAACCACATAATCGGGGCCGCCAGTAAGAAACGCCAGAATAAAGATACTTCAGGCGCCACAACACCCACCTGCCAGCTCAAAGGCAACCAACTGGTTGACCAGGCAAATATCAGCAGGATGTAAAGAGCGGGAGTTGATGACCACATAGCGGTTCTACCTTTTGCTGAGATGAACCCCATGATCTAGCGATATTCCTCAAAATAAACAATCGGCAATATTTTTGAATAACACGTTTCTTCCTTAAAAACAGAGCCTTATCCATAGAGAGAAACCCGAAAGGATAGGACTCAAATTAAGGTATATTAAAAATTAGTTAATTTCTATATAAGGAGGGTAAGGATACTGCAATTGCATTATAGGAGAGCATCATGCGTCTTATTCTTACCGCTGCTGCTGTTGCCGCACTGAGCATTTCATCTGCCTCTGCTCTGACCTTGAAATCAGGTCAGGTTCTGGGTGGTGATGGCGAGGTTTATGACGGTGCCAGCCCTGAACAAAGAGATAATCTTGTTGCCGCTGCCAAAGCCAATGGCGAAAATGCTGGCGTGACTGGTAACAGCGTCTTCGTTGTTGTTGGCGAGACAGTCACATTCGTGCCTGTAGATGAAATTCGCGGCAAATCTGACGAACAAGTTATCGAAATCGTTGGCGATGCTGTTATTCAGAACGTAACAGGCAATGACGATATCACCTTTGCTGATTTGCAGGCTGCTCAAGAAGTCGCCGCAAATACAGGTGTTGAGATTGAAGCGCTGGCGATGGACGGCCTGGAAGGTCTGGACCCTGAGCTGGTAAAGGAAATCGAAGAATTCAGTGCTGAGAGTGGCATTCAGGTTGAAAATCTGGTTGCGCTGAACTCCATCATTGAATCGCTGCCAACAGATGAGATTGACTCATTCGTCGAAGAGCTGGGCGCTCTGGTAGAAGAAGGCTTTGCTGATGAAGTTGACCAGTTCCTGACAGACCTGCAAGAAATTGAAGGTGGTCTGGATGCGATCACTCAGTTCGATTCATACGAAGATTGTGTCGCCGGTGGTGGCGGTTCTGTCTGTGATGAAGTTGACGCCCTGATGGAAGAAAGCGACATCTAATCAACAGATGATGATCTCAACGAAAAAGGAGGCTTCTATAGCCTCCTTTTTTTATGCCTAAAGCGGTTTATGCGCTGGCATGGTTAAATCCTGGCGCGGTTTATGCCCTGGCGCGGTTTATGTTTAGCCTTGCAGGCTAATAAGCGCCTCTTCAATCGCAGCCTCGCGCACAATTTCACCAATCAACCCATTGGCCAGATTCTCACCAAGCGCATGTTCTGAAATATAGACTGAGAAATCATCACTGCCGAATAAATGCGCAGGCACCCAGGCAAACAGCCCTTCTGCATCTTCAGGCACCAGCTGCTCAGCGATATCGGCAAGCGGCTCAGCCATTCTATAGCTATGCGTCACCGCAACCGCGGCCAGATAGCTTTGCTGGCCTTTCTTGGCGACATCCACCTCTGCCAGCATCTGGATCAGCACATCCTTATGACCTGTGTCAGCCATATAACGCCCTAATTGGCCGTCATAATCTGCAATCAGGCTGTTCAAATCGATAATGGCAATCTCTGCCTGCTCTTCGGCCATAAACGGCTCCCTTATTATATATGATGGCGTTGTTGTAGACGCCCTGCCCTTTTTACACAAGGCCTAGCCCCGTATGACAGTGATGCAGAGCCTAGCTCAAACCCCAACAAAAAACAGGGCCAAAAGGCCCTGCTCTTTATCATGTGGTTGTGAACAGCCTATATATTAGGTCGCCACAAAATACAGTACAGAGACAATCGCAATGCCGATTGAACCTGCATTTAAAGCTTCCATCTTACCGCTCAGCGCCTTGATGACCACATAGGCAACAAAGCCAAGGGCAATACCATAAGCGATTGAATAGGTCAGTGGCATGATAACCGCGGCCAGAACGGCAGGGGCATATTCTGTCACATCATCCCAATCAATGTCTTTGAGATTACGCAGGAAGAAGGTTGCGATAAAGACCAAGGCCGGGGCTGTTGCAAAAGCAGGCACTGATTGAGCCAGCGGTGCGAAAAGCAGACAAGCAGCAAACAGTACAGCCACGGTCACTGCGGTCAGACCTGTGCGGCCACCTTCCTTGATACCTGCACCTGATTCAATGTATGACGTGGTGTTTGAGGTACCAGCAAGCGCACCAACCACAGTAGCGGTTGAATCAGCCATCAGCGCACGGTCGATATCTTCAACCTCACCATCATCATTCACGCGGCCGGTTAGGTTCGCAACAGATGTCAGCGTACCGGCTGTATCGAGGAAATCAACGAACAAGAAGGCAAAGGCTGTACCAATAAAGCCAGCAGTGGCCAGCAGCGAGAAATCAAGCTGGAAAGCATGGGCAGGGCTTGGCACTGAGCCAACCACACCGCCAAATGACGCCGCGCCGGTAACCCAAGCCAGGATAGAGACCACCAGAATACCGATAATCACGGCACCAGGAATGCCGCGGCGGTCCAGCACAGCCATGATGATAAAGCCAAGGCCAGCCAGCAGAACAGGAGCTGAGGCAATATCGCCAAGGCCAACCAATGTCGCTGGGTTATCTACAACAACACCAGCATTCTGGAAACCAATAATGGCCAGGAACAGGCCGATACCTGCACCAATGCCCAGCTTCATGCTCTTTGGAATAGAATTGATGATATATTTACGCGCAGGTGTCATAGACAAGATTAAGAACACCACACCAGCAACCAGAACAGCTGTCAGCGCTTGTGCATAAGTATAGCCCATGCCGAAAATTACACCAAAGGTGAAAAAGGCGTTCAGACCCATACCAGGAGCCAGTGCAATCGGCCAGTTTGCCCACAGACCCATGATCAGGGTACCAACAACCGCTGCGATGATGGTGGCTGTAAAGACAGCACCAAATTCCATGCCACTGCCTTCAGTAGACAAAATGGCAGGGTTAACCACGGTGATATAGGCCATGGTCAAAAAGGTCGCGATACCAGCCATAATCTCGGTTCGCGCCGTTGTACCGGCCTTTTTCAGGCCAAACAGATTTTCTAACATTTAAGTCCCCCTTTATGGCGATGATATACTGCAAAACGCAGCATGCCGTGCCATAGATACAAAACCATATATAGGGGCATTTAGCCAGATTACCGGCAAAAACCCCAATATATAGGATTTCACCTTACCCAAGCCAGCTTTGCAAGGCAAGCTGTTTCAAAACGTCGCAGTGAATTCGGCATGACAGACAGTCAAAATTTAAGAGGCGCTAATCGTCAATCAGCCTTTTACCAAAAGACACCACCTCATCTTCGACATAACCAGCTGCGCGATAAAAGCGGGTCGCACTGAGATTATCAGCCCTGATTTGCAAATTGAGCTTTGGACAGCCCAGCCTGATCAAGGCCCTTTCACCGGCCTGCATCATATCCTTGCCATAGCCAAGACCCTGACAATCAGGTGAGACCGCCAGATAATTGACCCATCCGCGATGGCCATCATAGCCAAACATGGCCGTCGCGATCAAAACGCCATCTACCAGCCCTATAAAAAACAAGTCAGGCTGGGTGGTCAATTTGCGTTCTATGTCTTTTTGAGGATCATTCCAAGGCCGGGTCAGCCCACAAGCCTGCCAAAGCGCGATCACAGATGCGCTGTCTCCTGCCGTAAAGGATCGGATGTCCAGCGGACGTTTTTCGGTATCCTGCCCGTTTGGTGCAGATGCAGATGTCGGTCTCTCAGCCATAGCGCCAGCATGGCATATCCACCACCCAGCGCAACCTTAAACTGCACCCATCTCGGCGCTTAGTGCGGTCATGAGGGCGTTGACGGATAGTGCTCTGGCTTGTGCGTATCCTGTTCCGGCCCAGAGGCTCTGATATTCGCCATCTGCGCTTTGGCTGGCATGGGCACGTAGCGGGGCAGTCAGCGCATTTTGTATCGGGAATGGCAGATTGGGCTGGTCTGCCATGGCGCGGGTAAAGCTGTTTTCAATGGCCCGTGCTAGGCGCCCTGAAAAACCGCGGGTAGTGCAGGTCCCGCGCTCTGGCTTGTTTAGCAATATCTGTTTATGTGCAGGGCTGGTTCCGGCCTCATCACAAGTCAGAAAGGCTGTGCCCATCTGCACTGCACTTGCCCCGCCTGCCAGTGCCGCCTGAATATCGCCGCCTGTCATAATGCCGCCAGCACTCACAAAGGGGATGCTGAGATGCTGTGCCAAGCATTGGGCAAGCCCAGCGGTGGTGAGTTGTGCATCTTCAGCTGGTTCTGCCTCAAAACTGCCACGATGCCCACCTGCTTCTATGCCTTGGGCCACCACAAAATCGACGCCGGCTTTTTCGACCGCCATGGCTTCGCTTAAGCTGGTTGCACTGCAACCGACCAACATGCCAAGGCTGTGTGCGCGTGTGATGACGGCCTGTGGTGGCACCCCGAAATGGAAACTGAGCACTGCAGGGGGATTGGCCCAAATCGGCTCTAATTGCGCATCCAAATCAGGATAAAAAGGCGGTGCGGGTAAATCAGAGGGGGTGGTAAAGGATATTGGCAGGCTGTTTAAGGCGCTAACAGCTTCTTTGATGCGCGCAGCATCTGGTATTTCTGTTGTTGAAAATAAAAAGAAATTGGCATTGATAGGCCGGTTGGTCAGGGCCTTCGCTGCTGTCAGGTCTGCAGCGATTTTATCAGCCGTGCTATAGGCAAAACCAAAGCTGCCAAGACCGCCTGCCTCTGAGACTGCCGCCACCAATTGAGGTGTGGTCACGCCCCCTGCCATCGGTGCCTGAATAACCGGCAGTTTCTGCTCAAATAAGGCAGCCAAGCTCATCAACAACACTCACTCCCACTCGATGGTATCAATGCTGGATATTTTACAGCCTTTGAACATATAGTATTTTATTTCCTTCGTAGGATAAGCCCTATGCGTCCACAACCTTTAAGATGTGAATGCTTTGATTGGAGAGAATTTATGAGCAATCGATTTGTAGCTATTGTTTCAATGGTCCACCAACGACTGTAAAATACTCGCATAATTATTTTGCTAAAAAAGTTCTTCCGCTCGAATCCAAAAATATCTTCAACTATAAAATATTCATCAAACTCATTGAGCAAAGTTTCAAAATCAAAATGGCGGTAATGCTTTGCCGAAACTTTCTTCTCGGTGCTCGGCACAGTAACAAAAAGTGAGGCATCTTTTTTTAATGAGTTTGCAATATTCGCTAAAAAATTCCGGCATTCCTTTGGCGGAATATGCTCATAAACTTCAATTAATGAACCACTGTCATACTTCAATGAGGGCAAATTTGCTAAGTCACCGCAAATAAATGTCTCTGATTGCGAAAACTGTTTTGCCCAATTAATGGCATTTTCGTCGAAATCTATTCCCCAAAAATCAACATTATCAAAAGTGTTAAGCTCTTTTACGTGATAAATGAACCCGCCATCTCCGCATCCGTAATCCATATGCAAGTGAGTAGCGCCCGCAGCTTTTTCATTTTTTAGCCAAATAACAAATAAGTTTATTGCCGCAATGTAAGATGCGGAAAAACCCCAAAATTTGGAAAAATTTGGAAAACCGTTAACGGTTGGCAAATAATGATAGGGAAATCGATATTGTGAAGATTGAACTTCATCGACTACAGAATCTCTCTGTCCATCCATAATTGCATAAATCCTCTAGTGTTGTGTATTAGTTAGTACTAACAATCGGTGTCAGTTTATACGAAGGAAAGTTTTCAATCGCTACATTTTTCAATAGCATCGACAGCAACTTTATTCTTCATATTAATGGCAAGTGACACAACCTTTCTTTCGCAATCCCCATTCTCGTTTTCTTCTGTGGTGTTTGGTTTTTGATGGGCTGTGATAAACATTGGAACAATTTAGGTTGCGTATCTGCCTACCCTTCTCAAACTCTTAAGCCCGTTCCTCAATCTTTCTGTGGTCCAAATAGATAGCAACGGCTTCAGTAAGCGACACAGAAAATAATTTTCTGTCATCCTTCAACTCATTCTGTGAATCGAAATACATCTCTTTTGCTACTTCGACAGCTTCTGCCCTATATTTGGTAAGTAAAGTCTTTTGGTAATAACGCTTTTCGTTGCTTATCCACATATGAGACTGCCACACAACAAACCTGTTCTGTTTCAGAAGCGCTTTGCTACCGTATATGTCAATCCGATCAGCACTCATAATCTACGCTTTGTAATAGTTGATGTAGTCCCTAACATTCTTTCTAGCACTAAGGAAAAGCAAACGAGATGAAGTGTTGGCTTTCAAACTTTCTAACAACTTATTTACTAATAATTCATTTAATAACAATAAGCTAAGTGATATATCACTCCCACTCGATGGTGCCGGGGGGTTTGCTGGTATAGTCATAGACGACGCGGTTGATGCCAGAAACTTCATTGACGATGCGGGTGGCAACCTGGGCCAAAAAGGCGGGTTCAAACAGATATACATCTGCTGTCATCCCGTCTGATGAGGTCACCGCCCTGAGCGCGCAGACATATTCATAAGAGCGTGCATCACCCATCACGCCGACCGTGCGTACAGGCAGCAAGACGGCAAAGGCTTGCCAAATTTCGTCATACAAACCTGCTTTGCGGATTTCATCAAGATAGATGACATCAGCTGCACGCAAAATCTCTAGCTTATCGCGGGTAATCTCGCCCGGCACCCGTATCGCAAGCCCTGGACCTGGGAAAGGATGACGCCCAACAAGGCTCTCAGGCAAGCCTAGCTCACGGCCAAGGGCGCGGACCTCATCTTTAAACAGCATACGCAAAGGTTCGACCAGCTCAAGGGCCATATCCTCTGGCAGACCGCCGACATTATGATGTGATTTGATGGTCACCGCATTGCCGCCTGCCGCTGAGATAGATTCGATCACATCAGGATAGAGGGTGCCTTGTGCCAAAAAGGACGCGCCTTCAATCTGGCTGGCTTCTTTATCAAACACCTCAATGAAACGCGCACCAATGATTTTGCGTTTTTGTTCAGGATCAGACACGCCATCGAGTGCGTTTAAGAACAGATCAGAAGCATCTGCTGTGATCAAAGGGATATTATAATGATCACCAAACAGACGCTGCACCTCAGCTGCTTCGCCTTGACGCAGCAATCCATGATCTACAAAGACACACGTTAAACGCTCACCAATCGCTTCATGTATCAATACCGCCGCAACTGAGCTATCCACCCCGCCAGAGAGGCCGCAAATCACTTTGCCAGCTGGGCCAACCTGTTCACGGATGGCGGCAATCGCCTGCTCTTTATAGCGGGCCATCGACCAATTGGCAGAAACACCGCAAATATGTTTGGCAAAATTAGTCAGAAGCGCTGCGCCCCCTTGTGTATGCACCACTTCAGGGTGGAATTGCACACCATAGAACTGGCGGTCTAAATCGCCAGTCACTGCAAAAGGTGCACCAGATGATTTCGCCAAGACTTCAAAGCCATCTGGCAGAGCAGCCACATGATCGCCATGTGACATCCAGACAGTCTGCAGACTGGCTTGTGGCCAAATATCAGTAAAGAGCGCGCAATCTTTGACAATCTGGATTTCAGCTCGGCCAAATTCACGGCTGGTACCCGCTTCAACAACACCGCCAAGCTGGGCACATAAGGTTTGCTGGCCATAACAAATCCCAAGGATAGGCAGACCGCGCTCAAACAAAGCCTGAGGGGCACGCGGTGTATCAGCATGGGTGACAGAATTCGGGCCACCAGAGAGGATATAGCCGCCTGCCTCGCGGCTAAGAATCTCGGCCTCATCAACTGTCGAGGGCAGGATTTCTGTAAAATAACCTGCTTCACGCAAACGCCGTGCAATCAGCTGTGTTACCTGAGAGCCAAAATCAATAATCAGGATGGTATCTGTCATCTTTTGCTTCTTATACTGGTCTTACATCTTATGCATGAGATGCGTGGTCACTGTTCTGGTCTATATATTCTATAAGCCAGGCCGGTAATTAGGTGCCTCTCTGGTGATGGTCACATCATGGACATGGCTTTCAGCAAGACCGGCATTGGTTATTTTCTGGAACTGGCAATTTTGTTGCATCTCAGGGATGGTAGCGTTGCCTGTATAGCCCATGGCGGCACGCAGCCCGCCGGCCAGCTGGTGGAGCACCTGACCGGCCGCGCCTTTATAGGGTACCTGCCCTTCAATCCCTTCAGGGACCAGTTTTAAAGGCTGTGAGACTTCAGACTGAAAATAGCGGTCAGCAGAGCCTCTGGCCATGGCGCCCAGAGACCCCATGCCGCGATAGGCTTTATAAGAACGCCCTTGATATAAGAACACCTCACCCGGGGTTTCATCTGTACCTGCCAGCAATGAGCCAATCATTGCCACAGACGCACCCGCTGCAACCGCTTTTGCCAAATCGCCAGAATATTTAATGCCGCCATCCGCAATGGCTGGCACACCTTGTGTACGGCAAACAGAAGCAGCTTCCATCACCGCGGTCAACTGCGGTACACCAACACCTGCAATCATCCGTGTGGTACAGATAGAGCCTGGGCCAATACCAACCTTTACGGCATCTACCCCGGCCTCTATCAGCGCAGCTGCGCCTTCGGCTGTGGCGATATTACCGCCAATAATTTGAACGTCATTTGAAAGTTTGCGGACTTCTGAAATGGCCTTTAACACCCCTTCAGAATGGCCATGGGCAGTATCAACCACAATCACATCTACGCCAGCAGCAACCAATGCGTCTGCGCGGGCTATGCCATCTGGGCCTGTGCCTGTTGCCGCCGCAACCAGCAAGCGCCCTGAGCTGTCTTTTGACGCCAGCGGATGATGTTCTGCCTTTTCCATATCCTTGACTGTGATAAGCCCAATACAGAGATTGGCATCATCGACAACAACCAGCTTTTCAATCCGGTGTTGGTGCAACAGTGCACGTGCTTCATCAGCGGTGGTATCCTCGCGGACTGTCACAACAGGGCTGGTCATCAACTGGGCGACTTTTTGATTCAAATCCGTGGCAAAGCGCACATCACGGTTGGTCAGGATACCAACCAGATGATTACCTTCTTCGACAACAGGTACACCGCTGATGCCATGATGGCGCATCATATCCAGCGCCTCACCAAGGCTTTTATCAGGCGCAATGGTCAGCGGGTTCACCACCATGCCAGCTTCAAAGCGTTTGACAGCTGTGACCTCAGCGGCCTGTTCTTCAATCGTAAAATTTTTATGCAAAACTCCGATACCACCCGCCTGTGCCATCGCGATCGCCAGCTTATGTTCTGTAACCGTATCCATCGCTGCAGAAATCAGCGGTAATTTCAGCGTAATTTCGCGTGTCAGATTGGTACTGATATCCACATCCCCTGGCAAAACAGCGGAGCGCGCAGGCTTTAACAGCACATCATCAAAAGTGAGTGCTTCTGTGATTTGAGGGATCGTTTGTGTAGGGGTGCCCGGCTGGACTGTCATCATGGCCTCCATAAGTGATGGATGGCACGGACAGTTAACATAAACTCAGCCAAAAAGAAAGAGTAGAAGGCAAAGGACCTGTGTATTTTTGGCCTGCTATTGTCCCTAGCGCTTAATTCAGTTTACACTTTTAAGGCGAAAAAACATTTACCTTATCCTATATTTGAAAAAAGGGGATGCATCTGATGGTCTATGTAAAAGATTTTGTGGGCTGGCATCCTGTTAAATCGAAACTGAATGACCGCAAACCACATTATTTCAAACACCGCGAAATTTGGTGGTGTTCCACTGGGGTGAATATTGGGGCTGAACAAGATGGCAAGAACGACAAGTTTGAACGCCCTGTTCTCATCGTCCGGAAATTCAGTAACCGTTTGTTTCTAGCTCTACCGCTCACAACAAATCTGGCGGAAATAAACAATAAAATGATAGAATATGTCTTGATTGGAAAAACGCACAAATCTGAAAAACGTGCTTTTCTCATCAATCAAATGCGCGTTTTAGATGCTGCCAGAATGCACAGGAAAATGGGCGGAGTTGATAAGGCTGTGTTTGATAAAATCAAAATGCAAATATGTGCCTGCATTAAAGATGGCCAATAGATGGATTAGAAAAAATTCAGCCGCTTCTCAGGAACAGCAATAAGATAGTGAACACAAGAAGCGGCGGAGCCCGAAGGCGACTATGCGGCCTATATTATACCATCAAGAGGCGAAAATCAACCTGAGCGATAAGTCATCGTAAATAGCTGACGATATCTTAACCTTTCTCATCTGCCTCATCAGGCATATCTGGTTTGAAGCCGGTGGCCAGAAGGTAAGTTTCCACAGATTCAGATCGGCTGGCCTCTGGTTTGACATGGCGGACTTTCTCAAACCGCCTATTCAGCGCATCCAGCAATTCTTTATCAGTCCCGCCGCGGAACGCCTTGGCCAGAAAGACGCCGCCAGGCACCAATATTTCCTCGGCGAAATCAAGCGCGATTTCAAGCAGACCCATCGTGCGCAGATGGTCGGTTGGCCGGTGACCGGTCGTCGCGGCCGCCATATCGGATATCACCGCATCTGCCTGCCCGCCAATGGCGTGTTTCACCGCTTCTAGCATTTCATTATCGGTGATATCGCCAACCATGATTTCGGCATGTGTGACCGGTTCTGTTTCAAGCAAGTCAATGCCCACCACATGGCCTTGCCCTGAGGCCAGCCGGCAGCGATCAGCGACCACTTGAAGCCAGCCACCCGGCGCACAGCCCAAATCGACCACCTTCATATGAGGTTTTAAAAAAGGATGCCGGTCATCAATCTGTTCTAATTTAATCGCCGCACGGCTACGCAAGCCGCGTGCACGGGCCTGACCAACATAAGGATCATTCAGATGACGGGTCAGCCAGCGTTGTGATGACGGTTTGCGCCCACGCATTTTGGTCGGCTTGACTGTTAAGCCTGTCTTGTCGCGATAAGACCGCCCAGAGCTGCCTTTTGCCTTTGGCTTGCCACCTGAACTGGCTGCACTGCCACCAGAACGAGCACCGCCTCCACGCTTATTTTGTGTCATAGGCCTGCCCCCCGAACAAAGCTGGCTGTATTAAAACCCTTGCCCTATCTTAGGCGGGATTGCGCCCATTCCCAATCAGAAAAACGCCAAGACTGCGTGCAATGCGTTTGATAGCGCGACCAATGCTGGCCAAATCCTGTGAAAAACCAAGGGTGGCGGGCACAACAAACAGCACCAGACAAGTTGTGACCCCAAGACCAAAAGTAATGGTAGTTGCCATCGGAATCAGGAATTGCGCCTGAAGTGAGGTTTCAAACATCAAGGTTGATAACCCGCCAATGGTGGTCATAGAAGTCAGCAAGACCGGCCGCAAACGGTCAATTGTCCCTTGTACCACCGCCTCTTCAAAGGGGGCGTCTTCGCCCAGCTCTTCTTTGCGGCGGTCAATGGTAGAGACCAGAATGATCGAGTTATTCACCACAATCCCGGCAAGTGCGACCAGCGCGAACATCGAGAGAATATTGATGTTCAGCCCCATCACATAATGGCCTATAACGGCGCCGATCAGACCAAAGGGGATCATAATCATCACCGAAAACGGCCTAGTCCAGCTGGAGAAAACCCATGCCAGAATGACATAAATACCAATCAAAGCGAGTGTTCCACCTGCCTGCATATCAGCAAAGGCTTCCCCCTCTTCTTGATCGCGCCCATCAAAGCGGAAGCGCAAGCCAGAATCCTGAACATATTGCGGGAAATCGCCTGACAGCAGGGTTTCGCGCAATTGTGCCGTATTGATCACATTATCATCTAAATCGCCCTGAATGGCGACCTCGCGGAAACCATCTTGACGCCGGACAATTGAGAAACCAAGACGCGGCTCAACAGTGGCGACATCTTCTAGATTGACGTAAGTACCGCGCGGTGTAATCAGCCGCAGCTTGCCAAGCTGATCAGAGGCGACCTCTTCATCAGGCAATGCCAGACGCACCGTCACCTCTTCATCACCGCGGGCAAAACGCTGCACCACTGCGCCATCGAGTGCCGCACGCACCTGTGCACCAATCGATTGCACGCTAAAGCCAAGTGAGCGGCCAAGCGGTGTGAGACGGATAATCCGCTCTTCTGCACCATAATTCAGATTTTCTTCAATATCTGAGGTGCCAGGTATAGCGTCCACCTGTTGGATGACGCCTTGTGCAGCCAGTTTGAGCACAGAGAGATCATCCCCCATCAGCCGGACATCCACCTCGCGGCCTGGCGGCCCGCCAACTGGTGCACGCACCAGCAATCGCTCCAGACCCGGTTGAGGCTGAATTTCAGCCCGCAATGCGGCTACGAAATCATCCGAGCGCACCGCGCGTTGATCAGCTGTTACCAGCTCAATCATCAACCCGCCCCGCAAATCATCAGAGGATGAGACCACCTGACCTTGCTGACCCGAACCGACATTCTTGCCAATTTGGCTATGCACAAAAGAAACCAGCTGGCTGCCATCTTGGGTAAAGTCAGCTTCAACCTTATCCAAGGCACGTTCCAGTTCTGAGACCATGCGTTCTGTTTGCGAACGGGTTGAGCCAGAGGCCATGGTTATATTGGCATAAACGCGGTCTGCTTCTGGGGCAGAGAAGAACACAAAGCCGACACGCCCGCCTGCCATCATGCCAACTGAGAAAATCAGCAAACCAAAGGCAAAAGCGAGGGTCACATAGCGATAACGATAAGCTGCCCGTACCGCGTGGCTGAACATTCTGTCTCGGAAATAATTAAACCCGCCATCAAAATTGCGGCGGAACCAGCCTGGCTTGCTCTCGCCTTTCCCGCCATAATGGGCAAGGTGTGCCGGCAGGATAAAGAAGCATTCCAACAAGCTGGCGACCAGCACCGCACAGACCACCGCCGGAATGGCTGCCACGATCACCCCAATAATGCCTTTGATCAGGAACAGAGGCAGGAAGGCGGCCACAGTGGTTAGCATCGCTGAGATAACTGGCGGGCCCATGCGGCTTGCAGCCAAGACAGACGCATCTTGAATGGACAAACCGCGTTTCTGGCGCAAATGCTCGGCATGCTCACCGATCACAATGGCATCATCCACCACAATCCCAAGGGCCATAATCAGGCCAAACAGAGAGATCATATTGATAGATTGCCCGGATACCAGCATCACACCAAAAGTGGCAAGGAAGGCCACCGGAATCCCAGCCGCAACCCAGAAGGCCACCCGGCCTGGCAAAAAGACAAATAAAACAACCAAGACAATGATGAGACCTGACAAGCCATTTTCAACCATCAGGGATATCCGGTCTGAAATCAGATTGGCTGACACATCATGCTGGGCCACATTCAGATTATCAGGCAGGGTCAACTGTTTTTCAGACATATAGGTCTGAACAATATCATTGGTGATCAAAGAGTCGCTTGAGCGGCCTCGCTGGATATGTAATTCAACCGCTGGAAAGCCTTTATGATAGAGCCGTGTGTCCGGATCTTTGACAGTATCGGTGAGCTTGGCCACTTCACCCAATTTGACAGACGAGCCATCAGCACGCACTAAAATTTCAATATCCGCAAATTCAGCCGCCCGTTCTCGCTTGCCAAGCGAGCGCACTCGAAGCGCACCATCTGCAAAACGCCCCGCTGGCACATCCACCGATGTGGTTGCGATCGCAGCTGAGATATCGGTTAAAGTCAGACCAAGGCGGGCCAGTTCACGCTCACTCACCTCAATCAGGATTTCTTCATCTGGCAGACCGACAATTTCAATTTTATCAACCCCGCGCTGAAGCAAATCTTCTTTCATCGATTTGGCGTGATAGCGCAGTGCATCCAGCGAATAAGGGCCGAATAAAACTGTGCGCGAGATGGTGTCGTAGAACTCGCCTTTCACCACTTGCGGGGCTTCAGCTTCGGCTGGGAAATCAACCAAGCCGACAGCGGCCTCCACATCGGCCAGCGCCTTTTGCATATCGGTGCCGAACTGGAATTCAACCTGGGTCGTCCCGCGTCCTTCAAAGGAACTTGACGACACTTTCTTCACATTGGCAATGGTGCGCAATTCAGGCTCTAATGTCTGGATGATATTGGCATCCACATCTTCAGCCGTAGCCCCTGACCAAGAGACGGAAACAGCGACAACTTCAACATCAATATCAGGGAAGAATTGCTTGTTCAGCCTGGCAGCAGACATACCACCGACAACCAGCATTAAAATCATTAAGATATTTGCCGCGGTGCGATGGCGGGCAAAAAACTCGATCATAGATGAAAACATGCCTCAGCGTCCTTTTATCTGGCTGTATCTTTTGCTTTTTGCCTTAATTGGCACTGCGCACTTGTGTGCCAGCACCCAGACCAGGCAGGCGTGTGGCAATCACTTTTTCATTTTCGACCAGATCACCTGATACCCAGATGCGCCCGTTATGACGATGCTCGACCGATACCCGCCGGCTCTGGGCGATGCCATCTAAATTGGCGACAAATACTTCATCCTCGCCAAAAAGAGCCTCTTCTGGCAATTCAAAGACGTTCTCAAACGTCTTGCCAATGAACAGAATTTCCACGAACGCGCCAGGCGGCACCACCCCGTTTGATCCAGACGGGCCAAGCTCAGCATAAAGACGCCCGCCGCCTTCTGTTTTATCCACCAGGGCTTCGGCACGGGTAATGGTGGCATAATGGCGGGCCACATCTCGGCCACCAGAACGCCAGATTAACTCAACCTGACGGCCAATCAGATTGGTCGCATCTGCATAAATTTCAGCAGGCACCACAAAGGGCACTTCAAGACTGTTCAAATCAATCAGCTGGGCCACAGCCACGCCGCTTGAGACCTGACGACCAAGGCCAATAGAAACATCCACTAGCCGGCCAGCGAAAGGCGCGGTTAATGCCGCATCTTCTAAATCTTTGCGCCGATTGCGCTCAGACACTTTCAGGCGGGCCAAACGTGCCTCAGCCTGATCAAGCTGGTTTGCTGTGACAGATAGGGCTAATTCTGCTTCATCCAGATTGGCCTCAGTAGCCACTTTGCGTTTGAACATATTTTGGGTGCGCTCAAACGTGCGCGTGCGCAAAGCGGTTTGTTGCGTCAGCGCTTTGATATTCGCCTGTTCGGCCTCAATCTGGACCAGCACATCTTCAAGCGCGAGCTGATAGCGGTCTTTATCCAGGCTGGCGAGTTCTACGCCTTCCTCAACGGTCAGGCCATTTTGGAACACATCTGACACAAAGGCGACCTGACCATTCAGACCAAAACGCAGATCAGCTGACCGCGCCGCACGCACTGTGCCATAGGCTTGTGATACAGGGGCAGCATCCTGACGTTTTGCCGCCACCATTTCAACTGTCCAAATGGTAGGCTGGCGCGGTTCTGCGGCCACCTCAGCCTTTGAGGTCACCAGATATTGGAATAAGGCTATGAACAAGCCAAACACAGCAATAGCTGGCACACCATATCTCAGAAAGGAAAGGAGAAGTTTCAACATTGTCGCGCTCTTACTTTTTTTGACGGAGGCGGAGGCAAGCCTGAACATAGCTTGCCAACCTGCTTAAGGTATTGTCCTGAACGGGCTTTGGTACGAACCCATTGTTTCTACGGCGGAAAAATAAAAAAAGATGACTAAATAAACAGGCATTTCATCTGCAAGATGCCGGAAACCTGTTTTTTTAGTTGGCGGCATTGTAAAAATTTTTGTCTCTGATGTCCAGTGAAGCCATGCTGAATGCACCGGCGGGCAATTTGCACTAAAATACCATCTAGTTAGAAAAGACTGGTCGCCATTCTGGCAAGCTGGTAGTGCTGGGGCCATGAGTTCTGTTTCGATTGATACCAAGCGGCCGGTTGCGGCTCTTCTGCGCCTCGCTGCCCCGCTTGCCATTGCCCAAATTATCTCAGTCAGCATTATGACTGCTGATTTTTGGAAAATGGCACAGCTAAGTGCATTTGATCTCGCCGCCGGCTCTCTTGCTATTCGTTACTACCAGCCTTTTTATTTTTTCGGGCTGGGGCTGCTCGCGGTGATCTCACCCATGACAGCACAAGCCCTTGGCGGGCGTGATGAGCGCGGGGTCAGACGTACATTCCGGCAGGGGCTTGTGATTGCCCTTGGTCTTGGTTTTTTATTCTATTGGCCTGTTTATTTCGGCCATTATGCCCTGCCCTTTTTAGGGCAAGATGATGCGGTCGCACGCTATGCAGCATCTTTTTTATTCTATTCTGCGCTAACGCTGCCGATTTTCTTTGTCTTTCTGGTGATGCGGTTTTTTACCATCGCTATGGGCCAGCCTATGCTCCAGCTCTATGCCACTTTGTTGACGCTCGGGCTTAATATCATCTTGAACGAGCTGTTGGCAGATGGCTATGGGCCGATACCAGCACTTGGCATTGAAGGGGTCGCCATTGCCACTTTGTTAAGCTATCTCGCCGCCAATTTGTATTTTTTACATCGTATCCATTACAGCCCTGCTTTTAGCGGTTTTAACTTGCTCTCACGGCTTTGGGTGATGGATTGGCAAATGACAAAACGCCAATTACGCATTGGTTTTCCAAATGGTATTAATGTGATGTCTGAAACCGGCATGTTTGCGGTTGCAGGCCTATTGATGGGTGTGTTTGGCACAGCAGCATTGGCCGCCTCTGCCATTACCAACCAGATTGCCGCCACCACCTATATGATCCCGCTCTCTATCGCCCAAGCCACCGCGATAATGGTTGGCCATGCTGCAGGCGCAAATTCGCTTCAGAAAGTAGAGATGACAGGGCGCACCAGCCTTTGGACAGGTTTCTGGCTCTCAGTGCTGATGATGATCATTGTCTATGTCTGGCGCCAGCCTTTGCTGGAATTATTCATCCGCGCGGATGATCCGCTCTTTGAAGAAACACTGGCGGTATGTTTACCCCTAATGATCATCACTGCGCTATTTCAGATCCCAGATGGCATTCAAGCCGTTCAAACAGCTTTGCTCAGGGGGCTGAATGACACGACTATCCCGGCTGTTATCGCCTTGGTGAATTTCTGGGGCGTGGGGATTGGCAGTGCCGTGATATTTGGCTTTCTTCTTGGATTTGGACCCGCCGGCATCTGGGCTGGCATCACAGCCGGCCTTACGGCGAACTGGCTGGCACTTGGGTGGCGCTGGAATTGGCGGGTAAACCAGATGCGCCTTGGGGCCAGTTTGCTGGCGAAATAAGGTCTATCTCTCATCTGATTTAAGGCCAATTTTTTCTATTCATCGATCAAATTTGCGCTATCTTGATGATATGACGCACAAAGACAGACCGGTTACGGCTATCCCCCCTCTTCCTGGCATATTGCTGCCTGCATGTGATAACCAATTGCAAGCACGCTGGCAAGAAGAGGCAGAGGCAATCATTCATCATCAATCACAGCAAATATCAGCAGCACAGACACAAAGGCTCGCAGGTCTCTGGGCGGCCTCTCCACATCTGGCCCAGCTTTCAAAATCCTATTTGGAAGGGGATTTAGGGCTGTTGGATGATCAACAAGACGCCAATCTGTGCTTAACCCGGATATTTGATGTGGCCAGCGCAGATTTTACACACCAGATGCCAAAAGATGATGAGGCTATGATGCGTGCGGTGCGCATCTGGCGCAATCGCTGTCATCATGCCGTGGCATTGTTAGAAGCGAGCGGGCGGCTGAGCCTGCAAGACAGCCTCGTTTGGCTCAGTAAAACAGCAGATATCGCAGTGGCGCAAACGGTCCGATATCTGATGCAGCAGGCCGTCAGCAAAGAAAAATTGAAAGAACCAGATAGAGGCTGGGCAATATTGGCTTTGGGTAAATTAGGCGCTGATGAGCTAAATTATTCCTCTGACATCGATATTATCTGCCTGCATGATGGTGAGGCAGCACCAGCCTCGGTATTCATTGATCTCACCCGCCGTCTGGTGCGCATTCTCTCAGCCCAGACAGCAGATGGTATGGGCTGGCGGGTAGATTTGCGTTTGCGTCCTGACCCTGGCTCTACAGCTATCAGCCTGTCCTGGCAATCGGCCTTGAGCTATTATGAATCTGTTGCGCGCAGCTGGGAGCGTGCCGTGTTTATCCGGGCAAGGCCACTTGCCGGAGATGTCGCATTAGCCAGCCATTTTCTAGAACAGCTGCAGCCTTTTATCTGGCGTCGGACATTGGATTATACCATTTTGGATGATCTGCAAAGCTGGCTAAGGCACCTGCCTGCCAGCACAGATTATCTGGGCTTTGATATCAAACATGGGGCCTATGGGATCCGCCATATCGAATTACTGTGCCAGATTTTGCAATTACTGCATGGCGGGCATAAAGCTGAGCTACGCCAACGCAACACGCTGGATGCCTATCAGGCGCTTGCGAAGGCCAAGCTTCTGACACAAGAAAAGGCTGATTTGCTGTCTGCCCTTTATCTGCGTTGGCGTGCGCTTGAACACCGCCTGCAATATCAACGCAATGCACAGATACATCAATTGCCGCGCTCTGAAGATGACTTCACCCAATTTGCCAGACTGGCTGGTATGACAGATGGGGAGCAGCTGCGCGGCTGGCTCAGAGATATGCAAGAGGCCACCAAACGCGCCAGTCAGGATACAATTCTGGATGATTTGGTGATGCGCAAACAAGACACCGCATTGCCACCTGAATTTGAGGCACTGACCTATCATCTTGAGCAGCTGGGCTATGGCCAGCCGATGCAGATGGCAGAGACCATCAGCAACTGGCGATCTGGGCAGATACCGGCAACACGCGGTGAGCGCGCCCGCGGCTATCTGGAAAAATTGCTGCCTGCTTTTCTCAATCAGATTGCCCAGAGCGAGTCAGCAGATGCCGGTTTTACAGCCTTAGCCCAGCTCATTGAAGGACAGCCTGCAGCAGCTCAATTTTTTGCAACACTGGCCCAGCATGAGGATTTGGCTGGATTATTATGTGAGCTGTTAACTATGGCACCCCGCCTCACCGCTCAATTGCGCCAGTATCCCGGATTAATAGATTCGTTAATTGAACCTGAATTTTTCAGTAAATTACCTGATAAAAGCAGCATTGCGTTTGGCTTTGCGCAGATTAAAGCAGGCCTAAAGGATGATGAACATATAGAAGAATCTCTGGATGCGATCCGCCTCTATGCACGCAGCTTGCAGTTCAGGGCAGATGTCCATCTTTTGCAACATATCAGCTCGTTGGATGACATCGCCGCGTTGCGCAGTGATTTGGCCGATTTTTGTCTGACTGAAATTTTGAGATTAGCACATCAGGACATGATCCGCCGCCACGGCCATCTGAACGGTGATTTTGGTGTGATTGCTCTTGGGCGTCTGGGCAGCAGAGAGATGCGTAGCCAGTCTGATTTAGATCTGATTTTCATTTATGATGCACCTGCTGACCAGCAATCTGATGCCAGCGAAGACGCCCAGCGTCCACTCTGGACCAGCAGCTATTTTATCCGGCTGGCCCAGCGGTTGGTCAGCTGGATTTCAGTCCCTACAGCACAAGGCCGTCTCTATGAGGTCGATGCGCGCCTGAGGCCAGATGGCCAGTCAGGACCACTGGCTGTGTCGCGAGAACGGCTAACCTCTTATTATCAGCATGAGGCTTGGGATTGGGAATGGCTGGCGATGCGCCAAGCCCGCCTGATTTGCGGATCGGGTGCTGGGGTCACAAAACTGGCAGATGATATTGCCCGCATTCAGCAACACACGCCAGAACCCGCAAATTATCAACATTCTATTTCAGAGATGCGCACACGCCTGCGCACCCATCACACAAGAGAAGACAGTGCTTCGTTAAAACAGCTGAAATTCATGCCAGGGGGTGATTTGGATATTCAGTTTGCGCAATCACTGCTGGATATCGCCCCTCAAAAATCAGCTGAAATTGGCCTTTTTTCTGACTGGCTGGCTACACATAAAGCGCAATTAACAGCGCTTGGACATTGGCAGGCCGCCGCCTTTAATCTGCCAGCCGAAGAGATAGCTGCTTGGCCAGCCAGCTTGACAACGCATTTTTTACAGGCCGTTGGCGTAGCAGATATGACCAGCTGGCAGGATCAGCTGGCCCGCCATGCAGGCCAGCTAGATAGGTTTTTGCTATATTTTGACGCGCCGGCCGATGGCAAGCCCGACCAGCATCATCACGACAAATAACAAAATATCGCCTGACAGAAACGACAAGGATGCGAGTGCTGGTCCTGGGCAGAGACCGCCAATACCCCAGCCGACTCCAAATAGCGCAGAGCCGATGATAAGGCGCCTGTCAATATGTTTGGCATCCGGCAAATGGAACATATCAGCAAAGCGCGGGCGTGCCTGTTTCAACACCAACGGAAAGCCGATTAAGGTGACGCCAATACCGCCAACCATCACAAAGGCGAGTGAAGGGTCCCACAGACCTGTGATATCGAGAAACCCCTGAACCTTCACCGGGTTCAGCATACCCGCCAATGCCAGACCAACACCAAATACAGCCCCAATAAATACAGCAGAAAGAAGACGTGTCATGCGCTGCCTCCTACAAAAAAGACAGTGACCATACCAGCACCCACAAAAACACATGTCGCCACGATAGAGCGCAATGACAGGCGCGAGATACCGCAAATACCATGGCCTGATGTACAGCCTGAGCCAATGGCGGTACCGATGCCGACGATCAGACCGGCTGCGGCGAGCGGCAGGCCGCCGGCGACCATCTGGCTCTCAATAGGTCCTGAAAACAACATCATGAATGTCGGGCCAAGCAACAGCCCTGCGATAAAGGCAAGTCGCCATCCGGTCTGAGGCGACCCGGGCTCTGATACCAAAGCACCGGCAATGCCAGAGACCCCCATAATGCGGCCATGCAAGGCCATTAACATCAAGGCTGCAGCCCCGACAAGCACGCCGCCGCCCAGTGAGGCCAGCGGTGTAAAGGCTTCCCAATTAATCGTCATACCCTACCTTTCATTTTTCTTATCAACAAAAAAATATTTTCTTACTAAACCTTCTCACAAATCAGCTTTTGTGATGCAAGCTGTTTCAATTGAGCATGTGGTGCGCACGGCTTCAAAATAAAATATCACGCATCAACCCGTCTAGTTCTTGTAAACGCCCGAAACAGGCTTTGAGCTGTTTTTTCTGATCAATGGTGAGATGACGGGCTTCAACCTTATTACCAGGGGGTATACCTGCCTCCAAATCACGCAGCTGCTGCTGTAAAATGATGGTGATCAGCATCTGATGATCTGAATCCAAACGCGATAAGGTAACAGGGATATTTTCTTTATCTGACAGAAGTGCGATACGATCTGAGGTCGCCCGCACTGGCGCGCCTGAACGAATGGCAATGATGCGGGCCATTTCCACAATCGGCAGCAAGCCGCCCATTTTCAAATCTATCCGGCCATCCACTGTTTTAAATCTTCCCAACAAATTTGTCGGTGGGCTATAGCCGGCCGCCTTAGCAGCCAGCATTTTTAAAAATTGTGGTTTACGCGTGGCCGCTGAAAGCACCAATTTATTCAAGCGCTCGCCCAGTTCCGGATAGCCTGCCACCGATTTGAAATCAAAAAAGATGTCAATGTTGAGCAAATCTTCTGGTTTTGCACGTTGCACCCAACTGGCGATAGCCTGATGCCACTCAGCGATAGAGCGGCACCATTGCGGATGTTTTGACATCACACCGCCCTTGCAATAAGGGATACGCGCCTGATCCAGAATATCTGAAATTCGCGCGCCTAAATCCATAAACCATTTTCGGCAGTTTTCAATCTCAGCCGGATCAGCTGGATCTTCAAAAATAATCGCGTGATCCTGATCAGCGGCCAGCATGGATTCGCCGCGACCTGCTGAGCCCAGAATAAGCAAGGCCCATGGTACGGGCGGTGCCCCTGCCCCAGACTGGCGCATTTCAGCCTCTGCCAGTTCAGCTGCTCTTTGTGTAACCAGCTGATATTCTGTAGAAATGATGGCCGCAACATCGCGTGCTGGCACATAATCAGCCAATAGGGCTTCTGCAATCTGGGGCAGTTTCGCCAGAGATTTTGCCAATAAACCAGGGGTTTCTGCTGTTAAAATACCATCACCCAGCGCATAGCTCTCTGCCCCGCGGCAATGCACCAATTCGCGCACCGACACCCAGCCTGATAGATGGCCATAGCCATTATAGACCGCCAGATGACGAATCCCGAGCCGTGCCATACGCCCTAATGCAACATGCAGATAGCTGTCTTCACCCATGCCATGTATCGGACTAGACATGACAGACACGACCTTTGTCTTTGCGGCTCTTTCGGGCTCTAAGGCCAATGTGCGCAAAATATCCCGCTCTGAGATAATGCCTGATATCTGGGCCGTATTGCGACCGACAAAAGCACAATCAGTGCCATCTTTGAGCATCTGCTGGGCGGCCATGGCCAGCGTTGTATCAGCTGTCAGCAAGGTTGCTGGCGACTTGGCAATACTGCCTAATTGCTGGCGAAACACAAAAGGGTCGATACGCTGCTGGGCGGTGCGTGGCCGCTCGTGATCTTGTTCATCTACAATATCGAGCCAGCCAGAGCGTACAAGCGCGCTGCGCTCTGAAACCAACCTTGCAATTTGCTTTTGGGCTTCAGAGAAAGTGCGCACGCCTGCTGCGTTTAGATGCGGCACAAGCCGGATTAACACATCTGCTGTAATGCGGGCATCGCCTAGTGCAGAATGTCGGCCTTCTTGGGAAATATTGAAATGGCTGGCAAGCTCTTCAAGATTGGACAAAATCGCCGATTGGGCAGTCCCATAAACAGCGCGTGAGAGCAAACGCAGACACAAAGCAGGTGGCGGTGTCCATATGATGCCAAGGCGTGCCGCTTCATTTTGCAAAATTGCCAGATCAAAGCCGATATTAAACCCAATGATCGGCCGGTTGCCGATAAAGGCCAGCAGATCTTCAAAGACCATCTCAAAAGTGGGGCAGCCATCCAGCTTGTCTGCACTTAGCCCATGAATACGCACCGAACGCGGCGGAATATCAATTTGCGGGTTTACATTGACCGCATAGATATCCTGTTCATCCACTTGCCCGTCAACCAAACCCAATGCACCAATCTGAACAATCCGGTCAGCGCGCACATCTAGGCCGGTTGTCTCTAAATCCAGCACCACAGCACTCAGGGCCGATAAAGGCAGTACTTTTTCCGGATTGAGCATCACATCTCTCTTTTTTGCTTGCAAATCAGGCTGTTCTAGGCCATTTGCGCTATTTCAGAAGCGACTTTATCAGGACGGATTTAGAAGAGCAGCGTCTTCTTAGACTTGTTAACGTTCAATCATGTTATCACATCCAGGAAACGGATAAAATGTTAACGCTGTAACAGGTCTATAACCAAACTCTGTTCACACTCTTCGAAAATACCGGCTTTAACCTTGCTAAAACGCAAGGTGACTTTTGAAGGACACCCTATGTTCACCAGCTTGTTGTCTTCATGGACAATCTTTTTTGGCCTGAGCCTGATTATGGTTGGCAATGGCATGCAACAGGTATTGCTGGCTCTGCGGGCAACCGAGGCTGGTTATAGTAACCTGATGGCTGGGGTGATGCTTGGCGGGTATTTTCTAGGCTTGTTCCTTGGCTCTATTTTTGTCCCGCGCCTGCTCGGTAATGTTGGCCATATCCGTATTTTTGGGGCCCTCGCCGCGGTCGCATCAGCTGCGGTTTTGGTTCATGTGATGTATGAAGATCCATTTTTATGGGCGGTTTTGCGTGTGGCCTCTGGGGTGGCTTATGCAGGTATGTATATCATTGTTGAGAGCTGGCTCAATGATAAGGCGACCAACGAGACCAGAGGACAGATTCTGTCTATCTATATGATTATCACCATGGCTTCTCTGGGCGCAGGTCAGATGCTGACTGGTCTGGATGATGGCCAATCACTCACCTTGTTCTTGTTGGCCTCAGTGCTGGTATCCATCGCCGTTGTGCCGATTTTGGTTACCGCCGCACGGGCACCAGATTTCAGCGAACCAGAGCGTATTTCCCTGCGCCGTGCCTATGAAATCTCGCCACTTGCTGTGGTGGGTATGCTGCTTCAAGGGCTGAGCGCGGCGATGCTGTTTGGCATGGGGCCGGTTTATGGAAACCGCATTGGGCTCAGCGCGGCTGAAGTCTCAATTTTCATGGCTGCAACCAATGTCGGTGTTTTATTGCTTCAATACCCGCTTGGCAGACTGTCTGATCGCCTAGACAGGCGTATTGTGATTGGCATTACAGCCGGATTAGCAGGTGTGGTGGCGTGCCTCGCTGCTTTGGTGGATGCATCGAATTTCTGGCTGTTGATTTTGGTGATTATTGGTTATGGCGGTCTGAACTTAACCATGTATTCGCTGTTTTTGGCACATGCCAATGACTATCTGACCCCCAGCCAGATGGTCAGCACCGCCTCTGCGCTGATTATGGTCAATGGTATGGGGGCTGTTGTCGGCTCGCCGCTGGTTGCAGGTATGATGGATATTTTCGGCAATATGGCCTATTTTCTGATGCTTGGCCTATCCAACTTCATCGTCTTTGGTTTTGCCCTTATCAGAATGATGATGCGTGCACCGGTACCTGCCGAAGCACAAGGCCCATTTGTGGCGATGCCCGAAGCTGGTACTGCGACCGCGGTGGCCCTGAACCCAGAAGCAGCCTGGGAAGAAGAAACCGGTTCGCCAGAAGCTGAACCGGACCCGCTGGAAGATAATCCATATTTCCCGACCGCCTCTTAACACGCGAACCAAAATCTACAGGCTGAACATAGGACCGGTGATTTAGGCCAATCTTCTTCTGGCCAATCTTCTTCTGGCTGGCCTTCTGAAAGCACGCCCTCTATATCAGAGGTATGATATTAGTTTTTTCTTATATAAAGATTTGGTCAATTCTTCTGCGTGCTGGCTTCATCTTGTTCTGCGGCTTTCTCTTCACCTCAGGCCCTGCCATGGCTGATGACGGCCAGAAACACGCTGTGCTTCAGCTCACAGTCAGTGCCGTATGGGATGGCGATAGTTTGCGATCAGGTGATTTGCGTCTGCGGTTACATGGAATTGACGCGCCTGAAAAGAAACAAAGCTGCAGCGATGCACAAGGCCAGTCCTATCCGTGCGGCGAGCAGAGCCGTGATATGCTGGCCTCACTATTGCCTGCAGATGGCAAACTCACCTGTCAGCTACGTGATGTAGACCGCTATCGGCGCCTTATTGTGCTATGTTATGCTGAACATAGGACAAGCCAATCGGGCCTATCCATCAATGAACAAATGATAGCTTCGGGCTGGGCACTTGCTTATCGGCGTTACGCACCAGAATTCATCTCGATTGAAGCGCAAGCTTCAGCTGATAAAAAGGGCATGTGGCAAGGTCGTTTTATGCGTCCGGAAGATTGGCGCCGACAAAATTGAAAACCGGCAGCTTAAGGAGCTACAGCAGGCCGAGATCTCTCAATTCGGCAGCTAATTTGGCTGGCATTGGCTCGCCATCTTCTGCGCCGAGCGGCCTGTCCAAAGGGGCATCAGGCACTTCGAGATACCGCCAACCTTGAAAAATACGCTGTTTTTTCGGCCAGACTGGGATCAATTCAGGCTTGAGCACAATGCCGCAACCAGGCTTGCCATCCGCGCGCTGAATTTCAATGAGATCGTCAATTTCCTGACGGACCTGCATCACCCCTTTAATAATCCAGTAAATAGAGCCGCCATCTAGCAATTCGGCATGGCGTTTGGGCCAGTTGCGGGTGGGATGAATGATAGGCAAACCAGCTTTGCGCCGCTGATCCTGCCAGCCGCGCATGGAATCAATAGAGGTTGAACCAACAGAAAGTTTTTTCAGATGAACAGTCATGACAGAGGCTAAAATAGGATCCCATTACAGAAGATAAAGAGCTGCCAGCCCCAAAAAGACAAAAAAGCCGACCACATCTGTGATGGTGGTGATAAAGACGCTGGAGGCAACGGCTGGATCAACACCTGCACGCACTAGACCCAGCGGTACCAATGTGCCTGACAAGGCGGCGACCACTAGATTGACCATCATGGCTGCCCCGAGCACAAGCGCCACACCTGCTGATGAAAACCACAGATAACATACCGCCATCGCCACCATGGCAAAAATCAGCCCATTGAGCATCCCAACAGCCAATTCTTTGATCATAAAATTAGTCGCAGAGCGCGGATCAAATTCGCGCATTGCAATAGCGCGCACCGCCACGGTCACAGTCTGGGTTGCAGCATTGCCGCCCATTGAGGCCACAATCGGCATCAAAATAGCAAGGGCCACAATCTGTTCAATCGTTGCTTCAAAAAAACCAATGACCAGCGACGCCAGAATAGCCGTGATCAAATTGACAAACAGCCAGCTGGCCCGGCTTTGCAAGATTTCAGCAACTGACAGGCGGATATTACCATCTGACACACCAGCAAGAGACAGCAAATCCTCTTCTGCCTCTTCATCGACAACATCCAGCACATCATCTAGCGTGATGACACCGGCCAGCCGCCCGTCTGCATCAATGACAGCGGTCGAGACCATACCATAACGCCGGAAGAGCGTGGCGACCTCTTCTTGGTCCATGGAGGCAGGTACAAGACGAATATCTGTATCCATAATCTCTGATATACGTGTCGGGCGCTGGGCACATAATAACCGGTTCAGGCGCACTTCGCCCACCGGATGTCCTTGCGGGTTGGTGACAATGATCAGGTAAAAATCATCATTGCCTAAATCAGACGAGCGCAGATAATCAATCGCCTGACCGACAGTCCAGAAAGGCGGGACTGTGACAATCTCGCGCTGCATCAAACGCCCTGCACTATCCTCAGGATAGCTGAGCGCCTCTTCAACAAGCCGCCTGTCCATCACCGGCATGGCCTGCAGCACCTCATCCAATTCTTCGGGTTCAAGCTCTGCTGCAATCTGCGCTGCATCATCTGAATCCAGCTCAGGCAACGCCTTGGCAATTTCAACAGGTCCCAGCGTATCTAAGACCACCTCCAAGACCTCTTCATCCAGATAGGCCATCACTTCAGGGTCGAGCGTATCGCCCAGCATCTCGACCAGTACCGCACAACGCCCATCACCGACCCGCTCGAGCAAATCCGCCTGATCAGCTGGGTGCAAAGGCGAGACAAGCAGGCGCACACGATGTGGCTGGTTTGCTTCTAGCGCTTCTAGGATGGCCGCTTCCACCTTCGGGGTCAGACCATAGAGCGCAGTTACCTGTGGCTGGGTGGTCTCCAGCTCATGTTCTATTGGCCCTGCATCTGGCAATACAGTGTGTTGGCCATTTTCTTCAGGCGTCTGCGTCATAAAATCCTCTGGGATTGATTATTTTATTAATAGCATAATTTAAGAATGGCATAAAGCCTCGCCGTTATCTCAGGCCAGCCTGAAACTGTGTTGTAATATTATTGCGTACAGCTATGTAAATGCCAAAAACGCCATCTTGATCATTTTATGATCAAGAATTGAGAGGCCGTGATAAAGGTAAGAATATGAATAGAATAAATTCAGACAGCTTTATTCATCTGGCCGCAGATTTAAACTGGACGCCGCCGCGCTGGGCTGGCGAGGCCTTACCTTTTATTGGTGGAGACTTGCAAACGCTGAGCTCTGTCATTGATCCAAAAATGGCAAAAAACAGAAACGCGTCTGCCAAAACGGATAGCCGCTCTGTTTTGGTTGAGATGGGAGATGGCGACCAGCTTTTAATGAAGATTGATGAGCCTGATAAGCAAGCCGATACACAGCGCCCTGTGCTGATGCTGGTTCATGGGCTCACCGGTTGCAGCGAGTCCACCCATATTTTGCAATTTGCCCATGCTGCAGATGCGGCTGGCTGGCAGGTTGTGCGGGTGAATATGCGCGGTGCAGGTGATGGACGCCCCTTTGCCCGCCTGAGCTATAATGCAGCAGCCGGCGGCGATTTGGCAAAGGCCAGCAGAGACATTGCCCGCTTATTTCCAAACCAGCCGATTATCATGGTGGCTGTCTCGCTTGGGGGCGCTGCGGCACTCAATATGGCGATTGAAGAGACGGACCTGCCGCTCTCGGGTCTGGCAGTTATCAGTGCACCTGTTGATATGCTGGATTGTTCAGCTGCGTTTCACAAAAGGCGCAATTTCCCTTATATGCGGTATATTTTGCGTGGCCTTCAAAAGATGGCAGAGACATCACCAGATTTGCCAAAGCCCATGCTGCAAGAGGCGATGGCGGCACGCAGCGTTTGGGATTTTGATGAGGCGGTGACAGCCCCGCTTCATGGCTATCCGGATGCAAGACGATATTATCAACGCGCCTCGACCGCAACGCGGCTAGATCAGCTCAATATGCCTTGTCTTATTTTACATGCACAAAATGATATCTGGATTCCAGCTGAACCGCTCTTGAATGCTATACCGGGCCCACAGACCAGCATTGTGGTTGCATCTGGTGGTGGACATGTTGGGTTTCGCCAGACATCAGGCCTCTGGCATTCAGGCCTCTGGCATATTGACACAGCCTTGAGCTGGGCAGCTGCTATGCTGCCTTGAGATGACGGGTAACCCCATCCACCAGCTTTTCTGCCATAAGAGGCGCAATATCAAGGTGAAAGACCAGTCTAAATTGTGCCTTATCACCTGATCGGCTAGCTGGGCTGATGGTAATATTCTGGTCAGCCAGCGCCGCTTTTAGCCCTGCTGCTTTTTCTGGTGTCATCCGCATCAAGACCATATTGGTCTGGACCGTGGATAAATCAATATCGATATCTGGCAGTTCAGCAAGAGCAGTGGCCACTTGTGCGGCGTGGCGATGATCCTCTGCCAGCCTGTCGATATGATGATCAAGCGCAAAAAGACCGGCTGCGGCAAGGATGCCGGCCTGGCGCATGCCCCCACCGACCATTTTACGCAACCGCCTGGCACGATGGATAAAGGGCGTATCCCCGACAAGAACTGAGCCAACCGGCGCACCAAGCCCTTTGGACAGGCACAAAGAAACCGTGTCACATAAGCTGGCGTAATCAGCAGCTGGCCGGCCAGAGGCCACCACCGCATTCATCAGCCGCGCCCCGTCCAGATGCACATTTAATCCATGCTGGCGGGCAGTAATACTCAGTTCAGCCATCTCGGTGTAATCCTGCACCATGCCAGAAACTGTGTTTTCCAATGATAAAAGCCGTGTGATCGGGAAATGCGGATCATCATCTTTAATCGCGGCCACAATATCTGAAGCCCGCAACCCGCCGGTCGGTGTTTGCGGCAAGGGATGACCAATAGCCCCGCCAAGGGCACTCGCCCCACCTGCCTCATAATGAATGGTGTGGTAATGAGCGCCTGCAAGATATTCTTCACCTCGGGCCAGATGCGTCAATAGTGCAATCAGGTTGGATTGGGTACCTGATGCCACAAATAACCCGGCTTCCTTGCCTAGTAATGTTGCAGTGCGCCTTTCAAGTGCAGAAACGGTCTCATCATCACCATAAACATCATCACCAACCTCAGCCTCTGCTATGGCCAGCCGCATCTCTTTGGTTGGACAGGTAACCGTATCACTGCGAAAATCAGCTTTTTGATTATGATGTGTCATGGATTGGCCAGACATGAAAACCTCTTCATGGCATTTCAGGAAATAGATGATACCCAATCATATAACAGCATGAGAGGGTGCCGAGACCAGGGTTACAAAAAACGACCTGACCAACAAACAAGCTGAAGGTCAGGCCGCCAACGCCCTGTTCATGTCTCGCACCCTCTTATGCTTAATCATTTCTGCTGTGTAGTGTGGTGCAGGCAGAACAGACTAAAATGACACCATGAATGGTAAAAACTGTCAAGTCACCCCAAAACACAGCATACGCAGATGCAAAACGCTAGCTGTTGCGCTGGCCAGCTGCAAATAACGGGGCCAGTACAGAGCGGTCCTCGACCAGCTCATGCTGATCCGCCAGCTTCATATCTGCAATCATTTGCTGGTGGCTGGCAATGGCACTGGCCATATGGTTGGATAGGCCGAGCTCGGTCAGGGTCTTAGCCACCTCTCGCATTTCAGCTGCGCGTCGGCCGCCATGGCGTGCCACCCGTTCCATGACATAATCTGCCAATGCAGGCATATCATCAATGCGCAGGGTTTTGCCGGCTGTGGTCAAAATTTCTGTATCAAGACCCAGCTCAACAGCCGCAGCCATGGATTCAGAGACCAGCGATTCCATCCCCTTAATCAGGATAGAGCGCAGCATTTTTGTCACACTTGCCTGACCGATATCCTGGCCAGCCCAGCGTGCAGAAAACCCAAGCATTTCTAAAATAGGCTTTAATTGTGCCTCGCCTGCCCCTGACAGCAGAGCCGGTGTCGCATGACCTCTGCCAGCCACTGGGGCCATAATTGCCATATCGATAAATCCTGCCCCTCTCTTTTCAGCCAGCTCCGCATTGGTTTTTTTCGTGCCGGGCGAGACAGAGTTTGATTCAAAGAAAATATGATGTTCAGTTAAATCACTAACAATAGCGCGCGCGGCGGCGGCGCAATCATCTGCTGTTACAAGCGAGAAAATGAACTTGGATGAGGCGGCCAATTCAGCTGGCGAAGCACAGCATGCAACCTGATTTTGAGCTGCGCAATCACGCATCTTGGCATAACGAGCTGGCGCTTCTTCAGGTGATGAAAAAACGATATCATAGGCAAAAAGGGCGACCTTATCTTTTGGCAGCGTATCGGCAAAAGCCTGCCCTGCTTCGCCAAAACCAAGCAGCCCAATCTGAATCAATGCAGGTGATTGTGCGTTCATAAGATGCCCTTCCAGCGATTTTATCTTTCGCTTTATATAGCGAAATCAGCTGAAATCGGATAGCGTGAAAAAACAGCCCCTAACATCAGCGGCGTTTCGGTCCATTGTTGATATGACCTTATCAGCATGTTTTTTTAACTATGAATTTAAGCGGCGTTTAATGGGCCAAAATTTATCTACTCCTGCACCTATTTCTGAACGCTATCCTCAGAGCGGACATCCTAAAGCGCCGCCTGTTTGGGTGTTGGCGGCTTTAATCTCCAGTTCAGTCACGGGTCTGACCCTAATCTTGCCTGCCTTGCCAGATATCAAGGCCAGCTATGGATTGAGCGCAACCCAAACCCAACTGTTATTATCCTTTTATTTGCTCGCTGTTACGGTTGGCCAGCTAATCTTTGGTGTCATTTCAGATGCGGTGGGCCGGCGCCCTGTGATGCTGGCCGGTGTCTGCTGTTTTTTCTTTGCCTCCATCGCGTTATTTTTCGCACAATCAGGGTTTGAGTTGATCCTATTACGCGGCATCCAAGGGTTAGGAGCAGCCGCGTCAATCGCCATGGGGCGGGCAATTATAAATGATTGTCATGATCGCAATAGCGCCGCGCGCATCACCTCAACTGTCACTGCGAGCATGGCCATTATTCCTATTTTGGCGTTGTCTGCAGGCGGGCTGGTCATTGAAAATAGCGGCCATATAGGCAGCTTTGTGATGATGGTGATGCTTGGCACGCTTAATCTGATTGTTGCGCTGACAACCATCAAGGAAACACACAGCCAGCATGCACAAACTCTAGCGGTAAAACAGCTATTTTTGGCCTATCGTGAAACATTGCAACTACGCCTGTTTCGTGATTTTGGCCTCATCACCTCTATGCAGGCAGGTGTTTTTTTCGCCTTGCAAGGTTTTCTGCCTTTCAAATTTGCCAGCCTTGGCCTGTCAGCTCTGGATTTCGGAATCTGGTTTTCCTTCACCTCGCTTGGTTATTTGGTGGGCAACCTGTTTTCGCGGCGCTATACCCTGCGCTTTGGGCTCGAGAAGATGGTATTTTATGGCGTGATTATTGCCACCATCTCAATGAGCCTATTGGGGTTATGCGACCTTATGGATATTCGAGACCCGCTTTATTACGCTCTGTGCCTGCTCGTCTTCGGACTTGGTAATGGTGTTGTGATTGCCAATGCATTAACCGGTGCGATTTCAGCCAGCAAACGGCGCGGTACCGCCACTGGCCTTGTCGGCGCAGGTCAGGTGGCCTCTGGTGCTGTTCTGGGATGGGTCATCGCTGTGTTAGGTGGCATCAGCCTTTTCTGGGTCGCAATGGTGTGTGTGCATGTTTTTCTGGTGATTTCCTTTTGGCCAGCATACCGGCTGGTATCAGTTAAAAGCCGACCTAAAACCTGAACAAATTAAAAAAAGAGAGGCTTAAGGGCCCCTCTTTTCCGTGACGTTTTCTGGCAGGCAACCTCTTTAACAAAAGGGCCACGCGGCACTATCGAAGGCTGCTCCGAATAGCGGCTGCGATCCCAGATTGCCTAAAACCAGTTGTAAGTTCACTCGACATGAGACCACCTCCTTTCGTTTGTTTGCGTTATAAAAGAGGGTGACCCATCGCGGCCTAGATGGTCAATCACCACCAAGCACTATCAGGGGCCTTTTCTACAAGCTAAAAAGCCAGAAGTGAGCTGATAGCTGTTACCAGCCTAATCCATACAGCCAATACATCTGGTCACCGCGACATCAATAGCCAGCCTTGCCGGTGCAATATCCTCGCCGCAACTGATACAAGCACCATATTCACCTGCCTCTAACCGGCCCAAGGCAGCACGCAAAGCGGCCAGACGCTGTTGCCTGCGCGTTTCAGTAGCCAGTTCCATAGATTGCTTTTGCAGCGCATCCATGCGCGACAAGCGCCCGACTGATTGCTGGTCCAACTCAACTGGCGCACGGCTATCACGTGTGGTTTGGCGCAGATTTTGGAGCGCTGCAATCTCATCTTCAATGATGCGGCGCGTCTGAAGCAGCTCTTCTTTTGTCAATCGCCATCTCCTGCAAGCCATAATCTGACAAAGTATGATAGCCTGTCGCTCAATATGCCAGCGGGCGTGTCAATCTTGACTGGCCATCACGTCCCAAAGCCTTCACACAGTAAAGACCAAACAAACCTGCCAATGCAATAGGCAGAGCTGCATAGGACCAGCTACCTGAAAAATCGACAAAAGCTGCCAATGCAACAGGCCCCAATAGCTGGCCAATTCCAGCTGTCTGAATCAAGGCAGCTGAATAGACAGAAGATTGCTGGCGGTTTTCAGAGAACAGGCCAATGGCGATCCAGGCCACACCAGGCAACAGACCCGATATGGCTGAAAACACCATGCCAGAGGCGATTTGTAGCCATATGGGCAGTTCAGCGATAAACACCATACTGGCACAAATCATATTCACCAGCATGGCTATACGCATCAGATTTTGCGGTGTCATCCCACGTCTTAAGATGCGTGCTGCCAGTAAATTACCGGCTATATTCAACAGGATAATGAAACCTGTCAGGCTGGCTGCAGAACCCAAGCCAAAACCGGTCGTGTCAATCAGAAGGCTTGGCAGAAACGCCATCACAGGCTGAAAGCTCACCGAAAAAGGCAAAAATATTAAAAATACAACCCATATTTCTTTGTGCCGGGTAAGGTCTTTCCACAGGCCAGAAGAGGCTGGTTTGCTGGGCATTGCCATGTTGCCAATCTCTATCCTCGGCGGTGCAGCGATCCGGAATGCCAGTGCCATCACAAGGCCACAGACCACAGACAAAAGACCGATAACCTGCCAGATAGTGATCCAGCCTTGTCCAAGCTGAAGCGGCGCAACCAATATCATGGTCAATCCAAGGCCCGCAGGTACAAAACACGACCAAATAGCCATCGCCAGATTGCGATCTTTGGGACTGGCCTGCGCTTGAATGAGCGCAGGCAGGCTGACAATACAAAACATGAAGCCAAGCCCTTCAAGCGTGCGCATCAATGTTAAGACCAGAAAATCATCAAAAAAGGTGGCGATTATGGACGCGGCGCCACTGAGCATCAGCCCTGACATAGCCACCAGCCAGAACGGAAATTGGCGCAGGGTGCGGCTGATAAAAATGCCAAAGCCTGCCGCGACAAATGAAAAAGCTGAGACCAGTACACCTGCCGCGGTCAGACTAAAACCAAGCTGGTCCTGCAAAGCTGGAATAGCCCCTGGCAATTTGCCATTATGCGAGACCGCCAACATACCGGCCACAAAACAGATCGCGATACGCAACCAGTCTGTATGTTGGCCAGATGATGAGATTGTTGCTGACGCCATAGAATGCTCAAGAAAACTGATGAGGTCTGGTGATCGTTAAAACAAGGATGAAGCATCACAAGACGCAACCTGTCAGATGGTACCAGAAGGCGGATGCAGTTGAAGACAAAAAAGCGAGATTTAAATAGATTAGGCTATTGGCTTTCTCTTCACAAATCACAGTTGGGACGATAAAAGAAGAGCCTCAGAGTAGGCAGCCGCCCCTTGATATGAGCGTTGGAGCAAAAGGATATGTCAGATACTTCTGATATCTATGGTGTTGAAAGCTGGGGCGATGGCCTCCTGACCATCATGGAAAATGGCCATATCGGTCTGCGACAGCCAGATAAATCAGATGCAGCCCCCACAGATTTATTTGAGGTGGTTCAGGATTTGAGTCGGCGCGGCATCTCAACACCGATGTTGCTGCGCGTTACCAATTTCCTGAAAAGTCGTATTGACCAGATTCATATGGGCTTTTCACATGCCATTGCTGAAATTGGCTATCAGGGCCGCTATCAGGGCGTGTTCCCGATCAAAGTCAATCAGCAGGCACAAGTGGTGGAACGGATTGTTGAATATGGCAGACCGCATGATTTCGGGCTGGAGGTTGGCTCAAAGGCTGAATTATTGATCGCGCTCTCTGCAACCCTGCCAAGCCAGGCTGCGATTATCTGTAATGGCATTAAAGATAGCGAGTTCATCCAGCTTGCCTTCATGGCCCAGAAAATGGGCTATAATATCTTTATCGTACTGGAAAGCCCACGCGAATTGGAATTGGTACTGGATGTCCTCCCCGCTTTTGATTTGCGCCCGCAATTAGGCATTCGCATCAAGCTGACCAATACGGTTTCTGGGAACTGGGCCTTATCTTCTGGCGATCGCTCAACCTTTGGTCTGACCATTGCCCAGATTATGGATGTGATGGACCGGCTGAAAGAAACTGGCTATCTGGATTGTTTGTTGTTGCAACATTCGCATCTGGGATCGCAAGTCCCGAACATCATTGAAATCAGACGGGCAACACAAGAAGCCTGCCAGTTTTTTGCCGAAATCAGACGTGAGGGTGCGCCTTTAAAATGGCTTGATTTAGGTGGCGGTCTTGGCATTGATTATACAGGCGAGCATAGCTCAACACCCAATTCAATGAATTACACCTTGAATGAATATTGCCTGAATATCATTGAAACAGTGAAAGATGCGATGGATAGCCAGGATATCCCGCATCCAACCATTATCACCGAGAGCGGGCGAGCGTGTGTAGCACAATCCTCTATGCTGATTTTCAATGTGCTGGAAGCCACCCATTATGACAGTGACATTCGCATTGATGCAGGAGAGGATGACCACCCGCTTTTACAGAAAATGCTGGAAATTGAGAGCTATCTGACCCCTGAGCGGGTACAGGAATGCTGGAATGATCTGAAATATTATCGTGATGAAGTGCGCGCATTGTTCAGGCGCGGCACTGTATCCTTATCGATGACAGCACGGACTGAAAAAGCCTATCTCTATCTGATGAATCGCATCAAACAATTGCTGCGCGATCCAGAGGCGATGAATGAAGATATGCAAGAAGCCTTAGAGCGCACCTCTGATATATATCATTGTAATTTCTCGCTGTTCCAAAGCCTGCCTGATATCTGGGCGATTGATCAGGTGCATCCGATTGCCCCGCTACACCGGCTGGATGAACCGGCAATGCGGCAAGCAATATTAAGTGACATCACCTGCGACTCAGATGGCAAAATCGATCATTTTGTGGTGCGTGATGGGACCACCCGTACCCTGCCTGTGCATGATTTAAAGCCAAGTGATGATTATTATCTCGGGGTATTTTTTGTCGGGGCCTATCAAGAAACACTCGGGGATTTGCATAATTTGTTTGGTGATACGAATGTTGCCACTATCGAGCTGACCACAGATGGCGGTTTTGAGCTGATACAAGAACAAGATGGGGATACAATTTCAGAAGTGCTATCCTATGTTGAATATGAGCCGCGCCGGATGGTAAATGCCTTCCGCTCAACTGTTGAAAAAGCCGTTACCAAAGGCGACCTCAGCCCAGATGAAAGACGCCAGATTATGGCCGCTTTCCAGGACAGTATGAATGGCTATACCTATTTCGAACATGGCTGATAAGCCTGCCTTACAAGAAGGAGCAAAAAAATGAGTTCAGTTCTGGTTATTGGTGCAGGCGGCGTCGGGTCGGTTGCCGTACATAAAATGGCAATGCTCGCTGAGCTGTTTAGCGATATCACGCTGGCCAGCCGGCGCCAGTTTAAATGTGATGAAATTGCCGCATCTGTCAAAGCCCGCACAGGCATCGAGATCAAAACAGCTGAGATTGATGCTGATGACGCGGCGGCCACCGCACAGCTGATCAAAAAAACTGGCGCAAAGCTGGTCGTGAATCTGGCCCTCCCTTATCAGGATTTATCCATTATGGATGCCTGCCTTGAAGCTGGGGTAGATTATCTGGATACTGCCAATTACGAACCACGTGATGAAGCCAAGTTCGAATATCACTGGCAATGGGCCTATCAGGATAAGTTCAAAGAAGCAGGGCTGATGGCGTTGCTGGGCTCAGGCTTTGATCCGGGCGTCACAAATGTCTTTACCGCCTATATCCGCAAACATCTGATAGATGAGATGGAGGTGCTGGATATCTTGGATTGTAATGGCGGCGATCATGGCCAGCATTTTGCGACCAATTTCAATCCTGAAATCAATATCCGCGAGGTTACAGCCAATGCCCGCCATTGGGAAAATGGCGCTTTTGTGGAAACACCGCCTCTGAGCCATAAGCAACATTTTGACTTCCCGCAGGTCGGCTCGAAGAACATGTATCTGATGTATCATGAAGAGCTGGAATCCCTGACCAAGCATTTCCCCGAATTGCAGCGTGCGCGTTTCTGGATGACCTTTGGCGATGCCTATCTGAAACATCTCGAAGTATTGCAAAATGTTGGCATGACCTCTATCGAGCCGGTGATTTATGAAGGCAAAGAGATCATCCCGTTGCAATTTCTAAAAGCAGTGCTGCCTAACCCGGGCGATTTGGGTAAAACCACCACAGGCAAGACCAATATCGGGACCATCATTTCAGGTCGCCATAACGGCCAGCCGCGTACAGTCTATCTCTATAATGTGTGCGATCACGAGGTGTGCTTTGATGAGGTGGGATCTCAGGCAGTGAGCTATACCACTGGTGTGCCAGCGATGATCGGCGCGGCGATGATGTTAAAAGGCATCTGGAAAAAGCCTGGGGTTTGGAACATGGAACAGTTTGACCCAGACCCGTTCATGGACATGCTGAATGAACATGGCCTGCCATGGCAATATGTTGACCTCGACAAGCCGCTGGATTTCTAAATGGCGGCAGGCGCATCTGAACAATCACCAATAATGGAAACCAAAACAGCAGGGCCAGGGGCTTTTGCTGGGTTTGATCTCAGCCGTGTGCCCTCTCCGTGCTTTGTCGTAGATGAACAGGCACTGCGCCAGAATTTGGCTAAACTCGCTCAAATCAGACAAGCCAGCGGGGCTCATATCTATCTGGCACTGAAAGCCTTTTCGATGTTTTCTGTCGCCGATATTGTGATGGAATATCTCGATGGGACCAGCGCCTCCGGCCTTTATGAAGCACGCCTTGGCAAACGTCATTTTGGCGGTGGTATTGCCACTTTCGCGCCTGCCTTTAAGGCAGATGAAATTGATGAAATTTGTCAGCTTTCAGACCATATCCTATTTAACAGCCTCACCCAGATTGAAAAATTCGGAGCGATAGCAACCCGCCATGATTGTGAGATTGGCCTTCGCATCAATCCTGAATACCGTACAGGCGAGATTGAAAAATATGACCCATGTGCTTTGGGATCGCGCCTTGGCACGCCGGTATCTGCCCTAACAGATGGCCTGCCAGAACAGGTGGTTGGCTTGCATATGCACAGCCTATGTGAACAAGGCTTTGATGCGCTACAACACACCCTCTCTCATCTTATGCCTTTTTTGGAGAAGAACGCCTCTCAGCTGAAATGGATCAATCTAGGCGGTGGTCATATGTTGAGCGCGCGAGACTATGATGCAGATGGTCTGATTAATCTGATAAAAGACATCCGCCAACGCTTGAATGTTGAGGTCTATCTGGAACCAGGAATGGCGATTGCCTTTGATGCCGGGATTTTGGTTGGTGAAGTTCTGGATGTGATGGAGAATGATGGGCCAGTGGCAATCCTAGATATTTCAGCCACCTGTCATATGCCAGATGTGCTGGAAGCCCCCTATCGCCCTGGCCTGATGCAAGAAGTGGCAGATGGGGTAGAGGTGCGTTTTGGCGGACCAAGCTGTCTGGCAGGTGATGTGATTGGCAATTATAGGCTAGTAGCACTCCCACAGGCCGGCGATCGCCTCGCCTTTCTCGATCAGGCGCATTATTCCATGGTAAAGACCAACAGCTTTAACGGGGTGCCGCTACCAGCTATCGCGCTCTGGAATAGCCAGACAGATATACTGCGCCTAATCCGCCAATTCTCGTATGATGATTTTGAAATGAGGCTGTCATGAGCCGAGATCTATCCAGCCAATTTCTGGGTGAAGAGCTGAGCGCGCGTGAAAATAACGCCGAGAGCGCGCGTTTTCATGTGGTCCCAGTACCACTCGAAGCCACGGTCAGCTATGGCAGCGGTACAGCAGCTGGCCCACAGGCTATTTTAGATGCCAGCCATCAGCTAGAGCGGCTGATTGAAGGCGATGAGCCCTGCCTGTCTGGCATTTACACCCACCCGGCAATTGCAACAGACCAGCCTATTGAAGCCGTGATGTTGGATTTGCGCCAACACACAAAACAGATCACAGAGCAAGGTAAGATTGCGGTCACGCTGGGTGGTGAACATTCACTCAGCTATGGGGCGGTGATGGGGGTAGCAGATGCCCTCAATAAACCAATAGGCATTGTCCAGATTGATGCTCATGCGGATTTGCGCATTGCCTATCAGGGGCACAAACACTCGCATGCCAGTGTGATGCATCTCTTGGCTGAAGAAGGGATACGTCTTGCCCAATATGGGGTGCGGGCACTTTGCACACAAGAAAGCCAGTCCCGCCTTGCCCATAATGTCGTGTTTCAAGATGGCCCTGATCTGGTGCGCGGTGCTGTTCATCATGTTGAACTGCCAGATGATTTTCCAGACGATATCTATATCAGCTTTGATTTAGACGGGCTGGATCCCGCTATTCTGCCGGCTACAGGCACACCGGTTCCAGGCGGGCTTGGGTTTTATCAGGCGCTGGATATTGTCGCATCTGCCTGTCAGGGTCGGCGCATTGTGGGGATGGATATTGTCGAGCTGGCACCCTCGCCGGCGCATCCGGCCAGTGATTTTGCCGCGGCGATGGTGGTCTATAGCCTGATGCGTATCGCCAATTTGGCTGGCTAAGTTGCGCTCATAAAAACAAATGCATGAACGCAAAGCTGCCAAGGCCTGCGATAATGGCACTGAGCAAATGCCCCCATTTCAGCATCACCCCCATACCAAGCAAAAGCGCGATGAGCCTATGAATGAGACTTGTTTCTGCCAGAATGCCTGTCGGATAGACCATAATCACCAGCATCACACCTGAGACCATGGCATAGGCCATCATATTGATCCACCGCATCAACGCGCTGTCTGCCGGAATTTTATCCGCTAACATCACACCAGCGGCGCGCCACATAAAGGTGGCCACTGTGCCCAGAAAAATGGCAAACCAAATGGTC
>JBMHDN010000033.1:0-73941 GCA_049889355.1 Puniceispirillaceae bacterium (SeqCode)
TGGTGCCCGGAGGCGGATTCGAACCACCGACACGCGGATTTTCAATCCGCTGCTCTACCAACTGAGCTATCCGGGCCTGACAGCGCCCTAACATCATAAAAAAGCGATGATAGGTGGCCAGTGTGAGGCTTGTTATATCCAGTGCTTTTCTTCTTGTCCAGCCTGAATCAACGCTTAAAACGGCTAAGCTGGATTGATATCTTTTTCAGCTGCCGCCAGCAAGGCATCAATATCTTCATCTTCTGCTGCTTCATGGGCTGGAATGCGATATTCTTCATTCAGCCAGAGACCCAAATCAAGCTGGGCACAACGCCGCGAACAAAAAGGTACATGCGGTTTCACTGGCACCGCCCCGCATTGTGGGCATTTGGCTGTTTGTTTTTGCCGCCTCTCAGATAAGGAGGTGATATTGCTATTGGCGTCTGACATAGCTGGTCTCAACATCGCATAGAGATAAAGTTCAGGTTCAGGCTACAAAATCAGACAGCAAGCGGCCCACTGTCAAGCCTTGCCTGCAGGGCTGTATTCTAAAAGCGCAGATAAGACGCCAGATAACCGCCCTGTTCTGAGCGGCCTTTTATATGGCCTGCATTATCCTTGGCATAAAAGCCCATTTTCAGATGACCGGCGCCTATCGCACGCCTGATATCTGCCGATAGAGCTGTTTCACGCGGTCCGGCCAGCTCATAATGGTTCCAGCGGCTGGCATAGAGATCATCTGCGTGATTACCCATCACCTGCTGCAAAGAGAGCTGGCCTGATGTGCTGGCCATCGGACGCCATAATTTTACATCCAAATGGCTGTTACCTGTCTCATCGAGCATCCGCTTCCAGCGAATCCCATAAGTGTCAGAGGTCATATCACTCAACCTGGCGAGTGCTTCATATTTAAAATCAGCATAGGTCCGGCCTGACACAAAGAATAATTCCAGATTATCGCGCTGACCCAGCCGGATATCGGTGTCCAAACGTGCAAAGAGTGTGCGGCTGCCATCAGCAAGTGCAAGCGCCCCACCTGCTGAACCCCCTACCAAACTGGCTGTTTCAACAAGACCGCCAAGCGTCAGATTGACAGTTGCAGCTTGCGTGGCCCAGCCCCAGCTGGATGTTGTTTCAGCCAGCGTGCTGCCATTTTTTTGTTTGGCAATTTTAAGGGCTGTTCCAAGGCGCAGGCCAGAGGCATGTTGCTGGGAAGCCTGCAGGCTCGCCAGATGAACCAACGCACCAGATTGGCTGGCTGCATCAAAATAGGTGGCATAGCCAGTTTGCTTATCATCAGCAAAAAAGCCAGACTGATTGGCGGCCAGCTGCTGGGCTTCTGGCTGGCTGGCAAAAGTCAGGGCCATTTTATGACCATTCATTTCCGCCAAATAATGCATTTCCACCGCTTGGATATCTTGCGCGTTATCCACGTCAAATTGCAGGCGGCTACCATCGGTGAAATGCAGCTGTTGCGGTGTTGTTTCAGGCTGGCTCATCTCTTGAATCTGATCAGAGAGCGCAAGCTGGCTCGGCCCGCTGCGCTGAACCGTGATTTCCTTTTCATAGACGCGGTCATATTCATCTTGAATGGCAAAGGACAGATGCGGAATATCACTGCCAAAGGCAGCTGGCAGGGTGATGCTGGCCTCAGATGGCAAGCTATTTAATGCACCAAAGGACATAGCGAGTGCTGAGATTTCACCATAAGGCTGCATCGCTTCTTCTAAGTCCATCACCCCATTACCATAGATGGGATCAACCCCTGTTGCGCCTTTATCTGTCGCGGTTTTCAACAAGATGGCAACGATTTCCTCAGGTTCCAGATTGGGATAACGCTGACCTAACAGCGCGATTGCACCTGTGACATGCGGCGCAGCCATAGAGGTACCTGATTTAATCGAGTAGGTCCCAGCATCATCTGTTGAATAAATCTGCGTGCCTGGTGCGGCGATACAATAATTTTGTGTTTCAGCACAGGCGTTACTATAGCTGGCGATCTGGTTGTCATTATTGGGATCTGTGGCCACAACAACCACCCAGCGATATTGCTTCTCATCCGCATCGATAATAAAGGCATCTGCATCGCTGGTGAGTTCAGGCAGTCTTTTGAGCGCGCTGATCTGATTGCCGCCAGAGATATTATCATACATCGCCGCGACATCATCTGCATCCAGATAGGTGGGATTCACAACCCCATATTGGCCTTCATTATCATATGCCGCGACCTGACCTGTTTCAGAGTTCCAGCCATCATTACCTGCTGACCAGACAAAAATCGTGCCATTATCAACCGCACTGATGAGCGGGGCTTCCCGGACCAATGCTTCACCCGGATTCTGGTCTGGAATCCGGTAAAGCTTGGAGGTAGAGGGAGATATTGTGGTGAAATCAGGTGATGAGCCCCAGCTGTTATTTGCTGCTAGAATTTGCTCTCCGTCAAACTGGCCACTGGCCGCTTCGACAGCTGCTTCAAATTCAGACGATGTCACCCCGCCCATGGTCAGATAGGCCACTGGACGGATTTTTGCTTTATAGGCCACACCATGAATGCCGGCATTGTCTTTATTGGCAGCAATGATACCTGCGACATGTGTGCCATGCGATCGCGAACAGCCACCGCCCACACATTCATCTGCCTCATAATCATCATCTTTGATATGATAACCTGCAACAAATGTATCTGACAGATCAGGGTGGTCGAGATCAAAAGGTGAATCGATTACTGAAACCAGCACCCCCTCACCATCATAGCCGAGCGAATAGGCATAGCTGGCGCTGATTGCATTCAGCCCTGACTGATTGTCATATTCATCACCTTCAAAATCAGTGGCTGGCCCAAGCGGGTTAGAACAATTTGAACAGGTCGGACCATCACGCCAGTCTGAGCCCACAATCCCGGCTACACCCAGCGAATAAAAGGCCATGGTCGTCATCGACACACCGCCACTGACAATCGCCGGGGCAGTAGAAAAATTGAGGCTGTTTTGAGCCAGGCTGTCAGACGCGCCTTTCAACAAGCCCAGTGCCGCTGGCGCAGAAAGGGCGGTATTTTCGAAACCAGCAGGCCTAGAGATAGGCGATTTGGTATGGTGATTATTTTGCTGAAGCTGCCCCTTGGATAGCAAGCCTTGCGCAGGAGAATGCGGCTTTTTTTGCGTCATCAATTTGGCCAGTGCTTGTCTGATCAGATCACGGCGGAACGGGTGGGCTTTTTGCAGCGCGTGCGCAATCGCAAAGCTGGCCTCTGGCTGTTGGCGCATTTCATCAAGCACCTGTGCCAGATATGCCGCATCGCCATCTGCCCATTTCCGAGATTTGACCCAAACCGGGGTTTTTTTGATATCAGGCTGCACAACCGAAAGCAGGCCAGCTGACGTGCCTGTGCCAATGGCAAATTGATCTGCTGACTGCATGAACGCATCATAGCTGTCGAGCCGCAATAGCTGGGTCTCATCAGATGCGGCCTGGACCATCTGCGCCGTGCCTGCCACAAGCCCTGCGCCCAACGCAACCCAGACAAACAGACGCCGCATCGCCGCTAGCGGCCTGCGCCATTTGTGGTGCCACAGCTCTATTCTCACAATGTTCTCATTGCCACAGCGCATAGCCTGACCTGATTCCCGTCACATTAACAATAACTTATATAACGTTTTTTGAGTCAAAGCGCAAAAACTCTTACCTTTTTTAAGCGCACTGCATGCAAAGCCAGTGATAAAGGAAAAAACAAGCGCGCGAGGACCACGCCCTTTTTTGACGTTAAAATGCTGCTTCCAGCTCTTTTAGCATGGCACCATTTAGAGGAGGCAGGCCATGGCGTATAGACATTTCGGTCAACCCGCCTTTGCTCTCGCCAAGCAAATCAGGATGGCGCGGATCATAGGCCAGCCCTTCTTTTAACAGGTCAAACCAGCGTTTTTTCAGCTTTGGTCCAGTGCGCGGTAAATCTATCAGTAGCTGGCCTGCCAAACGGCGGAGCATGATTTGTTGTATAATCGCAATGACCATCTGGTCCAGATGGCGATCAAGCGGGCCAGAGATATCAATATCGATACAGACCGCCGCCCGTGTTGGCTCAAACCATATCTGCACATCATCATGCAGCTGAAAGCCGGGCTGAGTCGCCTGTTCAGCTTGGCTAAATAAATCGTGATGATCTGCCATGGATAGAGGTTGTGCTTTTAAATCCGGATAAAAAAGCTGACAAAAACCCATTATATCCGCGGCTGGCTTAAGGCATCTCGGCTCAGCCCCAAGGGCAGTGATCTGCATAGGATTAAGCCCGAAGCCAAGGCCTGTATCGCGCCAGTTTTCAACCAATGTGGCTAGATCTTGATAGAGCGCCTCAGGGTCAAAAAGACGCGCGCGCCTGCGCCAGACCAACGCTGCGCCTTCTGGTAATAAAGAGCCCAGATTTAACGCAGATACACTTTCTTCTGAACGCGATTTTGCAGATGAACGCACGCCGGCTGCCTGCCCGCCCCAAGGCTTTAACAAAGCAGAACGGCCAATCACCTCTGCCCCTAAAACCGCCTGAAATGGTTTTCCAGCCCGCGGCAACCCACTCAGCGTTATCACCACCAATGCACCCATCTCAGGGACATCCCCGCGCAGGCGCACAGAGGCCATCTGACCATCACATAGCTGAAGCATCAGCCGGTTTTCATGACTGAGATAACGGGCCACCCGCGCCAGATGCACCGCCCCAATACCCAATCGTAAATCCGCTGGCTTTTGAATGACATGCAACAGCTTCTGCTCAGCGGTGATGAATCCAAGGCACGGATTATCGATATTATCCACAAACAGATTTTGTGCCTTCAGGGCTTTTGCAAATATGCTCGGCCTGTCCCCCGTCATAACCGCCTCTCAACAAAGTGGGCCGTCATCAGGCCGAAAGCCCAAATGGCGCAACAAATTAGAAAGCAGGTAGATATCAAGCCCGACAACATTGCTGTAAGAGCCCTGAAGATGATGGATAAAGCTGGCCGCCATGCCTTGAATAGCATATCCCCCTGCCTTGCCCTGCCAATCACCAAAGCGCAGATAATCGGTTTTTTCATCCTCAGACAGACGCCGAAACGCCACTTTAGCCACCGATAATCTGTGATGGTGCTGGCCATCTGGTGTGATGAGACAGAGGCCGCCATAAACAGTGTGCGCACGCCCCATCAGCAAATCAAGACAGGCTGATGCCTCGCTCTGTGTTTCAGTTTTGGGCAAAATACGCCGGCCAACAGCTACAACTGTATCTGCTGACAAAATATAGCTGTTGGGATGTTTGACGATTAAAGCGTTGGCTTTTTCAGAAGCCATGCGGGCGGCATAATCAGCCGGCTTTTCATGTCGATGATGTGTCTCGTCAATATCAGGTGCGCTGATTTCATCAGCCACCAAACCCATTTGTGCGATCAAATCGCGCCGCCTTGGTGAGGCAGAGCCCAGCACAAAAGGATGAGAGGAGGGTGAACGCAGCTGCATGAAAGCAAGACCTTCCTCTGTTCATCGCATTATGCGCATCTGGCCTGTTCACATTATCTGCGTTGCGGTTACGAGCAGCTGGGACAGGCGATGCGCGTGCATCAATCTTAAATAAATCACTTATAGCGGAAAGTGATACGGCCTTTTTGCAGATCATATGGGGTCATTTCAACATTCACCCGATCGCCTGCCAATACACGGATGCGGTTTTTGCGCATCTTGCCGCTGGTGTGTGCCAGCACTTCATGGTCATTATCCAGCTTTACGCGGAACATAGCGTTTGGCAGCAATTCTGCAACCGTGCCAGAAAATTCAATGACGCCTTCTTTAGCCATTCAGTTTATCCGTTTCTTCTCATGTCAATTTCAATGATGCCGCCGTTTTTTGACTGGCATCTTTTGGTCGCAATTTTCCGCAGAATTCAGCCAAAAAGTCAAGTTTTTTTCACAAAAGAGCCAAAATGTGAGTCTAACTTCCTCTCAATTTCATCACAAATCAACCGATATTCAGCTAATTTTTGAGCTCTTGGCACTTCCAGGCCACTTGGCTCGGTAATATGCCAATAATGATGTTTATGCTGGCCGTTCGCCCCAAGCCAGATACGTGCAGCCTCGGCAGCCTGTGCTGACAGGGTGATCACCTGATCAAAATCATCAGCTGAGAAGCTGGTAAAAATACGCGGCTCTTCTTCTTTAACAGGCAAACCGCGCTCTGTTAGGACAGCGAGCGCAAACCCATCGGCAAGACGCCCCATCACGCCGCATGATTGGGCCTTTGAAAGCGCGCCAAAGCGGGCATTAAACACCGCCTCTGCCATCACCGAGCGGACGGTATTTAACGTGCAAGCAAACAGGACCTGTTTTGGACATGAGGAGGCATTCATTTTGGGCTGCTTTGTTTTCTAGATTTTATCTGTGCCAAGGGTGAACAGGGAGCCTTCGGGTGAACAGGGGCAATCAACTGCGATGTGTGAGCACATATATCAGGGTAAAAAGGCGCCTGGCTGTCATATTATCTGTGGTCAGATAATTGCCAAGGCGTTCTTGCAACAAGTCTGAGCCTTCATTATGCAGCGCACGCCGGCCCATATCAATGGCCTGAATCTGAGTCGGTGATTTTGTCCGGATAGCATCATAATAATGATTACACACATCATAATAATCGCGCATGATACGCCGGAATGGGCCGAGCGCCATTATAAAGCCTTTTAAGGGCTGTGCATCTGCTGAACGCACATCAAAATGCACATGACGATTATCAGTGCTCAATATCAAGTGATATGGCCCGTCTGCTTCTTGCAGATAAAATAAATTGTCATCCAGAATATCATAGATGGCAACGGCTTCTTCATGGGCATATTCAGGCTGAATGACACGTCTTGGGTCGTGGCTGATTTCAATTTTAATCAGCTTTCTGTTTGCACCTTCTGGTGCATCTGTGGACCTGTCATCGTCTGTCATAACCTTTATTGTGACACCACATCACATCTCGTCAACAGCCTTGCGCACCGATTCAATCCAATGATCAACACGGGCTGGTTCTGTTTTCCAGGCGGCTCTGTTGACCACAAAGCGTGAGGATATTTTGGCAATTTCCTCAATTTCTACCAAACCATTTGCCACCAATGTTGAGCCTGTTTCCACCAAATCAACAATCCGTCTGCACAGCCCCATACTGGGCGCCAACTCCATAGCCCCATTCAGTTTGATACATTCTGCCTGCACCCCTCTGCTGGCAAAATGGCGTTTGGTGAGATTCGGATATTTGGTTGCGATACGCAAATGTGACCATTGGCGCGGATCATCTTGTTTTGCAGCACGCTCTTCACAGGCCACCACCATGCGGCAGGTCCCGATACCCAAATCTATCGGCGCGTAAATTTCCGGATGATCAAATTCCATCAGCACATCTGATCCAGCCACCCCCATCTGGGCTGCGCCATGCGCAACAAAAGTGGCCACATCAAAACTGCGCACGCGGATGATATCTAAATCCGGATGATTGGTGGCAAAACGAAGACGTCTGTCTTTCTTGTCAAAAAAAGCCTTTTCCGGCTCTAATCCTGCTATTTTCAAAACAGGCAGAACCTCGTCCAGAATCCGGCCTTTTGGCAAAGCCAATACCCATTTTTTTTGATCGGTCATTTTGTGTATGGCCTTATTTGATGCGTTGCCTGAGGTCAGTTGGCCAAATAGCATCACGCAGTCTGATGGCCCCTCGTGCTTTGTTTGCCTGAAAATCAATGTGTTTTCAAGAGCTGGCACCGAAAAGGAGAGGAGCTTAAATCTGGATTTGCGCCTATTTCATTCAGCCTTGGAGAGGATGATCGGGGCGTTTTGAGGTCGGGTATGGCGCCGCCAAATCAGACAGCACAAGGCTAACCTCGGCGATATTCAGGCGCAAGGAGACATGATTTGAAAAGGTGAAATTGAGCCAACCGGATGGCGCGCCCTCATGCGTCGCTTCAAAATGCAGGCTCAGCAAATTGTGAAACCCATTTTCATAATCACCACCGATAAAGCCCTGATGTTGAACCTGTTCAACTTGTGTGACTTTAAGACCAGCAATCACTCGGTAAAAAGGTGGTGCTATCTTGGTTTCAGGGGTATTGGGCTCTTCCCAGCAAAACCGGTTCACCACCATTAAAAAGCTGTTATCTGATTGCTCATAACGGCAATCAGCTGGGTTCACCAGCGCATCTTGCAGCAAGCTGGCCAGCACCGCGATATCACCCACATCCCGGCCATGCAAAGACAGAGGTGGCGGCAAATCTGCGGTCATCTGATACTCCTATTTGGCCTTGAATAGATCAAGCTGGGGGTCATGTGGGTGTGCTATATTTAAGCTTTAGCCCTGTTTTCGGCTGAGCTGTGCCCCGCATTTACCAAGCTTATCTTCTAAATTAGTATAGCCTCGATCGAGGTGATAAATCTCTGACACTTCTGTTTCGCCAGCCGCAGTCATCCCGGCCAGCACCAGCGATATCGACGCCCGCAAATCAGTTGCCATCACCGGTGCAGGGCGCAGCATCTCTTTGCCATGCACAATTGCAGTCCGGCCATCAATCTGAATATCTGCGCCCATCCGCATTAATTCTGGCACATGCATAAAGCGGTTTTCAAAAATCGTCTCAGAAATACGCGCACTGCCTTTGGCAAGACACATCATCGCCATATATTGGGCTTGCAGATCTGTTGGAAAGCCTGGATAGGGGTGGGTTTCAATATCTACTGCCTCAGCCCGCTCATCCATCTTCACCCGCACCCAATCTGGCCCTTGCTCAACAGACACACCGGTTTGCTGCAACACATCAAACAAACTGGTGAGATGATCGGGGCGCACCTGGCGCAGCATCAGATCACCGCGTGTCATCGCCGCGCCAATCGCAAAGCTGCCAGCCTCAATCCGATCTGGCACAACATCATGGGTTGTTGTGTGTAATTCATCGACCCCTTGGACATAAATCCGATCTGTACCATGGCCTTCTATTTTGGCACCCATCGCTATCAGACATTCTGCCAAATCAGTGATTTCAGGTTCGCGTGCAGCATTAACCAATACGCTTTCACCTTTGGCCAGACAAGCGGCCATCAGCGCATTTTCAGTTGCCCCGACCGAGACGAAAGGAAAGACAATTTGCGCACCGACAAGACCGTTCCTTGCGCGTGCCTGAATATAGCCATCTGCCAGTTCAACCACCGCGCCTAGCTTTTGCATCGCCCGGATATGTAAATCCACAGGACGGGTGCCAATCGCACAGCCCCCTGGCAGCGAAACACGCGCCTCGCCATATCTTGCCAAGAGCGGGCCCAGCACAAGGATAGAAGCCCGCATCTGGCGGACCAACTCATACGGGGCGGCCAGCTCGCTGGCTTCTCCTTCGATGATGATCACCTCATCCTGCCAATCTATCGTCAGACCATGGGTTTTCAGCAGTTCCACCATTTTCTGGGTGTCAGCCAGATGTGGCATCTGATTGAGCTGGAGCCGGCCTGAACACATCAATGAGGTGGTTAAAAGAGGGAGGGCCGCGTTTTTTGCGCCGCTGATGGCCACCTCGCCCTGCAGCGCGGTGGCACCTTGTATCAAAAGACTAGTCATGAGATGCGTTTTCCGTTTGTACAGCCTGATCTGACCCGGCTTGAATATCTGCGGCCTGATTGTCAGATTGCGCCCGCAATCTGGCCTGTTGTTTGCGGCGTTTCAGATTATCGCGCAATGCTTTTTCCAAGCGCGCTTGTTTTTCATCTTGCGCTGTTTTCGCCTTATCTTTTGAAGCATCTGATTTGGATGACATAGCTAAAACTCACTTCACCACCAAAAAGGGCGGTTCACAGCATAGTTGATTTAAAATCTAAATTGGCGTTTCATGCCCTCATGCCTGTTTATTCAAGCGTGAAAAGCTGGACGCGTTTTTCTAATTTACAGATATAAATCCATCTCTGCGAAAACACCAAGATGGAAAATCACTTTCAAGCGATCGGATATAAGGTGATGGCTTCAGAAAAACCAAAATCACGTCTTTTCATACCGCTTATTCTGGTCGCCGGTCTCCTGTTATTTTTTGCCTCTGGGCTGCATCGCACCTTCAGCTTTGAATTTATTGCGCTTCATTATGGCGATTTAAAGGCCTTTATTGGTGACGCACCTTTTCTTGGCTATCTGGTGTTCTCACTGCTCTATCTTCTGACCGTTGCCTTCAGCCTGCCCATTGCCAGCCTACTGACACTCGCTGGCGGGGCCCTTTTGGGCTGGCCGGCTTTTTTCTGTGTTGTTCTGGCCGCTACATTAGGAGCATCCTTGGTCTTTTTGGCAGCCAAAACCATTTTAGACGGATTTTTACGGGCACGTGCCGGTGCGTTTCTCCAAAAGCTCGAACGTGGATTTGGCCAAAATAGCTTTGGCTATCTCTTGGTTCTGCGGCTGATGCCGATTGCCCCTTTCTGGGCGGTCAATATTGTACCAGCCTTTGTTGGTATGCGCCTTGGTCCCTATATGCTGGCCACGGCCATCGGGATTATACCTGGCTCTTTTGTCTATATCTGGGTCGCTCAGGGCTTTGACGTGATCTTGGCCAATGGCAAAACACCTGATCTCAGCCTGCTGGCCTCACCGCAGATTCTAGGCCCTCTTTTTGGGCTTGGCATGCTCGCTTTATTGCCCAGCCTCTATCGACAATTTTTCCAGAAAAAAGAAAAAGAGGAGGCGTCAAAGTGAGCACGCCTGTCACATCTGACCTACAACCAATTGAGAAGCAAAATTTAAGCTGTGATATCTGTGTCATTGGCGGGGGATCAGGCGGTCTATCTGTGGCCGCTGGCGCAGCGCAAATGGGCGCAAATGTCATCCTTTTTGAAAAAGCTGAGATGGGCGGTGATTGCTTAAATGCAGGCTGTGTCCCGTCAAAGGCTTTACTGGCCGCTGCAAAAGCTGCCACACAGGCAGCTGGGCGCCCTGAAATGGGTATTAAGGCTATTGGCGCACCAGAGATTGATTATCAAGGCGTGCTGGCCCATATCCGCAAGGCCATAGACACCATCGCCCCGCATGATTCGGTTGAACGTTTTGAAGGGCTGGGGGTACAAGTCATTCAAAAAGCAGCAAAACTGAGCGGATCGCGCACGGTATCAAGCCTGGATGACAGCGTGCATGTGCGCGCGCGTTTCATCGTCATAGCGAGCGGATCCCGCGCATTTATCCCGCCTGTCAAAGGGCTAGACAGCGTGCCTTATCTCACCAATGAACAGATTTTTAGCCTGCGCGATAAACCTGCTCATTTGCTCATTTTAGGGGGTGGTCCAATCGGTATTGAAATGGCCATGGCCCATGCCCGTCTTGGTATCAAAGTCAGCGTGGTGGAAGCGCTGTCCATCCTGCCAAAAGATGAGCCTGAATTGGTCGATATGGTGCGCTCTCAGCTGACCAAAGAAGGTATAAGCCTTTATGAGGGTGCGTTTGTCCAAGAAGCTGAACAAGATGACAATGGGCATATTCGGCTCACGCTTGAAGATGGGCAGGTCGTAGCTGGCACAAATCTGTTGGTCGCGGCTGGCCGGCGTCCAGATTTAGATGGGTTGAATCTGGCCTCTGCTGATGTCCAGACCCATAAAGGGGCGATTGTAACAGATGCGCGTTTGCGCACCTCAAATAAGCGCATCTTTGCCATTGGTGATGTCGCAGGCCGCCATCAATTCACCCATATGGCAGGTGCCCATGCCTCTATTGTTATCCGCAATATCTTATTTAAACTGCCAGCTAAAATCGATGAAAGCGCGGTGCCCTGGGTCACCTATTGCGATCCTGAACTGGCCCATTGCGGGCTGACAGAGGCCGAAGCACGCGCCCATATGCCATCTGAGCCGCTTAAAATTGTTAGCTGGTCTCTGGCCGAAAATGACCGGGCGGTGGCAGAGGCGAAAACAAGCGGTATGGTCAAGCTGGTGGCTGACAAAAAAGGCCGGATATTGGGCGGGTCTATCCTTGCGCCTGATGCAGGCGAGATGATCGGCCTCATCGCGCTGGCCATCCAGAAAAAAATGAAACTATCCAATCTGGCCGGTCTCATCTTGCCTTACCCAACAAAGGCAGAAGCCATAAAACGCGCCGCTGGCAGTGCCTATACGAACATGCTGTTCAGCAGCCGCACACAAAAGATTGTCCGCTTTTTATTGCGGCTGTTTGGCTGATTATTCGCTCTGCGTCAGTGCATGAACATATCCCGCCTCATAGGGGGTATGATAATGCTTGCACTCCGCTGGTTCGCCTGATAGATAACAACCCTGTTTTTGCGTCATGCGCATTTGCTGCCGTAGCTCAGTAGGTAGAGCACACCCTTGGTAAGGGTGAGGTCGATGGTTCGAATCCATTCGGCAGCACCATTTTCTCTGACATAGCATCTCATTTAGCTCAGCCGACTGTAATATGGATCAGCCGACTGGTCGTGCATCTGCATGCCAGCACTTTAAGGCTTCCTCCCAGCTGGGCTGTGTCTCGGTCTCATAGCTATAGACACTGCCTGTGGCCATAGATTGAAAGACTTTCATGGCCTTGAGATGCGCACCGCTTGCAACATAGGCTTTCATGGCCTTTTTAGACTCCCAGATGGTGAGTGTATGATGCACACCATCTATGGTTTTCGTCTCGCAAAACAAATTACCATCTGCAGCTTGGGCTTGTTTAAATGAGGGAATAGCATGGCGCATGAAACGCAGGAAATGAAGCGGGTTATTCAGCCTCAGACCGGTAATAGATACATACATATGATGAAAACCTTCTTTAAATGTCCTGATTGACCCAGATAAATATCTGCGCTGTAGCGCACAATGCTTGAACACACCGCAACAGTTCTTTAAGTGTCAGACAACATACGTTTGCCGATACATAACAGATGAAGAGCCCTGAACATGAAAATCTGCGTGAAAGACTCCCCTTTGCATGGGCTTGGCGTTTTTGCCACTGAAGATATCGCAAAAGGTGGTTTGATTGAGCTCTGCCCTTATCTGGTCATAGATGATGATGATTTGCAGGAAACCAACCGGCTGAATGATTATCTGTTCACCTCGCCAGATGATCCGGGCGATTATCTGGTCCTGATGGGCTTTGGCATGCTCTATAACCATGGCGATCCAGCCAATGCCGAATGGCAGATTGATGATGAAGATAACCGGTTTGTGCGCATGACCGCCGCGCGTGATATCGCAAAAGGTGAAGAAATCCTCCATGATTACGGGTCTGATTACTGGACAACACGCGCTGAATAAAACCAACTGACCACAGGTTCTGGTTTTAGGAAATCTCACCTCATCTCATTTGTCTTTCTCAGTGTTTTGCACTTGCCTATCATCTGTCTGTATCGTCTGGCTGGCGCGCCTCTGATTTATCAGCCTCAATGCGCCCAGTCTCAGTGCGCCCAGCCTCAGTACGCCCAGCCTCAATGCGCAAGGCCTCTGCCCGCATCGGTGCAGAAGCCCGCTGAACCAAAAACATGATAAACAACACCGCAAAAGCATAAATCACAATGGCCAGCGGGCTGTTCAGCATGGCTTCATGCAAATTATCATTGGCACAGATAAAATTTCGCTTCATCTCTGAGACATTTTCAGCTGCTGAAAACACCTCACAGGCTGTGGTTTTATTATCACTCATAATCATCTGGCCCCTTTTTACTCATGCGCCACGCCTCAGAAACTCTAGATCAGCTTTGGGGCCCGTAGAATAGATAAGATAAACATAAAGGTGAAATAGCCGGCATTCATCATCACCACAAAACTGACAAATAAGGTGATCTCGAACGGCAATTCGCTGTCAAATAAGCGCTTAAAAAAACCGTAAGCCAACAAAATGGCCGCTTCAATATACCACAAGCTCAACAAACCAGCCTGAAGAAAGATAAAGGTGGCGGGGCCAGCGGCTTGTGCCGTCAAAAAGGACAGTGCAGCGATGAGAAGACCGATGATGCAGGCCAGCGCAAGCCTGTTTGCAAATCCAAGCTGGGCGATTTTACCGCCAAGGAACCGGTTCAATAGTGCGCGAGGCTCAGACCGGCCAAGATAAGAGACCACCCAGAACAGGCTGGCATGTATCATCCCAAGCACAACAAGCTTGGCAAAGGTTAAATCAAATTGCGCTATCCAGCCTTGCGTCATTTAAATGCCTTGCCTCGTCAATGGGTTGTCTCGTCAATGGGTTGCTAGCCTTGGCTGTTGGATGACCAGTTTTCAAGATCAACAGGCCCGACAGCCTCTGCCGCCGCGCCGCGCAAAAACACTAAGGTCACACTGCCGATCGCCAGACCAAATTTGCGTACCTCTGCTCGGTTGATAGCCACCTTGTCATCAAGCTGGTAAATCCAGTCATCAAAATGCACCTGCCAGTCTGCACCATCTATGTTGAGCATGACATCATAGCGCCAATTCATAGCCGCACCTGCTACCAACCCTTCTGCGCTGCCCATCACATCACCAGCACGCCCTGAATAAAGCCGCAGGCCTGCCTCATTCTGACCCATGTCAGTGATCACCCAAATCCGTTGCTGGGTCTCACCATCTGCATAAAGAAAATCTTCTGTTAAGGTCAGGGTATCGCCTTCGACCTCGCCTTTGATCACCACTTTGAAGCGGCGGCGCAAATTGCCGAACCTATCTTCAAAAATGCCATAGGCCACACTCTCCCCTTCAAAAAAATCAAGCAGGTCGAGCTGAGGGCCGGTCTCACTGAGGCTTGCAACATCTGTTTTTGCGCAGGCAGAAAGCCCCGCGAGGCTGAGAAAAACAGCGGCGATAACCCAGCCTGCTGAAGCCAGCCAGCCAAATCGTCTCTTTGCAATCGGCATTTTTGAAATATTCCCTCATTTATCCGGTGTTCAGCAGGCCTGAGCACACTTGCCCGCTTGTTCACTCTTACGCATGAAACGGCCATTTTGGATGAGGGGCTGACAAGGCTGACATCAAAAGCTTTCTATGGTAATGCTGGGGCCATGAAGGGTATGGCACGACTGATTTTTGGATTTGGCTGCTGCAGTGTTGTGCTGATCGGCTGGACGCTCGGCACATCTGGCCTTGGCTATATTGGCTTTGGCATCATGATGGCAGTGATGATTTTCGAAGGGATCATCTATAATCAGGTTACCAAGCCGAAAAAGGAAAAACCAAAAGATACGAACCGCAGACGTCGGCGCTAGTCCCTTTGTCCAACTGATCACCTTTTTATGACTGCCTCTTCACCTACACCGCCACGCGATATCGGATTTACAGGCCTCTTAACCTTAGAATGGCGCTTTATGCTATATGGTGGGTTGATGAGCTTCTGGTCATCACTCGGTCAGACCTATTTCATCTCTCTATTTTCAACAGAGATAAGAGGTGAACTGGGACTAAGCCATGGTGATTTTGGGCTTTATTACGCCATTGCCACAGCGGCCAGCGCCCTAACCCTCATCTGGCTTGGCAAGCTGGCAGATCAGATGAGTGTCCCTAAGCTCAGCTTTTGGACCATTACCGCGCTGTGTCTTGCCTCTTTTTATTTCTCAACGATCGGCGGTGCATTGACGCTGATCATAGGTCTTTATCTCTTGCGGCTCTGCGGGCAAGGGATGATGTATCATGTGTTTAGCACAGCGGTGGCACGGCGTTATCGCCGCGCACGCGGGCGGGCTTTATCGATCACAGGTATGGCCATTAACATTGCTGAATCGGTTTTTCCAACCTTGGTGGCCTTGCTGCTGATCAGCTATAGCTGGCGCGATATCTGGCAATTTATTCCGATTGTCGCCTTTATCATGATCGCACCTTTTTTGCGTTATTTGACCCAGCGCACGCCGCATCAAGACGGGCTTGGGCGCGAAGGTGCAGATATTGCCCCTGTAGCACACCCAGACAGCCGGTCACTCACCCGCAGACAAGTGATGCGCGATCCGGTCTTCTGGCTGTTAATAATCTTTTTAATCGCCACACCAAGCTTTGTTGTAACAGGCTTGTTTTTCCATCAGCTTTTCATCGCTGAGATGCGCGGGGTGGATATCCTAACCTGGTCAGCTGGCTATGTGTTCTATGCCGCAGGCTCGCTGGCAGGTGCGCTGATTGGCGGGATGGTGATTGATCGCTTCACCGCCCAGCGTTCTGCTTTTTTCGGGCATGGGCTTTTGGGCCTTGCTTGTGTGATTTTTCTCAGTCTTTCAGGGCCTATTGGCCTGAATGGCTATTTCCTGATTTTCGGGATCGCCTCTGGGATGATTTCCAATAACAACGCGGCCCTGCTGGCAGAGCGTTATGGCACAACTTATCTGGGTGAAGTGCGGGCTCTGGCCCAGCCAGTGATGGTCTTTGCCAGCGCCCTATCACCGATGATGATGGGCTGGATGATCGATTTTGGTGCAGATGCAGGGGCCCTCATGCAGCTTGGGATGAGCCTTGCTTTCAGCGTTTCAACCGGTGCCTTTATCTGGTTCACATTACTAAGACGCGCTATTTTGCGCCATGGCTGACACGCCGGATAGCCAGATAAGCCAGCACCGCCAAAACAGGGACTGATATCGCTTTAATCGCCACCAGGCTCAGGCCAGCTTGCGCGAAAGGCAAGCTCTTGGCCATTGTCTCAACAAGCCCGGACCCATAATAGGTCAAAGCCGCAATCGACAGCCATTCCACTGTTTGCTGCATGCGCAATTGCAACGACGCCCGCTTATCCATCGAGCTCAATAAATCACGGTTCTGATGCTGAATGGTGAGTTCTGTTTGCGTGCGCAGCAATTCATTAGAGCGCGCCAGCCTGTCTGCCAGCCGGTTCAGTCTGTCTGAAAAAGCAGCACAGGTCTGCATTGCTGGCAGCATCCGGCGATTGATAAAGCCGGCGACACCCTGATGCCCGTCAAGGCGCCCCATTTGCAAGGCAGCTTGTCTGGAGTCAAAGAGCTGGCGATAGGCTTTGGTCGCGCTCAGCCGAAAATCTGACATAGAGGCGATATTTTCAAGCTCTGCTGACAAAGCAGACAGCTCTGATAAAAGATGGGCCATATTCTGATCGCTGTCATCTTCTGCTTCAATCAGCTCAGATAATGTTTGGGTCAGATATGTCAGTTTTTTATCAATATCTGATAAATTACCTGAGAGATTCTGAACCAGGGGCAACCCCATCAAGGCGAGCAAACGATAGGTTTCCATCTCCACAAGCCTGAGCGTAATCCGGCCCATCCGGCTGGGGCTCACTCTATTATTAAACAGCACAATGCGCGAATAACCCGCTGCATCAATATCAAAGCTGAAATGCACCTGTGCTGCACCTTCATTCAAAATATTGGAGGGACCAGACCGGCTATTGCCCAGCATCTGGCATACCTCATCAGGGGTCATTGATTTTGGCGCATGCCCACCAATTTCCAGCCAGATAGCATGGAACAGCGGCACGGGCAGGCGGCGCACCCAATCAAAGGGGATGCCTGGCAATCTGGCCTCATCAAAAGCGGCATCAGAAATACCCTTTTTCATCTCAAGCTGCTTTTGAATAAAAGTCAGAGAGGTGAATTCAGTATGGCGTTCAATGCGAAAGATAAAAGCCCCGAAATCAGCCCGCACAAAGCGGGTATCGTCTGAGGGGACAGGCTGGCCTGCATTTTTCAGAAAAGTGGCAATTTCTGCATTCAGCTCTTTTTTATGTTCTGCATTGAGATAGATAAACCGCACAAAACGCCCTGCCCCGTCAAAATCATGAAACGGTCTGGCATGTAATTCTTCAGAAAGTGGACGGCGGAGGTGATGCTCGAACATGGGGGACCCTTCTTCTCCAACCTCTTGTCTCATCAAGGCTGGCTTTACCAAATTCCCCCCATACTCACGCTAGGCATAGATTTTCCATCTGGCAAGCCCATGCCCCCAGATAAGTTCTGGTCAAATGATCGCAAGCTGGTGATTGCAAAAGCCAGACTTGTTTGCCACATAGAGATCATGAAACACCTTCTCCCTGCCCTATGCCTCTTTTTTTTGCTGCCCTTCAGCCCCAGCTGGGCTGAAGATAAAATAGAGGTGAACAGCCTCTGGAACGGCATTTGGTTCACCTGTGAATTTGCACAGCGCCAGCGTGCACCTGATGATGAATGCCAGATGTTTGATGATGAGGGATTTGAAGTAAAAGATGGTGTTTTTTATTACCTGCGCATGCTGGGCTCAGAAGAAACAGCCTGTCGCGGGAATAAAAAAGGGCAATGTTTCAGGGCAGAGCTGCCAAAAATATCTGTCAGCCAGCGCGAAATCGGTAAAATTCAGATAGGTGAGACCAGCCTTGTGGTGCGCTATCTGGGCTGTGGCCAGCTGTATCATTTTCATGACAGAGGCGCTTATTTTGAAGCCATACCAGATGATAAACGCTGTTTATGGGCACGCGACAGGCGCTTTTATGTCGCGCGCTATCAGGGCGAAGTTGAGGTTCAATAATGGCCGATAACATGTTTTTTTCAAAATCAGACAAAATATTGATTGAAGTGAAAGGCGTAGAAGCAGCGCCTTTCTTAAATGATTTGCTGACCGCCGAATGCGTTCATTTAAATATCGGTGAGATGCGCCAGGCTTGCCTGCTAAACCCGCAGGGGCGGATTATTCATGATATGCTGATCTTTCGCCGTGAAGAGGCGATCTTCTGGCTGGAAACAGAGACAGAGCAAGCCCCTCAATTGATGCAGAAGCTAAAAATGTACCGGTTGCGGCGGCCTATTGAAATAGCGGCTCTAGAAGGTTGGCAGGCGCTGATTGGTCTGGGCAATGACATCGCATCTGATAGGCCTGATATGGGCCAAACACCCGATTGGGCGGTGCGCGATGGGCGCTATATCCGTGCTGAGGCCGATTTTGCAATCTGGCATGTGTTTTTCAAACATGAGACAGATATGGGTAATGCCGAGCCCCATAACCCAGCGGCCTATCACTGGCTCAGATTGGGCATTGGCTTGCCAGAAGGCGCAGCAGAGCTGAGTGAGGCGCGCGCGCTGGTGGTGGAAGCAGGCTTTCATCTGGGCGATGCGGTAGATTTTAAAAAGGGCTGTTATGTTGGGCAGGAGGTTACCGCACGCACCCATTATCGCGGCTCTGTTAAAAAATATTTGATCGCTGTTGAAGGGATGATGAATGCAGATCAAGCCGATCCACAAACACCGCTCAAACTCAGCCAGGATGGCAAGGAAATAGGCCAAATTCTGCATATCTGCAAGGCTGATAAGCCAGAACAGCCATCACGGGCCATGGCGATGATAAGAAAAGAAGCCGCGCTGGCCTATCTGAATATAAATAACAAGATAGAGCTAGACGGGCAGGCTGTCGGGCTGATGATATTGCCTGCGCTCAAAACAGCCTTAGAGGGCGAATCGACAATGCAGAGCTAGCCTTTATTGCCCTTATTGTGCCGTCCATCCGCCATCAAGGGTAAAGGATGATCCGGAAATAGAACTGGCTGCAGGCTGGGTGAGATAAAGGGCCATCTGGGCGATGTCTTCAGGTTGGACAAAACGCCCTGTTGGCTGTTTTTCCGAGACCAGCAAATCAGCTTCTTCAGCGATGGAACGCCCTGAATCAGCCGCGCGCTTTTCAATTTGTGCTTCAACAAGCGGTGTGCGCACCCAAGCCGGGCAAATGGCATTACAGGTTACCGGCGTGCGGGCCAGCTCTAGGGCCACTGTTTTGGTCAAACCAACCAGGCCATGTTTTGCCGCCACATAGGCTGATTTATGCACAGAAGCCACCAGCCCATGGACAGAGGCGATATTGATAATCCGGCCAAATCCCTGATCACGCATTAATGGCACCGCGGCGGCAATCGCATGAAAGGGCGCTGATAAATTGATATCGATGACCTGCTGCCAAGCATTGGCCGGAAAATCTTCGACAGGGGCCACATGCTGAATACCGGCATTATTGACCAGCACATCCAATGATCCCATCTGGTGATGGGCAGCTGCGACCATCGCGCGCACCGCCTCACCATCTGCCATATCAGCATTATTATAATGCACTGATTTTGCCCCTTCTATGCTGAGCTCTGTCAGCAAAGTCTGGACCTCTTCTGGGGCTTCACGCCCGCCGATCATCAAATGACAGCCAGCTGATGCAAAAGCACGGGCAATCGCAAGGCCTATGCCTGAACTGGCACCTGTAATCATCACGCTTTGGGCTTGCCGCTGAGATGTGTGCTGTTGCATGGTCGGTCTCTCCCAATCTGTTCCCAGATCTCTTATTTTTCGATGATATATTTGGCTCTCAAGCGTGCATCTGTTCTATCAAAACACCCTAGTATGAAAGCAAATCTTTGCAAAGAGGCGAAAGCCCACTATATAAAGGGGACAGAAAAAGGCCCGCTAGCCACAGGAATATAACATGACACAATTATTGATGCCAAAAGCGACTGCTGTTTGGCTGATTGATAACACAGCCCTGACCTTTGAGCAGATTGGTGATTTTTGTCAGCTTCACCCGCTTGAAGTGCAGGCGATTGCAGATGGTGAAATCGGCCCTGGCATGCAAGGTTATGATCCGATCACCAATGGCCAGCTGACCAAAGAGATGATCAGCACCTGTGAGGCGGATGCATCGGCGCGCCTGAAGCTTGCCGAAACAGATTTGCCGCAGCCCACCTTGCGCACCAAAGGCCCGCGTTATGTACCGGTTGCCCGCCGCGGCGACAAGCCAGATGCGATTGCTTGGCTGGTAAAACATCATCCTGAGTTAAGTGATGCCCAAATTGGCAAGCTGATTGGCACCACAAAAGAGACCATTCGCAAAATCCGCGATCGCTCACACTGGAACATCAGCAACATCACAGCCAAACATCCGGCTATGCTGGGGCTCTGTAATCAGCAGGATTTGAACGCCGCGATCGAAAAAGCAGGCGGCAGCCCGAAAGCGACCGAAGAGCAAGTTGAGAATGTCTCTGAAATTCCATAGGTTTTTCAGATCAGATCAAGAAAAAGCCACGCTGTTTCCAGCGTGGCTTTTTTGATGTCTTAATGGCACATCTTGTTAGGCTTTTTTGATACCAGCTGCGCTCAGCACCGCATCAATCTCACCCAAAATAGCCGGATCATCAATCGTAGCCGGCATTGGATAATCCTCACCATTTGCGATTTTTTGCATCGTACCGCGCAGGATTTTACCTGAGCGTGTCTTGGGCAGTCGCTTGACAATCACCGCCAGTTTAAAGGCAGCCACCGGGCCAATTTCACGGCGCACCGCAGCGACCGCATCTGCACAGATATCTGCACCAGCGCGATCCACCCCTTCTTTTAAGACCATAAAGCCAAGCGGGACCTGGCCTTTGAGCTTGTCATCCATACCGAGCACGGCACATTCCGCCACTTCTGGCAAGGCCGCCAGCACTTCTTCCATACCGCCGGTAGATAGACGGTGGCCTGCCACATTGATGATGTCATCTGTTCTGGACATCACAAAGATATAGCCATCCTCATCAATGAAGCCGGCATCTCCTGTTTTGTAATAGCCTGGATAATCTTTGAGATAGGCATCAAAGAAACGCTCTTCATTCTGCCAGAGTGTTGGCAAAGAGCCTGGCGGCAAAGGCAGTTTAATGACAATGGCCCCAATCTCACCGGCTGGCATAGGCTGACAATTATCATCCACCACCTGTACATCCCAGCTTGGCACGGCACGTGTCGGGCTGCCTGCCTTAATAGGCAGCTTTTCAATCCCAAGACAGTTAGAGGCAATCGACCAGCCGGTTTCTGTCTGCCACCAATGGTCAATCGCTGGTACACCCAGCTTGTCCTGACACCAATAAAGCGTATCGGGATCACACCGCTCACCCGCCAGAAACTGAGTCCGAAACGCGCTCATATCATAATCGGCCAGCAACTTACCGTCTGGATCTTCTTTTTTGATCGCGCGTATCGCAGTTGGCGCGGTGAACATCACCTTAACCTTATATTCAGAGATCACCCGCCAGAATGCCCCTGCATCTGGGGTGCCGACCGGCTTGCCTTCATAAAGAATGGTGGTGCAGCCGTGAAAAAGCGGGGCATAGACAATATAGGAATGGCCAACAACCCAGCCCACATCAGATGCCGCCCAATAGACATCCCCCGGGTCGCAATCATAAATATTCTTCATTGACCATTTCAGCGCGACAATATGGGCCGCGGTTGGACGCACCACCCCTTTTGGCACACCGGTGGTCCCAGAGGTATAGAGAATATAAGCCGGGTCTTCTGATTTCACCGGCACACAATCAGCCGGGCTGGCTGAGGCCATGGCTTCACGCCAGTCATGATCCCGCCCTGTAATTAGCTCTGCTGCCAATTGCGGGCGTTGTAAAATTAGGCATCCTGCCGGCTTATGGGCAGAAATCTCAATCGCCTCATCCAAAAGCGGCTTATAGGCGACAATCCGGCTTGGCTCAATGCCACATGAAGCAGACATCACCAGCTTTGGCTTAGCATCATCAATCCGTTTAGCAAGCTCAGCTGCCGCAAAACCGCCAAAGACAACAGCATGTATCGCACCAATGCGCGCACAGGCCAGCATCGCCACCACCGCCTCTGGGATCATCGGCATATAGATAATAACTGTATCGCCATAACCAACGCCTCTGGCCTGCATGGCCCCAGCACATAAAGCGACCTCATCACGTAATTCACTATAGCTGAATTGTTTTTTCGTGTCGGTGACAGGGCTATCGTAAATCAGCGCCGTGCGCGCGCCATTGCCCTCATCAATATGACGGTCCAGCGCGTTATAACAGCCATTGACTTCACCTCCGACAAACCAGCGATAATAAGGCGGATTGCCGTCATCCAAAATTTGCTCAGGCTTTTTCATCCAGCTAATGTCATGGCTGGCTGCCTCCCAAAATCCGGCTGGATCAGCTAATGCCGCGTTTGAAACTGCGTCAAATGTGTGTGCCAAGGTCCCCTCCCACAAAATTTCAGCATCTTTTTGCTCTGCCAATCAGAGATGCCAAACAAAATTCACTCATGACCGGCGCACTGTACCGCGCCTGCAGATTACCTGCCCTTCAAAGATAATGGTGTATTTTAAGGCCTCAGATCATCTTAAGGTCATTTTTGCATCACCTTGAAATCATCTTCTGGCAAAATAACGTCCATTCAGATATGATTGCCCTAGAATAATCACCAAGAACACGCCGTCAATGAAAGATACGTCGCACCCTCAAGATCCGTCTCAGCAGGCGATTGAGATGAAATTGAACAATCTGTTACTTGCGCATCGCGATCTCGATGATGTGATCGCACGCCTTGCAGAAAACCAGCCAGTGGACCAGTTGCAGATGCAGCGGCTCAAAAAAAGGAAGCTGGCCTTGAAAGATGAAATCATAAAATTGAAAGCCGTGCTGATCCCAGATATCATCGCCTGATGCATATTTTGCGTATCCTTAGCTAGATAAAAAGAAGAGTTATATGATGGCTGAAATTGTCATTTGTATGGGTAGCCAGTCTGATTGGGAGACCATGAAAGAGGCAGAAGATATTCTCAAAACATTGGAGGTCATGCCTGATGTTCAGATTATTTCTGCGCATCGCACCCCTGACCGGCTGGCTGAATTTGCCCGTTCTGCCGCAAATAACGGGGTAAAGGTGATTATTGCTGGTGCTGGCGGCGCAGCCCATTTGCCTGGCATGATCGCAGCCCATACTGAACTGCCAGTCTTGGGTGTGCCGGTGGAATCTGCTGCGCTGAAAGGCATGGATTCACTACTCTCTATAGTGCAAATGCCAGGCGGGATACCTGTTGGCACCTTGGCGATTGGCAAAGCTGGGGCCAAAAATGCAGGATTATTGGCCGCTTCTATTCTGGCACTGAGCGATTCTGATTTGGCTACACGCTTGAAAGCCTGGCGCAAAGCCCAGACTGAGTCAGTTGCACAGAGGCCAGCATGAACCAACACTACCCTGACAAGCCTCTCACCCTCGGCATTTTGGGCTCAGGCCAGCTGGGGCGCATGATCGCGATATCGGCGGCTCAGATGGGTATCGCTGCGCATATCTATGCACCAGATGCGAGCGACAGTCCCGCAGGTCAGGTGGCCCATCGCATTACACAAGCACCTTATGACGATAAAGAGGCGCTTGGTGAATTTGCCGCCTGTGTAGATGCGGTTGTCTCTGAATTTGAAAATATGCCAGCCCCATCTTTGGATATGCTTGCTCAGACTGTTGCTGTTTGTCCGGGGGCCAAAGCCCTGCAGACAGCGCAAAACAGGCTGGCTGAAAAACAGATGGCCGGTGATGTGGGCATGGATGTACCGCGCAATTTTGCGATTCGCTCTGCTGATGACCTCGCCGCGGCCCTGACAGAGCTCAATGCAGATGCGATTTTGAAAACCACTGAGCTTGGTTATGATGGCAAAGGCCAACTCAGATTATCACCTGACAGCGATCCGCAGGAGGCGTGGGCGGCACTGGCGACTGGTGAAGCGATTTTAGAAGAGAAAATCAGCTTTAGCTCAGAAGTCAGCTTTCTGATTGGACGCAGCCTTACCGGTGAGATCTGTCATTTTCCAGCCAGCGAAAACCGCCATGAAAACGGTATTCTAGCGCATACAACTGCCCCTGCAATGCTATCAGAAACCCTGATTTCTGAGGGCCAGAAAAGCGCTGAGAAAATGGCAGAAGCCCTCTGCCTGACAGGTGTTCTGGCGATTGAGATGTTTGTTTCATCAGATGGCCGGCTATTGTTTAACGAGATGGCCCCACGCCCGCATAATTCCTATCACTGGACGATTGAGGGATGCACAACCAGCCAGTTTGAGCAATTGGTACGCATCGCCCTTGGCCTGCCCTTTGGCAGCACACAGATGAGCGGGAAATGGGAAATGCAGAATATCCTGGGCCAGCATATGGATCAGATTACACCTGCCTTACGAGAGGCCGGGGCGCATATCCATCTCTATGGCAAAGCCAGCGCCCGTACAGATCGCAAAATGGGACATATCACCCGCCAGCTTTAAATTACAAATAGGCGATTGCCTATCCACCAATCTGTCAGCTGTTCTCAGATAATGCACGCAGATCAAAAGGTGTTTCCTGATAGAGATCATTCAGCCAATTTGCCATTAACAGATAGGCGAAGGGCCGCCAGTAATTCACTGGCTTCTGGCTGGGATCATCTTCTGGGAAATAATGCGCGGGCAGCGCCGTGCCAAGACCAGCTGCCTGATCGCGGTGATATTCAGCAGCCAGCGTTTCTGCATCATATTCCAGATGATTCAGCACAAATAAATCGCCTGTATTTTTGTCGCGCAGCATGCCAGCACCGATCTCATCACTCAATGCCAAGATATCAAGACCTGCCTTTTTAGCTTCATCTGTGCTGGTGGCGGTATAGCGTGAGACAGGCATTGGGAAGCGGTCTGTAAAGCCATGCATCAGCCGCCCTTCATCAGAGGTCAGCTTGTGATCATAAATGCCGAAAAGCTTGTCTGACAATGCTTCTTTTGGCAGGTCATAAAAATGATAGAGTAAGGCCTGTGCACCCCAGCAAATACCAAGACGGCGGAAACAATGTGTCTTTGACCAATTCAGAATTTCAGTGAGTTCAGGCCAATAGGTAACTTCTTCAAAAGGCAGCTGCTCTACCGGCGCGCCTGTTACAATCAACGCATCAAAATAATCATCGCGCACCTGATCAAGCGAGCGATAAAACCGACGCAGATAGGCTGGCTCTGTATTGCGCGGTGTGTAGCTGGCGGTAGTCATTAAAATCAGTTCAACTTGCAAAGGAGAGCAACCGAAAAGCCGGGCGAACTGAATCTCTGTGTCTTTTTTCTTTGGCATCAGATTTAGCATCAATAGACGCAAAGGCCGGATATCCTGACGCGCCGCTGCGCCTTGTGACATCAAATCGACACCCTCAGCGCGCAGTGCATCCAGAGCAGGCAAATTATCAGGCACGCTAATCGGCATTATGTTCTCTTTAGTTAACCAGATTTAAGGGAGGCGGTTTGTCGCCTATCTCCCCTTTGTTAAGACAGGACAGCATAATTGGTCAATATGGCAGGAAATCGCAGCTGCCGAGTAAGACCTGTCGCCAACCCTCTTAGCGTCTCGCAAAAGGACCGGCTGATATGCTTTTACCGAACCGTTTCACATTTTCCGAGATTTTGCGTATCGGCGCTGTCATTTTGGGAATCTGCGCAACATCACCTAGCCGGTTATCCAGAAAAGCAGTGGTTTTTGATAAATCAGGGGTGTCATCCCCTAAAAAAGCCAGCAAGGTCGAAGAATAGACAGCGGCCAAAGTCGCCCGTTTAGAATAAAAGCTGAAATCTGTTGCTTCATCGCCAGCAGTGCGCCACATCGTATCAACCGTGCGATAAAGCTGGCGAGACGCCGCCCCTGCCTGTGCTGGCTTGGCCAGCCAGTTGACTGTCATACGCACTGTTTCTTTATGCGGGACAGCCTGTTCAAGGCGGAGCAGAATCAGCGCTCTGATTTTCTCATGCATACGCTGTGGCTGCGGGTCGAGTGCCTGATAAGCAGCCAGCATGTCAGCATCTGCCATCGCCAAATAATGCTGGATAGCCCCTGCTACCCCAGCAGGCAGCAGAGCGCGCATCTCAGCTTCATCCAACCCGACATCAGCTGCGCCAGCCATCAGCGCAGCATCGCTCCACCCATCAAAGGGCACATGGTTTAAGATAGCTTTCACTAAATCATCTGCCAAAATTGCTGTCATCGCATCACGCTTCCCATGATTTTCAAAAAAAACGACCTTATTTTCTATGATATAGGGGGCTAAAACCCATCTGCCAAGCGATTGCTGCCTTTACAAGCTGGTATATCTTGTGTTAAGACCGTGACCCTATCGTGAGGAATCGGTAACCAGATTGAAAGGATGTGCCGTCGTGTATGTCGCCGTTCGTGAAAATAATGTAGACCAGGCTCTGCGCGTGCTGAAGAAAAAGATGCAGCGCGAAGGTCTGTTCCGTGAAATGAAAAATCGTCGTGCTTTTGAAAAGCCATCTGAGCGTCGTGCACGCCAGACTGCTGAATCAACACGCCGTGTGCGCAAACTGATGCGCAAGCGTATGGAGCGTGAAGGCTATTAGAGCCGAAAAAAGCTGATATGCTGAGCTATTAAGCTCGTTAAATGAACCACTCTCTTGCAGGGTGGTTTTTTTATGTTTAATGCCAATCTAAATGCCCTGTCTGATCCGTATAAATAGGAGCTGTGTGGAGGGCTGATATGAAGATTGGTGCGTTAAAAGAAATGTTTGTTGGCGAGGGACGTGTTGCGCTCACCCCTGATAGTGCGCGCATGCTCCAAAAACTCGGCTATGCCTGTCAGATAGAATCAGGTGCAGGCGAGATTGCCGGTTTCTCAGATCAAGCCTATGAGCAAGCTGGTGTCGATGTGATAGGTGATGCCGCCTCTGTCTGGAAGACCAGCGATATCATTGTCAAAGTCCGCGCACCTGAAAAATCAGAACAAGATCTCTTATCTTCAGGCCAGATCCTGATCAGCTTTTTATGGCCTGCACAAAATGAGGCACTGGTCGAAAATCTTGCCGCCAAAGGGGTCACCGCGCTTGCCATGGATATGGTCCCGCGAATCAGCCGGGCCCAGAAAATGGATGCGCTTTCTTCAATGGCCAATATTGCCGGTTATCGCGCGGTGATTGAGGCAGGCAATCAATTCGGACGTTTCTTCACCGGCCAGATCACAGCCGCTGGCAAGGTGCCGCCTGCCAAAGTGCTGGTGATCGGGGCTGGTGTCGCTGGTCTAGCGGCGATTGGCACAGCCACCTCGCTGGGGGCTGTGGTCCGCGCCTTTGATGTGCGCCCAGAAGTGGCAGAGCAGATCGAATCAATGGGCGCCGATTTCCTGATGCTCGATTTTGAAGAAGATGGTTCAGGTGATGGCGGCTATGCAAAGCCGGCCTCTCCTGAATTTATCGAAAAGGAAATGGCGCTTTTCAGAGAGCAGGCTCCGGAGATTGACATTGTCATCACCACTGCGCTTATTCCGGGGCGTCCAGCTCCTAAATTATGGCCTGCTGAAATGGTTGGGCTGATGAAGCCTGGCTCTGTGGTTGTGGATTTGGCCGCAGAACAAGGCGGCAATTGTGATCTCACCGTGGCTGAAGAATTGGTCATCACAGATAATGGTGTCAAAATTGTCGGCTATACAGACTTCCCTAGCCGGATGGCTGCGCAATCTTCAACGCTCTATGCCACCAATATCCGCCATATGCTGGATGATCTGACCCCTGATAAAGAAGGTCAGCCGGTGATCAATATGGAAGATGATGTGATTCGCGGGGCTACTATTGCACATGCCGGCGAGATCACCTTTCCACCACCACCGCCAAAAGTGCAAGCGATTGGCAAGCCGCAGGCAGCACCTGTCCCAGAATTGACCCCCGAAGAAAAGGCCGCCTTAGAAGCAGCTGGAATGCGCAAAGCAGGCCAGCGTCAGACAGCATTATTGATCGCAGGCGGGCTGTTTATGGCGCTCATCGGGCAATATGCACCGGCTAGCTTTATGCAGCATTTCATTGTTTTTGCGCTGGCTTGTTTTGTTGGCTTTCAGGTTATTTGGAATGTCAGCCATGCACTGCACACCCCGCTAATGGCAGTCACCAACGCCATTTCAGGGATTATTATTTTGGGCGCTTTGCTTCAGGTTGGCTCTGATGTGCCTATTGTTGCGATCCTGGCCAGCATCTCGGTCCTGATCGCAACCATCAATATTGTTGGCGGCTTTATGGTAACCCGCCGCATGCTGGCCATGTTCCAGAAAAGCTAAGGTCAGGTAAGGGTTTTAGATTATGTTAAGTTCAAATCTTGTAACAGCTATCTATATTGCAGCCTCTGTGCTGTTTATTCTGTCTCTTGGCGGCCTGTCCAATCAGGAAAAGGCCAAGCGGGCTGTCTGGTACGGTATTGTCGGTATGGCTCTTGCTGTTGGCGGCACTATTTTCGGCCCTGGCGTGACCCTTGCTGGCTGGCTGATCCCAGCCTTGGTCATCGGCGCGGTCATCGGCGGCATTGTTGCCATGCGGGTTGAAATGACAGGCATGCCTCAGCTGGTGGCCGCTTTGCACAGCTTTGTAGGTCTGGCAGCTGTTTTTATCGGCATTAATTCAGAACTTGACCCACCAATGGGCATGACAGATGTGGAAAAGGTCATCCATGAGGTGGAAATCTTTGTCGGGGTCTTTATCGGTGCGGTTACAACCACTGGTTCTGTCGTGGCCTTTGGCAAGCTCGCTGCTCTGATTGATGGTAAGCCGCTGGCCCTGCCAGGCCGCCATATCCTTAATCTAATCGCGGTACTGGCCTGTCTTGTTCTGGGCTGGATGTATCTTAATCATGCAGGCATCTGGACTCTCTATGTGATGACGGCCATAGCCTTTGTATTTGGTGCCCATCTGGTGCTGGCGATTGGCGGGGCAGATATGCCGGTTGTGGTCTCTATGCTGAACTCCTATTCAGGCTGGGCTGCCGCCGCAACAGGCTTCCTGCTCGGCAATGATTTATTGATCGTGACAGGCGCCTTGGTTGGCGCATCTGGTGCGATTTTGTCTTACATTATGTGTAAAGCGATGAACCGGAATTTCCTGTCTGTTATTTTAGGTGGATGGGGCACCGCGACAGGCGCGGCCATGGAAGTCGAAGGTGAGATGATCGCCACCGACATCAATCAGGTTGCCGCTGATCTTGAAGAGGCAGATGACATTATCATTGTGCCAGGCTATGGCATGGCTGTTGCCCAGGCACAAGGCGCTGTCTCGGAAATCACCCGCCGCTTGCGGGCGCGTGGCAAGCAGGTGCGGTTTGCCATCCACCCGGTAGCAGGGCGTCTGCCAGGCCATATGAATGTGCTGTTGGCTGAAGCCAAAGTGCCCTATGACATCGTGCTGGAAATGGATGAAGTCAACGCTGATTTCCCAGAGGCCGATATGGTGATTATTCTTGGGGCAAATGATATTGTGAACCCAGCCGCACAAGAAGATCCAAACAGTCCGATTGCCGGCATGCCAGTTCTGGAAGTCTGGAAAGCCAAGCAGGTCATCATCTCAAAACGAGGACAGGGCCGCGGCTATAGCGGTATCGAAAACCCGCTCTTCTTTAAAGATAATGCCCGTATGCTCTATGGTGATGCTAAGGCAAGCTTGGATCAAATCCTCGGCCAGATTGGTAGCTGATAAGCGCGCGCAAAGGCGCCTTTAAGCCGCATTCAAATCAAGGGGCAGGCCAGCATGTGTGAGCGCATCGGCCTGCGCCGCGGCTAGCTTTTCAGTGCTGAAATCATCAATCAGCTCGTGGAAGAGCTGGTGCCAGTTTACCTCTGCTGAGAGATGCATAAACACAGAGCCCAGCCCGACAGCTGCTCTGTCCATCAACACGAATTCACGTGGCGGGCGGATACCGCCAATACGTTTTAATTCTTCATGCACCTTGCCAGCCAGCTCGCGCCCTTCCAGCCCGCTTCTGGTTTGTTGGATAGGCCGGATGCGATCTTCTAAGAGCGGGGCATAAATAAAGCCAGCCCAGATATTCAGCACATCAATCGCTTCTTTATCGAGCCCGTGAAAACCCCATTGCTCGTAGGCATGCACAGCCAAATCTCGATCCGCATCGCGTAAAGCGCGATAAAGGTCAATCACCCCACCGACAAAATTCGGACGGAACACGCGGATAGAGCCAAAATCCATCAAATTAATGCGCCGCTGATCATCAATGGAATAATTACCCAGATGTGGATCGCCATGGATAACGCCATAAAAATAAAATGGCACATACCAGGTCCGGAACATATTCATCGCAATTTCATTGCGCTCTTCCTGAGCGGGCTTGCGCTCCAGATAGGTCATTAATTTCTGGCCTTCGACCCAGCTCATGGTCAGGGCACGCTTAGAGCTGAGGCCCTCTACTGGTTCAGGCAAGACACAACCTTTTTCACCCTCCAGCATATAGCGATAGAGCATCATATTCTGGGCTTCACGTGTATAATCCAGCTCTTCGCGCAAACGCATCGCGAGCTCATCATGGATGTCACCTGTTGAGATAGCCGAATCAAACCGCTCATAAATCTGAAACGCCAGTTTCAACTGAGATAGATCCGCATCAATTGCAGAAGCCATGTCAGGATATTGTAGTTTGACCGCGACTTTCCTGCCCTCAACCACCGCGCTATGGACCTGACCCAGCGAGGCAGCAGAGCAAGCCTGCTTATCAAAACTGTCAAATTTAGATTGCCAGTCTGAGCCCAATTCAGCGGCCATCCGGCGTTTGACAAACAGCCACCCCATAGGCGGTGCATCTGCCTGTAAGCCGGCCAGCTCTTCGGCATATTCACGTGGCAGGGCATCTGGGATGGTAGAGAGGATTTGTGCGACCTTCATCACCGGCCCTTTGAGCCCGCCCAGCGCTTCGCGCAATTGCACGGCATGCTTGCCTCTGTCCAGCTCAAGCCCTAGATAGCGCTCGCCTGCCATACGCGCAGCAAGGCCTGACATGGTTGTTGTGACCTGTGCATAACGTTTAAGGCGGCCACCAAGCCCTGATTCTGCTGTATCTTTACTCATCACTTACCACTCTTGACTTACCACTCTTGAACCATCATTGAGCCATCAAACTAGAGATTATCAGACCTAGGCTGATGTTTCTTCAAGCCGGTCAATCATCTCAGAAATCATATCCAGCCCTTTATGCCAAAAGGCCGGATCCGCCGCGTCCAGCTCAAACGGGCTAAGCGCTGCATCATAACGCTGGGTCCCGCCAGCTTTTAAAAGGCCGATATAATTATCGATAAATTGCTGTTTTTGACTGGCTGGCGAGGTTTCATAAACCTGCCAGAGCGCATTCACCAGACAATCCCCAAACGCATAGGCATACACATAAAAAGGTGTATGGATGAAATGCGGGATGTAGGACCAAATCGGCTGATAACTCTCATCTAATTTAATCGCTGGGCCAAGTGCCTGTTTTTGAGTGTCCATCCAGATGGCGCTAATGTCATCTGGCATTAACTCACCACTACGCCGGCGCTCATGCAAAGCTGTCTCAAAATTATGAAACGCAATCTGGCGCACCACTGTATTGAGCATGTCTTCAATTTTACCAGCGAGCAGGAACCGGCGCGCTGAATCAGATGGCGCGCGGGCCAGCAATTCGCGAAAGACCAGCATTTCTGCAAAAACAGAGGCCGTCTCAGCCAGCGTTAACGGTGTATCTGCCATCAACAAGCCTTGATCAGCAGCCAGCAATTGATGCACGCCGTGACCCAGCTCATGAGCCAATGTCATCACATCACGCGCCTTGCCATCGTAATTCAGCAAAATATAGGGGTGGGCAGAGGGCACTGTTGGGTGTGAAAAGGCACCACTTGCCTTGCCATCACGCATACCGGCATCAATCCAGCCCTCATCGAAAAACCGCTTAGCAATATCGGCCATCTCTGGGGTGAAAGCTGCAAAAGCACCCAGCACAATATCTTTGGCTTCATCCCAGCTATAGCGGCGATCATCATCTCCTTTTAAAGGGGCATTGCGATCCCACCAGGGCATAGTCGCGTTCTTCTTGCTTGTGCCAGCCATCCAGCCTGCTTTGAGCTGATAATAGCGATGGGCAATATCTGGCATCCGGCTGGTCACCGCCTCTGCCAGCGCATCAACCACCGCATCATCCACATCATTGGCCAGATTGCGCGCGCTCACCGGTGCGTTAAATCCGCGCCAGCGATCATCCACCTCTTTATCTTTGGCAATCACATTGATGATCAGGCTGAATAAACGCTGATTCTCATTCATGATTTTCGAGAGGCTGGCCCCTGCTTTCTGGCGGGTTTTTGCATCCGGGCTGGAGAGCAGGTTTAGAATTTCTGCTTCGCTAAGTGTTGTCCCGTCAAAATCAAATTTCAAGCTGGTCACTGTCTCATCAAAAAGCCGGATCCAGGCGGCGCGCCCTGAGGGGCTGCGCTCAACCAGCATCTGTTCCAGACGGGCTTCCAACTGATAGGGCGCGGCTGCACGCAACCGGCGCAACCAGGGCTGATAATGATAAAAAGCTGGCTCTTTGAGCGCCTCTTGATAGCGATCTTCTGAAAGGCTGGCTAATTCCAGCTCAACAAACAGCAATTTGGCTTCGATATCTGCCAGCTTTTCGCGCATCGTCTGGCTATGCTGAGCGATTTTTGCATCTGCCATATTGCCTGCAAACATCAAATCGGCATGACAGATGATGCGACCCAAATTTTCGCTCAGCACCTCATAATCAGACAGAATCTGCGCCAACTCTTTTGGTGCTGTTTCTTCCAGCTTGCCTTCATATGTTACGCGCAGCGATTCCGCCTTTTCCTGCGCTTCAGCAATAATCGTCAAAATTTCAGGCGATTCGATAGAGGCAAACAGATCGCTCAAATTCCAGACTGGCAGATAGACAGAAGATGAATCAGGCATAATAGCCAACCTTTTTATCAAATGATGAGCAAAACCTCATCTGATGTTTAAGTGCGCATCAGGCGTTAATCTGATTTATAGGTCAGCGCCAATGCTTTTCATATCTTAATATATAGCGCTTGAGGTACATTGTTTCATCCCCAGTCTGTGTGGTTTTTTTGCCCTCTTCATTGGGTGGTATGCGCTATAACCACGCAGCCATCAGCTTAAAAAATTATTCTTTTGATCCAGACAGGCTGATCTTGCCAAAATGGGGCTCAGTGCGCCATGATAGGCTATTATGTGCTGTTACCGGTTTAGACGAAAATGACAGAAATCAGCGGCCCCTCAGCCAAAGGCCTTGGCCCTGATGAAGCCAGCTTAACAGAGCTGTTTTTTGCGCGTGCTGATGCGATGGGAGAGGCCCCTTTCTTGTGGCATCGCCGCCATCGCCAATGGCATAGCACCAGCTGGTTCAAAACCGCAGATAGTGTCAAAGTGTTTGCAACTGCCTTGCGCCAGCGCGGCATCTCGCAAGGCGATCGGGTTGCAATTCTCTCGGAAAATAATCCAGGATGGGTTATCGCTGATCTGGCAATTATGCTGGTGGGTGCGATTTCAGTTCCGCTATTCACCACCCATACACAGAGCGATATTGACTATCTTTTGGGCCATTCAGGTGCAAAGGCTGTCATCTGTTCTTCAGTAAAAATGCTGCGGCTGGCTGAACCGGCCGCTACTGAATTATCAAATTGTCATCTCATTGTGGTGATGACACCGCCAGCCATTATGATGCAGCCGCCTGGCCTTGCCATTGTCAGCTGGGATCAAATGATGGCAGAGGGCCGGATCAAACATCCGACAACCCAGCAGAGTTTTCCAAAATTACGCCCCGATGATGTCTGTTGTATCATCTATACCCACACCACTTCTGAGCGGCCACGCGGGGCCATGCTGACTCACCGGTCCATCATGGCCAATCTGGCAGGCGCAGAAGGATTGTTGCGTGAATTGTCTGTCAAAGGCGCGGAGGTGTTTTTATCTGTTCTGCCGCTTAGCCATGCTTATGAACATTCCATCGGGCTGTTTTTCCCAATACATCTATCGGCGCAAATCTATTTCCTGCCACGCCCCGAAGGCTTGTTCCCAGCTTTGCAGGAAGTCAGGCCCACCGTAATGACCGCGGTACCGCGCTTGTTTGAAGTGATGCAGGATCGCTTGCTGCAGACCTTTAAACAAAAAAGCAAAGGCCGCAGCTATTTGCTCAATCGGACAGTGGATCTTGGCCAGAAAAAAGCCCGCGGCCTGTCTTTAAATTTGTTTGAAATCATCGAAAATAAATGTCTTGATATCTTGATGCGACGACGCTTTCACCAGCGTTTTGGCGGCCGTCTGAAAGCCTTTGTTTCAGGCGGGGCAGCGCTTGACCCGCAAGTCGGGAATTTCTTTTTAGCGATTGGCATCCGGCTCCTCCAAGGCTATGGCCAGACAGAAGCCTCACCGGTGATTTCGGCCAATCCTCCAACCGCCATTCGCATTGAAACAGTGGGCAAACCACTGGCAGGTATAAAGGTGAAAACCTCAAACTCAGGCGAATTGCTGGTCAAAGGGCCAAACATCATGGCTGGCTATTGGCAGGATAGTGTGAGCACCCGCAAGGTCCTGCGTGGCGGCTGGTTGCACACAGGCGATTTAGCTGAAATTCAAGAAGATGGCTATATCCTGCTGACTGGCCGGAAAAAAGACATCATCATCAATTCAGGTGGCGATAATATCTCACCGATTAAAATTGAAGCGGTCTTGCGTAGCCATCCTGATATTGCACAAGCCGCTGTTTTTGGTAATCGACAGCCTTATGTCACCGCTGTCATCACACCAGCCGCAGAACTGATCAAACAGCATGCTGACAGGCCAGATAAAATCCGCACACTGGTATCCGAAGCTGTGGAAACAGCCAATGCCAATCTCAGCCCGATTGAACGGGTGCGCCATTTTATTTTGAGTGATGAGCCTTTCTCTGTAGCCAATAAATGCCTGACTGCGACTCAAAATCTGCGGCGCAATCATCTCAATGACATTTACCTAGACCGAATCCAAAAACTCTATCGCCGGCGGTAGGGTAAGAGGTGTGAGCACAAGAGCGGTATGATCCCGGCAGGACTCGAACCTGCTACCTACAGATTAGGAATCTGTCGCTCTATCCTGATGAGCTACGGGACCATAAACATCACACAGATAACGCTATTGTCGCGTGATTAAACCCTCCAGGTCAAGCCAGCACGCTTAAGCGACCCAATCTCTGATCTGCTAATTTCCTCAATATTTTGAAGCGTTATACTAAATCAATACCAGATATTGTATTTGAGCCCTTGTCTCAGGTCTGGCTTCAAGGTAGGATCTTATTATCAGATCTTATTCATGTTTTAGGGTTGTTATGTCGCGTTCCTCGCTTGTTTTCCAGTCTATCAGTGCTTTGCATCAGGAAGCCGAATCAGCGCATCTTAAGCTGGTTCATTCAGACAAAAACACCAAAGAGGTTCTGACCGCTTTTGAAGATGAGCCTGAAATCCCGACACAATCAGATGACAATGCGGCTGGCGGATTGCAAAAAGCGATCATTCAGACACAGCCGCCTTTGCCCAAACTGCCCAATTCAGCTGATATTTTTGCACGCATAGAAGCCCTCGCAGGTGCCGGTGATGAAACCGCGCGGCAAGCTGAAAAACAAGCATCTATTCTGGCGCATCTTGATGATATGCTAAATGATGCAGAAGCGAGCCTGACTGATGACACACAAAAATCACATCAGCCAGAATCCAGCCTGACAGAACAAGATGAGACAGATGAGGATATCACCAAGGCCATGGCTGATATCCGTCGTTCTGTTGAAGAAAATGTTGAAGGCCAGGCCGAGACATCCCCTCAGCTGAAAGCCGATCAGCCTGTAGCATCTGTCAAACAAAACGAGACTGAATTTGGCGCGCGCCTAGCTGATGATCCGCAATGGCAGGGCATGGTGCGGTCTATGGTCCGCGATGTGCTGACAGAAGAATTGCCAGATACCATCCAAAAAATGGTGCGTGATGCGCTAAAGGATATCACGCGTGAAGGGACCAGCCAGCCACGTTCAGGCGGCAAAATGCGCACCTCACGTTTCCGCCGCTAAATTACCTCAGAGCAATTTCACCCAATTTATCAGCTCAGCTTCGTGGATTGTGCGATCTGTTAAATCAGCACCCAGATGATATTTCGCGCCCAATTCTTGATCATCAGGCTTATGCTGGAGCTGGTCAAAATCAGCCTGCATCTGATCTGAACTCAGCCCCTCTATTTGGTTTTCAGCACCAAAAGCGGCCACCTGATGGAAACCATCGACATCTGAACGCCTGATAAAGCCGGCAATATGGCTGAATTCTAATTCTGGGTGATATTGCACACCCCAAAACTGGACCCCGCCTGTTTCAACGCCAAAGGCCTGAACAGCACAATGCGCATTGCTGGCCAGCAATACCGCACCAGCAGGCAATTTTGTGCAATCATCACGGTGCATGCACAGCGCATCAAACCGTGCTGGCTTATTTTCAAATAAGGCATGGTCACGGCCATCGCTCGTGAGATGAATATCGCGGGCTATTGCCAGCTCTGTGCCTTTGGGATTGGCCTCTACCCTGCCGCCCAATACCACCGCGCCCAAATGCAAACCATAGCATGAACCCAAAACTGGCTTGCCAGTGCCAAGGGCAATTTCCATCGCATCGCGTGCTGATTTTGCCTCTGGCTGAGCCGCTGACCAGGCCACACCTGACCCGGGAAACACATAGCCATCATAAAGGCTGGTATTGATATCCAGCTGAGGCGCATCGCTAAAAGCAGGCCGGATGATATCAAATGTCAGATCGGATCGCAGGGCAGATAGATGCGCTGCATAATTTTCAGCAGGTCCGTTAAAATCGCCTGACTGCGTTTTTGCTACCAGCCCCTCATGACTGCCCTCAACCACCAGAATATGTGCCATCTTGTCTCTCTCCAGCGTATCTAAGGCGCTTAGATTTCCTGACTGCCAATCTCTTCTTTGCGCTTGGCGACAAAGGCAGACAGCGCCTCTTGCCTGTCTTGTGGCAAATCTGGTTGCTGATAGTCTGCCAAGGCCTGCTGCCAAATCTCGGTGGCCCGCATGGTTGCGGTCTTGCTGCCATTTGCCTGCCAGCCTTCATAATTGGTCCAGTCTGACAAAAACGGGCTGTAAAAAGCAGATTTATAGCGTGCGAGCGTATGATCTGCGCCAAAGAAATGCCCGCCAGGTGGTGTTTCAGCCAAAGCGTCAAAGCCAAAATCATCTGCGCTAAATTCAGTGGGCTGTAGCAGATAGGACATATTCTGGAGCATTTCTACATCCATCACCAGCTTTTCAAAGGACGCCACAAGCCCACCTTCAGCCCAGCCAGCCGCATGGTAGATCATATTCCCATAGCCTGTTACCGCACCCCATAGGGCCATCTGTGTTTCCCAGACCCCCTGTCCATCTGCCACATTAGAGGCCGAACAAGCACTGGTCCGATAAGGCAACCCATAACGGCGGGCCAACTGTCCTCCTGCCATATTAGCAAGGGTATTTTCAGGTGTCCCAAAAGCAGGAGCACCTGATTTCATATCCACATTACTGGTAAAACCGCCATAGACCGCTGGTGTGCCAGGGCGCACAATCTGCAATAAGGCAATTGCAAAAAGTGCTTCGGCATTTTGCTGGGCCAACGCGCCAGCTAGCGTCACCGGCGTCATCGCCCCCATCAGCGTGAAAGGTGTCATCACCACCGGCTGGCCCATCTCAGCCATGGCAATAGACGCATCAGCCATTTCTACATCAAATTTACGCGGCGAGTTGATTGATACATTGATGGTACAGCCTGGCGATTCAACCATCTCTTCTAAGGTTATACCACGTGCCATTGCGATCATCTTGGCGGCATCACGCACCCGTGTCTCGCCAATTGACATGGATAAAAACACCTTATCAGACAAGGTCAGATTAACCTGTGTTGTATCGAGATGGCGGGTATTCACTGGCAAATCATTCGGGGCAAGTGTCTGATTGCCGAAAAAATTAATGACATTGAAATATTGACCAAGGCGAATCAGATTTTTGTAATCTGCGAAATTGCCAGATCGCCGGCCATTAATCTCATCATGTGCATTTGGCGCACCAGATACCATCCCAAAATGGATATGATTGCCACCAATGGTAAGCGCATGATTTGGGTTAGCTGGGGTGATGGTAAAGCTGGAGGGCGCCTTGGCCACCAATTCGATCACCAAAGCCGGGTCCATTTTAACAATTTGGGTGGCGTCATCCACTTCCGCACCGACAGAGCGGTAAAGCGCACGCGCCTTCTCGCTCATCACCTCAATGCCGAGCTCAGCTAAAATACGCAAAGACTGGTGGTGAATAGCCTCTATCTGATCGCCAGAGAGAGGGGCTAAAGGGGCCATCTGGTTGCGGTTGATGCGCCAATTCAGCTGGTCAATCGCACCAGCAGGTGCCGACCCAGATTCAGAAGATGCCTCAGCATTGCGACGGCGGGCTCTGCGTACCATAACTATCCTCAATCCAATCTGTTTGATAGTCTTATGGTGCGGCCTAAACTGGCCTAACATGTTCAAAATCTGCCCTTTTTTGCCCTCTGACAGACGTGATGGGCTGGTTTATACCAATTCACATTGGGGTGTTTGGGGCTGGCTATCCTTACTGCCGGTAATCTGGCTCTTCTTCATCCAGCACCGCCCGGATAGCCCGCATATGATGCCGGGCTTCGCGATCATAGCCTTCCCATTGCTGGGCTGTTTTTTCAGCAAGCGCATTGTCCATCACTGCTAATTTTTGTTGGGTGGACATGGCGATCATCACTGTTCGGCAGGCACGCTCCAGATAATACATCAGATCCCAGGCCAGAGCCGGTGTCTCAGCTGCGGTCAAAATGCCATGCTGGCCCATCATCAAACAGCGCTGATTGCCCAGACAGCCTGACAGCCGCTCGCCCTCTTCGCCAATGCCCATGCCATCAAAGCCCAAATCCCAGGCCAGCCGGTTATGAAAACGCGCTGTTGTCTGGTCAATCGCTGGCAGTTTCGGTTCTGCCAAGGCCAGCAAGCTGGTGGCATAGGTTGGATGGAGATGGAGCAGAACACGGGCTTGCGGGTTATTGCGGTGCATCGCCCCATGAATACCCCAGGCGGTGATATCAATATCATCACGCGCCGGGTCTGGCGGGGCTTGGTTATCGAGCAATAGCAAATCACTGGCCCGCATTTTGGAGAAATGAATCCCATATGGGTTCATTAAAAATTGCTGACCATCTTCAGAGACTGCACAGGAAAAATGATTAGCGATGCCCTCATGCATCCCTTCTCTGGCTGACCATCTGAATAAAGCGGCCATATCGCGGCGCAATTCCAGAATATCGGCTTGTGTTTTCGCCGTCAGATCATCCATCGCATCATCCCTTTTTGCCTGACCAGATTTTTTTCTCTTCTTGAGCGCGCATCAGGCTTATTCTATGAATAAACCAAGTCCGGTTTATCAGGTCAATTCAAACCATAGGGTATGGACATTCAAAAATGACAAAGGCCCTTATCCTCACCAGCGATGACAAGCCAGGCGGCATCCGCCGTGCCTTTCTTGAAAATCTGGCTGTATTACAGGATATACACGGCCTGTCAGCCACTATCTGTGCACCTGCTGTGCTACGCGATTTGGCCCCTGATACTCACCTAACGCGCAATTGGTACACTCTCTCAGCTATGGGGCGTGGGTTGTTGCGCCATCTGCCTTTCATCTCTTCTGCTGTTTTGCCAAAAGGTATGTTTGATGTGGCCTTGGTCCATAATGGCTTTTTATGCAAGGCAGCGAGAAGAAAGGCACGCCGTATCATTGGCATTTGCCATAATGACAAATTTCATCATTTCAGCGCAGCAGATGAGGTGATCTGCCTGACCCCGAAAGCGATCGACAAGGCCATACAAGCTGGCTGGCCAGACACCAAACTGCATCTCTTGCCGCATTATCTGGACTTTACATCGCCAGAGCCAGCCCCTGTCCGACCACAGCTGCGCACCATCGCCGCGCTTGGCCGGCTGGTCCCAAAGAAAAATATGGGCCTTTTCATCCGCGCAGCCGCACAGGTCAAACAGATGCGCCCTGACTTGCGATTCTTACTGGCAGGAGACGGGCCAGAAAAGGCACGTCTTGCCGCGCTGAACGCTGAACTTGGCCAGCCTGTTGAGATGCAAGGCTGGGTTAAGATGCACGATTTTGCCCCTACTGTAGATTTGGCGATCATTCCCTCGCTGGACGAGCCTTTTGGCTATGTCCTGCCAGAGATGGTTGACGCTGGCATACCCGTTCTGGCTTCAACCAGTTTTGGCCCTGATCTGATGCTGAATTCAGGTGCGCGCGCACCGCTTTTCGACCCGCATGACCCAGCAGGCCTGGCGCGTTTGATACGCACCTATGCAGATGATAGCCCTGCCTATCAAGGCTTGCATGCACAGTGTCAGCAATTGAAAACAGACCCTCTGTTCAGCCGTTCAAGCCATTTGAAAAAATGGACGGATATGCTGACATCTGCTGACTAAGTGCCTTAAGGGCTGTCTTGTAAGGGCAGCATGGTGGTGAATTTTATCTCTTCCATCGCAAAAGACGAGCTGACATCTTTTAGCTTCACATCTTGGATCAGGCTTTTATAAAACCGGTCATAGGCCACCATATCTGCCACCACAACACGCAGCATATAGTCTATTTCGCCTGACATCCGGTAAAACTCTACTACCTCTTCTTTATCAGCTATTTTGCGGGCAAAAGTTTCCAGCCATTCTGCATTATGCTGATCGGTTTTGATGGCCACAAAGACAGACATACCCAGCCCAACCTTCTCGGCATTTAATAAGGCCACACGGCCTCTAATAACGCCTTCTTCTTCCATCTTTTGAATGCGGCGCCAGCATGGGGTCACCGACAAGCCCACCCGCTTGGCGATATCTGCCACAGGCTGGGCAGCGTTTTCCTGAAGCAATTTCAGAATTTTGCGATCTGTTGCATCCATCGTGATCAGCCCCTTTTGAGATGATTTTTGAGAAATATTTTCTATACTCTGCAAGGAATTAACCTATTTTGGAAATTATTTTTTTATTTCCCGTGTTTTTTTGTGGATGCTGGACAGAATGCGTCTAAGACGCCATTATCGCGCCCATGACCTTTTTCAAGCCGCATATTCAGCATAATCTCTACCCTTCTGGTTGGCAGGATTACGCCCTGCTTGATACAGGCAATGGCCAGAAATTAGAGCGTTTTGGCCCCTATCAATTTGTGCGCCCTGAGCCGCAGGCACTCTGGACACCACGCCTTGATTCAGAGATCTGGCAGGCGGCAGATGGGCGCTTTGTTGCCGCAGCAGAAGATAGCGAGAAAGGCGGGCGCTGGCATTTATCTGACAGGCTGCCTGAGAGCTGGGTCTTGGGGTTTGAAGAAGTGCGCTTTCATGCCATGCCGACCCCATTTCGCCATTTGGGCTTTTTTCCGGAACAATCGGTACATTGGCAATGGTGTGCTGATCAGATAGAGCGCTTTATCGCACAACATAATCGCGCCCCGCGTATCTTGAACCTCTTTGCTTATAGCGGTGTGGCAAGCCTGCATGCCGCCGCCGCAGGTGCTGAGGTAACCCATCTAGATGCCAGTAAAAAAGCAGTGGCACAGGCTTTTGCAAACCGTGATCTCTCAGGCTTGGAATCAGCCCCTATCCGCTTTATCACCGATGATGCCAGCCGTTTTGTCCAGCGCGAATTACGCCGCGAGCGGCTCTATGACGGGATTATTCTGGACCCGCCAAAATATGGCCGCGGTCCTAAAGGTGAGATTTGGCAATTACATGAACATCTGCCACAGCTTTTATCTGATTGTGTGGCTTTGCTGAGCGAGGATGCGGCTTTTTTGGTTGCGACCCTCTATGCTATCCGCACCTCAACCAGCGCTGTGCACAGCGCGCTGGCTGATCTGCTGGCCGGCCGGACAGGCACATTACAGTCAGGCGAGATTGTTATCGCAGAAGAAGGTGATCAGGGGCGGGCCATTGGTCAGGCCCTCTATGCCAGATGGGCGAGCGAAACCTGATCTTTAAAAAAATGGGGTGCAAAGCCTGCAAGCGCTCGCCTCAGCTTTGGTGGCGCAGATGCTCATAAAGGGCAATGCCAGTTGAAACCGCCAGATTTAAACTATCTGAGCGGCCCAGCATCGGCATGCGCACCAGCTGGTTGCAAGCTGCCATCAAATTATCTGTCAGACCAGATTGCTCATTACCCATTAATAACAGGCAAGGCCCTTGCCAATTGGCTTTACGGTAATCTTCTGAGGCTGGCAGGGCAGTACCTATCACTTGGCCAGGCCAATGGCCTGCAAATGATATAAAATCTGCAGCACTCGACTGGACCAGCTGGACATTAAAAACCGCCCCCATTGACGCCCGCACTGACTCTACAGAATAAGGGTCTGTGCAGTCATCGAGTAAAATCACCCCGGGCGCCCCCACCGCATCTGCTGTGCGCATAATCGTACCCAGATTACCTGGATCACGTACCCTATCCAGCACCACCCAGCAAGACCCGTCGGTGGCTTTCACATCCTCAAGAGATAGAAATTTCTGGGCAAAGGCACCCAAGACCATCTGCGGATTATCTTTGCGCGATACACGGGACAACAAATCAGCTGTGGTGGGCAAAGCCCGGCCACCGCCTGCCTCACAGGCGGCTATCAGCTTTTTCAGCCGCGGCTCATCTTGGCGTTCAGCGACATAGAGCAGGCGTTGAGGGACAAAGCCCAATTCGATCGCTTCGGTGCAGATACGCATACCTTCTGCCAGAAACCAGCCGGTTTGTTTGCGGTATTTACGTTCATGCAATGCACGCAGCTGTTTGATTTCAGCATTGCCTGCAGAGGTGATGATAATAGGAGATGAAAAAGACGCGGCTCTGACCATGCCCTTATTTAACAGAGCAAAAGAGCCGCGTCCAAAAATGTTTTGCCTGATTCGTCAGGCATGTCAGCCAAAAGGCTTAGAATAGACCTTCAATTTGACCGCCATCATCCAGCATAATGCTCTCAGCTGCTGGGGTTTTTGGCAGACCTGGCATGGTCATGATATCACCGCAAATCACCACGATAAAACCAGCCCCTGCAGACAGGCGCACTTCGCGTACAGGCACGATATGACCAGTTGGTGCACCGCGCAGGTTCGGATCTGTTGAGAAGCTATATTGTGTTTTGGCCATACAGACTGGCAAATCACCATAGCCTGCTGCTTCCCATTCTTTGAGCTGATCGCGGATACGCTTGTCAGCGGCCACATCATCAGCGCGGTAAATGCGGGTTGCAACGGTTTTGATTTTGTCAAACAGAGACATCTCATCACCATAAAGCGGGGCGAATTGTGCCTGACCTGCTTCACAGATTTCAACCACCTTATGAGCCAACTCTTCAGTACCTTCTGAGCCTTTGGCCCAATGCTGGCACATCACCGCCTCAGCACCAACTTCGGCCACAGCCTTTTTAATAACCTCAACTTCTGCATCTGTATCAGTGATGAAATGGTTAATCGCAACCACAGCCGGCACGCCGAACTGCTTCACATTTTCAATGTGACGCAGCAGGTTCACGACACCCTTTTGAACCGCTTCGACATTTTCTGAGCCCAGCTCGTCCTTGGTCAGGCCGCCATTCATTTTCAACGCGCGCACTGTGGCAACAATCACCACACAATCTGGGCTGAGGCCTGCCTTGCGGCATTTAATGTCAAAGAATTTTTCAGCACCCAAATCCGCACCAAAGCCAGCTTCAGTCACCACATAATCAGAGAGTTTCATCGCTGTTTTGGTGGCGACCACTGAATTACAGCCATGGGCGATATTGGCAAATGGTCCGCCATGAATAAAGGCTGGGTTATTTTCCAAGGTCTGGACCAGATTAGGCTGCATCGCATCTTTGAGCAGCACCGTCATTGCGCCATCTGCCTTTACATCACGGCAATAAACAGCTGATTTATCACGGCGATAGCCAATGATGATATCACCCAGACGCTTTTGCAAATCTTCGAGATTCATTGCCAGACACAAGATAGCCATGATCTCAGAGGCTACGGTGATATCAAAGCCTGATTCGCGCGGGAAGCCGTTTGCCACACCGCCCAAAGACACCAGATTCTGTCGCAGCGCACGGTCATTCATATCCAATACACGGCGCCATGCCACACGGCGAATATCAATCTGTTCAGCATTGCCCCAATAGATATGGTTATCGATCATCGCAGAAAGCAAATTATGTGCTGAGGTAATAGCGTGGAAATCGCCGGTGAAATGCAGGTTGATATCTTCCATTGGAATAACCTGGGCATAGCCACCACCGGCAGCCCCGCCCTTCATCCCAAAGCAAGGGCCGAGTGATGGCTCGCGCAGGCAAATCAGCGCATCCTTGCCAATTCGGTTCAGCCCATCGCCAAGACCCACAGTGGTTGTGGTCTTGCCTTCACCAGCTGGTGTCGGGTTAATCGCGGTGACAAGCACCAGCTTATTATTTGGATTTTCAGGCAGTGATTCGGCCCAGGCAAGGTCAATTTTGGCCTTATCATGGCCATAGGGTTTCAGCGCTTCAGCTGGCACTTTCAGCTTTTCACCAATTTCCATAATTGGTTTTGGAGTTGCTGCACGGGCAATATCAATATCACGCATTTGAGTATCCTTTGGCCATTCACCAGTTGCTGGCGAAAAGGACAAGGCCCGCCAATCAGCTGGCCTGTCACTATGATTAATTTTATTGGCCCATATCCTGGCCAGTCACACCCCCCATACATCAAAAAAACTAGCCGATCTCTCTGCCAGCTAGGCGACATGGATTAGCAAAAAAACGCCTGAGAGTATGTTTTCATGGCAAAACAGGACAAAATATCTTTCCAACAAACAAGCAAAAAATGACAGGTCGATGTTCAAAATCACTATCCAGACTGGTTTTTTTTGTGTTTATCTAGACAAACAATGCACCTCATTCATGCGATCACGCGTACAAAAAATGTAACAAAGTAAGGGCGTCGTCGAGATGCGAGACGAAAAAATCAAATCACTGCTGCAATCCTCAACCAGCGCGGGCACCCTGCGTGTCGGGTTTTTGCTGGTGCCGGATTTTTCAATGCTGGCTTTTGCGTCTGCTATTGAACCCCTGCGCGCGGCAAACCGCATGTCAGGCCAACCTTTATTTGACTGGGTGATATCCAGCCCTGACGGCGGCGCTACCAAAGCCTCTAATGGCGTGGTTGTGGCTGCAGATGGCGATCCTGATATTTTGCAAGATTGCCGGCTGGTCTTTGTCTGTTCTGGATTGAATGTAAAACAACATGCCACAAAGCTGACAATGAATGTGGCCCGGCGCTTGGATCGCAATGGGGCGATTATCGGGGCGATTTGCACCGGCACTTATATCATGGCTGCTGCCGGCTTGTTAGAAGAGAAGCGCTGTACCATCCATTGGGAGAATATTGACGGGCTGAGTGAAGAATTTCCAATGCTGGAAGTCACCAATGAATTATTCGAAATCGACGAATCGCGCATTACCTGCTCAGGTGGTACAGCCTCGCTGGATATGATGCTGCATCTGATCCGCCAGGCCCATGGCCAGCAATTGGCGGCGCGTGTATCTGATCAATTTATTCATGACCGGATTCGCGACCCGTCTGATCGCCAGCGCATGGAATTACGCTCACGCCTTGGTATCTCGCATCCGAAATTGCTGGCTGTTGTGGCCGAGATGGAAGCCAATTTAGAAGAGCCACTATCTCAGACCAGCCTGGCCAAACAAGCCAACCTGTCGACACGCCAGCTCGAGCGGCTGTTCCGGAAATATCTGAACACTACCCCGACACGCTATTATTTGAATTTGAGGCTGGCCCGTGCACGCCATCTCTTGCGCCAGACCTCAATGTCTATTTTGTCTATCGCGCTTGCCTGCGGTTTTGTCAGCGCGTCGCATTTTTCCAAATGCTACCGCGAAACCTATGGCCGGACCCCGCGCGGTGAACGCGCCCCAGATGCCGACACCGCCATCGCTAGTTAAAATAATACCACCTAAATATTCTTAGTACTTGATGTATAAAATTTTGAACTTGTTTTCATTTCAAATTGCAACCAATGGAGGATTCTGCATGCCTAAAATCTATTTATCCGAAAAGACTTATCGTCGGCTTGCATCGTTCAATAAAGCTTTTGACTCAGAAGAGGATGTGATTATCAATCTGATGGATATTGCTGATAATTCAACGAACATACATTCAACAATCACTCAAGATTTAGACAATTCCACTCGCTCTCACTTCATAGTCTTGTCACGCGAGGAAGATATTACGAGCGATCTGGCGTCTTACATGCGAGTGCAAGGGATCAAAATCAACAACAATGAGGAGCCCAATAGGAGTTTCTTTTGGTATGATGTCTTGCTCGCAATTATAAATACTGCTGTCAATAAGGGCACGCCAATAGCACGTATAATCCAACTGTCCAAAACACGGATAGAATTGGGACCAAAGGACGCATCAGACGGCTGGTATATTCCCACTCACAACATCACTATTCGAAAGATGAGCGCATTTGAGTTTTTGAAAAGATCGCTCAAAATAGCCAAAAATGCAGGTTTACGTGTTGAATTATCATTACAACACAAACGCACCGCACGAAGATTGCTCATAACATTTTAATTATGACGTAAGGACTGTTAACCTTGCATCTGGCGGGCGGCGGCCTGAATGGCAGAGACCATGCTGGCCAGCCCGTTTTTGCGAGTCGGTGAGAGATGTTTATCCAGTCCGATTTCAGCCAGAAAATCAGGCTGTGTGGCCAGCACTTCATCTGGTGTCAGCCCTGAATAAACCCTCAGCATCAGGGCCGCGAGCCCTTGGACTATGGCGGCATCTGATTCGGCAAAATAGCGAATAGCCCCGCCATCTTCAGCTTCTGCTGCGAAATAGACCGTGGACTGACAGCCAGATAATTTGTGATCATCTGTGCGATAAGCCTCAGGCAGGGGCGCAAGATGCCGCCCTTGATCGATCAGATGCTGATAGCGATCTGCCCAATCATCAAAAAAGCTGAATTCGTCGATAATTTCAGCAGCTCTTTTGGCTGCAATTGAACCGGTTTGCACAGACACATCATCCCTTTCACTGCACAGATGCTGGACATAGACCACGCATCTGCCCTAAAGCTAGTGCAGCAACCTTGTTGATACAAGCCACCAAAACCAAGAAAGCCATCCTTTCATGCCAGAGGCGCAGGACACAAAACAGACCGCATCTGAGGCGCAGGTAAAGCAGCTGTTCTCAGCTCAAAACCTCTGGCTGCTTTTGGTTGGATTAACGGCATTTCGGCTATTAGCCTTATATCTATCGCCGCTTAATCTGAGTGTAGATGAAGCCCAATATTGGCTGTGGTCGCGCGAATTTGCCTTTGGCTATTATTCAAAACCACCCTTGATTGCCTGGCTGATTGGCCTCTCAACCAGTCTTTTCGGCCTGACAGAATGGGCCGTGCGCCTTTTGGGGCCTTTTTTGCATCTTTTCATCAGCTGGATGTTGTTTTTATCAGCCCGCCATCTCTATGGGCCGTCAGCTGGTATATTGGCGGCCGGTTTATGGCTGTTGATGCCGGCTGTTGGGCTTGGCAGCTTTGTGATGTCAACCGACACGCCGTTGCTGGCAGCCGGCAGTGCGGGTCTGTATGCCCTCCTAAGTGCTGATAAAGCAGAGCAGAAATCAGCGCATTATTGGTCAGGCTTGGCCGGGGCCTGTTTTGGCATGGCGGTATTGGCAAAATATGCAGGGGTGTATTTTCTGATAGGTGGCCTGATTTTCATTTTCACAAAGCGCCATCAAAACCTGACGCTCAAAATCCAATCTAGCCTCATGCTCATTATCATGGCGCTATTGGTGGCCAGCCCCAATCTGATCTGGAACTTGAATAATGGGCTGGTTACAGCCCGTCATTTGGGCGAGAATGCCAATCTGGCAGAACCGGCCTATAGCCTGACACAATTGGCCAGTTTTTGGGTTGGACAATTCTTTGTTATCGGGCCGGCGGCTGGTGTATGTGCGGTGCTGGCTGTGCTCTCAGCACGCCAGACCAGTGCACGGCTGCTTGGCTTTATCCTGCCTGTGCTTGGCTTGATGAGCATTCAGGCTTTTGTCAAAGAAGCCAATGCAAACTGGGCGATGGCAGCTTATCCGGCACTGGTCATCATGCTGGCCGGCTGGCTGGCTCAGAAATATGACCAGCGGCAAAAATGGCAGGGCAGGCTGAGCCTATCTGTCAATGCTGTGTTTGCGGGGGTGATTATGCTGGTCACCGCAACTGGCAGTTTTGGTCCCTTTGCGCCAGCCTCTGATCCCTTGCGACATTTGCGCGGCTGGCCTGAGTTAGCTGCCCACCTGCTGCCTCTGATCAAAGAATATGATGCACAAACCATTTTAACAGAACGCAGGGGGCATGCCGCGCTCCTGACCTGGCATCTGGCAAATATACCTGTTGAGGTAGTGATTTGGGATAGAGATGGTGCACCGCATAATCATTATGAACTCACCCGCCCTTATCATCCAGGCAGATCAGGGCCAGTGCTGGCGATTTCCGAAATTCCAGATATCAGCTGGCCAGATGATCGCAACTGGAGCCCTGCCATTGATCAGCATGAGGTGGCTATCAGCAAAAGCGACCGGCCAGATCGAGCCAGACGCCATAGCTATATTTTCATCGGAAGATAAAAATCAGCTGTGCTTTTTTAAGTAATCTGCGAAAAGCTGCAGAGTCTGTTCAGACACGTGATGTTCAACACCTTCTGCATCTGAATCAGCAATTTGTGGGTCCAGTCCAAGGCAGATTAGAAAATCACGCACCAATTCATGACGCTCTTTGCATTTTTTCGCCAGCGCAACCCCTTTTGAAGTCAGAAAAATCGACCGGTAAGGCTTGCTTTCGACCAGCCCGTCGCGTTGCAGACGCTGGATAGTGGCGTTCACAGTCGGGCTTTTGACACCAAAGCGGCTGGCCAGATCTACCGCTCTGGCTTCACCATTTTCAGCGATAAGGTCAGCGATCATTTCGACATAATCTTCCATCACCTCTGACTGATGCGCACGCCGTATTCGCTCGAATTTGGCGGCGCTGACATCTGCTTGCCCTTCGGCGGTCTCATCACCATGGGGCGCACTATGCTGCTGGGCCTGACTATCTGCCTTAATATCCGTCTGGCTATCGGTATATGATGTCGTTTTTTCTTCCATATTTTTGGCATAAACAAAAATGTTAGCCTGTGCAAAGTTTTTTTATACTTTCAAATTCACTTTAAAATTGGCACAAGAGGGTCAGATTTACATAATGCGCACCAGCAGACGCGCTGGCCAGAAAAGCAGGCCGGCCTGCATCGCGCACGCTCTGGAATAAATTGTGAGGCATGCATGACATCATCTGATCTCGATAAATTATTGAATGACCCGCTTTCCGGTCAGGATGAAACAGCCCTGATGGTCCAGGCAGCAGCCTTTCGCCGCCTTGTCAGCCATCTGCGCAATCGCCATGATGTCCAGAATATAGACATGATGAATCTGGCTGGCTTTTGCCGCAATTGTCTATCGGGTTGGTATCAAGATGCGGCCGCTGAAAAGGGGTTGGATATAGATAAAGAAACAGCCCGTGAAATCATTTACGGCATGTCTTATGCTGACTGGAAATCTCAGTTTCAGACAGAGGCTACAGATGCACAAAAAGCAGCCTTTGGAAAAAAGCATGATTCAGAAAATGGAGAGAAATCGTGACCTCAGCACTCGTAACAGGCAATGCCAGTGCCGACCAACTGCGCCAATATATTGAACGCATCGAGCGGCTAGAAGAAGAAAAGCGCGCGATGATGGCTGATATCAAAGATGTCTATGCAGAAGCAAAAGCATCGGGATTTGAGCCGAAGATCATGCGCCAAATCGTGAAATTGCGCGCCATGGACCGCGATATTCTGAGCGAGCAAGATGCGCTGATTGAAAGCTACCGCGAAGCGGTAGGGCTTATTGGCTGATGACAGGTATTTCTGCGCATTTTGGTGATCGGCTCAGCCATCATATTGAACAGACAGGTTCGGTATTATGTATGGGGCTGGACCCGCATTTGGGCCGGATGCCAGCGCTTTTTGGCAGTGACGCCCCGCAAATTGGTTCAGTAGAGACAATATCAGCGATAGAGCGTTTTGCGATGGCTGCGATTGAAGTGGCCGCTGGCAAATTACCGGCCATCAAACCGCAGGTCGCCTTATTTGAACAGCATGGCCCAGAGGGTATGGCGCTCTTGGCAAAAATTGGCGCAGAGGCACGGCGCAGAAATCTGCTCTGTATCATGGATGCCAAGCGCGGTGATATTGGTTCTACTTCAGCTGCTTATGCCCGTGCCTGGATGGGGGCTGAATCAGTTTTCGCTGGTGATGCGCTGACCATCAATGCCTATATGGGGCTGGATAGCATCACGCCCTATCTAGAGAGGGCACGCGACACCGGCAGCGGTGTGTTTATCCTGCTGCGGACCAGCAATCCAGGTGCAGCCGATATTCAAGGCCTGCATGTGGATAATAAGCCTGTCTTTCATCATCTGAGCGATTTGCTGAAACCTGAGGTAGAGGCCCAGACCGGGCAATCAGGGCTGTCATCGGTGGGGATGGTGGTTGGTGCGACTTGGCCTGAAGAAGCTGCAGAACTCCGCCAGATGTTACCACAAGCACCTTTTTTAATCCCCGGCTTTGGGGCACAGGGTGCAGATGCGCAGATGGCCTGTTCTGGTCTGACTCAAACAGAAAACCATTATAGCGCAGGTCTGGTGAACGCCTCGCGTGGCCTTACCTTTGCGCCAGAGCTGGCCGAGGCGAGCTCTCTGGCTGACTGGCAGGACAGGCTGGCTGCCAAAATATCAGAGATGAACGCAGATTTGCGCCCCTGAGCTGGTCAGCGCCACCTCCTGTTTTCTGCTCTTATAGATCTTGTTTAATAACGCCTTTCAAACGGCGCCCCTGATCACTTATCTGTGCATCAGATGAGAAGACTTGATCTCAAATCTTAACAGATAGATACTGCCTCTTAGGTTGTGTTTTTAACTTATCATTATCGGTTTGCGTTAACACAATGTTAAGGTTTGTCAGATGGAAGAAGAACAGGTCTGCGACGGTATCGTTGTTTGGTATAATGAGCGAAAAGGCTACGGCTTTGTTGAGGTTGTGCACACCATATTGCATGATCAGCCAGTGGATATCGCCGCTGATAGGGTGCCGGCGCGCGAACCAGAAGAGCGCCCAAAAGAACAGCCGGACGAACACCAAGAAGAACGAGAGGTTAAATCACAGGTGGAAAAAACAGATGATCGCGCAGGCGATACAGCACCAATAGCTGATGCCGCTGATGATCATAATACCCCTGATGACCCTGCAAACACTGTTTCAGAACCATCTACACATCACCCATCTCATTCCGAAGTTTTCCTGCATCGCACTGCACTGGACCGGTTTGGCCTGATTGGCATTTTTACGGGTGATAAGGTGCGTGCACGCATTGCAAAGAGCCAGCGCGGCTGGGTGATCACAGATTTAATTTCGGTTGAGCGCACGCAAATCCGGCGCATTGCCACCCACGCCCCGCAACAAGCCAATGAAGTGCATGGCATTGTAAAATTTTTCAATGCTGAAAAAGGCTATGGCTTTGTGGATATTGGCCAGCTTGGCAATGATGTGTTTGTACATCTGCGCACTTTGCGTAATTGCGGTATTCATCATCTCACCGAAGGCCAGCATTTGCTGGTCCAGATAACCGATGACGGCAAAGGACCGCAAGCAGCCGAGGTCAGGCTGATGCCGGTCCAGCTGAACCAGATGGATATTGATTTATAGTGCGCCGCGCTTTGTTCACTCTATAGGCGCCTCTTTCTTGCCAAGCACGTTCTGGTAATCTCCCTGGTAATCTCCCTGGCAATCTCCCTGGCAATCTCCCTAGTAATCTCCTTGCAAAATCAGGACATCACACTAGTGTTGGCTAGGTAGGTCAGGTCTGAGTCTTGTGAGGCTCACCACAGGGTTAGGCAGCATATCATGACATCACAAACCGCTTCTTCTATCTGGCGTTCAAACTGGATGCCCATTTTGATTATGGGCGCGCTGATGGTGTCCATTACGATGGGTGTGCGCCAGTCCTTTGCCCTCTTCTTGCTCCCAATTTCAGCTGAAATCGGTGAAGGGCGCAGTGTTTTTTCTTTTGCGATTGCGGTTCAAAATCTGATGTGGGGCCTTGCCTCTCCTATTTTCGGGGCCATGGCAGATCGCTATGGGGCCAAGCCTGTTGCCCTGGCAGGTGGAGCGATTTACATGACCGGCATGGTTATCATGGCAGGTCTGGTCACCCCAGCTGGCCTGATTTTGGCTCAGGCACTTGTCGGTATGGGGCTGGCCAGTGCTGGTATTTCCATTGCCCTTGGCGCGGTTGCCAGAGCGACACCAAGACACCAGCAGGCTCTTGCCCTCGGGCTGGTGACGAGCTTCGGGTCTTTTGGGCAGTTTCTGATGGTGCCTATCAGCCAGCTCTTTATTGATGGTTTTGGCTGGCAAATAGCACTTGTATTGATGGCCGGCATGTCAGGCGGCATCATCGCTTCTGCTTATTTCCTGCGCGCAGACTCAGCTCAAGACACAGCCAAGACAGCTGATCTGGCCAAGCTGAAATCTACAGACATGCTGGGTGTGGCCTTGCGTTCTCAAAATTATATCCTGCTGACTGTCGGGTTTTTTGTCTGTGGTATTCAGGTGGTCTTTATCGGCACACATTTACCCACCTATCTGCGTGATATGGGGATGAGCTCAGAGATCGCCAGCTGGTCGTTATCTCTAATTGGCCTGTTTAATATCATCGGCTCTTTTTTATGTGGCTGGCTTGGTGGCATCTATTCCAAACGCAAAGTGCTGGCTCTGGTCTATCTGTTGCGCTCAGTCTTCATCATTGCCTTTATCAGCCTGCCAGCGAGCCCTGCTACCGCCCTGATTTTTGGGGCCGGCATTGGCTTGCTTTGGCTGGGGACCATCCCGCTCACCTCAGGGCTGATTGTGACCTTCTTCGGGCCGGCCCATCTCTCCATGCTTTATGGGGTGGCTTTCTTATCTCACCAAATCGGCTCATTTCTCGGCGCATGGCTCGGCGGATTCCTCTATGACATTTCTGCCACTTACACGGTGATGTGGTGGGTGAGCATTCTGACCGGCCTCTTTGCCTTTATCGTCAACTGGCTGATCACCGAACAAGAAGAGGGGCAAAAAGCCTGACCGGCTTTGCCCCTCATCCAAATGAACATTATTTTAAAGACGGCGAAGCGGCCTTAATCAGCCTTCAAGTGCCCCCAGAAAACGTTCAGCATCTAAGGCGGCCATACAGCCCATACCCGCAGCAGTGACCGCCTGACGATAGATTTTATCGACACAATCACCCGCGGCAAACACGCCTTCTACTGAGGTATTACAGCTGCCAGCATCACAGATGACATAGCCCTCATCATCCATCTCAACCGCCCCTTTGAAGGCTGAGGTTGCGGGATCATGGCCAATCGCAACAAACAAACCATGGGCAGCTACTTCTTCTGATGCGCCGCCATCTGTGGCACCTAGCTTGACCGCGGTAACGCCTTTTTCATCACCAAGCACCTCTTCGACCACCCGATTCCATTTCACGGTGATTTTCGGGTGCTTTAATAATCTTTCCTGCATAATCTGTTCAGCACGCAGGCTATCGCGGCGATGGACCAGCGTTACCGAACTGCAAATATTGGCGAGATAAAGCGCTTCCTCGACCGCGGTATTACCCCCGCCAACCACCACCACATCGCGCTCACGATAGAAAAACCCATCACAGGTCGCACAAGCAGATACGCCGCGCCCGTTAAAATGCTGTTCAGATTCCAGCCCCAGCCAGCGTGCTTGTGCCCCGGTGGCCAGAATGACACTATCTGCGGTCAGGACATCCCCGCTATCCATATGCAGGGTGAAGGGCCGGCTGCTGGTATCAAGGCGCGAGACCAGATCATAAACAACACGCGCGCCCACATTTTCAGCTTGCGCCTGCATTTGCTGCATCAACCAAGGGCCCTGCACCACATCCGCAAAACCTGGGTAATTTTCAACATCGGTGGTGATGGTCAGCTGTCCGCCAGGCTGCAGCCCAGCCAGAATAACAGGCTCAAGATTGGCCCGTGCGGCATAAATCGCGGCTGTCAGACCTGCTGCACCTGAACCGATAATCACAATTTTTTCATGAGAGACATCTGACATCACAAGAACCCTTTTGGTATTAACCCTGAACCATGGCAATATGTAGAATAGAGGCTGAGGTTATGACACTGCTTCACGCCGCCCCTCTATGGTTAAACGAAGCAGGCCTTCAAATGTCAAGCAGTCTTCCTATGCTATCTCTCAAATGGGTCAAAAACTTAACCTCAGTGGTGACTATCAGGGCCAAAACGGCATCTATCCTCTTTATGCTGTTGACAGCTACAGCCTTTGCAGAGGCACCGCCAGCCCTATTGATATCCGGTAAAGCCCAGCAAGGCGGCCTGCTGGTCTATCAAACAGACAGTGATAATCAGGTGCAGCTCGATGGCCAGCCACTCCATCTGGATGAGCAGGGGCGCTTTGTCATTGGATTTCACCGCGATGACACCGCCACGCAAACCCTTAATATCGAAACACCATCTGGTGAAAAAACAACCCTCTACCTCACGCCTGAAACGCGGATATATAAGACCCAGCGCATCAATGGGCTGGCTGGCAAATATGTGACCCCGCCGCAAAAGCGTCTCGACAGAATTAAAGCAGATAGGGAGGCGGTGATCGCTGCGCGCCAGCATCGCGGCTCTTCGCCCGATTTTCTGGAGACTGGCTTTGACTGGCCGCTGGCAGGCCGGATAACCGGTATTTACGGATCACAGCGTATTTTAAATGGTCAGCCACGCCAGCCTCATTTTGGCATTGATATTGCCGCCCCTTCTGGCACGCCGATTACCGCACCGGCTGCCGGTACCATAACCATGGTGCGCGATCTCTATTACACTGGCTGGACCGTGATCATCAGCCATGGCCATTATATCAGCTCAACCTATTCTCACTTGCTGGATGTGTCTGTTTATGAAGGCCAGGCGGTGCAAGCCGGCGAGATGCTCGGCCATGTTGGCTCTACTGGCCGGTCTACAGGCCCGCATCTGGATTGGCGTTTTAACTGGCGCGACAAGAGACTCGATCCGGCCTTGCTTGTCTCAGGGCCGATACAATCCGCAAAATAACCTGCTGCGTAACAACAATATTATTCAGAATTACTATTCAGCATTTCAGGCCAGAAAGCACCATTTAATGACCTCATTTCAGATGAAAATTACAGGGTTTTTTGTTCCTATTTTGCGCGGTTTTTTGGCGCTATCCATCTGTTTTATCCCCGTTGCCAAGGCTGAGCAGAGCTTTGTCTATCTGGATTATCTTGTGGAATGGAATGCGATTGATTTAGGCCATAGCACGGCCAGCTGGGTCTTTGATAGAGATAGCTATCAGCTGATTTCAGATGCCCAAACTCAAGGGGCAGGTGCTTTTTTCTTCACCTATTATGGCGAGAGCGAATTAAGCGGCCAGATTTTGCGTGAGCCAAATGACACCTTGCTTTATGCCCCTCAAGAATTACGGACCTTTTCCAAATCCAAAAAAGAAGAATGGAATGCGCTGACCAGCTGGCCAACGGCAAATCTATCAGATGCACAAACAGCTACGCCTACCACAAAGCGCACACCAGAGCTGGATTTAGAAGAGGTTTTCCCGCTTGATACTGCTACCCTGCCAGGCAGCAGAGACCCGTTTAGCATTATGCTGAACGCGCTGGCACAAATTGCCCGCACGCAAAGCTGTGTTGGCACCTATAAAAGCTATGATGGGCGCCGGCGCACTGACTTTCAGCTTTATGATCTTGGCCAAACAGAGCTTGTTGCAGACCGGCCAACTGGCTATTCAGGGCCAGCTTTGATTTGCGGGATGGTGGGCAAGCCAATAGGTGGGCATTCTCTGGATTCTGACTGGGATGATGAGGATATCAAGCCAGATAGGATCCGTTTTTATATCGCAGAGATGCGGGGTACGCCTGCCGACGGGCTCACTCATATTCCGGTGCGTATCGAAATTGACGGGTTTTTAGGCGATGTGATTGTCCGGCTGAACCTGGCCACCTCTCAATTATAAGAGAAGCGATTCGGCGAACCCTGACCTTCATCCCCGCATCTTTATCCCCGCATCTTCACCCTCAGGCTGTTTTGATATCGAGATCACCTGCGCTATAGAGCTGGCCCATCTTGGACAGCGATAGCGGCTTGATTTTTGACGCTTGACCTGCGGCACCAAACCGCTCGAACCGGTCGATACAGACCGCCTTCATAGCGTCCATTGCTGGCACCATAAATTTGCGCAAATCGAACTGGCCCTTATCTGTTTCAGCCACTTTACGGATGATGCCAGTCATTGCCAGCCGGTTATCAGTGTCAATATTGACTTTGCGCACGCCTGAGCGGATACCACGTTCAATCTCTTCGATTGGCACGCCCCAAGTTTGCGGCATCTCGCCGCCAAATTCATTGAAAATATCTTGGAGTTCTTGCGGCACAGAAGAAGAGCCATGCATCACCAGGTGGGTATTTGGCAGACGACGGTGGATTTCTTCAATGACATCCATAGCCAGAATATCGCCATCAGGCTGGCGCGTAAATTTATAGGCCCCATGCGACGTGCCCATTGCAATGGCCAACGCATCTACACCTGTTTTCTGTACAAAATCTACCGCCTGATCAGGATCAGTCAGCAGCTGGTCTTCTGATAATTGTCCTTCTGCGCCATGACCATCTTCTTGATCGCCCATACCGGTTTCCAGCGAGCCAAGTACACCTAATTCACCTTCAACAGACACACCGGCTGCATGTGCAATCTCTACCACCCGGCGGGTGATATCGACATTATACTCATAAGAAGCCGGGGTTTTGCCATCTGCTTCCAACGAGCCATCCATCATGACAGAGGTAAACCCATATTGAATGGCGGTCAAACAAGTTGGCACAGAATTGCCATGATCCTGATGCATACAAATTGGAATATGCGGATAGCTGGCTTCCAGGCCTTTAATGAGTGCTTGCAAGAGCACATCGCCTGCATATTTACGTGCCCCGCGGCTGGCCTGCAAAATCACTGGTGCACCGGTTTTTTCGGCCGCCTGCATAATGGCCAGCCCCTGCTCCATATTATTAATATTAAAAGCTGGCAGCCCATAATCATGTTCAGCGGCGTGATCAAGCAGTTGACGCAGAGAAATCAGCATGTTTTTGGCCCCAAAAGTGGAAGAATATGTTCAGTCAGCGGATAAAAAATATCAGTTAAGAAATTTCCGCATAGCTGGCATGCTGTCGCACCTCCTGCGCGCTGCCAAAAACAAGCGCGGTGCGCTGGTGTAATTTTGTTGGCTCAATATCCAGAATAGGCTGATTGCCATTGGTGGCAAGCCCGCCTGCCTGTTCTGTCAGAAAAGCAATCGCCGCCGCTTCATAAACCAACCTGAGCCGGCCATTTTCATATCCTTTGCGTGCATCTGACGGATAGAGAAAAATACCGCCACGCCGAAAAATGCGCCAACCATCCGCAACCAGAGACCCGCACCAACGCATATTGAAATGCGTGCCGCGCGGCCCGTCACTACCCGCCAGCAGATCGCTGAGATAGGCTTTGCTCCGGCCCTGCCAATAACGCTGATTTGCGGCATTCACGGCAAATTCTTGTGTGGCTTGTGGGATATCAACCTGCCAGTCCATTTGCATGAACATCTTTTTGTCTGGCGCAAAACAAAAGGCAAAAACACCTGACCCCAAGGTCAGCAGTAAGGTCGTTTGCGGGCCATAGACAAAAAAGCCGGCAGCCAGCTGATCCCGCCCCTTTTGCAGATAAGGGCTTTTTGCGCCTTGCGCAGCAGGCCAAATCGAAAAAATAGTGCCAATCGATAAGTTGGTATCAATATTGGACGAGCCATCCAGCGGATCGCAGGCCACGATAAAAGACCCGTCTTGAGCCAGCGCAACAGGCGCATCGCGCTCTTCAGAGAGATACAGCGCTGTTCTGGTTTTGGTCAGGGCGCCTTCAATCAGCTGGTCTGCTTGCACATCTAATGCCTTTTGCTGATCTCCATCACTATTTGAACCATCGGTGAGCGCACCAAAGGACTGGCCATCCAGCCCGTTTACGGCGGTCAGCGCTGCAATATCGCATGCGGCATCACCAAGGGCCAACAGCGTGTCAGCCAGCCCCTCAGCCAGCTGATTCTGGTCAGATAAAAAAGCAGCAAGCGTCGTCATTATGTCTCACCGGTCTGTTTAAAAAATAATGATATGTCACGAAAAAATCCGGCAACTTCGCTGCCGGATTTGAGCTATTTATCATGAACTGGTCAGTACCAGTCAAACTATTCGCGGTTTCCGATCAGTCTGATCAGCATCAAGAACATATTGATGAAGTCCAGATACAGGGTCAACGCGCCATAAATCGATTTGCGTGTCGCGACATCAGAGCTGTCCCCAGCGGCATACATGGATTTAATTTTCTGTGTATCCCAGGCGGTCAGGCCAGCAAAAATCAGTACACCTGCAATGGTGATGGTGAATTCCAGCGGGGCTGAGGCGATGAAGATATTCACCACAGAAGCCAGAATAAGCCCAATGAGGCCAATCACCATAAAGGCGCCCATAGCAGATAAATCACGCTTGGTTGAATAGCCATAAATAGACAGACCGGCAAAAGCGCCTGCTGTGATAAAGAAGGCACGGGCCACAGAGGCGCCAGTGAAGGCCAACAAAATGGACGATAAGGACAGGCCCATCAGCGCTGCATAAATATAGAACACCGCGCGTGCACGCCCAGCTGGCATGGATTGGATAGAAAAGCTGAGATACATCACCAGCGCGAAGGGGGCAAACATCACCACATATTGAAGCGGGCTGCCAAAGACCAGCTGTGCGACACCAGGAATGCTGAGTGCTGCCCATTTCATGGCAAAGGCAAAAAAGCCTGTCAGCGCCAAAGCAGTGGTCATATGGTTATACACACCCAGCATATATTGGCGCAGTCCCACATCAATCTGGCTAGCCTGCGCGGCAGCTGTGTTCATGAAACGGTTATCTTGCATCTGTCGATCTCCTCAAAAAGAACGTTGCAATGGTTGATCATAATGTACGCATTACCACGCGTTTATTCAAGATGCCGAAAGGGCCTGCGGCTCTTGTTTTTGCTGCTCTGCCATTTGGCTTTTCCGCAATCTGACAGAATCAGATTTCAGCTGACCGCACGCAGCCAGAATATCACGGCCACGCGGGGTGCGTACAGGTGAAGCATAACCAGCCCGCATCACAATAGCGGCAAATTTATCAATCTGCTGTGGATCTGAGCATTCATAATCGGTGCCGGGCCACGGGTTGAACGGAATGAGGTTAATCTTTGAGGGAATACCTTTGATCAGCTGGACCAGCTGGCGGGCATCTGCCTCTGTGTCATTCACGCCTTTGATCATCACATATTCCCAGGTGACACGCCGTGCATTGCTCAGGCCAGGATAATCACGCACCGCCTGCACCAATTCAGCCAAATCATATTTCCGGTTAATTGGCACCAGAATATCGCGCAAATCATCACGCACCGCATGCAGGCTAATCGCCAGATTTACCCCCAGTTCAGCCCCGCATTTTTCAATCTCAGGGACAATACCAGATGTCGATAGCGTAATCCGCCGCTTAGATAAGCCCACCCCATCACCAGACATGATAATACGCATCGCCTTGGCCACGGACTGGTAGTTATAGAGCGGCTCGCCCATCCCCATCAGCACAATATTGGTCAATCTGCGATCAGGCCTTGTTGCCGGCCAATCGCCCAGCTCATCCATCGCCAGCAGCACCTGACCTGCAATCTCTGCCACATCAAGATTGCGCACCAGACGCTGGGTTCCTGTATGACAAAAGCTACAATTCAAGGTGCAGCCGATTTGGCTGGAGATACATAAAGTGCCTCTGTCATCATCTGGGATATAGACCATCTCTGCCAGCTGCTTGTCATGGGTTTCAATCAGCCACTTAATCGTCCCATCAATGGAATCCTGACGCCGTGAGATAGCTGGGCGGTCAATATGAAATGCCTCAGCCAACCTGGCACGCGTATCTTTGGCGATATTCGTCATATCATTGAAATCGGTGATGCCATGACGCCAGACCCAACTCCAAAGCTGTTGCGCCCGAAAGCTAGGCAAACCCATCTCGCTCAAAATGGCTTTCAGCTCATCTTGATCATAACCCAGCAAGGGCTGACGCTGCTTTTCAGCCTGTGACGGTATGCTATCCATTATCATCGACATTCAACATGCCCTTAATCATAGCTGGCTGGCAAGCCAGCGCATTTAAGGGCAAAGCTTATCCAGCTTGTTTTTCGCTGCGGTAAAGCCAGAGAGCGAATATTCATCAATCGTCTCATTACCGCGGCTTGAAATCCCTTTGATAACCAGCTTATTGCCTGCTTTCATCTGGCGGATAAGCTGCTGGTCATCTTCTGGGCTCATCGCCCAAGCGCGATCTTCCAAAGTGAAGAGTTTCGCGGTCTTGCCATCTATCGTAACAGAAACTTCTGACTGTTTTTTATATTTATAACCGGCCAGGATCTGGACTACATTGCGATCAGCCTTACCAGGACCATGCGAGACATAAACCCGAGTTTCATCTCGGTTATCGCGATCATAATTCCCGCGCTTCTTTTTCGGCTCAGAAGAAATGAAACAAATCCGGCCAGCATCAGATTGATGACGATAGACACCCCAATCCTTCTCAGTGGAAATCACCTCTGGCTGCGCCAGCGCACCGCTCATCGCAAAACCTGAAATGGCCAATATGCTGAAAATACCGCCCAGAAAACGGCGCGAGCGCATCATTGAGAATAAAGAAACAGCCATCATGAGTCGCGATCACCTTGTTACATGCTTGCCTATGGTTTGAATTTTTTGCAGTTCGCGCGCCCGAATCGCCGTATCTTACCGGTGATGTGCATACCAACTGCGCTCCTAAATTTGCAAAACTGTGTCAAAAGCGCAAGAAAAAGCGATTCATTTGATCCAGATTTTATCCTGCTTTCCTTTTAAAGTGAAAATTATGGTCATTTGATGGCCGCCATCTGATTTTAATTTTTCCACAATTTGGAAAGCCAAACGTCCGTTTTCTGTAGCAAGATCAGGCCGTTCTCCGTCAATATGAAGCTCGGGGAACTTAAATTATACCGGAACAAGATGGATAGTTTTTCTGCTACCCAGGATTTAAACCTTGTGCAAAGCGCCGATTGGGCCTTTAATCAGGGTATGGGACCTGGCGATATGGATATGGCTAAAACCCAGCAAGATAGCTGGGAGAACCTCCTTGTGCGCGTCGGACGCTTCAAGGATAAGGATGCTTTTGCCCAGATTTTCGCCCATTTTGCTCCGCGTTTAAAAAGTTTCTTGATGCGCATGGGCGCTGATATGCCCACTGCCGAAGAAGTGGTTCAGGAAGCTATGGTCATGGTTTGGCGCCGCGCCGAGACCTATGATCCCAAATATGCGGGGGCCAGTACCTGGATTTTCACCATCGCCCGAAACAAACGCATTGACAGGCTGCGCCGTGAAAACCGGCCATTGCCTGATATGACTGACCCGGCCATCGCTCCAGAGGCCGTGGAAACCAGTGATAAAGTGGTTGAACGGCATGAAGATGAAGCGAAAATCCACCGCATCCTGAAAAAATTGCCTGAAGAGCAAGCCAAAATGATCTTCGCTGCGTATTACGATCAGAAATCGCATCGCGACATCGCAGAAGAAAGCGGCGTTCCATTGGGAACGGTTAAGTCACGCATACGTTTGGCATTAAACAGAATGCGTGCTCTGCTTGATGAAGAAGAAGGCATAGAGCGACAATGAATGGGTCTGTACCGACACCCAACGACCATACTGATATCTTAGACAGTTTGCTGGTCGATTATGTTAATGGCGGCCTGCCTGCAGCCTTAGAGCTGTTGGTTGAGACGCATATTGCTATGAATAACAAAAGCGCGCGCACAGTGGATTTGCTTTTGCATGTGGGCGGCTATCTCTTAGAAGAATCAGAACCTGTTTCAATGAGCGAAGGTGCGCTTGAAGCGGTGATGGCTGAAATTGAACGCACCAAGCCAGTTCAAGCCTCAGCGTTGCAGGATAATGATGATCCGCTGGTCAGCGCGCATCTGCCGCGCCCTATTGCCGATTACATGCCAGATTTAGACTGTGCACAGAGCTGGCGCCGCGTTGGCATTGGGCTTGCTGAACATCAACTTGATTTCGGCCAGACCAAAGGCAAAGCCACCATCTATCGCATTGCCCCTGGCGTAGCGGTCCCGACACATAGCCATAAAGGCAGTGAAATCACCCTGGTATTGGCAGGTGGTTTCAGTGATGAAAACGGCTCTTATGTACCAGGTGATATCGCCATTCAACATGCAGGCAGCGTCCATCAGCCGGTGGCTGATGATGATGGTGAATGTATTGTTTATGCGGTTAATGAAGATTCGATTGAGCTCACCGGTCCGCTTGGCCGGATGCTGAACCTCTTGGTCCGCTAAGTTGCATCTATTTTATCTGCTCGGCTGATACTGTCTTTGCGCACACTCATGCAAAAATCAGCACAAGGCTGGTTGCTGCCATCATCAGACAAACCACAAGTGTGAGCTGCAGACGCAACCCAGCCATCCAGTGTGGCCAGCGCCCTTTGCGCACCAGCTGCCAATCCACCAGATAACTGATGACAAAACCCGGAATCAGGCTCAGCAATATCATCTCAGGCTTGTCAATCAGCCAGAGACAAGCCCAGCCCCAGAGTGACGGCACCACTGACCAGATATAAAAACCGGCCTCGAAACGCGCACGCGCACGCGCCGCCAAACGCCCCCATTGCAATCCACCCAAAAAGGACAAAATGATCGCTGCATAAATCAGTAAGCCTTCAAGCATATTTTGTTGCAGCGCGGGCCCAAGCATATCCAGCGGCAAAAGAGACAAAAAGCCAAGCCCGATAAAAGGCAGCAATCCACCATAGCCTAAAATCTGGGCAATTTGAGGGGCCGATTGCGGGGCAGGTCCAACAATTTTCGCATGTGATTTTCTAGATGACGCTGCTTTATGCTGTGCATCACGGCCGTTCTGATCCTTTTGTTTTGGCTTTTTAATCAAACCCATCATTCTATTCTTTCTGCTCTCCAGCTGGCCTGATCTTTATCGTGATGCGTTGAGTTGCTGACTAAAATCAAGCAAAACAGGCACCATACGACCTACCATCTGTGCCACCCCAGCTTGATTTGGATGAATGCCATCAGGCTGATTCAAGCTGGGGTCGAGCGCGACACCTTCTAACAAAAAAGGATAGAGCTGAACCTGATATTCGGCAGCCAGTTCTGGATAGATCTGGTTAAAGGCTGCTTCATATTCAGGGCCCAGATTGCGCATCGCCACCATGCCGCACAACAAAACTGGTATTTCAGCCTCAGCCAGCATACCCAGCATGGCAGAGAGATTACGGCGGCTCTCAGCCGGATCAATCCCTCTCAGTAAATCATTACCGCCAAGGGCCAGTATCACCGCATCTGGATTATCCGCGAGCGACCAGCCAAGGCGCGCGCGCCCGCCTGCGGTGGTATCACCTGATACACCTGCATTCAAAATCTCAATATTGGCTTGATGATCGGCAAGCGCTCTATTGAGTTGATCAACAAGCCCTTCTCCTGGGCCAAGCCCATAGCCAGCGGTGATGGAATCGCCCACCATCATGATCCGCAGCGATGCGTCCTGTGCCTTGAGCGGGCTAACACACATCAACATGACAATCATAGCAGATAGCATATGTCTTATCGGTAACATCTTGATTGCTGAATTGACTTTCTTCACCACAGTACGGGTCCTGCTTTTTGACATCATATCCTTAGCCATCATATTTTTGTCTGTTATGGCAGGCTCTTCACAGGCACAGTGTCAGGCGATGCTCTTGCATTTGCCATAACAATGCCTACATTACCGGCCAAGCGACATGCATCACAGCACGTATGATTTAAATTAGGTCTCTCTGCCCTCATTTGAAGATATAGCCTGTTATCTGAAGCGGCGTCCAGCACCCTTGTGCAGAAGCCATGAGATGCTGGTTTTAGTTGGTCCAGTTTGACCGGAAATGCGTTTAAAAACGTTAGAGCCTATTTAAAAAGCAAGCAGTTAAGAATTCTTATGACCCAAACAGCAATGAACCCGACAATATCTCTCCAGAATGTTACATTGGCGATGCCTGCGCATGGCAGCTCAGACACGGTTGGCAAAAAAGAAATCGCCTCTGAATCCAAAGGTGAGGTGGCTATCTTAAAAGGCATAAGCCTCGATATTCTAGCTGGTCAGAAAGTGGCTGTTTTAGGTCCAAGCGGCGCAGGCAAGACCAGCTTGCTGATGGTGATGTCAGGGCTTGAGGCGATTACAAGCGGCCAGATTAAATTGGCTAATGAAGATATCACTCATATGAATGAAGATGCGCTGGCGCGTTTGCGCCGCGATAAGGTTGGGATTGTGTTTCAGGCCTTTCGTCTGATCCCTTCTATGACGGCCTTGCAAAATGTCAGTGTACCACTTGAACTGGCTGGCGATCCACAAGCAGCGGCCAAAGCCAGCTCAGCATTGGCTTCTGTCGGGCTGGGACACCGGCTTAATCACTTACCTGATCAGCTATCAGGTGGTGAACAGCAACGTGTCGCGATTGCCCGGGCCATCGCGCCGCGCCCGAAAATCTTGCTGGCTGACGAGCCTACAGGCAATCTGGATTCTAAAACAGGCGAAACCGTGATTGCCCAGCTTTTTGAAGCCACAGATGCGGTAGGGGCCTCGCTCGTCCTCATCACACATGACGAAACATTGGCAGCCAGATGCGAGCGCATTTTGCGTGTCGAAGATGGTCTGATTGTCTCAGACGAGCTTACCAACCATTAAACACCGGCCAAAGAGAGCATTATGCAACAGGAAAAGCACATTACCGCTTCTGTTCCCGCCCCTGACAGCTGGGCATTAGCCTGGCGTCTGGCCCGCCGCGAAATGCGGGGCAGCCTGACCAAATTCCGGATTTTCTTGAGCGCGCTGATGCTCGGTGTTGCGGCCATTGGCGCGGTCGGCTCAGTGGCTGAATCTATGCGCAGTGGGATTGCCGGCAATGCACGGCTGCTGTTGGGTGGTGATATTGAACTCTCCAGCCTACACCTGCCTGCTGAAGCAGCCATTATGGACAAGCTGGAACGCTATGGCGAAAAAAGCGATGTAGTCCAGATGCGTGCCATGCTGACCGCTGATACAAGTGATGCCGCCTCTAATCGCCGGCTGGTCGAATTAAAAGCCGTTGATCAGAACTGGCCGCTGATCGGTGAGGCAGAGGTTCGTACAGCAGAAGACAGCGATATAGCCATGCCGCTTGATGCGGCACTCAGCGATAATGGGGCGGTGGTTGAAGCCGCCTTATTGCGTGCCTTAGATCTGAAAGTTGGCGATACGGCACGTCTGGGCGAGATGGATGTGCGCATCAGCGGTGTGCTGACATATGAGCCAGATAGATCCGTTAGTTTTATCAGCTTTGGCCCACGCCTGTTGATTTCACAAGACACATTGGCTGCCTCTGGCTTGCAACAGCCTGGCAGCTTTATCACCTACCGCACGCGGCTTTTGCTGACAGACCCAAGCCAGTCTGGCCAGCTGACCGCTGAGCTGCAGGCTGAATTGGAAGATTCTTATGTCCGGGTGCGTGAATTAAACAGAGCTGCCCCTGGCTTTACCACCTTTATTGATCGTGCCGAGGTATTTTTGGTGCTGGTCGGGCTCACAGCCCTTTTGATTGGCGGCCTTGGTGTGGGCGGGGCGGTGCGTGCTTGGCTGGCCAGCCGGATGCCTGTTATCGCCACCTTGAAATGTGTTGGCGCCTCTGCCCAGATGATTTTCAGGGTATATCTCTTGCAAGTGATGAGCATTGCCTTTATCGGTGTGATGGCAGGTCTGATCTTAGCTGCCTTTGCGCCGATCATCGCAGCCAACATCCTCTCCAGCTATGTAACCGTGCCTTTGGTGGTGCAAATTTTCCCTGTGCCGTTATTCATAGCTGGCAGCTTTGGATTGCTCACAGCCTTTATCTTTGCGCTGGTGCCGCTGGCACGGGCCCAGCAAATCCGGGCTGCCCATCTGTTCCGGAGCCTGGCTGCCATGCCAGATGGCAAGTTGCCCATATTGACATGGGTGGGGCTGGTCACAGCAGGTCTTGGGCTCGCGCTATTAGCCTGGCTGGCTACTGGCAATTGGCTCTTGACCTTGGGCTTTATTGGCGGCGCGCTGGTCTCTTTGTTTATTCTCTCAGGTCTAGGCGAAATGCTGCTGCGTTTCCTGCGCCGCCTGCCGGCCCCGTCCTGGGTGCCAGGGCGCATTGCGCTTTCTGCCATCACCCGGCCTGGCTCTCCCTTGCGCGCGGTGGTGATCGCTTTTGGGTTGGGCTTATCCGTGTTGGTGGCCATTACCCTGACACGGGCCAATCTGGACAGACAGATTGACAGCCGAGTGGCAGAACAGGCCCCAGACTGGTTTTTCTTGGATATCCAGCCTCAGCAAGTCGCCCCTTTCGAAAGCTTGCTTTCTGAGATTGATGGCTTTGACAGGCTCCAGAAAACGCCGATGCTCAGAGGCCGTGTGGTGGCGATCAATAATGTGCCATCTAACGAGATTGAGGCACCTGAAAATAGCGACTGGATTTTGCGCGGCGACAGAGCCATTACCTGGTCAGATACCATCCCCTATGGCACAGAGCTTGAATTGGGTGAATGGTGGGACGAAGATTATGATGGGCCGCCGCTGATTTCCATTTCACATGAAGCGTTCACCGATTTCGGGCTGGCTTTGGGCGATACCATCACCATGAATGTGCTGGGCCGTGAAATCACTGGCCAGATTGCCAATACCCGCAATGTACAGTGGGAGAGCTTCAGCATTAATTTTGTCTTTGTGGCCAGCACCAATGCGCTGAGAGGGGCGCCGCATAGCTGGATAGCCGCCGCCTATACACAAGATGAGGCCGCTGCCTCAGAGGTAGAAAAAGCGGTGACCCGCAATTTTGCCAATATTTCAGCTATCTCGGTGAAAAATGCGGTGGCCACCGCGACAAAGGTGATCGATTTGCTAGGTGGGGCCATTGGACTGACGGCTTTGGTCACCATGGTCTCTGGTATTGCTGTACTCGCCGGTACAGTTGCCAGCACAGAAGCTCAAAGATTGGCTGATTCCATCATTTTGAAAGTCCTAGGCGCGACCAGACGCGATATTTTGCTGGCTTGGATGCTTGAATATGCGCTGCTCGGCCTGCTCACCGCGCTCGCGGCCAGCTTGATAGGCACGCTTGCCAGTTGGGCGGTGATCACCCAGCTCTTGGATGCTGATTTTGTACTGGATATCACACTGGTGTTACAGACAGCGATTTTAGGGGCTGCGGCCACCAGCTTGCTGGGCCTGCTGGGTGCGATGCGCTCGCTCGGCCACAAGCCAGGCCCGCATTTGCGTGAAGTGGTGTAAAAGAAGGCCGGATACAGCCTGCAAACAAGGCCAGAACCAAAGCCTGCAGACTCAATTTCACTTGAGCAAAACCCCGTCATTTGCCATAAGCGTGTGCAGATAACGTAAATATGCGCCCTTTTTTGAAATGAAGCGAGAGAGATCATGGCAGATAATAAAGTGAAGAAAGTCGTTCTGGCCTATTCAGGTGGTCTGGATACCTCTGTCATTTTGAAATGGCTGCAGACTGAATATAATTGTGAGGTGGTAACCTTCACCGCTGACCTCGGTCAGGGCGAAGACATCACACAAGCGCGCGATAAGGCTGAATTGCTTGGCATCAAAGAGATTTATATCGAAGATTTGCGCGAAACCTTCACCGCTGATTATGTCTTTCCAATGTTCCGGGCCAACACCACCTATGAAGGTGAATATTTGCTTGGCACCTCGATTGCACGCCCGCTGATTGCCAAGAGACAGATTGAAATTGCCCGTGAAGTCGGCGCAGATGCAGTTTCGCATGGGGCCACTGGCAAGGGTAATGATCAGGTCCGTTTTGAATTAGGCTATTATGCGCTGGAGCCGGATATCCGGGTGATTGCGCCATGGCGTGAATGGGATCTGGCCAGCCGTACCAAGCTGATTGCCTATGCTGAAGCCAATCAAATCCCAGTCCCAAAGGATAAGCGCGGCGAAGCTCCTTTCTCTGTAGACGCAAATTTGCTGCATATTTCAGCTGAAGGAAAAGTGTTGGAAGATCCGGATATGGAAGCACCGGATTATGTCTATTCACGCACCGTTGACCCCCTGGATGCACCCGACACGCCAGAAGAAATTGCTATCCAATTTAAATCAGGCGATCCCGTGGCCATTAATGGCGTAGCCATGAGCCCGGCAACCGTGCTGACTGAGCTGAACCGGTTGGGCGGCAAACATGGGATTGGCCGTCTTGATATGGTAGAAAACCGCTTTGTGGGTATGAAATCACGCGGTGTCTATGAAACACCAGGTGGCACGATTTTGCTGAAAGCGCGCCGGGCGATGGAATCCATCACATTAGATAGAGGAGCCGCGCATCTCAAAGATGAGCTGATGCCGCGCTATGCTGAGATTATCTATAATGGTTTTTGGTTCTCACCTGAGCGCGAGATGCTGCAAGCTGCGATTGATGCCAGTCAGGGCGCGGTCAATGGCGAGGTGCGCCTCAAGCTTTATAAGGGCAATATGATGCTGACAGGCAGGTCATCACCAAACTCGCTTTATTCTGAAGATTTGGTGACCTTTGAAGAAGGCACAGGTGATTATGACCACCGTGATGCCTATGGCTTTATCCGATTAAATGCGCTGCGTTTGCGTGTGTTAGAAGCCGCAAGACGCCGCCAGTCTTAATGCAGATAGGCCCTCCAAGAGTGCCTATAAACACCTAGGCTGCACAAGACGCTTCATCAGTCTGTGCAGACCTCTCCTTTTTCGCCTTCATCATCCAATTGCTTGAGCATGACAAGGCTGCCTGCAGGCATGGCATAGCCTGAGTCTTTCAGCCCTTCTTCACATGGCGCTGCCCAGACAATGGCATAATTCTGACTGCCGTTTGAATGTTTTGAGAATTCCTGCATGGCGTCAGTCTGAGACAACATCACCAGTCCTAACGCGAAAACCATCGCTTCCATCACTTCTCTCCTTTATCTTCAATCTAAACTGAACCTGTCTTTTAGACAAGAATCATCACCTTCAAAGCTTTAGATGCCAATAGAGGAGACATTATGGCTGTTTATGGCTTTTTTTAGACAGAGGTTACAGCGCCTCTATTGCCGATAGCGCATTAAAAAAACCTCTGGCAGCCCGGCCAGAGGTTTTATTTTAAAGCGCTTATCTATTCTAAGCGGCAACCAGCCTTACATGCGGCTCGCTACATTTTCCCAATTCACCAGATTATCCAGGAAGTTTGAGATATAGACCGGGCGCTTATTGCGGAAATCAATATAGTAGCTATGCTCCCATACATCACAGCCCAGCAAAGCGGTTTGACCAAAGCAAAGCGGGTTCACACCATTTTCCGTTTTGGTGATAGCAAGACCACCATCTGCTTCTTTGACCAGCCAGCACCAGCCTGAACCAAACTGGCCAACACCCGCGGCAACAAACTGCTCTTTAAAGGCATCAATTGAACCGAATGAATCTTTCAGTGCCGCTTCCAATTCAGATGGCATATTGCGGCCTGTCGGGCCCATCATTTCCCAGAACTGAACATGGTTCCAATGCTGAGAAGCATTGTTGAAAATACCATTTTGGGCAACCGCTTCTTTGGTGTAGGTGCCGGTGATGATATCTTCTAAGGACTTGCCTTCCCATTGGGTGCCGGCAATCAGCTTGTTCCCATTATCTACATAGGCCTTGTGGTGCAGATCATGGTGAAATTCCAGTGTTTCGCGGCTCATACCCGCATCAGCGAGCGCATCATAATCATATGGCAGGGCTGGCAGTTCAAATGACATTTTCGTCTCCATTTTATTGATCGGTTAGCCAAATACATGTCTTTATCACACCGATCAGGTTGTTCTGTTCCTCAATATAATGATTTGTAATTAAAAATCCATGACCTTCAGCCACTGATATCTGAGGGCAGCGTTCTGGCCATACTTGTCAAATAGGTCTGACAGTTTTAATTTTCAAAAAATACGGGCTAACAGTGATAAAAAAGAAACAAATATGACAAGCGGACCGACCATAGAGCCCTTTCTCGGGCTGGAACCTGAAATTGACGAGACAGCCTATATTGCCAGCACAGCGGCAATCATAGGGGCCGTGCGCCTCGGGCCGAATGTGTCTATCTGGCACCAGGTCACCTTACGCGGGGATGCCAATTACATCACAGTTGGGGCCAATACCAATATTCAGGATAATGCGGTTGTCCATATTGATTCGCGGGAATATCCCACCCGCATCGGCAAGGATGTAACCATTGGTCATAGCGCGATTATCCATGCCTGCACATTAGAAGATTGCTGTTTTGTGGGGATGGGCGCGATTGTGATGGATGGCGCGGTGGTTGAGCGTGAGGCGATGGTGGGCGCAGGCGCGCTGATACCGCCTGGCAAGGTGGTGACATCTGGTACGCTCTGGGTCGGCAATCCCGGGCGTGAGGTGCGCGCCCTCACCGATAAAGAAAAACAGGCGTTAAAAACCTCTGCTGAGCGCTATGTTGAGTTCGGACGCGCCGCGCGTCTTGGTGATAGCGCTGGCCCGTTCACCTTATTTGAGACACGCAATCTGCCACCGCTGGATGAGAGCTAAAGACAATATGCCAGCTGATAAAAAGAGTGGGGATCAGAAGGCGAGGCGTTACTCACGCAATCGCTCCAGCAAAGCAGACATATCTGCACGCCCGCGCCCCTGATAAGCAAGGCTGGCATAAAACTGAGCCACAAGGGCTGTCACCGGCAGCTCTGCGCCATTATCGGCTGCTTCTGAGAGACACATACGCAAATCTTTGAGCATCCAGTCGACCGCAAATCCAAAGCCGTCAAACGCACCTGCGAGCATAGAGGGCCCCCGATTATCAAGGTGCCAGCTCTGGGCCGCACCACCGCCGATCACGCCAAGGGCCTTTTCCATATCAAGCCCGGCACGCTGGCCAAAATTCACTGCTTCGGCATGAGCCTGGACCATCCCGGCCAGACAGATTTGATTGACCATTTTGGTGAGCTGGCCAGATCCAGCTGGCCCCATATGGTTCAGCGATTTGGCATAGCTTTGCATATAGGGGCTGGCGCGTTCAAAATCAGCCTGAGCACCGCCACACATGATAGAAAGCACCCCATTGACCGCCCCTGGCTCGCCGCCTGAAATAGGCGCATCCATGAACGCAAAACCTGCTGCATTTGCAGCTTCAGATAACCGGCGTGCCAATTGCGCCGAAGCGGTGGTGTGATCCACAAACAGGCTGCCTTTTTTCATCACCTGAAAGGTGCCATCTGGCCCGGTTGTTACCGCCTCCAGATCATTATCCTTGCCTACACAAGCAAAGATGATATCTGCATCTTTTGCCGCCTCTTTCGGGCTGGTAGCGGCTTGTGCGCCATATGTTCTGGCCATTTCAGTGAGGCGGGCTTCATCCAGATCAAAGACGCGCAGGCGATGGCCTCCCTCTGAGAGCCTCTTTGCCAGATGCCCTGCCATAGGCAGGCCCATAATCCCCAAGCCAATAAAAGCGAAATTTGCCATTTTCTCTTCCTTTTTTAAGCTAGCGGGTGCCTGCTTAAATCCCTGATTTTATTTATCTCTCAGATTTTTAATGAGGGCCGAAGTATCCATCCGCCCCATGCCGCGGTTAGACAAGGCCGCATAAAATTGTGCCACCAGCGCGGTGACAGGTAGCTCTGCGCCATTCTGGCCTGCTTCTGCCAGACAGATTTTCAAATCTTTAATCATCCAATCCAGCGCAAAACCGAAATCAAATTCATCTTTGACCATGGTCTGGCCGCGATTATCCAGCTGCCAACTCTGGGCCGCACCGCCGCCAATAACCGCCAGTACTTTGTTCATATCCAAACCTGCCTTTTGGCCAAAATTCAGCCCTTCTGAGAGGGCTTGCACCAAACCTGCAATCGCAATCTGATTGACCATTTTGGTCAGCTGGCCTGAACCGCTCGCCCCCATATAGGTAACCCGCGCACCATAACAGCTCATCACCGCTTCTGACCGGGCAAAAGCTGCCTCATCCCCGCCACACATCACGGTGAGCTTGCCATTTTCAGCGCCTGCCTGGCCACCAGATACAGGTGCATCGATAAAGCTGATCCCGAGCTTGTCTGCCTGTGTTGCGCACTGGCGCGCGATATCAGCAGACGCGGTGGTGTGATCGATAAAGATGGTGTCTTTATCCATGGCCTGAAAAGCCCCGTCTGGACCGAGGGTCACCGCTGCCACATCTTCATCTCTGCCCACACAAGCACAGATAATATCCTGCCCTTTTGCTGCTTCTTTAGGCGTGGCGGCCATGTGGCTACCGCCGAACTCAGCCACAAAAGCCTCTGCCTTGGCCGTGGTCCTGTTATAGACTGTCACGCTATGGCCGTTTTTATGCAGATGCCCTGCCATCGGATAGCCCATCACCCCAAGACCGATAAATGCGATTTTTGCCATTTTTTGCCCTTTGTCTTTTTTATCTACTGCCTCAAAGCGGTACCAGCCAATCGCCAATGCGCCATCTCATAGCCTCATTTTAAACTGGTCTTTTTGCCGGATAAAAGCTAGTTTATGAAGGTTTGATTATGTGGTGGTCTGCGTCTCGTTTTCAAGCCTGAATAGGATAAAAATGAACAGGTTTATTTTTATCCTGCCAAGCTGATTTGCTGGTCATGGCACACGCGCAGACGACAATGGAGCTGGGGACAAAACCATGTCAGTATTGGTATCTGGGGAACAGGTGGAAATCCTGATTTCTGAGGCTGAGATTGCCTCACGCGTCAAAAAGCTGGCGCATCAAATCTCTCAGACTTATCGCGATACCGAATTGCTGGTCGTAGTGGGCTTATTGCGCGGCTCTTTTGTTTTCATTGCTGATTTGGTCCGGCATATGGATTTGCCCATCGAAGTCGATTTCATGACGGTCTCCAGCTATGGCATGGAGATGGAGAGCTCTGGCCAGGTGCGTATCTTAAAAGATATGGAAACCGCCATTCAGGGGCGTGATGTGCTGATTGTCGAAGATATTGTTGATACTGGCCAGACCCTGGCACAGGTGATGTCCATATTGGCAACACGCAATCCGCGCAGCCTGGCGGTCTGCACCTTGCTGAACAAGCCAAGC